>CAZBUJ010000001.1:0-149297 GCA_964495075.1 uncultured Phycisphaeraceae bacterium
ATCCAGCAGGATGCCGGGGTGAAGCCCGCGACACTATCCTCGGCCGCTTCGCGGGGGACGTGCGGTTTGACGTTTTTGTTCCCGCCCGGCGCATCGATGTCGGGGAGAGCCTGATCCGGGATCTGCCCATCCCACCCGTCCCACCCATCCCACCCATCCCACGGCTCCCGCGGTTTACGCCGGCGTGACGGCGTTCGACCAGTCCGTTTCGTACAGGATGTATCCACCCGGGGTCATGCCCAGCGCCTCGTAGGTCTTCATGGCCTTCGTGTTGCGGGTATCGACGTAGAGTCTCAAGCCGCACACGTCCTGGTGACGGCGGGCTTCGCGTTCGATGTGCTGATGGATCGCCCGGTAGACGCCGCGCTGCCGGTGGTCCGGGTGCACGTACACGCTCTGGATCCACCAGAACCAACGGTTGCGCCAATCGCTCCATTCATACGTGATCATGGTCTGCCCGACGATCCGCTCGCCGGCGGACGCCAGGTAGTAGCGGCATCGCCGCGGATCGGCCAGTGCGGCGTCCACGCCGCGCCGCACGGTCTGCGTGTCGAGCGATTTGGCCTCGGACTCTGCGGCCAGGCGTACGTTGAAGTCGGCGATGACATCGCGATCGGCCGGTGTGGCGAGACGGATCGTCACGGCAAGGCGGTTGGCTTCGGGCATTCGGTGTACTCCGATCGTGTCCGCGGCGGTCCTATCGGGTGGGTTTTTTCTGGGGAGCCGTTGCGGTGTTCGGTTGGACGAACCGCGTACCTGCGTCGATGTCGGCTTTCGTGACGCGATGAATCTGGCCATGTTCGCTCAGGAGCAGTACGTCGTCGCCATCGAAGCAGCACGCTTCTACGGGGGATTGGGGGAACCGGACACGTTGGGGCCGCCGGTCCGGGATCGGCGTCGCGTTCTCATCGATGGGAATGACCCACAGTGCCCCGCTGGTGCACACGACCAGTCGGTGTCCGTCGACCGACACGTCCGCCCCCTGGGCGCCCCACACGGACAACGATCCGATGGCGACCAACTCGCATTCCTGCTCCGAGACGGGATCGAGCCGATAGAGGGTGGGGCGTCCGGGCAGTCCGGTACTGGTAATGAACATGCGACCGTTCAGCACGAACAGGCACTCCGCATTGAAGCGTTTCTCGGGGTACTTGAACTTCCATCGTTTCGTCCATTGCGCGGTCGACGGCGCCTCGGGGGCGGGATCCGGTTCAGGAAGCACGTAGACGTACCGGGCCGGGAAAACGCTCTTGTTGTTGCCGATGTCGCCGATATAGAGGTTTCCTTGGTCATCCAAGGCGAGGTCCTCCCAGTCGGTGTTGGGGGCTTTGGACACGCGCACTGTTTTGACCAGTTCGCCGGACTCGCGGAATGCGTAGAGTTCGGGTTGGTTGCCCGAATCACCGTGGGTCCAGAATATCCCGGGATAACGGCGGCTCTTGACCATGCCCGACGCTTCGCTGACCCGCGTCGGGTCGAGTTGGCCGACGGGTATCCACTCTTTCGTGTCCGTCGGTTCGCCCGCCCGTGAGGTTGAAAGCGCTGTCAGGGTCAGGACAACGGTGACCGCCAAGCCGACGGAATGCCGGTGATACGATCGGTTCCGCTTGGCAAGCGCCGTATTCACCCCACTTCTCCCTTGGCGTCGCGACTGGGGTCGTCCCGTCGGACCCGGTCGCGTCCCGGTTGTACCCGCTTGGGCGGCGGACGACAAGCGGCGGCGGGTGGCGGTCCGACGAATTTCACCGGCGCGTGGATGGCGGATTCGTGTTATACTGATGCCGCCATGATGCAATTCTTGCTCTTTGAAGATCATGCCATTCACGACTTGCTGCCGCTCGTCTATTGGCGGTCCGTGTTTGAGTTGAACTCGGGGCGGTCGTGCCTGATGGATCGGATTTCGCGAACACTGCGGCTGCACCCACGCGGATTGTGGACGCGGGATTGGATCGCCCGGGTCGCGGCCCATCGCTGTCAGCTCCCGGTGAACCAGTCGGTTGATCCGGGGATGGTGTTGATCAACGGCCGATGGATGGCCAGCCAGGGGTTCGACATCAAGCCGGCTCCGTTCGTCGGCCTGTGCGATGACAGTGTGGTCTATGTCGCGTGCGACGAGGGGCTCGCGTCGCGCCTGACGCCGGAGGTCATGCTGGACGAAACGCGGTGGCGCGAGATGCTGGCGAACGTCCCGAGTGAAGGGCTCGATCTGACGCTGGCGCGGTATCCGTGGGACCTCGTCACGCGTAACGCGGACGTGCTGTGGCACGCATGGCGACCCACCGATTGTGCGATCGACGGGGACGTCAGTTCCGCGGCGTACCTGCTTCGCCCGGACCTGATTCACGTGGGCGAGGGCACGGTCGTCAGACCGTCGGCCGTGCTTGACGCGCAGGAGGGGCCGATCTTCCTCTCGGGGAACGTGACGATCGAGCCGCACACCTATCTGGCCGGCCCGCTGTACATCGGGCCCGGAGCGGTGATCAAGCCGCAGGCAACGGTGGTGGGTGGCACGACGATCGGGCCGGCGTGTTGGGTCGGCGGCGAGGTGAACAATTGCATCATCAGCGGGTACACCCGCAAGTCGCACGAAGGGTACCTCGGCCGATCGTTCGTCGGCAACTGGGTCGACATCGGCCCGGGTACGGCCAACACGGACATCAAGGCGACGTACGGCCCGATTCGCGTGGCGGTGGGCACGCGCACGGTGGATACCGGATTGTCCGCGTTCGGCGCGATCATCGCCGACCACGTCCGGATCGGCACGAACCAGAAGATTCCCAACGGGGCGGTGGTCGGGTTTGCGGCCAGCGTGGCGACCGGGCGATTCCTGCCGAAGTTCCTTCCTTCATTCGCATGGTACACGGACAGCGGGCTGGCTAGCGGGGATCCGGCTCGCCTGCTTGCCACCGCCCGGTTGGCGATGGCGGCACGGAACGTGGATCTGACGGATGACGAGGCCGAGTTGTTTCGTCAGTTGCCGCACTTGAGCGCTCCGTTCGAGCAGTAGGGCGCGGGCTCGGGCGGACGGGTGGGCGTGGGATTGACGCGATACCGCGGCGCGGGCTCCCGGCACGAGCGTGGGGTCTGCGGAGGCGTGGCCGGACGCGTGTACACGGGCTCTTTCTCCAAGTACAATCTCCCGCAGACGGGGTATTGCGTCGCGGAATGATGCTTCAAGCGACCTGGGATATTCTCTGCGAGTCTGCCTTCTTTATTCTGGTGGGCTTCGCCATCGCCGGCGGGCTACGGGTGCTGGTCCCCACGCGTTGGGTGATGAACCTGCTGCAGCCCGACCGCTCGTCCTCCGTATTGCTCGCGTCGCTGATCGGATTGCCGCTACCGCTGTGTTCGTGCAGTGTGTTGCCGGCCGCCGTCGCGCTGCGGCAGAAGGGTGCCAGCAAAGGGGCCATGCTCTCGTTTCTGATTTCCACGCCGGAGACCAGCGCAACCTCGGTGTTGCTGACGTACGGGCTGCTCGGTCCGACGATGGCGATCTTCCGGCCCATCGCGGCGTCGATCACGGCGATTACGGCGGGCCTGGTGCAGAACGCGCTGGATCGCCGGGCGCCGTCCGGGGGAACGGACGCGAGCCCGAATCCGGCCGGCGAGTGCGGATGCTGTGGCGCCGAGGCGGCGGCTCCATCGGAGGACGCCGCGCCGTTGGCATGGACGCAGAAGGTCAGGGAGGCGTTGCGGTACGGCTTCCGTGATCTGTTCGATTCGATTTTCGGTTGGCTGCTGCTCGGCGTGGTGGCGGCCGCGTTCATTCAGGTGCTGTTGCCCGAGACGGTGATCCACGCCGTCTTTCGCGGTTCGTTCCAGTCGATGCTGCTGATGATCGTGCTGGGCGTGCCGCTGTATGTTTGTGCGGAGGCGTCGACGCCGATCGCCGCCGCCTTGATTCTTCAAGGCGTGAGTCCCGGGGCGGCGCTGGTGCTGCTGCTGGTGGGGCCGGCCACGAACATCGGGTCACTCGGTGTGCTGCGAGGACTGCTCGGTCGGCGCACGATCGTGATTTACCTGACGTGCATTGTGCTCGTGGCGGTCGTGATGGGAGTGTTGCTCGACAACTTCGTCGGGCAGTCGGACATCGTGCCGACCATCAAGCCGCTTAGTGACCCGCTGGTACCGCGTTCGTTGAAAGTCGCGGGTGCGGTGTTGTTTCTGATCCTGTCGGGGCGGAGCATGCGGAGACTGCGGGTTGTGTCCCGCCTGGTGGAACGGCTGGATCGGGCGTTGCCGTGGCGGGTGACGGGGAAGCGCCTGCTCGTGCTGGCGGCGGTACTGGGCGGGATCGCGTACGTGGCGTCCGGGCTCTTTACGGTGCAACCCGGCGAGCGAGGTGTCGTCAAACGGTTTGGCGCGATTGCCCGCGCGGGCCTGGGACCGGGATTGCACTATGCATGGCCTTGGCCGATTGAGTCGGTGGATCGCGTGCGGGTCACGCGGGTTCACCGATTGGTGCTCGGCTTCAAGGTCGATCCGGTGACCGGGCGCCGTACCGGCGAGACCCACGAAGACGAGTCGTGGACGCTGGCCGGCGACGAGAACATCACCGACATCAAGACGGCCGTGCACTGGTCGGCCGTCGATACCGAGGACGCGGTGCTGCGCTACCAATACTCGGTAGCGGACCGCGAGGCCCTGGTGCGCAGTGTGGTGCAGGCCGCGATGCGTGACGTCATCGGTACCGAGTCGATCAGTCGGATCTTCACGGCGCGGCGTCAGGCGGTGGAAAGGGAGGTCGCGGCCCGGGCCCAGGCCTTGCTGGCACAGTACGATAGCGGGATCCACCTGCGGGGGCTGGTGTTCCTGGACGCCCATGCCCCCGCGCCGGTGCACGAGGCGTTTCGGGACGTGGCCGGTGCCATGGAGGACAAGGCTGCGCGGATCAACAAGGCGCTGGCCGAGGAGGCCCGCATGATCCCCGCGGCGCGGGGCATGGCGCGAAAGGGGGCGGAGGGAGCGGTCGCGTACGCGGATCGGACGGTGGCTTCGGCGCGGGGTGAGGCGGCCCGGTTCCTGGACATTCTCGACGCGTACCACGACTGGCCGGGCGTGACGACGGTGCGTTTGTACCTCGAGGCGCTCGACGCGGTGCTGCCCGGCGTGCCGAAGTACGTGAAGCCCCCGAACGTTGATGCCGGCGATCTCGAGATCTGGTTCGTGGAGCCGGAGGCGGCTCGTGCCCTGCCACCCCTGGATCGGGGTGTTGGCCGTTGAGAGCGGCGGCGACGGGGATCCCAAGGAGTCCGCGGTCATGCGAACGACGGCTGTTGTGATCCTGTTATTGTTGGCGGTGTGGCTGGTCAGTGCCTGCACGTACGTGGTGGACGAGACGGAGTACGTGGTGGTCAACCGCTTGGGCAATCCGGTTCAGGTTCGGATGGAGCCGGGGCTCGGCGTGAAGTGGCCATGGCCGGTGGACGCCCTCATCCGCTACGACAATCGCCTGATGGTGCTGGAGGTGCCCCGCCCGGGCGAGCCGGATCGGGAGTACCTCACGCTGGATGTGGAGTCGGGCATCGGCAAGAACGTCGAGGTCACGACGTACACCTGCTGGCGGATCAAGCCCGATCCGCAATCGGTGCGTGTGTTTCTGGAGACGGTTGGCGACCGGGCCGGCGCGGAGGCGTTGCTGGCGGACGTGGTCGGTTCCAAGTTGGGTATCGCCTTGGGCGGGCACGATTTTTCAGCGTTGGTTTCGGTCGATCCGGCCCAACGGTGTTGGACGTCTTTACTGGAGTCGGTTCGCCAGGCCTGCCGCGATGATGTCGGACCGGCGTACGGGATCGACATCGTCGACGTGCAGATCCAGCGATTGAACTTCCCGGACCAGAACCGGCGGAACGTGTTCGATCGCATGCGGGCGGAGCGCGAGCGGATCGCGGCGCGGTACAGGTCGGAGGGCGAGGAGCGGGCGACGGCTGTTCGGGCGGAGGCCGACCGCCAGCGAGAGCAGATTCTGGCCACGGCGTACATGGAATCGGAGCGGGTTCGTGGGGCCGCCGACGCCGAGGCCGCCCGCATCTACGGGGAAGCGTACGGTCAGGACCCGGAGTTCTACGAGTTCCTTCGCACGCTGCAATCGTATGAGAGCACGTTTGACAAGGATACGGTGTTGATTTTGTCTTCGGACAGCGAGTTCCTGCGCCTGCTGAACATGCCGGTGGACGAGTCGGCGCTGTCGCGTCCGGATCGCCCCTCACGGAGTGAACATGCCCGCCGACACCCGACAACGCAGCCAGCCGACCGTGCCGAGTAGGCGGCGGCTGATCCTCGGGAGCGCGCTCGGCGTCGCCGCACTGGCGTACGCGGCGTCGGGGCTGTACTTCGTGCAGCCCGACGAGCGCGGCGTGGTGCGGTGGTTGGGCAGGGTTCCCGGGGGGCCCAGCGTGGCGCCGGGGCTGCACTACGCGCTGCCCTGGCCGTTCTGCCGGGTGGCCACGCCGAAGACGACGGAGGTGCGGCGGGTGTACGTCGGCCAGTTGCCGGTCCAGCGGGCGGCGATTACCCGTGGGGATTTGGACGCGATCACCGCTAGCCCGGCGACGGACATGCTGACCGGCGACAACAACATCCTCAAGCTCACGCTGGTGATACAGTACCAGGTCGGCGATCCGGTGGCGTATGTCACTTCGGTGGATGATCCGGATGCGCTCGTTCGGGACACGGTGCAGGCGGCGCTGGTCGAGGGGTTGGCGGCGTTGCCGGTGGACCAAGCCCTGACGACGGCCAAAGTGCACCTGCAGAACGAGACGATGCGTGCGGCGCAGGGCCGCCTCGACGCGTACGGGTGTGGCGTTCGATTGGTCGGTGCCCGGGTGGAGGCGATCGAACCACCCCGCGCGGTGGCCGAGGCGTTCAAAGACGTGGTCAGCGCGAAGAAGGACGGCGAGCGGCTGATCGACCAGGCGGTCGGCGAGGCGAACACGATCCTGCCCCGGGCCCGCGGCGAGGCGGTGCGGATCGCCCAGGAGGCCGAGGGGTACCGCGCGTCGAAGGTGAATCGCGCCCGCGGTGAAGCGGATCGATTCACGAGCTTGCTGGCAGAGTACCGCAAGGCGCCGCGGGTGACGCTGGCGCGGCTACGGCTTCAGGCGTTCGAGAGCGTGCTTCCGCGGGTGCGGGTGTACGTGCTTGACGAGAGCGGTGGCGGCGGCACGACGCCACTCAGGCTGATCGAGACGGGCAAGAGCCAGCGGCTGGGCGATTGACCGGCACACGGGCTAGCGGGCGGCACGTTCTCTTTCCGGGCGGCGTGCCCGGCATGAATCAGCGGGGCCACAGGACGACGAGCAGGAACGCGACCACCCATAGCGCAATCACCCACCACGGGTGTGACGCGTGACTCGTCCGCAACTTGGATCGTGTCAGCACAACCATGGCTACACCTCGACGCTCGCCTTGACGACCGCCCTTGGCGCGAACGGCCTCTTCCGGCCCGGCGGGGGGTGGCCATCGCCGCCGTGGGGGACGCGGCCGCTGGGACGCGCGGTTCCGCTATTGGTATGCGATCGCCTCAATGGTCGGTTGCACGACGCGCTCGTAGTCAGCCCGCTTGATTTTGACGGACGACGTGTGGTCACCGGCCTGGAACACCAGGAACTCCTCGTCATGCAACGCATCGTCCATGAACGTCTCGAGCCCGAACATGTCACCGATGGGTGGTTCGGCACCGAGTTCGCAGTCGCGACAGACCTCCGCGAGCTCCGCCTCGGTGGCCAGGCGCGTGTCGATGTCACCGAGCAGTTCAGCCACCCGGCCGACATTGAGCCGGGCACTGGCGGGCAACACGCACATGCTGAATCCGCGGTTGCTTCGCACGAGTACGGGCTTGGCCACGCAATGCCCCGACACATGCTCGGCGGCGGCGAGGGCCTGGGAAGTGTAGACGGGCGGATGGACCATCCGTTCGAACTCGATATCCTTATGCCGCAACAGTTCCTCAAGCTTCACTTTAACGCCTCCCTCTACCGGACGTGCGCTGCGGTGACATGAGGTTGGGCGCACACCACCACCTGCGCGTTTTCCGCAGCTATTGAGCAACCGTCCCCAAACCTAAGATACCGCGCTAAACGGCGTGGGGCCAATCCGTGACGCTTCTCGCGAGCGAATCTTGTGCTGGGCGTCCGTTTCGCGTTAACTCGCCGCGTGATCAGAACCTCGGGTCGTGCCGGAACGTGGAGCGAGCAAGGCGGATGAGCAACGAGCCGTACGAGAACATGGCCCGGTTGGCGGAGACGATGGCGTCGGCCGCGGCGACGCTGGCGTGCGATCAGTTCGGGCGAGCGGCCATCGGCCACAAGGCGGACGGCAGCGAAGTGACCGAGACTGACACTCAGATTCAGCAGATGATGGTGGACCGGATTCGGGCCGCCTATCCCGAGCACGTGGTGGTGGGCGAGGAGGTGGGGGTGATCGGCGGGGAGGCATCGGACGCGTACGCGGCGGAGTACTGTTGGGTGACGGACCCGCTGGACGGCACGCGGAACTATGCCTACGGGGTGCCGATCTTTGGCACCGCCATAGCGGTTCTGCATCGTGGTCGGCCTGCGGTCGGGGTGGTGCGATCGCTGACGACCGGCGACACCTACGTGGCCACGCGAGGGGGCGGGGCGTGGCACAACGGTCAGCCGCTGGCGATGGGGTCCGGGGCGTTCGGTCCACGGTCCATGGTGGCCGTCCAGTCGACGATTCACGGCAACGACAGCCGGATCGTCGACGCTCTGGCGGGGGCGGCGGCCCTGCGTAACCTCGGTTCCACGGCACTGCACATGGCGTTGGCGGCGGCGGGTGCGTTCGTGGGTGCGGTGGCGTCCGAGTGCAAGCTGTGGGACATGGCGGCCGGCTGGCTGTTGGTGGACGAGGCCGGCGGCGTGTGCACGGATTGGGCGGGCCGTCCGATTGTCCCCTTCGGGGCGCACGCGTACGCGGGGCAGGATGTGCCGTTCGTGGCGGCGAGCCGCACGGCCCATCCGGTGTTCCTCGCCCGCCTGGCGGGGGTGCGGGATGTGCCCCCGTCCGGTCCGGTCACCTAGTGGGCGGGGCTTGCTCGGTGGGCAGATCGGACGGGTCCTTGATGATCTGCCGCACGGCATCCTTGATGAACGTCATCTTGGTGTTGGTGGACTCGTCCACTTTGAGAACGATTTCGTTCTCCTTCACGTTCACGATCGTGCCGATGATCCCGCCGTGAGTCAGGACGCGGTCGTTCTTGCTCAAGGAATCGAGCAACCCCTTTCGCCGCTTGGCTTCGTTCTTGCGGGAGTTGCGTTGCATGACGATCATGAAGACGATCATCGCGATCATGATGCCGAGGAACGGGAGCGGGAATGCGCTTTGCGGGGCTCCCCCTTGCGGTGCCCCCCCTTGCGGGGGCGGGGCGGCCAGGATGTGCCGGGCGAGCCAGGATGCCAACAAATGAACCATTCAGTCACCTTTCGCTGAATCATCGTCACCGTCTGTGACCACGGGGTATTCGCGGGCAATTGTGTCCAACTCGCCGGTGGGAATCAACGCCCGAATTCGCGTCATGAACCGTTGGTAGAATCGGAGGTTGTGAATTGAGGTCAGAATCGGCCCCAGCATCTCCCCGGTCACGAACAGGTGGCGGATGTAGGCGAGCGGAAAGCTCCGGCAACTGTAGCAGTCGCAGCCGGGCTCGAGAGGGCGGTCGGCGGCGGCGTACTGCCGGTTGCGGAGCCGGAGCGAGCCCGTGGCCGTGAAAGCGTACGCGTTACGTCCGTTCCGCGTGGGGAGGACGCAGTCGAACATATCGACTCCCGCCCGCACGCTGTGGTAGATGTCGCGGGGCGTACCGACCCCCATCAGGTATCGGGGCTGCTTGTGCGGCAGGAGGGGGGTGACGCTGCGGAGCATCTCGATCATTTCGTCGCGGGATTCGCCCACGGACAGACCGCCGATGGCAAACCCGTCGAAGCCCATGTCGACCAGCGCCGCGGCGCACTGCCGTCGAAGATCGAGGTGCAAACCGCCCTGGATGATGCCAAAGAGCCACTGATCGTCCCGGGCATGGGCGTCACGGCAGAGGCGGGCCCAGCGTATCGTGCGGTCGACGGCGGCGGTCACTTCAGACCGGGGGCAGGGGATCGGCGGGCACTGGTCGAAGGCCATGATAATGTCGGCCCCGAGCTTGTTCTGGATGGCGGTGGCGGACACGGGGTCAAGTCGCAGGTGTGCCCCGTCGATATGGGACTGGAAACTCACCCCGTCATCGTCAATGCGGTTGATGGTGGCGAGCGAGAACACCTGGTAGCCGCCGCTGTCGGTCAGCACGGGCCCGCCCCAGCCCCCGAACGCGGCCACGCCGCCGAAACCGGCCACGATTTGCTCGCCCGGCCGCAAGTGCATATGGTAGGTGTTCGCCAGGATGATCTGGGCGCCGGTCGCCCGGACCTGATCGGGGGTGACGCCTTTGACCGAACCGGCCGTGCCGACGGGCATGAACGCCGGCGTGTCGACGGAACCGTGCGGCGTGTGAAGACGGCCCAGACGGGCGTCGCTGCCAGGGTCCGTCGCGGTGATTTCGAAGCCGAACATCGGGGTCATCGTAGCACGATCCTCGCGGGCACTCCAGCCGAGGCGAGTCAGGGAGTCGGTCGTTATCGATTCAATGGCAGGGGGTTGCGCGAGTAGCCCGGCGGGCGACGGCCAGGGGACCGGGGCGGCGGCAATTGTCGAGACGAGTGGCCGCGCTCGTGGTCACCGGGTTAGAATTGGGCGGCTCGGCGAGGCCTGGCCGGAGGGGAGAGGGGAGTGGGACCTGGATAGCGAGTATGCCGTACCGCAACATGACACTTGAGGCGTTCGCGAAACACGTCGGCATGGACGCGCGGGATGTGCGTCGGCTGGCCGACCGTGGCAAGCTGCCGGCCCAGAAGGTCGGCGGTGAGTGGCGATTCAACCGGGCCCGGGTCACCGAATGGCTTCAACAGGAGATGCCGGCCCTCGACCACCAGCGTCTGATCGGGATCGAGCAGGCGATGGGCGTTCGTCACGCGGACGGCGGGGACATGGTGGTGACGGACCTGATCGGTGTGGAAGGGGTCGACGTCGTGTTTGCGGCGAACACCAAGGCGTCGGTGCTTCGCGAATTGGTGAACCTGGCCGAGCAGACCGGGCTGCTGTATGACCCCAAGGGACTCCTGGACGCGCTTCACGCGCGCGAGGGCCTTTGCTCGACGGCGATGCCGAACGGGGTGGCGTTGCCGCACCCGCGTCAGCCGATGCCCTACGCCTCAGCCGAGCCGCTGATCTGCGTGGCGCGTCCGACCCGCGGCATCGGATTCGGTTCCGCGGACGGCAAGCTGACGCATCTGTTCTTCCTGATCTGCTGTCACGACGACCGGCACCATTTGCGGGTGCTGGCCCGGCTGGTTCGATTGCTCGATGAGCAGACGATCGACGACGTCATGCACGCGGAAACGCGCGGCGAACTGCTGGAACTGTTGATCGAGAAAGAGCGGAAACTGGCGATGTCGGCGCGGTGATCACGGCCCGCCGCCCGTTGGACCCCGTCTGACGCAGACGATCCAGGTCACACCTCCCTGCGTACCACCCAGTGCCATTCCACGGGCGGCGTCGACCCAAATCGGCTGCCATCCGGCCCGCATGATCATCTTCAGATTCTCGAGGTCGTTTGAGCAGATCATCCACTCGCCTTCGCGAATCTCGGCGGGGCTGGTGACGTCACGAACCTGGATCTCGTCGGCCGGTCGCGTGGACAGCGTGCGCACGCGGCGCTCGATGCGCAAGCGCGTGAAAGGTTTGTCGGGGAGGTCCCACCGGACCAGGTTGGCCTTCGCCTTGTCGAGTTGCTCCACCAACGTAACCCACGGCTCCAACTGATTTCGCTTGTTGTCCCGGTACAGGATGGCCGTCCGCACGTTGTACGCGCAGCTGGCCAGCAGCAACAGCACGATCGCCGCCCGGCACATCACGCGTCCCGGCGCCAGCCAGGGGACGAGAAACAGGACCAGCAGGGTCGGGGGCAGCAGGAAGAAGTCAAGTCGGACGGTGGACGCCGTGGCCTCGCCGGCCGCTTCGATGATGAGTCCGGCCGCCGCGCCGCCGTACATGAGGAGAACGATCGCCGCGAGCACGTACGTTCGCGCTCGACTGTCGCCCTCCACCGGCGTGGTTGGATGGCGCCATAGTCGGACCGACCAGCCGCTGGCGAGGATGACGAGGGGGACGCCCATGGCCACGCAGTATCGGTCGATCGCCTGCACACCGTGGAAGTGACACGAAAGCGCGGACGAGATCGCCATCACCGAGAAGAACCACACGGCAATGCACCGCACGTCGAGTGACTTCCGCCAGCCGGCGACGGCCCCGGCCGCACCCAGCAGCGTGAAGACGAGGAAGTCGCCGTAGTAGAGCTTTCGGTGGGTCATGAGCAGCATGTAGAGGTAGTGCTGGTTCATCCGGTTCGCGGCGAGGACCGTGCCAGTGCCGCCGCCGGGACCCGCCGTGGCGAGGGCGTTGGGGAGGTAGGTACCGAGGTGCCAATGCCAGAAGAAGTCACCGAGGAAGATCAGATCCAGCGTCGAGAAGGCGAGCCAGCCTGCGGCCGCGCCGCCGATCCACGTCGCCAACCCGCGCCGGGGCCGCGGTGCGCCCCAGACGGCCATCAGGATGGCGGGCAGCGCTGCGATGCCGGTTTCCTTGCACTGGGTCGACCACACGAAAAACGCGCCGCTGGCCAGCAGCGCGAGCGTGCGTCTGCGTGGCGAGCGGGCGGTGGTCGCAGCGAGGGCGCACAGAATCCCGAACCCGCCCCAGAGGGCCATGGGCGTGTCGGTGTACGGGACGGTGATGTACTTCAACAGCGACGGGTAAAACGGCATGAGGAACGCAGCCAGCAGGCCGCACCAGGGTCCGCCGATGCGCCGCCCCGCGAAGAAGCCGAGCCAGATGAGCCCCACGGTGAGCAGTGTGGGGTAGAGGCCGCACGCCGCCTGGCGGTTATTCATGACCAGCACGAAGAGCCGCACCGTCCAGATATGGAAATAGCGTGCGGCGATGTCAGGCGCCTTTTGAGGAACCGCGGCCACGTCACAGTAAGCGTTGTCGTCCCACTCCGACGGCCCGACGAACAGCACGGTCTGCGCCAGCACGATCCAGGTGACGCTGAGGACGACCACCGCCCCGAAGGCCATCCAGGTGCCGCGTCGCCAGGCGCGGGGCGGCGCTTCCCGGCCAGCGGGTTCGCGGTTGGTGTCAGGTCGGCGGGCCATTCGTCTCTGCGGTCTTGCCCCTGACCGCCGGCGCCGATTGCGTCGGGCGGTCATGCGGCATGTCGTCCTTCGGGATCACGTACGACGGGTCACCTTATGAGTCCGGCGCGCGCGGGTCAAGTCGAGGGCATTTGGGGTGGCAGCTTTCCACGACCTCGCAGGCGGGCGGGGATGTAACGGCAGAGGGCCCACGTCAGACCGAGGCCGCGCGCGAATGCGCGGACGAGCGTCATCGGGGCGTAGGCGAGGTACCGGAGCCGCCTGGTCCGGGCGACGATCCGGGCGGTCATGGGGATGGTCGCGACGCACAGCACGGTGCCCAGGCCGATCGGCGCGAGCCAACCGTGCGGGATTGCGAGCAGCGGCAGCGAGGCCAACCCCAGCATCGCGAGCGGCGGTTGGCCGTTGTCGAGGATGGAACTGTACGCGTCGCCGGTCGCCGGCGCGGCGTGTCGCAGATGCAGCCAGAACCGCCAGTATCCCTGCTGGGCCTGGGCGCGCAGATAGGGTCGGAGGCGGGTGTCATGGGCATGCTCCACGGTGGAGGCGCGGGCGAAGGCGAGCGCGTAGCCGGCGGCCCGGACCCGGTAGGACAGTTCGGCGTCCTGGGCCCGGAGGAACCCTTCGTCGAAGCCGCCGACCTGCTCGAGGACGTCGCGGCGGTAGGCGGCGTTGCCGGTGGCGACGAAGTTCGTTCGCTCCGGCATGGCCAGGTGTCGCTGGATGATCTCCTGGTGAATCAGACGGGCCAACAGCGGACCGGAATCCGGCATGGTGAAGCTCCCGCCGACGCCGGCGACGGTGGGATCGTCGAACGGCGGCAGGAGGGCGGACAGGGTGTCGTCGCGCGGTACGCAGTCGGCGTCCATGAACCAGATGATCTCCTCGGCCGCTTCCCGCCAGCCCAGATTGCGGGCGGCGGAACGTCCACGCGGCGGACTGCGGAGGCAGGACGCGCCGTGCTGCTCCGCCACGGAGCCCGTGTCGTCGGTCGATCCGTCGTCGACGACGATGATGCGGTGCAGAAGCCCCTGGTCGAGGATGCGGCGGGCGGCGGCTAAACAGCGGGGGAGTGACTTGGCGGCGTTGCGGGCGGGGATGACCAAACAGACGGACCTAGTCACCGGCCTCGTCTCCCTCCGGCGGTATGTCGGGCGGCAACGATTCCCTGGTCAGGGAGAGCGGCACCTTGGGGACGTTTCCCACGTCGATCACGATGGCTTGCAGGATGAGCTGGAATCCGAGGATGATCGGCATGGCGGCGATCATGACCGTACCGGCCGACGTGGGTTGGTCCGTCTTCATCATCTGACCCCAGGCGCGGAATCCCCGCCAGACGCCCCAACAGAACGTCGGGACGCCGACGAGCAGGAACACGGAGACCGCGGTGAAGTCGAAGACGATGTAGCGCCACACGAGCCGACGGATCAGCCCCCAGACCAGTCGTGGCGGGAAGCCGATCAACGCCCTCAAGACGTTGAGCGAGGATTCCTCCCGCCCGTAGCGGGCGGTGATGGGCACGTCCTGCACGACGGCGCCGGCGATGCCGAGGTTGATCAGGAAACCGCTCTCGAAGAAGTAGCGGCGGGACAGCCCGCCCAGGCGCAGGCGTTCGAGGACTTCGGTCCGGATGGCCAGGTACCCGTTCGTCGGGTCGAACATGTCCCAGTACCCGGAGGAGAGCTTCACCATGAACGTGAGGGCGGCGTTGCCGATGATGCGCATGATGGGCATTTTGCGCAGACCGTGCAGGTCGTGGTAGCGGTTGCCTTTGGTCATGTCGGCCTTACCGGTCACGAGCGGGGCCAGCAGACGCGGCAGGTGCCTGGGATCCATCTGGTCGTCGCCGTCCATCTTCACGATGATGTCGACCTTCTGGCGGAGTGCTTCGGCGAACCCGGTCTTCATCGAGCCGCCCACCCCCTGGTTTTGGGCGTGCCGCAGGAGCAGTACCCGCTCGTCGTCCACGCTTTTCACCGCTTCCGCCGTGCCGTCGGGGCTCGCGTCATCCACGACGATGATGGATTCCACGAAAGCCGGAATCCCGCGGATGACCGACTTGATCTGCTTTTCCACCCGGTAGGCCGGAACGACGACGGCGATTTTGAACCCGTGGAATCCTGCCATAGTCTTCTCTTGCGCTGGTCGCGGCTGCCGCCCGCGCTCGCGGCATCCGCCGGTCATCGTGATCCCGCTTGTGATCCTGTCGAGCGAAATCGCCGGCGACAGCGATTGAAATCACGCGGATGGTACGGCAGGCCCCGCCGGATTTCCAGACCGTTGTTGCGATTGCACGCGACCGACGTCACGCGCTGACAATGCGATTCGCACGGCCGCGGTACCCGCCCCCGCTCGCTGTCCCTGCCTGACGGGCTTCTGTATACTCGAGCCTCGTGCCGGGGAAGCGGCACGGCGGGAGGAGTGGCATGGGAAAGCGCAAACGGCGCAAGCCACGGCCGGAATCGGCGCCGGCGCCGGCCGCGATCGAGCCCGAACGGCGGGGCGGGTGGCGACCGATCGTGCGCACGCACGGCGCGCCGATCGGGATGCTCCTGCTCGCCACGGTTGTCGTGTGGCTGCTCCAGGCCCCGGCCACGCCGCTCGACCTGAACAGCGACATGCACAACATCTGCGCGGTGGCGGCCGGCAAAGCGGACCCCGCCCGGTACGCCGCCGACCATTACCTTTGCGACACGAGCCGCTTCGCCCATTACATCCCCGGCTACGTCTGGATGATCCAGTGCCTGGCCGCCGTGGCCGGCGGGGCGCCCGCCGGTGTATGGCTGCTCGTGCTGCCGACGGGGCTGTTGTTCGTCGTCGGCATGTACCTGCTGTTGTGGCGGGTCACCGGGGGCCGTGCGCTGGCCGTGGGCCTGACGTTTGTCCTGGCGTTTGCCCGCATCTGGTTCCAACTGGGCGAGAAGTGGAGCATGTGCGAGACGTGGGGGATGATGCCGCGCACGCAGTATACGGCGTTTCTCCCGTGGCTGTTGCTGGCGATGTGGGAGGCGCGGTACCGGGTGCGGTACTGGCCTGGCTTGGCGGCGTTTGCTGCGTTGCTGACGTACGTGCATCCGTTGAGCGCACCGCCATGGGGTTTCGCGATCTGGTGCGGCTTGGTGCTGGGGACGGGGGATCGGAATCCGGTCAAGGTTCGCTTGAAGTGGGGGGCGATCGCCGCGCTGGTGGCCGTCGTGGTGGCTGCCCCGTCGCTGAAGGCCCAGTTGTTGCCCCGGCTGAAGCCGCGCGCGAAGCCGGTGGCGGCCGCGACGGCGGGCGACGCGGCGGAAGCGTCGGCGGAGGCGAAGCGGCAGGAGTTGGAGGCCATCCGCGAGGCCCGGTACTCGCCGGGCCTGATGGATCTCCGCAGTGGGTTCGCCGATGTGTGGCGTGATATCGTGGGTAAGAACCCCGGCCGGATGCCCCGCTTCGACCATCGTTGGATGGCGTTATGGGGGCTGATCTGGGCGGTGACCGGTGTGATTGTCGGCGTTCGCGCGAGTCCGACGCGTCGCGGGCTGTTGCTGCTGTCGATCGTGCTGGTCGTGTTCCTGGTCCCGACGTTGGGTCTGTCGCTTGCGGACAGCGTGCGGGCCGACGCGGCCGGGGTGCGCCCGACGTGGTACGACCTGTCACGCGGCATCCGGTTCTGGCCGTTCTGGCTCGTGTTGATCGGCGCGGCGGGTTCCGGTGCGGTTGCCCGGGTGGGCGACGGGGCGACGCCGCGACAGCGGCTGATGGGATGGCTCGTGCCGCTGTTGGCCGTGCCGACCGCGTGCCTGGCGTTTGCCGTGCAGCTCGGGGAGGGTGCGGGGCGTCTGGTGATCGGCGAGGACGATGCCGACGCGGAACGTGATGCGGCTTTGCTGGAAGCGCTGGCGTTCGTGGACCAGAGCACGCCAGTGGACACGGGCTTCATCGTGCCCAGGAATCTCTTCTGGGTCCGGCATACGCCGGGCCGGCCCGTCTGCCATTCGTGGAAGGAAGGCACGACGCTCAGTCACCGGTACCGCGAGGCCACGGCGTGGCGCGATCGGGAGGAGCAGACGAAGCTATTCGACCTGAAGGACCGGCAGTTGGTCGCGGCGTGGCGGCATCTCGCGAGCGACCCGCCTCCCGCCGAGGAGGCGAATCGCCGCTGGCAGGAACTGACGCAGGCCCAGTATCAACTGTGGCAGGCGAAGACGGCTGCCTGGCAGAGTTGGGGCGCGGAGTATGTTCTTCAGCCCCGGTGGAAACGTCCGCCGAAGCCGCTTTCAGTCGAATTCGAGAACAAGTATTGGTTCGTGGCTCGCGTGGCCCCGCCGCGGGCGACGCCCTGACGCCGCCGGCGGGTTCAACGCTGGGGCTTCCGGGGCAGCCGGACCCGTTCGATCGAGTTGGACCGCAGCCGCAGCCGCATGAATTCGGTCCAGTAGCCGACCATCCGCACGTGGTACCACGCGAGGAGCAGGGGGAGGGTGATCACGACTTCCAGCACGGACTTCCGCTTGCGGGACAAATCGTTGTACAGGATGGCGGCCAGGAAGACGGCGGCGAAGGTGGCCGGAACCAGCGCGGCGGTCTCGCTGACGAGCACCAGCGGCAGCGCCAGGTACGCGAGCAACAGTGGTGTCAGTTCCACTCGCGGCGGCAGGAAGTACTTGTACCCCAGCCGAGCCGATGCGACCCCGCCGCGGAACGCCTGGCGGAAGAAGGTGCGTCGGGAGTAACGGTGGTCGTGGACGACCACGGCGTCATGCACCACGCGTGCTTCATACCCGGCCGCGCGCATGCGCAGGAACAACCCGTCCTCATCGCCGCGGGCGGAAACCGTGGTGTCCCGACTGGCCTTCGCCCGGTCCTCATCGAATCCGGCGGCGAGCAGGAAGTCACGCCGTATGCACATGTTGCAGCCGACGAGTCGCGTGGCCTGAACTCGGCCGGCCACGCGCTGCGTGCCTTTCATGGTCAGTTCATAGAGATTCGTGGGCGTGGCGCTGTCCACCCGCCCAGTCACGGCGGCCACGCGGTGAGACGCGAATCCCGCCAAGAGCTTCTCGAGCCAGTCCGGCGCGGCGATGGCGTCATCGTCCAGGAACGCTACGTATTCCCCCAGCGCGGCGTGCATGCCACGATTGCGGCTTGGATTGGCGCCGGTTTGGGGCTCATTTCGGTACCAGCGGAAGCACGGGTCGACGTGATTCGCGCAGAACGCCTCGAGGAACTGCGGCGTATCATCGGACGACCCGTCGTCAACGACAATCACTTCAAAGGTGCGGTGTGTCTGGTTTCGTAACGCTTCGAGGCAGCGGGCGAGCGTGTCTCGCCGATTGCACGTGGGGACGACAATCGAGACCTGTGGTGTTGAAGTGCCCATACTCAAGACGGAAGGTACAACTCGTCGACCCTTCGGTCAACGTCTGGGATGGCGCCACGCTCACCGGCGCGAAACTTGCCGCCGCTGAGATCGCCTTGTAAGCTGGTGACCGCGCCAGGAGCTGCTCGCGGAAATGACTCGTCGACTGCGAACACTGGTGTTGGCCACGATTCCGCGGAAGTACCATTTCGCGCTGGAGAGAGCGTACATCCGCATGCTGACGACCGTGTACGCGTGGTGGTATGCGGGGGATCGGGTGGAATGCCCATGCTGTGGCGGGCGGTTTCGGCGGTTCTTGCCGCACGGATCGCCGCCGCGGCCCACGGCACGGTGCCCGGGCTGCCTGTCCCTCGAGCGACACCGGCTGATATGGATCTACTTGCGTGACCGGACCGATCTCTTCGAAGCCCGGTTGCGTGTGTTGCACATCGCACCGGAGGACGTGTTTCGACGCGCTTTTCAGATTCAGCCCAACCTGGCGTACGTATGCGGTGATATCGATCCGGCCAAGGGCGATCAGCGGCTCGACGTGCAGGATCTGCCGTTCCGAGACGCGGAATTCGACGTCATTATCTGTAACCATGTACTGGAACACGTGCCGGACGACCGGAAGGCCATGACTGAGTTGTATCGCGTGCTTGCGCCGGGCGGTTGGGCCATTTGCCAGGTGCCGCTCGACCAACGCCGCGACAAGACTTACGAGGACCCGTCCGTCACGACGCCGGAGGCGCGAAGGAAAGCCTTCGGGCAGCATGACCATGTTCGACTCTACGGGACGGATTACCGCAACCGGCTTGTCGAAGCGGGGTTTGACGCCTCGTACGACGGCTACGTGCGAGACTTGGACGACGCCCTCGTGAGCCGTTACGGTCTGCGTCGTGATCATGAGATCTGTGTTTGTAGGAAGTAGGCCCGGTAGATGTATCGGCCGTCGGGAATCGCGGGCGACCGCCATTCGGCGTTGGGGCAGACGGCCGGCGCCGGGTCAGAGGTATGCCAATGAACGTTGTGGTGTGCGCGATCACATACCGACGAAGCGAAGGGCTCGCGCGCATGCTGCTGGCCATGGCCGACCAGGTGACGCCCGAACACGGTCCGAACGTTCGATGCATCATCGTCGACAACGACGAACACGGCAGTGCAAGTGCGGTGTGCGATGCGATCCGCCCGTCATTCCCGTGGGAACTTGCGTGTTATCCCGAGCCGCGGCGGGGGATTCCGCAGGCCCGGAACCGGGCGGTGGCGTGTGCCGGGGATTCGGCCGACTTCATTGTGTTCATCGATGACGACGAGGTGCCGGACGCGAACTGGCTGGCCACGCTGCTCCGAGTCCAACGCGAGTACGACGCCGACGTGGTGGCCGGACCGGTGATCCCGCGATTCGACGAACCGGTACCGCCATGGGTCGAAGCGGGCCGGTTCCTGGCCCCCCGCCGACGCGCGACGGGCGCGGCGGTCGATTACGCCTATACCGGCAACGTCCTGTTCCGGGCCGACATCCTGCGCGGTCTGGACCCGGTGTTTGACGAACGGCTCCGCCTGACGGGCGGCAGCGACGCTCACCTGGCCGCACGGCTCCACAAGGCCGGGCACAGGTTCGTCTGGGCCGACGAGGCGATCGTACACGAACGGGTGCCGGCCTCCCGCGTGACGGCACGGTGGATCCTGCAGCGAGTGTTTCGGAATGCGTATGCCAAGAGCCTGATCCTCCGCGACCTGGAACCGTCGTGGCCAACCAGCCTTCGGCTTTTCAAAAACGCCGTTTATCGTCTGGGCAAAGGGCTGCTGCTCATGCTGCCGGCCGTGACCCGCGGGAAGGCGGCGATCGTTGCGACGCTCGGGCATTTCTACTACGCGGCCGGGATGCTGGTGGGGCTCACCGGCCTGCCCTACAATGAGTACAAGCGCACCCATGGGCGATGACTCGCATTTACAACCCCCGTCCCCGCCGCGCGTGGCCATCTGCGTGGCCACACGCCAGCGCCCCAAAGGTCTGGCGCGGCTGCTGAACGGCCTGAACAAGCTGGTCTTCTGCGGCGCGGCGGCGGACGTTCGTGTGATCGTGATTGAGAACGAAGAGGACGGGCCGGCGAAGGACGTTTGTGACGCCGCACGACCGGCGTACCGCTGGGCTCTGGAGTGGCACGTGGAGCCGCAGCGCGGGATTTCGTTTGCCCGGAACCGGGCCGTCGCGTGTGCGGGCGACGCGGTCGACTTCGTCGCCTTCATCGATGATGACGAGATGCCCGAGCCGAACTGGCTGGACGAACTGCTGCGCGTGCAGAGGGAATGCGAGGCGGACGTGGTGACGGGCCCGGTGTTGCGGCGGTTCGAAGGCGACGAGCCGCCCTGGGTGGTCAGGAGCCGCCTGTTCGAGATGCCGCGTCTTCCGACGGGCACGGTGCTGAGCGTGGCCCGGACGGGAAACGTGCTGGTGCGTCGGGCGGCGCTGCGGGCGGTCGACGGGCCGTTCGATCCGCGGTTCGCCCTGACCGGCGGCGAGGACTCGCACTGCTTCCAACGCATTCACCGGGCGGGCTACCGGATCGTCTGGGCTGACGAGGCGATCGCGCACGAAGTGGTGCCGGCCAGTCGGCTGTGTCTGTCGTGGATTACGCGGCACGCGTACCGGCTTGGGAACTCTTGGGCGGTGCGGGAGTATGAACTCAATCGGTCCGCGTCGACCCGGCTGCGCACCGTGGGGCGGGCGGTGGGACGCCTGGCCCGGGGCGCGGTGCTCATGCTGCTGGCCCCGGTGTGGGGACGTGCCGCGGTCGCGCGCTCGCTCTACAACATCGGGAACGCGGCGGGGCTCATGGCCGGACTGGTCGGGGGACGGTATGAAGCGTACCACTCGGTGCATGGCAATTGACGGCGACGGGGTGGTCGCGGACGGGCGTGCAACCGGTTGTTGAGGACTCGCGTGATGCGGATCGCGCTGTGCATCGCGACCTTCAAGCGTCCAGACGGTCTGCGGCGCCTGCTCGCGGCCCTGGGGGATCAGCGGTTGTCCGCGGATGCCTTCGCGCTGGAGGTGGTGGTCGTCGACAACGATGGCGAGGGGTCCGCACGCGCTGCCTTCGATGAGGCGACGAAGAGTCTTCCGTGGATGTGCACGTACCGTGTGGAGAAGGCGCAGGGCATCTCGTTCGCCCGTAACACGGCGGTGGCGGCGGCGTCGGACGGGGCGGATTGGATCGCGTTTCTGGACGACGATGAAGTGCCGGACCCCGGTTGGCTGGATGCGCTGACGCGGGGGCAGCGCGAGCACGGCGCGGACGTCGTGACCGGTCCCGTGCTGCCGCACTTTCCTGAGCCGGTCGAGCCATGGCTGAGCGAGGGGCGTTTCTTCCTCCGCCGGCGGTACGCGACGGGGGCGGTCCGGCCGCATGCCTTCACCAACAACGTCCTGCTTCGTCGGTCCTTGTTTCGCGAGGCGGGGCTTGCGTTCGACGAGCGGTTTGCCTTGACGGGTGGGAGTGATCGCCACTTCTTCCGCCGGGCGGCCCGACGCGGCTATCGGATCGTCTGGGCCGACGATGCGGTGGTGCACGAGTGGATCCCGCCGAGCCGGGCCACGCCGGCGTGGCTGGTTCGCCGCGCGTATCGCGTGGGCACAACCACGGCGCTGGTGGACATGGACATCACGCCGACGGTTCGTATGCGTGGGCTACTGGCCGCCAAGGGGGTCGCGTGGCTGGTGATCGGGGTGGGGCAGTACGTGGCGGGTTTCGTGCGGGGTCGAGCCGGTCGGTTGCGGGGCAAGCGGTCGGCGGCGTACGGGGCGGGACTGCTGGCGGGTCTGGTTGGTGGCAGGTACGAGGAGTACCGGACGCCGCATCCCGTGTAAGGCGCCGTCAGCGCGTGTCCTCGGCGGGCGTGCTTTCGATCATCTCTAAATAGACTTCGACGAGCTGATCGTTCAGCTTGTCGATGTCGAAGTGCTCGAGGACGAACCGCCGGCCGGCGTCGCCCATGGGTGCCCACGAGTCCGGGTGATCGAGCAGGAACTCCAGGCGCTCGGCCGTTGCCTCGACGTCCCGTTCCGGCACGAGGAAGGCCGATTCGCCCTCGAGCACGCCGTCCGGGATCCCGTTGTGATGCGTGGTGAGCACGGGCATGCGCATGGCCTGTGCTTCCTGCAGGACCAGGCCTTGCCCCTCCTGGTCACCGTCCGCGGCGGTGACGCTGGTGAGCATGAAGAGTTGGCATTGGGCGTACAGATCGCGTACGCGGTCCTCGGTCATGCCGCCGTGGAACACCACGCGGTCGGCCACGCCCAGCGACCGGGCGAGGTCCTGCAAGGACTTTCGAAGTTCGCCGTCGCCGGCGATGTCGTATTGAATGTCCGGCCGTTGCCCCGCGACCTTGGCGAACGCCCTGAGGGAGTACTCGATGCCCTTCTTCTCGACCAGCCGGCCGACGGTGAGGATGCGCACGGGGTGGCCGGCCGGCGCCGGTCCTTCTTGGGGCTGGAACCGGGCGGGCTGCAGGCCGACGGGCAGTCGGATCAGCCGGTGGGGCGGGCAGCCGAGGGCCTGGACCTTCAATCCGGTGTAGGTCGAATTGACGGTGAATCGCTCGGCGTGTTGGAAGAGGGGTTGGTATACGTCGTGGCCGTGTTGGCGCGGATAGCGATGCACGTCGTAGCCGTGGAACGTCGTCAGAATCCGACCGCGCAACACGCCGATGCGTCGTAGAAACACGCCGCGCAGCCCGTGGGGCCCGAAGTGACAGTGGATGACATCGTAGGTTCGCCGCGGCAGGAACGGCACGGCGCCGAACAGGGGGGCCAGGGATTTCGCTGGCAGCCCGTACCGGGCCGGGCGCAGAGCGCGAAGGCACGCGGTGGGGTTTCCGAGGCCCCGCGTGCCGATCAGGCTCAGCAGGTGGGCATATCGCCGCAGGGCGGTGGCGACCGCGGGCGGCGGCGGGAACACCCGTTCGGCGAGTCGATAGATCTGTGCGTCAGGGTGCATCTCGCGGTCCGGGCCGACGCGGGTAGGGTAGATGTCGACGTGGTGGCCTCGGTCGATCAGCCCGGTGATCTGGTTGAGGATGAACGTCTCGGAGAGGCTTGGAAAGGTTGGCACCAGGAAAGCGATTCTCATGCCGCGTGTTGCCTGTGTCGGGGTCAGGTCACCGTCCGGGCCGTTGTCACCCGCGCATGACCAGGCGTCGGGCCCGCTCGATCAACATGGTTCTGGCCTGGATGAACAGGCTCATCTCCCACCGCCGTTGGTGGCCGGGCGCGTCGTTGAGCGTGGCTTTGACGAGCCGGAGCATCATATCAGCGCACCGGGTCGCTCGCTCGAGGACCATGGCGAGTTGTGGCCAGAAGGGCCGCGCGGGCTCGTCCACGACCCGCTGCAGGCCGTCCGCGACGGCCATCCGCTGGAAGTACGGCCACGTCAGGCGATGGGTTTCCACCAGGTGTCCCACCACCATGGTCGGTTCGTAGACGACCTTTCGGCCTTCCTTGGCCATGGCCCGAATCAGTTTTGTTTCTTCGCCGCCCAGGCGCCGGGCGCCGCGCCGGCCGAGTCGTTCGTCGAACGGCCGGTCCGACGGCAGGGCGCTTTTCCGCAGGGCGAGGTTGAGGCTGAAGATGCCGCGACCGTCCGGAATCACCTTGCGCTGGTCGCCGAACTCCATCTCGGCCAGGACCGTCCGGAACTCCCTGCCCAGCCAGGGCGGGGGCGGCCGCTGGTAGATCAGATACGTGCGGCCGCCGACCACGTCGGCACCGGTTTCATCGAGGCAGCGGCGCAGGCTCGTGAGCCAGTGCTCGTCCACGACGACGTCATCATCCAGATAGGCCACGATCTCGCCGCGGGCCGCTGCCATGCCGCAGTTGCGCGCGCAGGCGATCCCCTGGCGAGGCTCGAACACATATCGAGCCCCCAGGGAATCCCGGAAGCTCTGCACGGTGGCGCGGGAATCGTCGGTGGAGTTGTTGTCTACGACGATCAATTCGTGGTCGACTGCCGTGCGTCCAGGCTGGGCGAGAAACGTATTGAGGGTCTGCCGCACACGGCGAGCACGGTTGTATGTGCAGATGACAACGGATATCACGTCGCCCGGGCCCCCGTTTACCCGCCTTTGGTTCGTGCTGACGTGGGCTCATATCCGAGTTCGAGCAGGAGTTGATCCGCGATGGCCCGTGTTTTCCGGCGCTGCCAGAAACCGAGCTCCCGCTTCCACCGATAGAGGGAACCGGGATCGATCGACTTGCGCTCGTAGAAGGAGACTTCACCCACCACCTGGAACCGTGACGGCGGGGTCAGGTCGTGCGTCTGTTCATACGGCTTGAGCACATCGTCGTGCCACGGCACGCCGATGAACTCGAGAAGACGCCGCATCTGTGGTTCGGGCGATTCGACCAGGTCTTCGTATCGCAGTGCGTACACCGTCGCCGTGAGCCGGGCCGCGTCCGCTTGCAGTTCCCGGATCCAGTCGACCCATCGCTTGATGCTGTTTTCGTAGGTGTTCTCGACGTGGCCGGCCGGAGTATGGAGCATCTTCCAATGGCAGCCGACCGTCGATAGCGCGACGTCGCGACCGTCCCGGTAAATGTGGACGAACCTGGCTTGCGGGAACAGGCGGTACAGCAGCGGCAGGGAGATGATATTCTCCGGCGTCTTCTCCGCCCACCGGCTCTTGCCGCGGTGTCGGGCGGCCTTCGACATGACCTGATCGATCAGGGCGGCGGCGAGTTTGCAGATCGCGTCCTCGCTGACGCCGGGCATGGCCTGTACGGGCCCCCACTCGCTGGTGGTCAGGAACGTGATGAGCGACCCGAAATTGGGCACGGGTTCCGCCATGCGGCGGCCGGTGATCCACGGGGCTTCCGGTCCGCACATGATGTCCGGGTGGGAATCCATCATCATGCGCAGCAGGGTCGTGCCGGATCGGGGGACCCCCAACAGAAAGATCGGCGAAGCGGTCGATTCGGTCACCATGCGGCATCCGGGTCCTTACGGAACGGCGGCACACGTGTGGGCGAGTATACTGTTGGCCACGACGACGGACAACGGTCCGCGTTGGCGCGTCCTGCCCCTGTGGTTCGACGGTGTTCCCTTCATGCTCTGGTCGATCGGAGCCGGGCGGCGCCGCGTAGGATTCTCTGGATGAACCCCGGGGTTGAGGGCGGCGGCGCCTCCACGCCGAACCGGCGATGCAGCACCCGCGCGCCCCGTGTCGTGGCGGCCACGTTGTAGAGGAACTGTTCGACGGCCGTCCGGTTGGGGCAGCCGTCCGGCGAGTCCAGCAAGCGCTGCAGGATGCTCTCGAACTGGCGCTCATTGTGCTGCTCGTATTCCTGGAATCGACTTGCCATCCACTCCTTGACCTTGCCGACATGGAAGGTGAGGTGGGCGTCGGTGACAAGCCGGCAATCGTGTGCCCAGCCCAGCATGTTGCTCACCATGGCCAGTCCGATGTAGCGGGTGCCGATGCAGATGTCGGCGAGGTTGTACGTGGGGTAGGCGTCGCGACGGAAGACGAAACAATCCCAACCAGGATGCTTGTCCCCGACCTCCGCGCACATCAGGGGCACGTCGTCGAGGTCGGTTCGCTCGTCGCTGATCGAGCGGCGGTTGATGACCAGGGCATCATGCCCTGATTCGATCATTCGGTTCACCGCGGTGTAGAAGAACGGCTGAAGGGCGATGTCCACGTTCGTGTAGATCAGGTAGTCGGCGTCGTCGGCCGCTGCGTGCAAGCGGTCGAGCAAGTCCCGCAGGATGGCGAGCTTGCGAGGGGCCTCGAACGTGTGCGCGTCGCCCACCGACCGGTCCAGGTCGGGCACCCGTTTGAAGTCCGCCGGGAATCCCGGGCTCTCGTCGGCGTACTGGGCCGCGTAGAGCGTCACCGCGACGCTGTCGGCGGCGAAGTCTCGGGCGACCTGCATGGTGCGGAACGTGATCGGCTGGGCGACCACGAGGTCCGACGTCTCCGGCACGACCACGGGATGCACGAGGTGGGCGATCTTGATCATGGGGATCTTCCGCGCCGCGCCGCACGGATCGGCGCTCTACCGGACCACGTCGGCCGGCAATCGCTCCATCCAGCTCCTGACGATCTGGTCGAACGTCTCGGCCAGAGAGACGGTAATGTCCCACCCGGGGTAATGCCCCCTCATCTTCCGCAGGTCGCTATAGTAGCAGATGTGGTCACCTTCGCGAGCCTTGTCCAGGTACTCCGACTTCATGCGGCGACCGGTGAGTTGGCTCACGGCGTCGAACGCCTCGAGGATCGAGCACGTGTTGTTCCGGCCGCCGCCTAGGTTGTAGACCTCCGCCACGCGGGGGGTGGCGATGAACGCTTCCACGAACCGGGCGACGTCCCGCGAATGGATGTTGTCCCGGACCTGCTTGCCCTTGTAGCCGAAGATTTTGTAGAGCCGGCCCGCGACGTTGCATTTGACCAGGTAGTTGATGAAACCATGCAGTTCGACCCCCGAGTGGGCCGGGCCGGTCAGGCAACCGCCCCGCAGGCAGCAGGTCGGCATTTGGAAGTACCGCCCGTACTCCTGAACCATGATGTCGGCGGCGACTTTGGACGCCCCGAACAGCGAGTGCTTGGACTGGTCGATCCGCATGGACTCGTCGATACCGTGCTCGTAGCGGGGGTCGGCGTAGTCCCACCGCGTGTCCAGCTCGCGCAGCTCGATCTCGTTCGGCGCGTCACCGTAGACCTTGTTGGTGGAGAAGTGGACGAACGGCGCTTCCGGCGTGTAGCGGCGTGCGGCCTCCAGCATGTTCAGCGTACCGACCGCGTTGGTGTCGAAGTCATCGAACGGGATATCCGCCGCCCGGTCGTGACTGGGCTGGGCCGCGCTGTGCACGATGGCGTCCGGCTTGAGCGTCTCGACGAGCTGGAGGACGCCCGGTCGGTCCCGCAGGTCCAGCTCGTGATGGTGAAAGTGATCGAGGGTGGTCTCGAGCCGCTTCTGGTTCCAGCGGGTGTCGCCCTCGGGACCGAAGAACTCGGCTCGCTGATTGTTATCCAGGCCGTGGATCTCCCAGCCCAGGCCGGCGAAATGCTCGCAGACTTCCGAGCCGATGAGCCCGGACGAACCCGTCACAAGTAGCTTCATCATGCGGTGGTGCTCCTGGACACACGGTCAACCGGGCCGTGCTGTTCGCGGATGCATGATGGGCGCCCGCCCTCGCTCCGTCAACTAGGGGCGGGCATCTGCCTCGGCTTTGTTCGCGAGGTACCACCGGACGGTGCGCTCGAGCCCCGCGTCAAGTGACGTTGGCGGCTCCCACCCGAGCACCGCGCGCATCCGGGAAACGTCGAGCACCTTGCGACCGACGCCGTCGGGTTTGCTGTCGTCCCACACGATCCGGCCTTCGAACCCCGTGTGCCGGGCGACGCGCCGGGCCAGTTCCCGGATACTCGTTCCGATCCCCGTCCCGATGTTGAGCGGTTCAGTGTACGAGGTCTGGATCAAGCGTGCCACCGCCTCGGCGGCGTCGCCCACGTAGAGGAATTCACGAACGGGGGCCCCGGTGCCCCAGCAGACGACCTCGCGGGCACCGCTCCGGACGGCGTCGGCGAACCGTTTGACCAGGGCCGCGAACACGTGGGAACGGTACTCGCCGAACACGTCGTGCTCGCCGTACAGATTGGTCAGGATCGGCATCTGCCCGGTCATCCCGAACTGGCGGGCGTAGGCGTGCAGGCCGACCTGGTGCACTTTCTTCGTGAATCCGTACGCCTCGACCGAGGGGTGGAGCGGACCGGCCCAGAAGTCGTCTTCCCCCATGTCGCCCGCCACGTCGCCGGCGTAGGCGCAGGCGGAGCCGATCGACACGAACCGCTTGACGCCGGCCTGGGCGGCGGCGTCCAGCAGATTGACGCCCATGAGCACGTTCCGATGGAAGATGGTCGCCGGCTCGGCCACGCAGATGCCCAGCCCGCCGTAGTAGGCCGCGGAATGCACCACGACGTCCGGGCGGACCTCCTTGAGGGTGCGGTCGACGGATGCGCGGTCCACCAGATCGAACTCCGGTCGGCCGGGCGTCGAAACATCGTATCCGCGGCGCCGGATCGCGTCCGCCAGCCGTCGACCAAGGAAGCCGCGACCGCCGGTGACGAGAACGACCTGTGTCATGAGTGGCACTCCTGCCGGCCGGCCCGGCTACGCGTTGCGGAAAGGGTCGTTTCGCGACAGCACCGACAACACCTTGATCAATTCCTGGATGCCTGCGTCAAGCGTGACTTCGGCCCGGTAGCCCAGCCCATGCAGCTTCGAGTAGTCCACTTCGTAGTCACGCTGATCGGGATCCGTTCCCACATCCGCCTCGTGCAGGTAATAATCGACGTATTCGGCGATGCGTTCGGCCATCTGCTTCTTCGTGTAGTTCATCGATTGGTCGCCGACGTTGTACACGTTTCCTTTCATGTCAGCGAAGTTGTTCAGGGCGAACGGGTACACGGCGGCCGCGTCCGCGCAGTGCAGGAACGTACGCCGAAAGTGCCCTTCGAACAGCACGATCTGGCGGTTCTTGAGGGCCTGGTAGACGAAGTCGTTGACCAGCAGGTCCAGCCGGAGCCGCGGCGAAGAACCGAACACCGTGGCGAATCGAAGGATCACGTAATCCAACGCCGCGTCGCGGATGATGCTCTCCGAGTCCCGTTTGGTCTTTCCGTAGAGGGTCAGCGGGGCGATGGACATCTCCTCGGTAGCCAGGCCTTCGACCTTGCCATAGGTCGAGCCGGTGGACGCGTGGATCAGACGCTGCCCTTTGCCCATCGCCTGCACGATGTTCCGCGTGCCGTCGACGTTGGTGGATGTCGCCAGGAAGGGGTCGGCCGCGCAGGCGGGATAGCCGACGATGGCAGCCAGGTGGAGAATCCAGTCGTGCTCCTTGACGTGGCGTGCGACGTCGGCGGCGTCCCGGATGTCGCCTTGCCGGATGTCGAGGTTCGGGTGCCGGGCGAAGCCGAGCAGCGGTTGGGCCCCGAACATGAACCGGTCCAGGATCGTCACGCGGTAGCCGAGCTCGAGCAGTTTCGGGGCGAGAATGGTGCCGATGTAACCGGCCCCGCCGGTGAGCAGAATCCGTTCCATTCGCGGCTCCTCCGTGAGCAACGGGGGCGGACCGGCCCCCGGCCCTGAGCGTCCTGCCCACCGCGGCGAACCGGCCTGCCGGGGCGATCAGGCGGCCACCCTGTTCCCTTATCTGTCGGCGGCCCGGACCGTTCGGCCTTATCGAGATGCGGAATTCGGTCGCGTTCGGGCGGCGATCGGTGCCGAGATGCGGCAAGCTCGACCGGGTTGGCAGTACAGATAGTGCCGCTTGGTCGGGGCGGTCGTGGAAACGGTCACCGGTGCCGAGGCGGGCCGACCGGCACCGCGTGGGGCGGCTCGGTCCACACCAGGGCGTCGGGATCAATCCAGCCGGAATGGCACGGCCGCTCGGGGCCGGCCGACGGGCCGCCGCGGTGGTCGGATCACGCCGGGCCGGGGTCGCGAGGGTACCCGAGCGTCTCCATGGTCGGTCCGGCGGTCGCCCAGAAGCGGTCGAGCTGCTCATCGGAGAACACCTCCCGCCATTTGCCGGGTCCACCGCGGACACCGCCTTGGAACCCCGACTTCGCGTGGGGGCTGTGCTTTTTGACGTTTTCCCGATACCAGCCGAACGTGCATTTCTCAACCGCCCGCTCGATGCGGGCCGCGTCGACGTTCATTTCCAGGAACCGGGCGATTTCCGTGAGCTTCGTGATCGCGTCGGCGCACATGTCCTCGTACGCGACGGCCATGAACGGGATGCTGTGCTCGCGGCCAAGCCACGATTCGACGTGCCCATGCCACGACCCGTAGGGGAGATTGCCCGCGACCAGTGCGTCGAGGAACTGGTCGAATGTGAACGATCGCCCGCGAACGGTTCGGAGGTAGTTATGATACGAGACCGCCACGTCGCGACCGTCGCGATACAGCATGAGGACGTGCGTGTACTGCGGCTTGTATGGCTCGTGGCTTTTGATGTACCGCGGACGGGGGTAGTCGGTTTGAAGGAACGTGTAGTCGTGCAGGTCCGGCACGATCTGCTGGAGGTTGCTCTCCGTCCAGTCCGTATCCGGGTCGAGCAGATTCGCGATCAGGTACCGCAGCCAGGTGTTGCCGGACCGGGGATAGGACACGAGGTAGCGGTCGTCCGGGTACATGACCGGGGGCATGCTCCGATCGATGGGGAGGGCGCCGAGCCCCAGTTTGCGGAGGATACGTTTGAGCATCGACGGTCGGACCTTCCTGCGAACAGCATGGCCGGGGACGAAGCCGCACCGCGGCGGAACAGTATAGCGGGGGCCACGACCCTCTCAATCGTCGGCGTGAGGCGGCCCGGTGGTCGCGCTGCCGTCCATCGGTGGGACGTCCTCCACGCACTCCCAGTGGAGCCTGGGCCGGATCACGCCGCGCCGCTTGCGGAACATGTAGGAGCCCGTCGCCCCCGTGTCTTCCACGGTCACGGTCAGGGCACCGCGCAAACGGGCGAGATTGCGGGTGCCCGGGATGCCGGCGTTCAGCGACAGCAGGACGTTGCCCGGGTTGAGCAGATTGCCGGGCACGTGGCATCGTGCGACGCGGATGCCCGGTTCCCGCCGCCCGCCGAACTGTTCGTCGTCGGCGTCGTAGGCTTCGAAGATGTCGATGCCGTCCATGGTTGACAGGAAGAAGCCGACGCGACAGAACGGCAGCGGTCGGCGGATCTCGTACGTCAACTCGATGTCGAACCCGTTCCGGACGTCCACGGTCGAGGTGACCTGCCCGTCGCCGCCCACCACCCGCACGGAGAGGTACCGGAACTCGTCGATGCCGGTGTTGGCCAGTCCCTCCGGCCACGATCGCTCGCCGGCGACGTAGGCCCCGCTTTGCAGGTACTGGCGGACCACCGTCTCCGCCTCGTCGTCGATGACGATCCGCCCCTCATCGAGCAGGATGGCCCGGTTGCAGAGCCGGGTGATCGCCCCCATGTTGTGGCTGACGAACACGACGGTGCGGGAGGCGGCCGCGAAGTCGCTCATCTGGCCGATGCACTTTTTCTGGAACGCCACGTCGCCGACGGCCAGCACCTCGTCGATCAAGAGGATCTCCGGCTCGAGATGGGCGGCCACGGCGAAGGCGAGTCGAACCCGCATGCCGGACGAGTACCGTTTGACCGGCGTATCCAGGAATCGATCGACCTCGGCAAACGCGACGATCTCGTCGAACTTGCGGTCGATCTCGGCCCGCTTCATGCCCAGGATCGCCCCGTTGAGGTAGACGTTCTCCCGGCCGGTCAGTTCCGGGTTGAACCCGGTGCCCACTTCCAGGAGGGACCCCACCCGGCCGCGGATCATGGCCGTCCCTTCGGTGGGCTCGGTGATCCGGCTCAGGATCTTGAGGAGCGTCGATTTCCCGGCCCCGTTGCGGCCGATGATCCCGATCACCTCGCCGGTCGGCACTTCGAACGAGACGTCCTTGAGGGCCCAGAACTCATCCGCGGCGGTGGTGTGTTCACCGAGGGTGCGGAACCGCCGGATCGGGTACGTCACGGTGTCCATGATCGCTTCGCGGAAGGTGCGATCGGCGTTTTCGCGCAGACCGATCTTGTACTTCTTCCCGATCCCGTCCACGACTATGGCCGGCGTGCTCATCGAATCACGCGATATCCGCGAACCGCCGCTCCATGCGACGGAAGGTGTAGAGCCCCAACACGAAGATCCCGATCGCGACCACGGCGGACACGCCGAGCAGGTTCCACTGCACCGGTTTGTCGAGCAGGGCGCTGCGGAACCCCTGGACGATCCCGCACATCGGGTTCAGCGCCAGCAGCCACCGGGTCCACGCGCATCGCTCGGGCACCAGCTCCAGTGACCAGACAATGGGCGTGGCGAACATCCAGACCCTCGTCATGAACGGGATCACGAACTTGAAGTCACGATAGGTCACGGCCAGACTGGACAGCAGGCAGCCTGTGCCCAACGTGGTCAACACGGTCAGGATGACCAGCATGGGAATGAGCAGCACGGCGATGCCCGGAGCCATCCCGTAGAGCAGCATCAGGATCGCGTAGACGCCGAAGCTCAGGGCGAAGTCGACCAGACTCGCCCCGACGCTGGCCGACGGCACGAACAGGCGCGGGAAGTAGATCTTCGTGATCACGGTCGCCTGGCTGACCAGGCTGATGCCGGAGAGGGACACGGCGTTCCGGACAAATGTCCACGGCATCAGGGCCGCGAAGACGAAGAGCGGGTAGGGGACCCCCTCCGCCGGGAGCTTGGCCAGCCCGCCGAAGATCACCGTAAAAATGAGCATTTCCAGAACGGGTTGTAGGATGGCCCAGGCGGCGCCGAGCGCGGTTTGCTTGTAACGGACCTTGATGTCGCGCCAGATGAGGAAGTAGAGCAGTTCGCGGCCACGCCACAACTCGGCGAAGTTGACCGGCTGCCAGCCGCGTCGCGGTCGAATGACCGTCACCTCGGGGTTGGTCGGCTCGGTGGCCAGCGTTTGCTCCTTCGCTGCCGCAGCGGGATCGAAAGCCGGGTCTCCGTGACGAATCCGCCGCTAGGATACGCCGCCGGTGCGGGGGCGGCAAGATTCCCGCGCCGGCGGCGCGGACAACGCGAGGATCGGCGGCCAAGCACGGTGGCGCGCCGAGTAAACGTCACGTGGTGACGCATGAACCCAGCAGCCTGGCTGCCGGCACCGAAGCGCAGAAGCCGTTTCGCGCGGCGTGTGGTGGACTCGCGAGGCTGTGGAGCGGGCTCTGCCCGTCGTACGTCAGACGATGGCCGGCACGAACTCGCGGAGTACAGTTCCGACAGGAGCCGCCGGTTCCGTTCGGCGGATAAACCCCGCCCCGGGCAGATCGCCCAACCGGCAGGTTAACGCTTAGGGGCACGGCGCCGCCGATTGGCCGAGTCCAGCGTCAAGACCGTGCCGAGGATCAGCAGCGTGACGGCCTGTGAGACAATCACGCCGTGCACCAACTGGCTCAGGCTGGCGTGCCAGAGCCCGAGCACCACGAGTTCGAGGCCCAGGGCCGGTACGTACACCCCCAGGAACAGAAATCGACCCGTCGACGCGAAGAGCTGCGCGATCATCGCGCCGAGATAGCACAGCACTCGGGCCGCGGCGAGTGGCAGCAGCAGGGGAGCCGCCGCGGCGAACTCCTCTCCATACGTCACCTGCATGATGGGGTCCGGACACAAAAGGAAGAGCCCCAACGGCACGATGGCCAGCAGCAGGAAGTAGACGCACACCCGCACGAAGGTCCCCGCCAGCGGTCGGCCTTGGGCGTACAGGTGAGTCAGGGCGGGAAGCATGAGGACATAAAATGGAGTGGCTACCACGCTGATCGCCCGGGTGAGGACGCACGCCGCGCCGTACACGCCGGCCTCGTCCGGGGTGAACACGCGCTTGGCGAACAGGAGGTCGGCGTACTCGAGTCCGGCGGAGGTGGCCATCAGCACGAACATGGGCAGCACGAAGCGACGGATTTCGCTGTCGTCCACGGGTGTTGGGGGATGGTCGGCCCAGGCGGTTCGCAACTGCGCGGTCAACAGGGCGAGGACGAACAGGAGCCCGATGATGTACGCCGATAATCCCATGGCTGCGGTCGGGGCCAGCGCCACCAGCGGGATGCCGCAGCCCAGGCGCACGGCCGACTCGCTGACGATGTTGGCGCTGTAGGCGCCGAAGTGCTGCACGCCGCGCAGCACGCCCCGCCCGGTCGACACGAGCAGGGTGAGGCAGATCACGGCGTACGCCGCCAGCAGGGGGCGGACGGACTCGAACCGCAAGGCGCTGGCCAGCCACGTCACGGTGATCACGCCGACCGCCAGCGCCAGGGCTTCGCCGGCGAGCACGCGGCGCCAGAACCAGCGGTGGAGCGACCGGATCTGTCCGTGTTCGTTTGCGCCGGCATACCGGGCGGCGAAGCGGGTCACCGTGCCGTTGATCGGGCCGAGGGCGATGTTGAAGATCAGCGCGATGAAAAGGGCGGCCACGAAGTCGGCATTGGCGGCGGGGCCGAGCATGCGACCGGCATAGACCGAGTACACGAGACTCAGCACCGCGGTGGAGCCGGTGCCGACGGTCAGCAGAAACGCGTGCTGGCCAAGCTTGGGCGGGCCGATCGGCATTGACGGTACGGTACGCGTGTGCGTATCGTGCGGCAAGCGCGTCATGAAAAGCGCACGAGCACGCACTTGGCGTGGTCGCGGTCCACGGCGAAGTCGACGGGGAGCGGTGGCGCGCCGATCACGGTAAAACCGCGGGGACCCGCCGCGAGCGGGACCTGGTCCGTCAGCCACCGCTTGGTCACGCGGCGGTAGTTGGTCGAGATCAGCATGAGACCGCCCGGGTCCAGGACGGTGAGCGCGTCGGCGATCAGGGCGCCGAGGTCCTTTTCCACCGCGAACGTCCGGCGCGGCTTCTTCGATCGGGCGAAAGTGGGCGGGTCCAGAATAATCAGGTCGAAGGTCCGTTGCTGCCGCCGGGCACGCTCGATATAGGCGTGGCACTCCGAGCAGACGAACCGGTGTTCGTCGAGCGGCAGGCCGTTCAGCCGGAAGTTCTCTTTGCCTTGCTCGAGCCGCGTTCGCTTCAGGTCCACGCTGGTGACGCCGGCCGCCCCGCCCGCCGCCGCCGCGACGCTGAACCCGCAGGTGTAGGCGAACAGGTTCAACACCTGCCGCCCGGCGGCGAGTTCGTACACGCGACGCCGGTTCTCCCGCTGGTCGAGGAAGAGTCCCACGTTCCACCCGTCGAGTGGCCGAACCATGAACCGCAACCCGTTCTCGTGGATGATCAGTTCTTCCCGGCAGGGTTCGCCGAGCAGCGGCTTGCGGGAGATGACCGACGCGTCCGCTTCGTCGCCCCGTTGCGAGCGATCTTTGGGGGCGGTCCGGACGTATATCGAAGCGACGTCCAGATGCCGCAGGTACCAGCGGCCGACGTGGTGCAGCAGGTCATCGCCGCCCTGGTACTTGCCTTGTTGCGTTTCAAGGAGGATGACGGGCCCGTAGCGTTCGGCCACCAGTCCCGGGACGCCCTCGAACTGTCCGCTGAGCAACCGATAGGAGTCGGTGTTGGGATCCAGCAGGCACGGCAAGCGAGCCGCCAGGGCCGCCCGCAAATGCTCCGTCACGTACCAGCGGCCGAGCACCGCCGCTTCGAAACCCTGAGGCGTGTCGGACGCGACGGTTAGCATGCGTTTCCGGAACGGGTGATACACTTTCATCTGCCCGCGGTGGAGGAAGTAGCGCCCCGTCTGACGGCGGTCCGGACGGCGGCTGTGGCGCACGTCGCCGTGCACGGGGATGCCCATCTGGAAGAGCTGGCGGCGCACGTCGGCCTCGCTGATGCTGCCGACCTCGAGCTCGATCAGCGAAAGTTCGGCCCCGGCCTGCACGACGCTCACCTGGAGCCCGCTGCCTTTGTTGCCGGGCCGGTGCGGGGGTCGCCGCCTGGGTTCCGGACCGCGTCGCGGTCGGCCGCGGGGTGAGGGGGCCAGGTGCCGCGGTTTGGGCACGCCGCGTACGACGGCCGTATACCGATTTCGGGCGGTGGGGGCGGTGAGTTGCTCCGCCATGGCGGCGGCCGCCTCTTCCGTCTTCGCCAACGTCACGGGCCCGGACGCGTAGCGATCGAGCCTCTCCACGAGGAACAACTCCGGCGTAGCCGTCTCGGCCGGGCATTGCGGGTCGCGGTCGGCGATCAGATGGGGCAGCACGGAAACGAGGTCGGCCACCCCGCGCGTGGTGGACGCGGTGGCCAGCCCCGCCGGCTTCTCCACGATCAGGTAGTACTCGTCTTCGTACAGGACGGGCACGAGGTTTTGCGCGGTTCGTGGGTCTTCCATCTCACCACCAGCCAGGCCGTCGGGAGCCGGGCACCGATTCGCAGGTCGCGGACGGCTCCGGGTATGTAACGAGCCCGGCAGGTTTTTGCAACTGTGCGTCTTACGCCTCGTGCGAGCCGCCGCGCTGGCGTTTCGCGGTTGATGAGACTAGTATCGAATAGCGGTCGCCCTGGCGGCCCGTGGCGGACGCTGCCGCGAGGGCGGCTCGATCGAGGGTCGGCGGAGAGGACAGGCTCGATGGACTGGGACAGCCTACGCGAAGAGTTTCCGATAACGCGGCGATTCAACTTCCAGAACCACGCGGCGGTCGCGCCGATGCCACGCGGGGCGGGCGATGCCATGCGCCGGTACATCGACCACTGCGAAGGCAACGCGTACGTCGGCGGCGAGTTCCACCGGCGGGCGGACCGGGTCCGTCAGCTGTGCGCCCGGCTGATCAACGGGAAGCCGGACGAGGTGACCTTCATCAAGAATACGAGCGAAGGCATCAGCATGGTCGCCAACGGGCTCAGTTGGGCGGACGGGGACAACGTGGTCAGCACCAACGTCGAGTTTCCGGCCAACGTGTACCCGTGGCAGGCGCTGTCGGCCAGGGGCGTGCAGGTTCGGACGGCCATCGAAGAGAACGGTCGTATTCCGCTGGATCAGTTGGTGGAGTTGATCGACAACCGGACGCGGGTGGTGGCGATCTCCTCCGTGCAGTTTGCGAGCGGATTCCGGACCGACCTCGAGGCGTTGGGCCGGGTCTGCAAGGAGAAGGGCGTCTTCCTGTGCGTCGATGCCATTCAATCGCTCGGCGTACACCGGATTGACGTCGAGGCGATGCACATCGATTTCCTCGCCGCCGATGCCCACAAGTGGCTGTGCGGACCGGAAGGCATCGGCGTGTTCTACGTGCGGAAGGACGTGCAGGGCTACCTGCGCCCGACGACGATCGGCTGGGCGTCGATGAAGAACATGTTCGACTTCAGCCATTATCAGTTCGAGTTCCACGACGATGCCCGTCGGTACGACAGCGGCGCGTACAACCTTGCCGGGATATTCGCGCTGGGCGGCTGCCTGGAGCTGCTGCTGGAGCTGGGGATCGGCAACATCGAGGCCCGCGTGCTGCATCTGACCGATCGGCTGGTGACCGGGCTGCGGGCCAAGGGCTACCGGATCGTCAGTTCCCGGGCGGCGGGGGAGGCCAGCGGGATCGTCGCGTTCATCTCCGGTGCCCACGATCACGAAGCGATCCGGCGCGACTTGGAGGCGAAGCACCGGATCATCATCGCTTCGCGGGTGGGGCGGCTCCGGTCGAGTCCGCACTGCTACAACTCGGAAAGCGAGATCGACCAGTTGATCGAGGCGTTACCGGGGCATTAGGCGGCCTTCGGCCGAGAGCAGTCGATCAGCGGCTGTAGAAGGGCGGGCCCTGGCCGCCGAGCCACGCGGTTCGGGCGTGCGAAGAGGCCTTCGCTGTTGCCTTCGCTCGGTCCCCGGCACGGTGGGCCGCTTGACGGGTTCGCCCGTCGATGGCGCAGCCGCGTCGGGAACGGCTCGACCCGCCGGAATTGCGACGTCAGCGTGTCGCCGTAACGCGACGGCACTGACGGGTGCACCGATCGTCTGCTCCAACCGGGTCCGCCCGGGAAACGCCATGCCGCGTGCCCGCGGCCTGTGGGTGCCGATGTGGTTCTTCGGGCCGACATCGAGCATTTCGATTCCGCTTTGGCTGCCTGTGACCTGCGTTGCGATCCGGGTGACGTCCGGCTCGGCGACGTGCACTGACGCGCTCCCGCGTGTGGAGATTGTGGCGGCGGCCGCCCGGCTTTCATCCGGTCCGTCGCTGGACTATACTGCCCACCCCGGCCAGCGCCGGCGGGTGGAGCAAGTGGCGTGTTGTAGTCAGTTGAATGCCGGCCGTCGGCTGCGGCCGGCGAAAGGCCTGGGGACAATGATCTGGACCGACGGGAAGGGGCGCGAATGGGAGATTGACGCGAATCCGGACGCGATCACCGTCCGGTCCGCGGACGACGTGCTGCGCATCGATCGCACGTCCTGGCCACAGGACCTCCAGGTCGCCCCGCTCGATCGCGACGTCGTCGTTCGGTTCTACGGGCCGGAGTGGGAGGTCGGGTTCCTCGTCTCCCGGGCCCAGGCCGCTGACCTGTTCGATCGGATCGGCGTCACGCCGGTCACCCGGGCCGCGGCGCCGGAACCGCCGCCGCCGTCGCGACGGCCGGGTCCATCGTGGCCCCGGATGACGGGGCTCGCCGTCTGGGCCGTGGTGTGCGGAGCCCTCGCTTTCCTCCCGCTGGTGGGGCTGGTTTTCGGGGCCACGGCGATTCTCCTCGCCTGGGCGCAGCGCCGTCGCGCCCGGGCGGCGGCGGCGATGGCCCACGTGCGCGTGGCGTGCAACGTGGCGCTCGCGCTGGCTATCGGTGGCATGGGTGTGTCGGTCCTTTCCCTCTACACGTTCTGGCACGTCGGTTTGGCGGCGCTGGGCTCGCTGGCAGAGCGGGGGGCCGGGAGCAACTGGAACTACAGCCACGGCGCGATTGCGGCCACCATTCTCGTGGTGATTGCGTCCTTGTCGTTCCACGAATGCGGCCACGCGATTACCGCCTGGTGGTGCGGTGACGCCTACGCGAAGTCGAGGGGGCGGGTGACGCTGAATCCGATCGCCCACATCGACCTGTTCGGCACGATCCTGCTCCCGATCCTGCTGGCGATATCCAACATGCCGGTGTTTGGCTATGCGAAGCCGGTGCCTGTTCGACTGGCGTCGGTTCCCCGATACCACCGTGCCCAGATTCTCGTGTCGGCGGCGGGTCCGGGGGCGAACCTCCTGCTCGCGGCGGTCTCCTTGGCCCTGCTGCTCGTGATGGGGTGCCTGCTGGCGTTACTCGTCCCGGGAGCGAAGGTCGTGGACTTCGCCAATGCAAGTCCCGGTGTGGTTATTGACGGGGTGGCGGGCGGGCCGGTCCTGGCCGGCATCGCCATGATTTTAAAAACATCGTTCAGCATCAACCTGCTGCTGGCGTTCTTCAACCTGATTCCGGTCCCCCCGCTGGACGGTTCGTGGATTCTACAGTACCTGTTTCCGTCCACGCTGGGTGCCATCTACGCTCGGATCCGCCCTTTCGGGTTCCTGATCTTCATCGGTCTGCTGTGGACCGGCGCCCTGAGCATCCTGCTCATCCCGATGGTGATTCCGTTGCTGGGCGGGCTGACGCTCGTGGCTTTGTGTACCGGTCTGTGAGACACCCTGACGCGGATCGGTTCCGGCCGTGACTGATTGTGCATGGCGGTGATTGGATCGGCAGTGGCGGGATCAGCCGAACATCCGCGGGTCCATTTCGGCGGCCCGGATGTCGATCTTGTCGTCGGAATCGTCGAGACGGATGACCGTGGTCTCGATGTCGGAGTCGCTCGGTTCCTCGGCAACCTTCTTGGCCGCACTCCCGCCGGGGATAACCACGCGCACCGCGGTGGCACCGAGATGGAGCAGGTTGCCTGACTCGACGGGGGCGCTGAAGACAGGGTGCCCGTTGAGGCTCACGCCTTGCGTGCTCAGCAGGTCGAACACGGTGGGCTGACCCATGTTGCTCGCGATGATGGCGTGGGCCCGCGATACGTGCCCGCTCTGCAACCGTGCGTCGCAGCCGGGGCGGCGACCGATGACGGCCACCTCGCGCCGGAGCTTGATGAGTTCGCCGTTGTCCGCGGCCTGCAGGGCGATCGTCCGGGTGGGTTCGAGGTTGATCATGCCGGTGGCATCGGAGTCCGGCACGGACGGGCCCTTGCTGATGTGGATCACGAACTCCCACTGCGCGATCTTGATCACGTCACCGTCGTCCAGCCGTTCGCACTCCACGGGCAGGTCATTGAGGTAGGTCTTGCTGTCGGTGACCAGGTCACGCAGAAGAACACCGGCGCCGGTGTTGACGATCGCCGCGTGCACGGGCGCCACCGCCTTGTGACTCAGGCACACCTTGCACCCGGCTCTCGACCCGATCAGGGTAAGCACGCGCCGCAAGGCCAAGGAGCGACCTTCGCCCGGCCCGCGCATGACCGATAACCTCAGTCGCGGCGCCGCGGCCGCCACGAGCGGGAACTGCCTGGAGTTGTCGTTAGCGTCGGTCATGGTCGTTTAATCGCGGAGGCCCGGAATCGGGCACCCATCCCGAACCCATCCCGATCTTGTTCCTGGCCCATCCCATTGGACCCGATCTGCCATCCCACCTGTGCGGTAGACGTGACTGGCTACTAGAGTGTACGGCTTCGTGGCGGCCGAGTCCAGTCGGACACGGACCCCAGCCCGATAATCACGCCCCCATCCGCTCGCCAGCGGACGCGTCCACGCGCTGCCGCGGGACGTGGTCGGCGCGTGACGGTTGGGCCGTGCAGGCATCGCCTAGTACCCCCGGGGCTCACCGCCTTTGCGTGGGTCCGCGGCGCCGATCAATGTACCCTCCTGGATGAGTATCGCCTGCACGATTCCCGTACTGTACGTCTCGGACACCCGGTGTCCTCGTGCTGACAATCCTTCCACCACGGCCGGGTCCGCCGGGCCGTCGAATCGCACCTCGTCGGGTGACCATTGATGGTGAATCCGACGGGCCCGGATCGCCTGCTCGAGCGTCGCGTCGAAGTCCAGTACCTCCAGCATCACGTTCAACACCGAGCTGATGATGCGCGGGCCGCCCGATGCGCCGAGAAGCAACACGGGTCGGCCGTTGCGCAGCACCAGTGTTGGCGCCATGCTTGACAGCGGGCGCTTGCCCGGTGCCACGGCGTTGCGCACCGATTGTCGGAGTTCAAAGGCATTCGCCTCGCCCGGCACGGCGGTGAAATCGTCCATTTCGTTGTTGAGGATGAGTCCCCACTGGTCGACCGCGCCCAGCGAACCGAAGAGCGTGTTGATCGTCTCCGTGCTCACGACACAGTTGCCCCACCGGTCCACCACGCAGAAGTGAGACGTGCCCGAATCATCCGGCGGCGCCGGCGTGCCGCTCCGATCCGGCGGCAACGTCCGGTCGGGTCGCATGCGTGCTGCCAGTTCGCGTCCGTATCGCTTCGACGTGAGCCAGTCCTGTGGCACTTCCACGAAGTCGGAATCGCCAAGGTAGCGAGCCCGATCGCCAAAGGCTTGCTTCATCGCCTCGGCCATATAGTGACAGGCCAGCACGCGATCGCTCCGCCACAGGGCCGGCAGATCGACGGTCTCCAGGATGTTGAGCGTCTCGGCGAGGGTGATTCCGCCCGATGATGGCGGGGCCATGCCGATGATGTCGTACGACCGGTAGGTGGTGCGGATCGGTTGGCGCTGGACCACGCGGTAGTCGGCGAGATCGTTCCCGGTGATCAGCCCGCCCCGCTGGGCCATCGTCGAGGCGAGGGCGAGAGCGATCGGTCCGGTATAGAACGCCTCCGGTCCCGCCGCGGCGAGAAGCTGAAGGAGTTGCGCCAACTGAGGCTGGACCAGGCGGTCGCCGACCATCGGCAGATCACCCGACCGCAGGTGGACGCGATACACGTATCCGCACTCCCTTTTGAGCGCCGGGTGATCGTCATAGAGCCGCGCCACGGAAGCACACGCGTCTACGTAGGATCGATCGACGGGGAATCCGTCGCGTGCCAGGCGGATGGCCGGTCCCAGTACAACCGCCCACTCCATCGTTCCGTACTGCTTTAGCATCTCCGCCCGCCCGCGCACCAGGCCGGGCACGGCGGCGGCCAGATAGCCGATTCGACTCGGGGGCGGGCGGTCGGGCCGCTCGGCCCGAGCCCGCAGGAACATGTCGGCGGTGGCCCTGGCGGGCGCCGTCTCGCGGAAATCGAGCACGCCGACGTGGCCCCCCGCGAGCCGGACGATGGCGAACCCGCCGCCGCCCAGTCCGGTGCTCTGCGGGCGTGTGACGGCCAGGGCGAAGGACACGGCGCAAGCCGCGTCCACCGCGTTGCCGCCGGCCCGGAGGATGTCCAAGCCCGCCTGCGACGCATGACGGCAATCGCTGACCACCATGGCTTCCCGGCCGGCGCACACCCAGGCCGGCGACTCTGCCATGGCGGTGACAGGGTACATACAGGCCAACAGCCCAACGGTCCCAATGCCCGTCCGCCTCGAGTTGATCATTCGACGGGGTCCATCGCTGGACGAGAGTGGGCCACCGCGCCAACGGTTTTCTTCCCCCCACTCAAGCCGCCCAGTGTAGCCACTCGGCTGGACGACTCCAAGCACCAATCCAGATCGCCCGGCGACGATCTGTGCCGGCGCCGGCATCCCGCTTGCTAAGCCCCGGCGGTTGCGAGGATAATGACGTTCATGGGCACAGTGGATTCATCGTCGCCGTCGCGGTTTCTTATTCTGGGGACCGCCGGTCATATTGATCATGGGAAAACCGCCCTGATTCGAGCGCTGACCGGTACGGACACCGACCGGTTACCGGAGGAGAAGCGGCGCGGCATGACCATCGAGTTGGGGTTCGCCGAGCTCAACCTCGGGGCCGTGTGCTTTGGGGTCGTCGACGTGCCCGGGCACGAGCGGTTCGTCCGGACCATGGTGAGCGGGGCGGCCGCCGTCGACGTCGCGCTGCTGGTGGTGGCGGCGGACGATTCGGTGATGCCGCAAACCGTGGAGCATGTCGAGATCCTGTCACTGCTGAACCTGCAGGCGGCGGTGGTGGCCATCACCAAGACCGACGTGGTCGACGCGGAGCTGGCTGAGCTGGTGGCGGAGGAAGTCCGCGAGTTGCTCGCCCCGACACCGCTGCGAGATGCGCCCATCGTACGGGTGTCGGCGGTGACCGGGGCAGGGATCGATGACTTGCGCGCCAGTCTGCTGGCGGTGGTGGACCGGGTGGCCGAACGGCGGTCGCGGCCGCCGTTCCGCATGGCGATCGATCGCGTTTTCACCGTGCAAGGTCGTGGCACCGTCGTGACCGGATCCGTGCTGCGCGGGGCGATTGGCGTGGGTGACGGCGTGGAAGTCTGGCCCGGCGGTTTGTCCTGTCGCGTGCGTGGGCTACAGACGCACGGGCGTTCGTCGGAACATCTGCAATTCGGACAGCGAGCCGCCCTGAACCTGATCGGCGCCGACCGCGAGGCGATCGAACGCGGGTGCGACATCGCCACCCCCGGGTACCTCCGCCCGTCGCGGATGGCGGATGCCCGATTCCGGTGCCTCGCGTCGTGCGCCAGACCGATCCGCCCGTTCAGTCGCGTGCGGCTGTGCATCGGCACCCGCGAGTTGCTGGCCCGGTTCGCCCCGATCGACCGCGAGCCGGTCCACCCGGGCGCGGAAACGTACATTCAGTTGCGCGCCTCGACGCCAATCATCGCGTCGCACGGGCAGCGTTTCATCGTGCGTGACGAAGTCGCGTCGCGAACCATGGGCGGCGGCATCATCCTGCGCTGCCAGGCCCGACGCTGGACCGCGGATCGGCAGCGCGAACGGGCCGCCCTCGAGATCCTGGAGACCGGGGACGACACCGCTCGCGTCAGCGAGGTGCTGCGGGACTCACCGTTCGAATCGCTCGACGCGCTGACCGTATGTGCCCGGGCCGGCGTGGAGGTCGGTGCCGTGCGCGAGATATGCGCCTCGCTCGACCAGACGGGCCGGCGGGTGGCGCTCGACGGCAGCGAGCGGCGTTACCCGCGAAGCGGGGTGGAGGATCTCCTGAACCGGGCGGAGCGTTGGTTGGGGAAATTCCATGAACGCAACGCCGAGCAGCCGGGCTGTCAGCGGGACGCGTTCCTCGGATGGCTGGATCGCAAGAGCGGCAAGGGGTTGGGCCGGTCGCTGTTGGATCGGCTGGTCAAGCAGAACCGGGTCAAGATGCTCGGCCCGTACGTCTGCCTCCCCGCCTTCGCCCCCGAACTGTCCGCCCAGGACGAACGCGTACTGGCCGCCATGCTGGACGAGTTCCACGCGGCCGCGTTCCAGCCGCCCAGGCTCGAGGCCCTCAAGGTCGCCCAGCAGTCGAACCTGCGGCGCGTGCAACGGCTCGCGAAGATCGCGCAGGCCACGCGGCAACTCGTCGAACTCCAGAACGGACTGTACCTCCATCCGGACCGCGAGCGCGAACTCCTCGACACCATTCGTGACCTGACGGCCAACGGCGAAGGATTCACCGTCTCGCAACTGAAGGAGCGGCTCAACTCCAGCCGCAAGTTCATGGTGCCGATGGTGGAGTACCTGGACCGAGTCGGGCACACGCGCCGCCAGGGTGATCTGCGCTTTGTAAAGGATCCGTGATGAGACCAGAGCAACAGGACGCGCTTCGCGCACTGCCCTCCGTGAACGACCTCCTCGAGACCGAAGAGGTGCGGGACTGGCTGGAGGAACTGTCCCGGCCGGTCGTCGTGCGCGCGATTCAGGACGCGGTGGAGGATGCCCGGCAGATCATTCTGACCGGTGGGACGGATGAGACGCCGGACGTCGAGGCGATCCTCGGGGTCGCCGAAGGACTGCTCGCCGCCCGGATGGAACCGCTGCTGCGCCGCGTGATCAACGCCAGCGGGGTCGTCCTGCACACCGGGCTGGGTCGTGCCCCGCTCTGCGACGCGGCCATCGAAGCCCTCGCGGATATCGCCGGCGGCTACTCCACGCTGGAGTATGACGTCGATACCGGCAAACGCGGGAACCGGGTCAAGCGGATCGGCGAGCTGCTGGCACAGGTGACCGGGGCCGAGGCGGCCACCGTCGTCAACAACAACGCGGCGTCCACCCTGCTGATTCTGAACACGTTCGCCCAGGGCCGCGAGGTCGTGGTGTCGCGCGGGCAACTGGTGGAGATCGGCGGGTCGTATCGATTGCCCGCGATCATGTCGGCCAGTGGGGCGATCCTGCGAGAGGTGGGCACGACGAACCGGACGCACCTTTCCGACTACGAGCAGGCGATCAATGACCGCACGGCGATTCTCCTGCGCGTTCATTGCAGCAACTACCGCGTCATGGGTTACACGAAGTCGACGCCGCTCGAGGAGATCGCCGCGTTGGCGCATCGCGTCGGGCTGATCGCAGTCGACGACCTCGGCAGCGGCGCCATGTTCGACCTGACCGAGTTGGGCCTGCCCGCCGAACCGTTCGTGCCGGAGTCGCTGGCGGCCGGGGTCGACCTGGTGTGTTTCTCCGGGGACAAGCTGCTGGGCGGTCCGCAGGCCGGGATCATCCTGGGCCGCCGGAACCTCATCGATCGGATCCAGGCGAACCCGCTGGCCCGTTGTTGTCGAGTGGGCAAGCTGACCCTGGCCGCGATGGAAGCCACACTCCGCTACTGCGATGACATCGACCGCGCCCGCCGCGCCGTCCCGACGCTCGCGATGTTGTCGGCCTCCATGGATGACCTGGCCGACCACGCGCGTCTGCTCTGCGAACGTCTTGCGGAGGCGGTGCCGGACGAGAGCTTCTACGTCTGTTCGGACGTGACCTACGCGGGCGGCGGATCGCTGCCGGCCCGCGCTCTGCCGACGGTCGTCGTGCAATGGCGGCCGACGCGACACGGAGTTGACACCGTCATGGACGCCCTGCGGCACGCGGACATGCCCGTCATCGCCCGCGTGCACGAGGACGGCATCTGCTTCGACCTGCGGACGATTCACGGCGACGAGTTCGACGATCTGGCGGCATCGGTCGCGTCGGCTCTCTCGGACTGCGATGATTGACGAGCACGCCGCCGGCCTCGCTTGTAACACTTTACAGCTCAGGTGGTTATATTCGTGGCCAGCCCCGGGGTGCGGCCGCCGGATTATCCGGTTCGGCGATTCCTCGGGCAAACGCGGCCGCCGCCGACGCTCCCGGGTCCGCCGTGCGGAGCAGGATGATCCCGTCCCACGGCGGCACGGTAACCTCGCTGACGGTCGAGCCGTCGTTCACGGTCGCGTCCTGCGTGCCGGCGATCTTGCGATACGGTCGCTCGAGGCGAATCGTCGTCGGCTGGGCGGTGGCATTGACCAGGGCGATGCCGTGGTCGAAGTCTCTTCGCCACACCTGTCGCGAGCCGCCGGTCCGAAACTCGATGTCATCGAACCACACCGCACCGGTTTCCTGGCCGAGCGCGATATAGAAGCCGGCCGGGGCCGCCGCCGCGACGGCCGTCGCCGGTAACTCGAAGCGCTGCCAGTCGGTTGTGATCGCCAGCGGGCCGAAGTCGATCACGTTGGGCCAGGGATCCTGCTCCTCCTGGGCCCAGAGCAGCAGTTGCTGAGGCGTTTCGGCCTTCGCTTGGAAGGACACGGCGTAGGCCACATCCGCCTCGATCGCGTCCGCGAGCGGGATGACGGTGATGGCGACGCCGAAGTCGCCGGCCGATTGCGTGACGTCGACGCGGACGGACTGGTCGCCTTCGGCGGCGGTCTGGTCGTCCAGCGACGTCGACGCGGCATAGCCGTCCAGCGTTTCGATCCCCCAGCTCCCCATCGACGACTCGAACGTGCTGTCGCCCAGCAGGTTGGGCGTCGTCAGCGACGGCACCGCCTGCACGGCCGGACCGAGCGGCATCCCGAGGTACCCTTGACCGGCGCCGGCGTTGTCGTACTCGTCGAACCACATCAGGCAGAGGTAACCGTGCCCCTCGGTGTTCATTTCGTAGCTGAACATGCCGTCGTTCAGTAGCGCGGTGGTGAGGCCGAAACGCATCTTGCGGTAGTCTGGCACGAAGTCCGGGTCGTCGCACGGGTTCTCGTAGCCGCCACCGGTCGGTTCCGGGCTGCCGTCGTCGTCGTACGTTTCAATCAGCGCGATCCGCGGCTCGTAGGCCTGGCTCATCCACTCGCCGTAGCTGCCGGAGTTCTCTCGCGGTGACGGCCCGAAGGTCATGCGATGCCAGTACGCGGTGAAGTCGGAGTCGAGATCTTGATCGATGTCGCCCGGAAAGCCTTCGAAGATACACCCGTTGAGGTCCTCGTAGTTGTTGATGCCCAGGTTGCAGAGGATGATGGCGTCCGGTCCCAGCGCCTCACGAATGGCGGATTCGTATTGCAACAGCCCTTCGTTCCACAATGCGTCGAATTCGCGGTAGTCGGCGAGCAGGCGATTGGACCGGTCGGGGTCGATGGTTCGGGCGGTCGACTCGCCGATGAGCCAGCTTTCGTTGGGGTCGCTGCGGTCGAGGATGATTCCGTCCCAGTCGCCGGTGCTCATGAGCTGCCGCGCGAAGCGGGCGTTGTAGTCGGTCCAGCGTTCCGGGCCGATGTCGGGGTCGACGGTGACGGCCGGGCACTGGGTCGACACGTTGAGCATCCAGCTTCCGGGCCAGAAGCTGATGAGGGCGGCGATGCGGGTGCCGGCGGCGTGCGTGGCGGCGGCGCGTCGAAAACCGCGTTCCACGGTGAGCCGGCTGCTCGTCGCGTCCACCGATTCGATGCGAACGACCTCGCCGTCGATGAGCACCTGATCGTCGGGTATGAACAGATCGTAGACCGCGTCGCCGTCGGTGACCGTCAGGCGTTCTACCTCGAACACCGTCGCAGTGTCATCAACGTCGGCAGTGAGCGTCGTTCCCACCTGGGTGAGCAGCCACTCCGGCGGGATGCGCCGGGTCCATTCCAGCAGGAGCGGCTCGTCGTACTCGTTGAGTGGGGTCGAGTCCATCTCGCAGGCGTTGGCCGCCACCAGCAGCAGGATGTCCGAATTGAAATCCCGCAGCGCGTGCAGCACGCCCGCGTCGGTCGAGTCGAGCATGACCAGGTCGTAGCGGGCGATATCGCGGAGCGGCTGGCTGGTGGTGTCCGGCCACCACATCATGAGGCGCGGGAACGGCAGGGTCAGACCCTCGACCGGCGCGAGATTACGCCCTCCGTTCCCCGCGTTGCCGGGCGCGGCTCCGCCCGAACATCCGATCGTCTGGACCATCGCGAGCCAACCGAGGAGCGACTTCATGAGCAGCGGTCCGTTGCGACGCATGGCCGTCTCCTTCGTGCAGGGAATCGTGCTATCGCGTCGGATCGCTCCCCGGTCCGTTTGCCGGCGGCCCGCCGGCTTTTGGCACGCGGCGCACCACGCGGTCCAGCATCTCGGCGGCCCGTCTGTTGCCCGGGTCCAACCGCACCGCCTCCCGCAGATGCGCGAGTCCTTCCTCAACGTGGTTATCACGAACCAGGGCGCGGCCCAGCTCCAGGTGGGCGCGAGCGCTTTCGGGGTCACACTCGACGGCCCGGCGGTACGCGACGATCGCGTCGGCCATGCGGCCTTGCGCCTCGAGGGAGACGCCGAGATTCGTGTGCAGGGCCCGGTTGTCCGGGTCGAGATCGATGGCGCGTCGCAGATAAGTCACGGCCTGATCGTGCTCGCCGAGCAGCGACATCACCGTGCCGAGGTTCTGGAGCGTCTTGATGTCGTTCGGACGCAGGCGCCGGGCCTCTTGTAAGTGATGCACCAGTTGCTCGACGGACTCCCGCGTCGGCTTCTGCCTGGCCGCCTGTATCGAGACGAGCAGGTGCTCGCCGAGCTTGAAGTGGGCGATCCAACAGTCGTGATCGTGCCGCAGTGTATCGAGGCAGACCGACTCGGTGTCTCGAAACACCCTGGCCCGTTGCCAGGTGAGGAACGCGGCCAGCAGCACGGCCAGCAGGGCCAGTTCGCGGGCGCGGGTGTTCAGGCCGCCCAGTGCATCGGGGCCTTTCCATCCGGCGAACTTGGACAGCCCGTGCGCGACGGCGCCCACGATCAGGGCGATCAGCCCGATGAGGGCCAGGTATTGGAAATGGTCGGCGACCAGGGAGAACCGATGGTAGTAGATATCGAAGAAGCCCAGCATCGGAAACAGGGCGATCAAGTACGCCCCGAGTCCGAACAGTAGCGGCCGCCCCCACGATCGGCGTTTCACCACGCCGATGAGAATCGCCGCGAGCAGTCCCGCGTGCGGCAGGTAGGATTGCCACGCGGCCGGATCCACCTCGATCTGGGGGTAGAAGAACATCAGCCGCACCGGCAGCAGTGCCTTGCTCAGGAAGAACGTGGCGATCCAGCCCGCTCGCGCGAACCGCTCGAGGGCACCGACCGCGTAGACCGCTCCCTTGGCGCCGGTGTGTTGCTGTTCGTACCAAACCGTCAACACCGCCATGCCGGCCGCCAGCAGGAGCACGGGTACGACGGCCAGGACGCGTCGTCGGCCGAGCGGCTCCCCGCGCCACCACCAGTACAGCAGCAGGATGGCGGGCAGGACCACCGTCGAGGCCTTGGACAGCAGGGCGGCGACAAACAACGGCAGGGCGACGGCGTACCATGTCCAGCGCCCGCCGTCGTCGAATCGTAGCAGGGCGGCAAATGTCAGCAGGTAGAACAAGCCGGAGAGCACGTTCTTGCGTTCGTAGATCCACGCCACCGACTCCACGTTGACGGGATGCAAGCCGAAGAGCAGGGCGGCCACCGCCGCCGCCGGCACGCCGACTCGCCGCAGCAGTCGCCACACGAGCAGGGCGTTGGCGGCGTGCAGCAGCACGTTGACCAGTCGGTACCCGGTCGCCCAGTCCCCCCAGAGTCGGTGCTCGATCCAGAACGACGTGTAGACGAGCGGTTGGTATTGATCGCTGCGGGCGCTGAGCCAGATGTCGTGCAGTCCGCCGTCCGCCTGCATCAGCGGATTGCGCAGGAGAACGACCTCGTCCGTCAGGACGAAGCCGCCGGACAGGGAGGGGATGTAGGCGAGCAGCACTACGAGGGGGATGCCCAGCGCCATCCACCCTGTCACCGGGTGCGGGGCGGGCGGTGGTTGGTGACGGCCGGTGGTGGCCGTTGGCTGCGTTTCGCCGCTGGGTGGCTCGGTCATCGGATCACCTCGACGCGACCGGCTCGGGGAGTCCGCGGTCAGGATCCGTCGCCGGTGTCGGGTGGTGCCGCTTCATCCGTCGTCGGCTTGAGCGGCTGGGCCCGTTTGATCTCCACGCGCAACGCGGTGAGTTCGAATCCTTGATCGGTCTGCGATACCCGGATGCTGCCCTTGGCCCGTTCGCCTTCCTTCACAGCGGTTATGTCCGCCAGGGCGCCGTTGATGAGGATCTCCGTCTCGTCGGTGACCTTGACCGGATGGGTCATTTCCATCTTCTTCTTTTCGTTGTAGTAGCGGACGGTGACTTCCTTGTTCTTCGCGTCGATCTTGACGATGACCCCTGACAACTCGCGCACGCGCGATTCCGGCTCTTGATCCTTGCACCCGGCGCCCAGGCCGAGCCCCCAACCCGCGATCACCGTCAGCGACAGTCCAATCCTTGTGCGTTGCGCCATATCGGCCCCACTTCCTGTTCGTAGAAGGCTGCCAGTTGATTCGACCCGTGGATGCCCACGCCGGTCCGCAGTCTACCCGACGCGAATCGCGCCATCAACGTGGCGTCCGGGGTTGGGGTCGGCGCGGCACCGCCGCCGAATCGGCTCCCGTCGGCGGGCGCGGGCCCACTTGCAAACGGATGGGCGAGATCGTACCCTGCCCGCGGAGGTGTGCGTATGCGTGTTTTGTCCGGTATCCAGTCCAGCGGAAAGCTTCACCTGGGGAACTATCTCGGGGCGATCAAGCAGTACATCGAACTCCAGCACGAGCACGAGGCCCTGTTCTTCATTGCGAACTACCATGCCCTCACCACCGTGCGGGACGCGAACGTGCTGCGCCAGCGGACGCAGGACGTCGCCCTCGACTTCCTGTCGCTGGGGCTCGACCCCGCGAAGGCCATGCTGTTTCGACAGTCGGACGTCCCCGAGGTGTGCGAGCTGGCCTGGATCCTCTCGACCGTCACCAATGAAGGGCTGATGCGGCGGGCCCACTCGTACAAGGATAAGGTGGCCAAGGGGATCGAGCCCTCCATGGGGCTCATGTCCTACCCCATCCTCATGGCGGCCGACATCCTGATCTACCGGAGCCATCTCGTGCCGGTGGGCCAGGATCAGGTCCAGCACATCGAGATGACGCAGGATATCGCGACGAAGTTCAACAACGCGTTCGACTGTGAAGTCCTCCTCCGCCCCGAACCGAAACTGAACCGCGCGCCGCTCGTGCCCGGCGTCGATGGCGACAAGATGTCGAAGAGCTACGGCAACACGATCGACCTGTTCGACACGCCGAAGGCGGTCAAGAAACGCATCATGAGCATCAAGACCGACAGCACACCGGTGGAGGATCCCAAGAATCCCGGCAGGTGCAACGTGTTTGCGCTCTACAGTCTGCTGGCCGAGCCGGACGAGATCGCGGCCCTCGACGCCGACTACCGGGCCGGCGGCACGGGCTATGGGGAGGCCAAGAAACGGCTGGTGGAAGTCTACGAACGCGTGTTCGGACCGCCTCGCGAGAAACGCGCCGCGCTGGAGGCCGACCCGGCTTACGTGGAAGACGTGCTGGTCGACGGCGCGAAGCGGGCCCGCCATATCGCGTGCCATGTCATGGAGCAGGTCCGGGAGGCAACCGGCATCGTCGTCGGCAAGGGCGTAACGGTGTGAAAGACTACCGCGTAGAGCTCGACGTCTACAACGGCCCGCTGGATCTGCTGCTGTTCCTCATCCGGCGGGAGGAAGTGGATATCCACGATATCCCCATCGCCCGCATCACCGCGCAGTACGTCGCCTACGTCAAGGTCATCGAGCGGTTTGATCCGAACGCGGCGGGCGAGTTCATCGTGCTGGCCGCCACCCTGATGGAGATCAAGTCGCGAATGATGCTGCCCCGCCCGCCGGAGGTGGAGGAAGAGGACGACATTGGCGATCCCCGGCTCGAACTGGTCCGGCAACTGCTCGAGTACAAGAAGTACAAGGACGCCGCCAACCGGTTGAGCGTGGCCGGCGAGTTGCAGGCCCTCCGGCATCGCCGGCACCCGCCGCCGCTCGAATCCGGTCCGCACGAACTCGACGTCGAGGACCTGGAGATCTGGGACCTTTTCGATGCGTTCAGCAAGCTGCTGGAGCAGACCGGCCGGCGCACGCTGCCGCATGAGGTCGTCTACGACGACACGCCGCTCGCGCTGCATGCGACGGACATCCTGGACTCGCTGGAGCGGGCGGGCGGCTCCCAGCGGTTTGAACAGATCTTCGAGGGCCGCAGCAAGAGTCAGCTGATCGGGCTGTTCCTCGCCCTGCTGGAGCTGATCCGCAAGCAGCGAATTCGCGCCCACCAGGACGGCACCTTCAACGCCATCACCATCCACCTGCTCGATTCGTCGCCCATCGAGGAGGGGTTTGATGAGGCGTTCGAGGTGGGGCCGGACGACGAATACGACAGGATTGCCGCGGAGGAGCCCGGCGGGCAATCGGACGAATCGCCGGAGGCCGACGCGGACGAACACTTGGTCGGGCAACCGGAAGACAACGACCTGGAGCATCCGTTCGCGGTCGTGGAGCCCGCGGTCGAGCTGGACGATGCGATGTCCGACATCTCCCCGTTTGTGGAACCACCCGCCGACGGGCAAGCGGCCGACGAAGGCGGCGAGATCATCCCGCCGAAACCGACTGACGCGATGGTTTCCGATGAGCCGCCCGCGTCAGCCATCGAAGACCGCGACGAAAACAGAGAGTCTCCGCCGCCGGATGCCGCTACCGATCCCACGGCCTTACAATGACCCGCGCCGGCGCGCCGTCCGCGCCGCCCAGTTTCAGCGGCAGGGCCACCAGTTCGTATCGCCCCGCGTCCACCTTTGACAGAGCCAGCCCCTCGATCACCACTGTCCCGGCGGACAGCAGAACCTGGTGAGCGGGCAACGCCTCCGCGTCGTACGGGTCCACCGATAGATAGTCGATGCCCACCAGCCTGACCGACCGCTCCACCAGCCAGTGGGCGGCCTCGGTGGTCAGTGCGGCGAACGCGGCATCGAACGGCGCGCTGTACGGCCGCCGCTGGTTGGCCGTTTTGAGCAGCAGACGATCGCCCGGTTCGATCGGCTGGCTCTCCAGATCCGCCGGCCGAACGTGCCGATCCGCGTCGATCCGCACCACCAGGGCCCGTCCGCACAGCGCGTCGAGCGGAATCGCCTCGATGGTGGCCGCGTCGGTGAAGAGGTGGTTGGGCGCGTCGATGTGCGTGCCGATATGCGCCGACGTGGTCAGTTCGCTGGTGTTGGTTCGGTCGCCGTCGGCCACGCAGCGGACGAGTCGCCGGGCAAACGGTGGGTCGCCGGGCCAGGTGAGGAGGTCCGGGCTCAACGTCTGCGTGCAGTCGATCCAGGCGGTCATAGTGGAGTCGTTCCCAGGCTAGGGTGTTTGGGCTGTTCGCCGTTCGTCTTCGTGTTGCCGGCCGGTGAGGCGCTGCTGGCCGCCGCTCAGTCCGGATTTCCGGGCGTAGTCGATGTCGGCCGCGAAGCGTGCTTCGAACTCGCGCACGTCGCGGGCGAGCGACGCGGCGGTGAACGTGCCGCGGAGTCGTGTGCCGTCGATGCACACGATGTCCACCGAGCCCTCGCGCCGCGTCCGGTTGTCCTTGACCCCGTTCAGCGTCACGGTGCCGTGGGTCACGAGGGTGCAGCCGGCCCGGCGTCCGACGAGTTGGTAGAATAGGCCGACGGTCCGGGCTTCTTCGTCGATGGGGTGCCCGATGGGGAACGCCCCTTCGGCGGCCGGAACAATGAGATAAAGCTCGAACGCCGTGCGGCCCGCCACGGCGCCGGGCAGGGGCCAGCGCAGAATCAGACGGTCGACGGACCCGTGGCTCCAATGCGCGGACTGCCCGTCGGTCAGTTCGATCTCCTGGTGGTTTCCGTCCGGTAGCGGCTGATAAAGGACGACTTGCCCGTCCGGACCGCACCCGGCGGCCGTCACCAGCACGCCGCCGATCAGAAGCCAGAACTTGTATCGAGCCATCGCGTGCGTCCTTTCCTGTCACCTTGCACCACGTCGCGTCGTGCCACCCCGCGTCGTGGGTCGGCGGGGATTATATCCGCCGGACGCCCCCGGCAAAACGCGTTCTTCAGGGGCCGGGGTGGTCGTCCGGGGGGATCGCCGTGCCGCATTCGGGGCAGACGCCGCTGACGTTGCCGGTGAGGTCGTAGTCGCACTGTTGGCAGAACCGGGTGTCGGTCGGGTCGGGCTCCCAACGCAAGCCGGTGTAGAGCGCACGGCACGGCAAATACGTCCCCGCGGCCACGGCCGCGAAATAAGACAGCGCCAAGAGACCGGTGGGTACGCGTTCAAGACCGAGACCGGCGTCGAGCCCTATCTCGAATACGATGATCAGGAGCACGGCGACGGATGGCAGCAGCAGTGGGAACGCGAGGGCGGTGATAGTAATCGAGTATCCGAAGGCGTGCCGTTCGCGATGTCGGGTTCGACTCATGGCTGCCTCCTGCGTTCTGTCGGCCGCGTCGCGGCAAGCGGAACCGTCGTTCCGCGGCGGCGTGTCAAGGTTCGGTGAACGCCGCGGCCGCCCACAGTATCATAGCGCGTCACAAGCAGAATCGCAGTGGGACGCGTGGCTCGGCGGTGGATTGGCATCGCCACCGCTGACCGCGAGCCACGGCCGTGAACGGGCTTTGCCGCTCACTCACACGACGGAGTGTGAAGAGCACTGGTACTGGCTGGCAACGGACGAATCCCGTATGATCAAACGGTCGCGGCGGGTGCGGTACCGACGCGCGAGTGGCGGAATTGGCAGACGCGCAGGATTTAGATTCCTGTGGGGAGACCCGTAGAGGTTCGAGTCCTCTCTCGCGCAGTTCATCCCCGCGGCGATCGGGACCGTGGACGCCACCGACGAACACGCCCCCGTGAAACGCGCACCGCGGGGCGGGGTAACGACACGGGCAACCCGTGAAAGGAACGCATGGCCGGTTTTCGACAAGCACTGCAGGATCTGGTCGCCCGTACGCTGGCGGCGGGACTGCCGCGCGGAATCATGCGGCAGAAACGTTACTTCCAACTCTGGGAGAAGCGGGGATACCACGTCACGCCCGTACACTTTTATGAGCCGATCCCGGACACCCGCGAAATCACCGCGGATCAGGTCAATCGCCGCTCGAGGATGGTCGGCATCGATCTGCGAGCCGATCAGCAGCTCGAACTCTTGCCGGCCCTCGCCTCCGCGTACGCCGGCGAGTACGGGCAACGGCTCCGCGACCCTGAACCGTGGCGGCCCGCCCAGCGCCGCGATCTCGACTTCCCCGACTCCCTGGACGGCTTCGTTCTGTACGCGATGGTACGGCACCTCAAGCCGCGGCTGGTGATCGAGATCGGGGCCGGCATGAGCACGCTGATCATTCTGCTCGCTCTGGATAAGAACGCCGAGGACAGCGGCGAACCGCGCGGCACGCTCACCAGCATCGATCCGTTTCCGCCGCCGTTCCTTCGCCACCGCGACGACCTGACCCTGCACGACAAACCGGTGCAGGACGTCCCGCTGGAGACGTTCACCGCCCTCGGCGAAGACGATATCCTCTTCATCGACTCGACCCACGTGCTGAAGCTTGGCAGTGACGTCTACCACGAGTACCTGGATATCGTGCCGTCCGTCGCGCCTGGGGTCACGGTCCACGCCCACGACATCCATCTGCCCTACGAGTACCCGGAACCGTGGGTGAAGCAGCGGTTCACGTTCTGGAACGAGCAGTACCTGCTGCAGGCGTTTCTGAGTCACAATCAAGCATTCGAGGTCGTGCTGGCGAACCAGTTCCTGCACCGAGAACACAGCCCGATGTTGCGAGAGCACCTGGACTTCTACCTGGGTGCCGAGGACGCGCCGGGGAGCTTCTGGTTCCGCCGAAAGCCGACGTAGTCGTCACGGTGCTCGCGGAATGGTTACCGTCACCCGCGTCCCCTCACCGAGAGTGCTTTCGAGGGCGACCGTGCCGTTCAAGGCCGCCACCGCGTGGCGAACGATCGAGAGGCCCAACCCCGTACCGCGGGCTTCGGCGTTCGGACTGCCGGTTCCCGAACGCGCCGGGGCGACCTGATAGAACCGCTCGAACACCCGCTGCTGTTCGTCCGGCGGAATGCCACACCCGGTGTCCGCGACCGTCACGGCCACCGCATCGCCGCTGCATCGGGAAAGAACCTCCACGCGGCCGCCTCGTTCGGTGAACTTGAGCGCGTTGTCCACCAGGTTGTCGAGCACGAGTTGCAAGAGGTGAGCGTTCGCGAGGACCTGGTCGCAGTCGGCTTCGATTTCGCTGTGCCACTGGATGCCTTTGTCCCGAATCGGTTCCGCCCATCGTTCGTACAAATGGGCGACGACCCGTTGCACCGACAGCACCGCCGGATCGAGCCGGCTCGACGCGGACTCGAGGCGCGACAGGTCGAGCAGGTCGGCCACCATCGCTTCGAGCCGGGCGCTGTGTCGGTCGACGACGTCCAGGAACCGCCGGGCCGACGCGGCTTCCGCGGCGAGATCCATGTTGCACAGCGTCTCAATTGCCGCGCGGATCGCCGAAAGGGGCGTGCGTAACTCGTGTGACGCGTTGGCGACGAAATCGGTTTTCATGCGAATCGCCGCCGTCAACTCGGTGATGTCGGTGAGGGCGAGCAGCCGGCCGACGCCCTCGCCGGTGCTGTTCGCCTCGTCCGTGCGCGGCAGCACGACGTTCGACGCGCGGGCCAGCACGGTGACGTCGCCGGACGGGCCGTCCATCTGCAACTGGACTTCCCCATCCGGCGTGTCGGATCGATGGGGGTGCCCCGGCCGATCGGTGGCTTGCGGGTCGGCCAGCAGCATCTTCCGCAGCTCCTCGTGCCCGACGCACTGCTCCACCGGGCAGCCCTCGAACGCCCGACTGCCGTGCCCCTGTGCCGTGCCCAGGTCCAGCAGCTTCGCGCCCGCCGGGTTGATCAGCACGATGCGCCCGTCACTGCCGGCCACCACGACCCCTTCTTGAAGCTGACCGAGCAGCAGCTCCAGCACTCGCCGCTGACGGTCGATCATCGCGAGCTGGCCGGCCAGGTGATCCCGCATCTGGTTCAGCGATCGGGCCAGGACGGCCACCTCGTCGGACCCGCTCGCGTTCAGCCGCGCGGAGAGGTCACCCCGCGACAGGCTTTCCGCCGTCGCGGTGATGCGGCGGATCCGCTCGCTCCACAATCCAGCCAACCCGAGGGCGAGCACCACCGCCGCCACCAGCGCGGTCAGCGTAATGGCCCACATCAGGTGATGGGCGGACTGAAGCCGCGCCCCGATCGTCTGGACCGCCATCGCCGTCCGGACCACGCCGAACGGTGCGTCCTCCGGGCCGACCCGAACGGCCACGTATTTCAATTCGTTGGATACGGTGGACGACCAGCGGGTGCTCGCGCCCCAGCCCTTCCGCAAGGCCTCGCGGATCTCGGGCCGCTGGGCGTGCGATTCCATGACGGCCAGGTTCGCCTGCGAATCGCCCAGGACGGTGCCGTCGGTGGCCACGAGCGTAATCCGCACCGCCGCGGCCTCCCGGGCCCCGATTTCCTTGACCAGCGCGTCGAGTTCGTTTCGATGTGGGACGTCAAAGCGATCCCGCACGCCCGGCTCGAGCGAGGTGGCCAGCGTGCGCAGGTGCGCGGTCAACTCGCTTTCGTGGAATCGGTCGAACTCGGCGACGATGAACCACACCGCGACTCCGAGGACGAGCCCCACCAACGCCGCGTTGGCAAGAAAGAGCTTCCAGAAAAACGGGCCGGGCCTCATGACTCGTCGGCCTCGTGCGGGTCGTGGTTCAGGCCGGTTGCGGCGTCCGAAACGTGTAGCCCACGCCGCGAATCGTCTGGATCCAACTGGCCGCGTTACCCAGCTTCTTCCGCAGGGCGGCGATGTGGACATCGATGGTGCGGTCGGTGACGGCCACCGACGGTCCGAGCACCGTGTTGATCAACTGAGCGCGGCTCAGCACGCGACCGCGGGCGGCCATCAGGGCCTCGAGGATGCGGAACTCGGTGCTGGTCAGGGAAACCGGCGTGCCGTCGACCGCCATCTCGTAGCGATCGCGATCGAGGGTGATCGGCCCGGCGGTCAGGACGTCATGGGTGGTGTCGTCGTCGATCACCCGATTCAGAACCGCTTCGACCCGCGCCAGCAGCAGCTTCATGGAGAACGGCTTGGTGACGTAGTCGTCGGCCCCCAGTGCGAAGCCGGCCAGTTCGTCGGCCTCTTCGGCCTTCGCCGTGAGCATGACGATGGGCATCGTCCGTGTCCGCGGATCGTCCTTGACGCGGCGCATCACCTCGTCGCCCGACACCCGTGGCAGCATGCGATCGAGGATCATGAGATCCGGCCGGCTGCGACGGACCTCGCCCAACGCGGCCGCCCCGTCCTCGGCCCGACGGCAGGTGTACCCCTCGCGCTCCAGATTGTAGCAGAGCAACTCCGCCAGATCGGCTTCGTCCTCCACGATGAGTATCATCTTCGGTCCGGACATCACTCGTTTACCCCGTGGCGGCTCCTCGCATCCCATACCAACGGAGCCGGTAAAGTACCGCACCCCACGACTGCTTTCCAGACGCTGGTTGGCGGTTGGATGGCGGACGGCGGTCGTCTTCACGGAATCTTAACACGGCGCCGTACGGGCCTGGCTCGCCCGGTGCCGTGTTACTCGTGCCGCAGCGCGTCGATCGGGTGAAGGATCGCCGCCTTGAAGGCGGGGATGATGCCGAACAGGATGCCCACCCCGGCCGAGAACCCCAACGCCAGACCGACCACCCAGATCGGGACGGTCACCCGTACCATTTTCGGGTGGAGCGAGGCCACGTGCCCGATGGCGTACCCCAGCAGAATGCCGATGACGCCGCCTACGACGGCCAGCACCGTCGCCTCGGTCAGGAACTGGGCCAGGATGTCGCGGCGCTTCGCCCCTACGCTCTTACGCAAGCCGATCTCGCGGGTGCGTTCCGTCACCGACACGAGCATGACGTTCATGATGCCGATCCCGCCGACCAGCAGCGAGATGCCGACGATGCCGCCCAGCGCGCTCGTCGCGTAGGTCTTGATGTTGTTCATGAAGTTCAGGAACTGGTCCTGGGTCTCCACCTTAAAGTCGTTCGGTTGTCCGGGCTTGAGATCGTGGCGGGCACGCAGGATCCGCGTGATCTCACCGACCGCCTCCGGGACCTCATCTTCGTTCGCGGCCTCGGTGAGGATGATGACGTAGTCCTTGAGATTGGGGTACATCTTCGTGGCCACCGTGTGCGGGACGAGGATAACTTCGTCCTGGCTCTCGCCGGCGAAGCTGCCTTTCTCCTCGATCAGACCCACCACGCGGAACCGCTGCCCGTCGATCAACACGTGGTCCCGAACCACCGCCTCGTTGCACTGGAGCTTGGTCAGCAGGTCTCGCCCGAGACAACACACCGGGTTCGCATGCTCGATGTCGATGGGGCTGAAGAAACGCCCGACGTCTACGTAGAAGTTCCGGATCGCCTGAAACTCCGAACCGACACCGTGAAGCCGAATCTCGGTGGCGGACTCACGCCCGTACTCGATCGTGGCCTGGGCGAACACGACCGGCGTGATGCGGTTGATCGTGGTCGACTGCTCCGCCACGGCGTTCAGGTCATCCAGGGTGAGCGTGACACGCCCGATGCCGAACTGATCCGCCCCGGCCGGACGCACCGGGAACACCCACATGGTGTTGGTGCCGATGCCCTCCAGGAAGTCCGTCACGTAATTGCCGAACCCCTGCACGACGGAGACGACCACGATCGTCGACATGACGGCGATGATGATGCCGAGCACGGTCAGCAGCGAGCGAACCTTGTTGCTCCAGATCTGGACCAGCGCGGTGACCGCGTTGCGGGCCGTCGCGTCCGCCGCCTGGCGGATCCGGCGAACAACCCGCCACGGCAGGCCGACTACCCATCGCGTGGCTCGAAAGGACCGAATGGCGACCGATGGGGTGACGCTCATGATCCACCTCCGCCGGTGCCGTCCGAAGGTTCGTCGGACTCCACCGACCCGTCGCGCAAGCGGATAATCCGGCCGCAGCGCCGGGCGATGTCCGCTTCGTGCGTGACCACGATGATGGTCTGCCCTTCGGCGTGCAGCGAGTCGAAAATGTCCATGATCTCCTCGCCCGTCACGCTGTCGAGGTTCCCCGTCGGTTCGTCGGCCAGGATGATGTCCGGTTCCTGAGCCAGCGCGCGGGCGATCGCGACACGCTGTTTCTGTCCGCCGGAGAGCTGGTTGGGACGGTGATGGGCGCGGTCGAGCAGGTTGACGCGGCCGAGGGCCGCCAGTGCCCGCTTGCGGCGATTCGGCATGTGCGTGTACGCCAGCGGCAGTTCCACGTTCTTGAGCGCCGTGGTCCGGGGGAGTAGTTCGAACGACTGAAACACGAAGCCGATCTGCCGCCCGCGAATCTCGGCCAGGCGCGATTGCGACACCTTGGTCACGTCGGCGCCGCGCAGGCGGTACGTGCCGTGCGTGGGGATGTCCAGACAGCCGAGGATGTTCAGCATCGTGCTCTTGCCCGAGCCGCTCGCCCCCATGATCGCCACGTACTCGTTCGCGTGGATGTCGAGCGTGACGCCCCGCAGGGCGTGGACGCGCTCGATGCCGACGCGATAGACCTTCGTCAGCGCCCGCAAGCTGATCAGCGCGTCGGCCACGTGGCTGGCGGGTAATGGCTCGCCGGTCGCGTCGGGGCAGAGGGTCATCGTACGCTTGCCGTTTCGTTAACCTGGCTGTCGGCGGTCGGCTCGCCGGCTTCGTCTTCCTCCGCGAGCCGCGTGGGCGCCGGCGACGCCGGACTCGCCTCGTGGTCGGCCTGGCGGCGGATGGGTGACCCGTCCTTGAGCTTGTCGAGACTGCGGTAGGGGCCCACGATGACCTCCGCGTCCGTCTCGATGCCCGCGAGGAGCTCGACCCGTGTCAGATCGGCGATGCCCGTGGTGACGAGTCGCGGATGGGCCTCGTCGCCGTCCACGCAGAACACGACTTTGATGTGCTGGGCTTTGCCCTGGCGACCCACGTGTCCCAGACTCTCCTGGCTCCGGTCGAACTCGCGAACGAGGTCCTCCGGTAAGTCCTTTCGTTTCCGGTGCACGACCGCCTGGAGCGGCACCGTGAGCGCATCGCTCTTTCGGGCGACCTGGACCTCGACGTTGGCCGTCATGCCCGGCCTGACGCTGGGGTCATCCGTTTCCACCAGGATCAGCGTCTCGAACGTCACGACGTCCCGGCCCGCGGGGCGACTGCCGGAAGTCGCCACTCGCAGCACGCGACCGGGCAGGGCGCGGTGCGGGTCGTTGGGCAGGTAGATCTCCACCGGCTGATCCGGGCGGACCAGGTGGATGTCCGATTCGTCCACCCGGGCCCTGACCTGCATGCGGGACATGTCCGTGATCACCATGATCACCGTGCCGGGGTTGTTCATCGTGCCGGTCACCACGACTTCGCCGGCCTCCGCGTGCAGCGTGGACACCACGCCGTTGATGGGCGAGGTGATCACGGTTTTGTTCAAGTCCTCGCGGGCCCGGCGCAACATGGCGTCCGCTTCGGCCAGCTGCTGCTTGCCGATCTCGACGGCGGCCTGGGCTTTCACCAGCCGCGTGCGGTAGTCTGATATTTCGATGGCACTCGTGGCGTGGGCGGCGGCCAACCGCTCCTGCCGTGCGTAGTCCCGCTCGGATTTGAACAAATCCGCTTCCGCTTGACGGATCACGGCCTTGAGTCGGCCCACGCTCGCCTCGCCCGATTCGACCATCGCGCGGAACTCGTCATCGTTGAGCCGGCACAACAGTTCGCCGGCCTCGACCCGGTCGCCTTCCTCTACCGGCATCGCTTCGATCTTGGCCGCGATCTCCGAGCGGATCTCGACGTCGAGCACGGCCTCGATGTCGCCCGGTGCGTGCACCGTCTGCACGATGGTCTGTCGCCGCGGCGTGACGACATCGACGTCCAGCGACTCGGGCGGCGCCACGTGGAACAGCGGGAGCTGGTTGTCGTCACGCCGGAGCCAGTTCAGGCTGAACACGCCGACGATCACCGCGAGCCCCACCGCGAGCGTGATGAACTTCTTCATGGCCGTTGCTCCCCGAATGCCAGGCCTGTGGCACGCATCAGACCGGCGCCGCCGTCCCGGCGATGGCCGGGACCGTCGCGATCGCGGTTCCGACCACCGCCAGCAGCGTACACGTGGCGATCGCGGTACGACGCGACAGTTGACCGGTGACGATCAGGCCCGTCGCCACCAGCACCCAGAACCACACTCGAAACGGATCCACCCCCAACAGGATCGACCGGAGGATCCGCGTTGCCTCGCCGGTCGGCACGAGCAGATCGAGCGAGGTTCGGACCTCGCCGGACCGGCAGGCGATCATCATCAGCAGGCGAAGCGCGGCGGCCACGACGTCGATCACCGCGGAGTACACGCAGATGGCCAGCAGCGTCGCGTAGTCGGCCTTGTTCCCCGCCAGGGCGACCGCTGCGAACAGGACGGCTGCGATGAGCATCAAGGACGCGAGCAGCCGGATCGGCGGGCCGACGATCCCCACCATCCGCGCAATCAGCTTCGTGAACGTCGACGCCTCGCGCAGTTTCTCCATCTCTTCGGACAGCTCGCTGCGACGGAGAATCTCGGCTTGGTCCCTTTCGAGATCGGCCTCCGCCTTGCGGGTCTGCTCGCCGATCGCCCGGTCGACGAACCCGGTCTGGACTGTCGACCAGCCAAGCCAGACGCTGACCAGGAGGAGGCAGCCCAGCGCCCATCCGTAGGCGGCGTCGTCCGCGATCCGGCGAAAGACCAGACCGGGCGCGATCAACATCTGCGGGGCGTCCGAGAGATGACGCCACCACGATGGCTTGACTACGGCTTCCATGATGTGCGATACCCGTCGTAACGGCAACCGTGGGGCGGCGCCGACGCGTCTGGCGGGCCGCCATGAACCGCAATTATAGCTCTGTTCGTCGCCGGACACCGGCTATTGACGTCGTACTCCACGTTTTGAACAATGCGTGACAATATTCGACAAGATGCGCCGTTACCGATCGGATCGATGGAACGGATGCTCCCGTCGCGTCCGGGGACGACCGGGCGATGGCGCCGCCAGACATACGTTACCCAGCAGATGGCGTCGGATGCGATCGAGACGCGGGCCCCGTCCGCAAAACGGCGTCGTGTGCCGACAGGTAAACAGCGATCCGTCATGTCAGGCCGTCGCAGGACGCGGCGGCCGTAGGCGCGTGCGCCGGGGGCTGACTTCGTGGATCTCATTCGCGCCGAACGGCTGCCGTTTCTCTGTCGCCGCAACTACGTCTGCGAATTCCAGCACCTGATCGCGTGGGGCGTGGTGGCCGGCGTGGTGGAGGGCAATCTCGCCGCCGTGGTGGTGACCAAGACCTTCGGTGGCGGGCCCGTCCTGCTGTGGCTGGCGTCCACGACCCATGTCGCGATGTTCGTGACGAGCCTCCTCTGGGGCGCCTTGTGCGTGGGCCGGCGCAAGATCGCGCTGATGACCGTCTGCGTGAGCGGCGTGGCGCTGGCCCTGGCGTCCGTGGCGGCCACGCCGCACTCGCCGGCCGGCGGCACGTTTTTCGTGGCCCAGATGGCCGCGGCCCAGTTCTTCATCACCGGTGTGCTCACCATCCGGCCCGCTCTCTGGAAATCGAACTACCCGGCCGCGGCCCGCGGACAGATCATCGCGCGGTTCCAGATGGTCCGGGTGCTGACGGCCATGGGCTCCGGGCTGGCCGCCGCCCAGTTGTTCGACCAGTGGCCCGGCGGATACCGCCTCGTTTATCCCCTCGTCGCGGTCGCCGGGTTGATCGCCGCCACATTGCTCCGCCGCGTGCGGGTCCGCGGCGAAGTCCGCGAACTCGCGCGGCTTCGCGCGGCCGACGCGGACAGCACGCGGACCATCAGTGCCTGGGAGATCGTCAAGCCCCACGTGCTGATTCGCGAGACCATTTGCACCTTTCGCCAGGATCCCCGGTTCGGCCGCTATTGTGCGTCGCTCATGTCGGCCGGGATTGGCAACCTGCTGGTCCGGGCGGTGGTGATCCAGGTCATCTGCCAGAAAATGCTCGTCGACCTCGCCGTCGGGCTCCGCGTCTACGTGACGAGCGTGATTCTACTGGAGGTGCTGCCGAAGGTGGTCATGCTCGGCTCGCTCGGACGACTCGGCCGGTGGTTCGATCGGATCGGGATCCTGCGATTTCGCGTGGCGAACGGCGTCTTCTGGCTCATCTCGATCAGTGCGGGCACGCTCGGCACGCTGTTCGTCGTGTATGCTGATCGCGTCGGCGGGTACGCGCTGACCGGGGCCGTCCTGGCGTTCGCGATTCGGTCCATCGCCCTGGGGGTCGCGCACGGGGGCGGGTCGCTGGCTTATAACCTCGGGCACCTGCACTTCGCCGAGCCGGACCGGGCGGAAATCTACATGGGCATTCATGTGACCCTGAGCGGCATTCGCGGCTTGATCATGCCCGGGGTCGGTCTGCTGCTCTGGGGATGGATCGGCTGGCCGGTGTGGTTGCTCGCGGCCCTCTTCAGCGCGGCGGGGCTCGTGGGTTACGCCTCGCTGGCCCACAGCGAATCCGTGGCGAACAACAACCAACCCGCCGACTGACGCACACCGCCAACGGCCGCACGCGACGCGGCGAGAGACGCCCCGAGATGATTTGGCGACCGCGGACGACTCGCCGCAACCGGTGCCCACTTCGCCGGCGTGTGCTCGTCGGCGGCGCACGCGCTCGGACTCGGGCTGCACGGCGCACGCAAACCGGCCAACCGTTCGCGGGCGATGCCGGTTTCGCCAATCGCTATTCAACCAGCTCGCCGCGCACGTACGTGGCCGTTACTGCACGTTCGCCGCATAAGATGTTCTCTACGGGATCGGGCGGTCCGTGCGGATCGAGCGCCACGACGGCAAAGTCGGCCGACTTGCCGGTGGTCAACGAACCGATCGCGTCATCCCAACCCAGGGCACGCGCGCCGCGGATCGTTCCCATACCCAGCAACGTGTGCGGGTCGGGTCCGCCCGCCGTCCCGTGCAACCATCGCAGTTCATCCAGTACGGACAGCGACGGACTCGAGGCCAGGCTGTCCGTGCCGACACATACATTGACACCCGCATCGAGCATGTCGCGATATCGATGCGGTGCGTGCCCGAACGCCGCGTGCGTGCGGGGGCAGAACACTACGTGCGCCCCGGCGTCGGCCAACTGAAGAATCTCGGTGTCTGTGACATAGTTCGCATGTGCTATCACGGTGGTATGGATCAGCAGACCCGTGTCGGCGGCCAGTTGGACCGGTCGACGCTGAGGGCACGGCACGGCGTCATCCCACACCTGCAATCGTGCCAGATACGATTTCAACTCCCCGCGATGTTCAGTCGTGAACGCGGCTTCCTCATCTGTCTCCGCCAGGTGTACGGCGAGCGGCAGCCCCAGCGCCTGCGCCCGCTCGGCACACTTGCGCAGTCCGTCCGGTTCAACCGTGTAAGGCGAGTGCGGTGATACGCCGATCCGTAGCGAGGGACTCACGGCGGCGGCGTCCGTCGCGGCCGTGAGCGCGGCCGCAAGGTGCGAACGCATCGAGCCGACCGCGATCACTTCCCCGAACGACACCGCCCGGAGCGGGGCCTCGCGAAGCAGCGGCCTCACGAGCTCGGGCAGTCGGGTGATGTCACCCACCGCGGTTACGCCCGCGGCGAGGCTCTGCCGAATACCCGATCGAACCGCAGCTTTGATCTGCGGTTCCGCGTCGCCGCACGCCCACAGGACGCGTACGAGCTTCTCGACCCACGACACGAATCCCTCGTCGGTCGAAACCCGCCCCGCCAGGTGGCTCAGCTCGAGATGAGTGTGCGGATTGACGAAGCCGGGCAGCAGGGCGACCTCACCGAGATCCTCAACGGGCCCGCCGACGAAGCACGAAGCGCGGTCGACGGCGGTGATGCGGCCGTCGCGCACCTCGACCGCGCCGTCGTCAATCACCCGGCCGAGCACGGGCACGACATGCCGTGCTCGCAAAACAACGCGGGAAAACGAGTCCACGCCGCCATCATACCGTCCGGGACGACGGCGTGCAGCGCGGGATCGCCCGGGCACCCTATCCCACCGGCGACCGCTGGTGATGGTCCGTGACCAACTGGAACTGGTGCCCCGCCGCCAACAGCGTTTCCTCGTCGAACGCCGGGGCGATGAGTTGCAGACCGACGGGCAGACCGGCCGCGTCGAAGCCGCAGGGCACACTCATGCCGGGCAAGCCGGCCAGGTTCAGCGAGGTGGTGTAGACGTCGGCCAGGTACATGGCCAGCGGGTCGTCCTTCTTCTCGCCGAGTTTGAACGCGGTCGTTGGCGCGACGGGCGAAGCGATGACGTCGACCTTGTCAAACGCCCGCTCGAAATCGCGTCGCAGGAGGGTGCGGACCTTGAGCGCCTTGAGGTAGTACGCGTCGTAGTAGCCGCTCGACAGTGCGTACGTGCCCAGCATGATCCGGCGTTTGACCTCCGGGCCGAAGCCGTCGCGCCGGGACTGCGAGTACATCTCGATGATGTCATCCACACCGACGGTCCGGTGCCCGTAGTGGACGCCATCGTAGCGGGCGAGGTTGCTCGACGCCTCGGCCGTCGCCACGAGATAGTAGCACGCGATGCCGTGCTTCGCGTGCGGCAGGTGAATGTCAATGACCTTGGCACCGTGCTCGCGGAAGACGGTCAGGGCCGCTTCCACGGCCGCCCGGACACCGGCGTCGAGGCCTTCGCCAAACGCCTCCCGCGGGATGCCGATCCGCAAGCCCTCGAGCGGGCGCTCCAGGGCCGCCGGGTAGTCCGGCACCGGGCGGTCGACCGAGGTGGAGTCCCGCTCGTCGTGCCCGGCGATGACCGAGAGCAGCAGGGCTGCGTCGGCCACGGTTTGAGCGATCGGCCCGATCTGGTCCAGGCTGCTCGCGAACGCCACCAGTCCGTACCGCGAGACCCGGCCGTAGGTCGGTTTGAGCCCCACGACGCCGCAGAACGAGGCCGGCTGCCGGATCGAGCCGCCGGTGTCGCTGCCCAGCGCGCCAGGCACCATGCGGGCCGCCACCGCCACCGCCGATCCGCCGGACGATCCGCCCGGCACCCGGCTGGGGTCCCACGGATTCCGGGTGGGTTGAATGCCGCTGTTCTCGGTGGAGCTGCCCATCGCGAACTCGTCGAGGTTCGTCTTACCCACGATGATCGCGCCGGCTTGTTCGAGTCGGCCGACCACGTGCGCCTCGTATGGTGCCTCGAACCCGCCGAGGATCCGCGAGGCACAGGTGGTCCGCCCGAACGTGGTGCACATGTTGTCTTTCAGGGCCACCGGCACGCCCGCCAGCGGGCCCGGATCCTGCCCACCGGCCAGGGCCTGGTCGATCTCCCGGGCCAGCCCCAGCGCCCGCTCCTCCGCCACGCTCAGAAAGGCGCCCAGCTCGCTGTCTCGTTCCTTGATGGCGTCCAGCGCGGCGGTGACGGCCTGCTCGGCCGTCAGTTGTTTGTTGCGTATGGCTTGGGTGGTTTCGAGGACGTTCATGCTGTCGGATCCGATCGGTGGTGGCGCCGCATCTGACCGCCGCGCAGCCGCCGTGGGGCCGGCCTTCGTGTCACGTGCTCTCCTGATCGAGCACCTTCGGCACGCGGAAGAAAGTGTCGTGCCGTTCAGGCGCGTTCTTCAGAACGGCGTCCGGGCCCGGCGACGGCCGTACTTCATCGGCTCGCAGCACATTGTGGACGGGCAGCACGTGAGCGGTCGGCTCCACCGCATCCGTGTCCAGTTCGCTGAGCTGATCGACGTACGCCAGGATGGCCGACAGGTCCGAGGCATACCTGCCGACCTCCGCATCCGTCAACGTCAGACGGGACAACGTCGCAATATGTCGGACCAGCGATTCATCGATAGTCGGGGACACGATCGCCTCCGTCAAACAGCCTCCCGGTTGGACCTCGCCGTTGGGACCGTATTGGGCGGCCATTGCGTTCCACAACGCGTGTGCGGTATCATAATGGGCGGATCTGGGGACGTACAGCTTCATTCACGCCACAGGTCCGCCGGGCAGAGAGAGAGAGCCGCGCGAGCGGTCTCTCTTTTTTAGTGCGTACTGGTAACCGACATTGGAGGAATACCCATGGCTTCTCGAATCAACCTCGCGGCGGTGATGGTTTGTGCATGGCTCGTGATTGGGGCGGCAGTCGAGGCAAACCCGTTCACCGATTTCGACGACGGAACGCTCCAGGGATGGGAGCCGATTGACGCCCCGCATGGTAGCCATCCCCCTTTCGGCGGCATCCTGGAGGCGGTGCCGACAGGAGGACACCCTGACGGGTTCATGCGAGCCACCGATACGGTGACCGGCGGTGGATCCTTGTTCGTGGCCGGGCCGGCAGAGTTCCAGGGCGATCTGCGTGGCTACACGGAGGTTGTGTGGGACGAGTATCTCTACCGGAGGTACCCGATTGCGCGGGGGACGACCGCCGCGATCCTGGGGGCTGACGGCACCTATTGGGAGAGCGCCGCCCCGGTCGGCGACCTTGGTGTATGGCACACTCGATCCGTTCCCCTGGTCGAGAGCGAGTGGACGCGGTATGGCGGCACCGCCAGTTTCGATGAGGTGCTGTCCGACGCGCGGTTGGCGTTCAACATGGACTGTAATCAGGCGTCGCTGCCGTCGCTCGAGTGCGGCATTGATAACATCACACTCGTCCCCGAACCCTCCAGCGTAGTCCTGATGGGGTTCGCGGGTCTCCTTGTTGTGCGACGCCGTTGACCCGGTTGCGGCAATCCCCGAAATGCAACGAGGGCCACCGCGTTGGTGGCCCTCGGTATTTGGTGATCCCCTCGCGGCGTCGCGTTATGAAGCGGTCCCGCGCACCTCCGCGGCGCGGCCGATCCCTACTCCGACGCCTCGGTCGAGCCTTCGGGCTGCCAGTTGCGTTTGGGCGGCTTGACGACCAGCCCCATTCGGATCGCCTTGACCGACACCTTGATTCGACAGACCTTCCCGTCGACGACCGCTCGGACGCGTTGAATGTTGGGCCGGAACATCCGCTTGGTCTTGCCGGTGACCTTGCGGCCGACGCCGCCAAGGTACTTGGCCTTTCCGCGCCGGGCAATGCTGCGACCGCTGCGGGTCCGCTTGCCCGTAAAGTAACACACGCGAGGCATGACTATTCGCTCCGATAACGGTACCATACGCCAACCGCGGCGCGGGCCCCCCGCGGGCCGCGCGAGCCCCTAAGTCTAGGGTATCGAGCTACTTTTGCAAGCCCCCCCTCCCGGTTTTCCCGCACAACCGGGCATTCGGGGCCAACCCGGCAATCAGAGGCCCCGAATCAACGTTTGGCGTATCAGAGACCGGGAAGCGCATGGGCGGCGGGATGAGCGTGGATGAACTGACGAACCTGATCGAGCGGGCGCGCCTGGGCCAGGCCGACGCCTACGATGCGCTGGTCGACCTGTACGCCAACCGCCTCTTCGGGTTCCTCTACCGCCTGACGGGGTCGCGCGCGGACGCCGAGGATCTGCTGCAGGACGTTTTCATCCGGGTCGTCCGCATGCTACCCCGATACGAACACCGCGGGGCCTTGGAGGGGTGGCTGTTCCGGATCGCGACGAATCTCGCCCGGGATCACTTTCGCCGCACGCAGCGGACCCCGCCGACCCTGTCGATCCACGCCGATCCCGATCCCGACGCGGGCGGGACCGGTATCCAGCCTGCGGATTGTGAAACAGAGTCGCCCGACCGGGCCGTCCAGCGAGTCGAAGCGGCCGACGCGCTACAGGCCGCGCTGGGCCAATTGCCGCCGGCCGAACGGGAGGTCGTCATGCTCCGCCATTTCTCGGACATGAGCTTCGCGGCAATCGCCGAGGCCATGGGGACCCCGCTCGGGACGGCCCTTGCCCGAGGCCATCGCGGTCTGGGCAAGCTGCGAAAACTGTTGGAGCAGCACCATGACGCCTGACGAGCGGCGAATGATCGCCGACATCGAGCGCGACGAGCGGTGGCTGCGCGAGCACGCGCCGCCGACGCCCGGCCCCGCCTCCCTGGAGCCCTTGAAACTCCGCGTGCAGATGGCGGTCAACGAGGAGGCCATTGCCCGACATGCCACCGTGCCGGTCAGCCCGGCGTGTGTGTCCCGAATCAAGGACGCCATCCGACACGAACTCGCCGCGTCGGTGGCCGGCATGCCGCGTCGACGCCGGTTCGCCCGGCGCACTTTGGCGGCGGGCCTGAGCGTGATTATGGCAGCCGCCGCGGCCCTCGCTTTTCTGCTGGTGCCGGGCAAGTTCGACACGTCCGTCAAAGAGGATCCGCTGGCCGATCTCGTCGCCGCGGTGGAGGCGCGACAGGCCACCGAGGCGGCCGATTTCGCCTCGCTTCGCGACGAGCTGGAAGAGGCGGAAGCAGAACTCGTCGGGTACGTGTCCGGGCCGAACTACGAGAGCGACATCGATGATCTAAGCCAGGAAATGGACGACTTGCTCGAGGAACTGAACACGTACATGGATAGTGCACGGGCGCCGGCGTGATGTGGAAACCACCATGCCGGGTTGAGTTGGCTGCTATGGAAACCACGAAGATGACAGTCCTGCCCGTGCTGCTGGTCACTTTGGTGATCCCCGCAGCAGCACGCGGTGCGGCCGGTCGCGACGGGACGCACCATGACACATCCGTGGATGGCGTGGAATACGCTGCTCGCGATGATTGGGGCGGGGCGGACGAGCGGGGGCCGGATGCCCCTGCGCGAGACAGACGCGGCCGGCGGGTGGGTGATGACGGCAAGGCCGCCGACCCGGACCGGCATTGGGAGGGTGGTCGCTTCCTGGACCGCCTGCCCGCCGAAGAGCGGGAGCGTCTGCGCGAGTTCATCGCCCAGTACCTGCCGGAGACGGCCCGCGAGCTTCAGCGGTTGCTCGAGACCCGACCGAATCTCGCGCGGCGTAAGCTGCGTCGCTTGCTTCCGGAACTGATCGCCCTCATGCGGTGCCGGGACGAGCAGCCCGAGCCGCTGTTCACGCTTCGGCTCGAGGCATTCCGCACCAAGTTGACCATGCAGCGGATCGGACAGGCCTTTCGCCGGGCCGACAAGGACCAGCGAGAACGGCTGCGCGAGGATTTACGGTTCCAAGTCGAAAAAGCCTTCCAGATCCGCCAAGACATCGGACGGTTGGAGATCGAGCGGCTCGAGCAAGGGCTCCGGAACCTCCACGATCGCGTTGACCACGAGGCGGGCCGCCGGGATGCGATCATCGCGCGGGAACTGAGGCGCCGACTGGCACCGGGATCGCCACCGTCCGAACCGCGCGACCGACCGCCCGCGGCACCGGACAGCGGTGGGCCGATGGACCGTTTCCCCCCGGCGGACCGTCCGCATGCGGGGAACGTACCGGGTGCTGGCCCCGAGGAAGCGGAGTGGAGTCCGGACAGGCCGTTCATCGAGCAGTTGCCGGAGGAAGAGCGCCGCGCCACCCGCGCGTTCATGGGCGAGTACTTCCCCAAGGCGGCCAAGGCGCTGGAACGGCAACTGAAGAAGAACCCGAAGGCGGGGGAGCGGGCGCTCCGCCGACTCTGGCCCGAAATGCGACGACTGATGGCGTCCCGGGAGATGGACCCCGAACCGTTGTTCGTGTTGAAAATCCAGGAGGTGCGGGTCGAGATGGCCATCCGCCGCACCCAGCGGACGTACGATCGTCTGCCTGACCAGAAACGCGAGCGGGCCCGCGACGAGCTCCGCGATCTTCTCGAGCGCCGCTTCGACCTCCGTCATGAAATCGGTCGCATGGAGATCGAGCGGTTGCAGAGGGGCATCAATCGGTTGCAGGAGCGGCTGGACGAGGCGGACCGCAACCGGGACGAGATCATCGAGCGGCAGATCGAGCGTCGCTTGTCACCCGGATCGAGGGGGTAGGACATGGTGGGACCAGGCAAGCCGGACGGCGCACCTCGCCGGTGACCGTCACGTTCGCCCGATCGGGAGCCGGCGGCGCGTACGGCGACATGCCGGTGGTCGGTGGCTGGTTGGAGCGTCAGGAGTCCCGGGAAGGCAGAGGGCGGATGCCGACGCGGACGGTCTCGGTGGAATCAAAGATGCTGATCAACTGCACCTCGTAGCCCCGGCCCGATCGGCCGGTGATGCCAACCGATTCCCCCACACGCCAGTTTTCGATCTTCTGAATGCGGCGTTTGCCGCGGTAGATGGCGACGTCCGCGTCGGGGTCCGGGTCGGTGTCGAGCACGCGTAAGCGGATGTCGTCGCCGAGTGCGACCGTCTTGGGGAACCGATCGTCTTCGCGGCTGGCGATGGCCGTCCGCAGGAACGACCGGGTCTGCTCGAACGATGGGTTGGGTGGCGGTGTGATTTTCTCTCTCTCGATCTCAGCCGGCGGCGATTCGGACGGCGGCGTCATTTCCACTGCCGGCGATTCCATTTCCCCTGCGGGCGACGCCTCCGCGGTGTCCGCGTGGGCGACTTGGGGCGTTGGTGCGTCAGGCGCCGAGCGGGCCACGCGGCTCGATTGCCAATTGGTCGTCGAACGGGTCGGTTCTGCTGGTCGGCGCGTCGAGGCTGAGTCGTCGAGAATACGTCGCGAACCGGTTTTCTCGGCGGCGCCGCCCGGCGTGGCGGTGGCGACGATTGGTGTGGCGACCTCGACGCGGCCCACCTCGAGCGAGCGGGCTCCGTAGCGCTGATAAGCGAGTTGGGCCGCCGCGACCCGTCCCGGCTCGTCGCGTTCCAGCCGCCGGATGCCGTCCAGTGCACTTTTGTTGCAGGGGTAGATGTAGAGGGCCCGCATGTAGCACCGCCACGCCAAGTCGTGCTGCGCGCTGCGCTCGAACTGGCGACCCGCCTCCAGCCAGTATTGCGAGGCCAGGGGGGCCACCCGGTGCATGGCCTCCTCGACGGCGCCGTTGCCGGGGTTGGTTCGGGCGGCCCGGAGATAGCACTGGTAGGCGTCCCGATAATCCTGCTTCTTCTCGGCTCGCTGACCCTGCGCCACCACGGCCCGGGAGCCCGAGCAGCCGCTCAGCATCGCGATCCCGAGGATCGGCAGAACGATCACACCGCCGCGTGAAAAGAATCTCATCGTGGTCCCGCGAACCATCGATTCCCCATCCGCCCGTCAGGCCTGGGTCCGCCCCTGCTCACACACTAGTAGTGTAACCTGCCGCAGCGGGAAGGCGAGTCCGTTTGACGTGAACACACACTTGCCGCTAAAAATGGCACGCCAGAGTCATCGGCGATTTCGGGGGGATCGTTGAGCAACCCGGCCGCGGACCCACCCGGCGGGGCCGATATGCAGGCGGAGAATCGAGGCACGTGCTGCGCCATCGACGCGGTACGCGGGACCGATCATGTTCGATACGCTGACCCAACGACTGAATGACGTGTTTCGCGGCATGCGGGGGCGGGGACGGATCACCGAAGAGAACGTCACCGACGCGTTGCGGGCGATCCGGACCGCGCTGCTCGAGGCGGACGTGCATGTGGATGTGGCCCGCCAGTTCTGCGACGAGGTGCGGGTGAGGGCCATCGGGCAGGAGGTCATCAAGACCCTCAAGCCCGACCAGCTCATGTGGAAAATCGTCCACGATGCTCTGGTCGAGCTGATGGGGCCGGTCGATCCCCGGATCCCATTCGCCACCCCCGGCCCGACCGTGCTGCTGCTCGCCGGATTGCAAGGGTCCGGAAAAACAACGACTTGCGGAAAGCTCGCCACCCATATCCTCAAGCGGGGCAAACGCCCGCAACTCGTCGCGGCCGACCTCAAGCGCCCGGCGGCGATCGACCAGTTGGAAGTGGTCGGTGGCCAGGTCGGTGTGCCGGTCTACACCGAGCGGGGCCACCTGAACGCGGTGAAAGTCTGCCGGAACGGGATCCGGGAGGCCCGCCAGACCGACCGGGACGTGGTCATTCTCGATACGGCCGGTCGGCTCGCCATCGACGAGGAAATGATGGCCGAGGTCGCCAAAATCGCGCGGACCTGTAGCCCGCACCAGATCTACCTGGTGCTCGATGCCATGACCGGTCAGGATGCCGTGGCCACCGCGACCGCGTTCAACGAGCGTCTGGAACTTGACGGCCTGATCCTGACGAAATTCGACAGTGACACGCGCGGTGGCGCGGCGCTGTCGGCCAAGCGGATCACCGGCAAGCCGATCAAGTTCATCGGTATGGGGGAGAAGCTCGATGCGCTCGAGCCCTTCCATCCGGATCGCGTGGCCGGGCGAATCCTCGGCGCCGGGGACATGCTGAGCCTGGTCGAAAAGGCCCAGGAGCAATACGACGCTGAGGAGGCCGCCAAGCTCGAAAAGAAGATGTCCAAGGGCCAGATGACCCTGGACGACTTCCTGGGCCAACTCCGCAAGATCCAGAAAATGGGATCCATGAAGGAGATGCTCAAGAAGATCCCCGGGTTGGGCGGGCAGATCCCGGACGCCGAAGTGGACGAGGACGAACTCAAACGGTTCGAGGCGATCATCCTCTCGATGACCCCCAAGGAACGGGCCAAGCCCGCCCTCATCGACCACTCCCGGCGGCGCCGAATCGCCCGGGGCAGCGGGACCGACCCGCAGGACGTCAACGGTCTCGTCAAGGCGTTCGGTCAAATGCGGGACGCGATGAAGCTGATGGCCGGCCGGAGCCTCATCGACCGCATGAAGATGAGCACCAGCATTACGCAGGCCATGGCGGGCGGCGGATTGGCCAAGCAGCGGGGGAGCACGACCGCACGACGGCGCCAGGTCTCGAAGAAAGACCGCCGCAAGAAACGCAAGCGCAACCAGTGACGATCGCCGTTCACGGGAGCGATTGGGACAGTATGGCCAAACGGGCCCGCAAACGTGAGACGCTGGAAGAACGCAAGGCCCGGGCCCGCAAGATCCTGGCCCGGCTGCGGAAAGACTACGGCCCGGTGACCACAGCCCTTCACCACGACAGTGCGCTGCAGCTTCTGGTCGCTACCATCCTTTCCGCCCAGTCGACGGACGATACGATCAACCGGATCACGCCGGACCTGTTCCGGCTGTATCCGGATGCCGAGTCGTTCGCGGCGGCTCCGCAGGAGGCGTTGGAGCAAGCCATCCGCCAGTCGGGCTTCTTCCGCAACAAGGCGAAGTCGATCCAGGGTGCGGCTCGGGTGATTCTGGAGCGGTTCGGCGGGGAGGTTCCGGCGACGATGGCGGAACTGCTCGAGTTGCCGGGCGTGGCCCGCAAGACGGCCAACGTGGTCCTGGGGACGTGGTTCGGGAAGCAAGAGGGGATGGTGGTGGACACGCACGTGGGGCGTTTGGCGGAGCGATTGTCCTTGACCTGGACAAGCAAGAATGCGAAAGATGCGGTGAAGATCGAGCACGACCTCATGCAGGTGGTGCCGAAACGGCACTGGACCGACATGGCCCACCTGCTGATCTGGCATGGACGCCGCGTGTGTACAGCCCGAAACCCCCGTTGCGACGAGTGCAAACTCGCCCGCCACTGTCCGTCGGCGGGGGCATTCGGTTGAGGGGGGCGGCACGCGGCCGGCGTTACGCCACACGGGCGTCCGGTGTCCCGAGCGGCATTGTGCTGGATCGGGCTTTCGAGGGAGGCCGACCGCAACCCGCGGTCGGGGCGACGGTACGGAATCGATGGGCGCAAGCGGGCGTCCGCTGTGCCGGGCGGCCCTCCCCAGGGTTGACACCCGCACGTAAGTGCATTAGCTTGTGGAGCTTGCCTGGAGCGACCGTGATGGGCGGTACCGGCAGGCGCGGCCGGCTGTGCCCTGCACGGTAGGCGTTCGTCCAACGATTAGGCAATACGGAGTTGCTGATGGTCCCGGTCAAAAAGAAGTCCAAGAGTCGAACGCGAACGCGCCGAGCGCACCACGCCCTCCGATCGACAAACTCGGTGGCTTGTCCGAAGTGTGGTTCGGCGAAACTCCCGCACTGCGCTTGCGACAACTGCGGTTACGTCAGCGCGCGAGTGGCGTTGCCCCTTGAGGAGGCGGAAGCCTGATGCCCACGCGGATCGCGGTGGATGCCATGGGTGGCGATCATGCCCCGACGGCGATCATCCGGGGCGCGACCAATGCCCTCGCCGAGCTGGCGGATATCGAGCTGGTGCTTGTCGGCGACGAGGGCCGGGTGAAAACGGAACTCGACGCGATCAATGGTTTCCAGCACGCGGACCGTGTCCGCATCGTGCATGCTTCCCAAGTGGTGGGGATGGATGAATCGCCGGTGGACGCGTTGCGTCAGAAACGCGACTCGTCCATCGTGCGGATGGCCCAGATCGCCGCCGAGCGGCAAGTCGACGCCGTCATCAGTGCGGGCAACACGGGCGCCGTCGCCGCGGCCGCCCAATTGAAAATTCGCCCGTTGCGTTGCGTCAGTCGCCCGGGAATCGCGGTCGCGATTCCCTCCTTCTACGGACCGGTGGTCCTGTGCGACGTTGGCGCCAACATCCAGGCTAAACCGCACCAGCTGTACGAGTACGCCGTGATGGCCACCCTGTACGCCGAGGCGGTGGTGGGGCGGAAGAATCCGAAGGTGGGTCTGCTGTCGGTGGGCGAGGAGAGCGAGAAGGGCAACGAGCTGGTCAAGCAGACCCACGCGCTGTTGCGTAAGGATCCCCATCTCGACTTCGTGGGCAACGTGGAAGGGCGCGACTTGTTTTCCAACGTCTGCCAGGTTGCGGTGTGCGACGGTTTCGTCGGGAATATTCTGCTGAAACTGATCGAGGGACTCTCGGAAGGGCTTTTCCCGACGTTGTCCCGGGAGTTCGAGGACGAGGATCCGGAGGCCAAAGCCCGGTTCGACTCCGCTTTGAAGCGGGTGTGGGCGCGTCACGATTTCAGCGAGTACGGCGGGGCGCCGTTGCTGGGTATCAACGGGACCTGCATGATCTGCCACGGGCGGAGCGATGACCGGGCCATATTCAACGCGGTCCGCGCCGCCCACAAGTTCTGTTCCTTCGCATTCAATGAGACTCTCGTCGAGCGACTCGGCGATAACTAGGATGAATCCATGAGCCGAGCGCTGCCGGTCATGATCCGCGGGACCGGGTCACACGTTCCCGAGGACGTGCTGACCAACGAATTCTTCGCTTCCTACCTGGACACGTCAGACGAGTGGATCCGGCCGCGGACCGGCATTCAGGAGCGGCGAAAGGTCGCGGACCACGAGTCCACGCTGACCCTGGCCAAAGCCGCGGCCGAACGCGCCCTGGACGACGCCGGGATCACGGCGTCGGAACTGGACATGATCATCGTGGCCACGGCCACGCCGGAAACCCCGCTGCCGTCCACCGCGTGCTGGTTGCAGGCGGAACTGGGAGTGGACCGCATTCCGTCCTTCGACATTTCGGCCGCGTGCACCGGGTTCGTGTACGGACTGGTCACTGCCGGTTCGATGATCCGGTGCGGCGGGTACAAGAATGTGCTGGTGGTGGGTGCGGAGACCCTGACGCGGATCACCGACTTCGAGGACCGGGCGACGGCCATCCTGTTCGGCGACGCGGCCGGGGCGGCGGTCGTGTCACCGTCGGACGACCCGCGACGCAGCATTCTGTACTACGATCTCGGGGCGCGGGGGGCGGACGCCAGGGCCGTCTGGATCCCGGCCGGTGGCAGTCGCAACCCGGCGTCGGCGAGCACGGTGGCCGAACGGCTCCACTACATGAAGATGAAAGGGCGCGATCTCTTCAAATCCGCCGTGACCACGATGAATGAGCTCGTGCGGCAGACGCGCGAAGTGACGGGCGTCTCGGCGGAAGATCTGAAACTGCTGATCCCGCACCAGTCGAACCTCCGGATCATGGAGTCGGCCCGCAAGCGGATCGGCTTGCCGGTGGAAAAGCTCGGGCGAAACATCGATCGCTACGGCAACACCTCGGCCGCCTCGATTCCGCTCGTGCTCGACGAGGCGCGGCGGAGCGGGCAGGTCGGCCAGGGGGACCTGGTGATGTTACTGGGGTTCGGGGCCGGGCTGACCTGGGGCGTGGTGCTGTTACGGCTCTAGGGCCGGCGGATCGGGTCGCGAAGGAGGATCAGCAACGATGGTCAAGCAGGCAATCCTGTTTCCGGGCCAGGGCTCGCAATGCGTCGGGATGGGCCGCGACGTGGCCGAGGCCAGCGATGCCGCCCGGGACGTGTTCCAACGGGCCGACGAGGTGCTCGGCTTCTCACTGTCCGGCACGTGCTTCGAGGGACCGGAGGAGAAGCTCGAGTGCACGGACCTGCAGCAGCCGGCCATCTTCGTGACGAGCGTCGCGATCTGGGAGGCGTTGCGAGAGCGTGGCGCGTCGGTGGACTGCTTCGGTGCCGGGGCCGGCCTGAGTCTCGGCGAATACACCGCCCTCTACGTAGCGGGCGCACTGAGTTTCGAGGCAGGTGTGCGCCTCGTGTACCGCCGGGGTCAGCTCATGCAGGAGGCCTCCGACGCGAACCCCAGCGGCATGGTGTCGCTGATCGGGGCGGACGCGGAGAAGGCGGATCGGCTGTGCCGACTGGCGGGGCAGGGCCAGGTGCTGGCACCCGCCAACTTCAACTGCCCGGGCCAGATCGTCATCTCCGGCGCAAAAGACGCGTGCGTGCGGGCCCTCGAGCTGGCGGGCGAAGTGGGATGCCGGGCCGTGGCACTGAAGGTGGCCGGCGCGTTCCACACGGACCTGATGGCGTCGGCGTCCGAGGGGCTGAGCGAGGCCCTCCAGGCCGCTACTATTCGGCCCCCGCGGATCCCGGTCCTGGCGAACGTCAGCGGCGAGCCGCACGGAACGCCGGAGGCGATCCGCGACGCGCTGGTACAGCAGTTGCGGCGGCCTGTTCTGTGGCAGCGATCCATGGAGCGGCTGATCGACGAGGGCTGCACGCGATTTGTCGAAGTGGGGGCCGGTCGCGTGCTCAAAGGGCTGATGCGCAAGATTGATCGAAGCAAGGAAGTCGTGAACGTGGGCACCGCGGCGGAGCTGGACACGGATCTGACCCCGAGGGGCTAGGGCGGAGCGGTGTTGACCGGCCGGAACGGGCCGAAGGTGGTCCCTGCGTGTTCGCCGGGACCGATGGAAAGTCGGAACCAGTTGAAGGGCAGTCACCCGGCGGCAAGGATGGAAGACGATGGAACTGAAATCGCAAACGGCAATCGTGACCGGAGCGGCACGCGGCATCGGGCGGGCCATCTGTATGGAACTGGCCGACCGCGGCGCGAACATCGTCGCGGTGGACATTCTGGCGGACCCGCTGAAATCCACGGTGTCCGAGCTGGCCGATAAGGGCGTCCAGGCCATCGACAAGATCGTCGACGTGACGGACGCCGCCGCGGTGCAGCGACTGGGCGACGAGGTGACGGACGCCCTCGGCCGCGTGGACATCATGGTCAACAACGCGGGGATCACGCGTGACACGCTGCTGTTGTCCATGGAAGAGGAACAGTGGGAGCAGGTGATCCGGATCAACCTGCGGGGCGTGTTCCTCGGCACGAAGATGGCGGCGAAGATCATGCTTCGGGCGCGGAGCGGGCGGATCATCAACATCGCCAGCGTCTCCGGCGTCATGGGCAACGCGGGGCAGGCCAACTACGCGGCGAGCAAGGCCGGCGTCATCGGGTTGACCAAGTCGGCGGCGAAGGAGTTGGGCAAACGCGGCATCACATGCAACGCCGTGGCCCCCGGGTTCATCGCCACCGATATGACCGACGCCCTGCCGGACAAAGTGAAAGAAACGGTCAAGCCCCTCATCCCGCTGCAGCGGTTCGGTCAGCCGGATGAAGTAGCCAAAGTCGTGGGTTTCCTCGCCGGCCCTTCGGCCTCGTACATAACGGGGCAGGTCATTCAAGTGGACGGCGGGTTGAGAATGTAATCGTGGGCCGCGGACAGTGGCAGGGACAGTTGCAAGGCCGTTTGCCAACCGCTAGAATCCGGCCGCTTCACTGCCGGCAAGGAAAACGAAGAACGGTTCAGTGCAGGAGGAGTGCTTGTGTCGATACCGTCTACCGAAGAAATCGAACAGAAGGTCATCTCCATCGTGGCGGAGCACCTGGCCCGCGACCCGTCGGAGATCACGCGTGAGACGTCGTACGTGAACGACTTGAACGCCGATTCGCTCGACATTGTCGAAGTGGTCATGGACCTCGAAGAGGCGTACGACATGAATGTTCCGGACGAGGACGCCCAGAAGATCGACACGATTGGCGCGACGGTCGACTACATTCGCGAGCAGTTGGCCAAGAAGCCCGAGGGTGCGTAACCGCGGGCGAATGATTGGCGTCCCCGAGATTCGCGTAAGGACGACGATGACGAATGTCTGACCGACGGACTGTCGTGACGGGCATGGGCGCGATTACGCCCCTTGCATGCAACGTCGATCAATACTGGGATGGACTTGTCGCCGGAAAGAGCGGCATCAAGCTGATCGAGTCCTTTGACTCGACGGCGTTCGACGTCCACTTCGGCGGGGCGTGCACGGATTTCGACCCCACGGTCGGCATCGACCCCAAGGCCGCTCGACGCATGGACCGGTTCAGCCAGATGGCCCTGGTGGCGGCCCAGCAGGCGGTGGCCCAAAGCGGCATCGATTTCGCCCGCGAGGACCCGCGGCGAGTCGGCTGCTTCATCGGCTCCGGCATCGGAGGCATCAAGGAACTGGAAGATCAGCACGTCCGGCTCCGGGACAAGGGGCCCGGCAAGGTGTCCGCCTTCACCATCCCCAAGCTGATGGTCAACGCGGCGGCGGGCAACATCTCCATTTGCTTCGGGGCGACGGGACCGAGCCAGGCCGTCTCCACCGCCTGCGCGTCGGCCACCAATGCCATCGGCGACGCCATGCACCTGATTCGGCGCAATCGGGCCGACGTCATGATCGCCGGCGGGTCCGAGGCCGCCCTGACCCCGCTCGGGCTCAGCGCGTTCGCCGCCATGAAGGCCCTGAGCACCCGCAACGACGCGCCGACGGCCGCGTCGCGACCCTTCGACGTGGATCGGGACGGCTTCGTGCTCAGCGAGGGATCCGGCGTCGTCGTCATCGAGGAACTGGAGCACGCCCGCGCCCGCGGCGCGATCATCCTGGCGGAACTGGTGGGCTACGGTACGACCGCCGACGCTGGCCATATCACCCAGCCGCACGAGGAAGGGCACGGGGCCGCCGACGCCATGAAAGCGGCACTCGATGACGGAAAGGTCAACCCGGCGGACGTGGACTACATCAATGCCCATGGCACGGGCACGCCGTTGGGCGACGTCGCGGAGTGCAAGGCCATCCAACGCGTCTTCGGCGACGCGGCGAAGAGCGTCGCCGTCAGCAGCACGAAGAGCGCTGTCGGCCACCTGCTCGGAGCGAGCGGGGCGGTGGAATTGATTGCCTGTGTGAACGCGATCCGCAACTCCGTGGTGCCGCCGACCCTCAACCTGGACAATCCGGACCCGCAGTGCATGGCCCGGCACGTGGCCCTGAAACCGCAGGACATGGCCATCAACGTGGCCCTGAACAACTCGTTCGGTTTCGGCGGGCATAACGCCTGCATCGTCGTTTCCAAGTTCCAGTAACATCTCAAGTCACCCCCCGCGGCGGGTCGATACATTGGGCGTACGGACCGCGGAACCGGTTCGCAGGGTTGGGGTGCGCACCGAGGGTGGCTGCATGACGATCAGTCAAAGCGAGATCGACGCGCTGCTGTCCTCCGCCGGCGGCTTCGCCGAGGTCAACGAAGCGGACAGCCCGCCGCCACCGCCTGCCCCCGCGGCGCCGGCCGCGCCGGTGGCGTCGCCGGGCGGAACGCCCGCCGGGCATGGACCGTTCTTCCGGCCACTCGTCGACTATCCCCCGGAGTTGGCCCGCATCATGCGGATGCGCGTCCCCGTGCTCGTCACGCTGGCCGCACGCGATGTCTCGCTCTCGTCAGTGCTCAACTGGACGCTCGGCTCGATCATCGAGTTCGATATCCCGGCCGATTCGGAGCTCCAACTCGTGATCGGCAACAAGCCGATCGGTCGGGGCCACGCCGTCAAGGTGGGTGAGAACTTCGGCCTGCGCGTCACCACCATCGGCGACCTCGCCCAACGAATCACCGCCATGGGCCGCTGACACGACCTTCGGCCGAGCGCCGGGGATCAGGTGACCCGTTGAACAGGAGAGCAGGGCGAACGAGCTACGGCCGCTTCCCACCTCCACCCAACAGCGTCCGGGCCATCTGCAGGGCGACCGCGCGATTGGCAACCGTCTCGTTCAACTGGGCCCGGTACACCGTGGACAGGACCTGGCCGAACGTCGGGCCGGGCTGCACGCCCATGGCCAGCAGATCGTCGCCCGTGACCAGGGGCGGTGGGGCGACGTCGGCCGGGTCGATCGCGCTTGCGCGACGCACCAGGCATGCGTGCGCGGCCGGCGATTCGCCGGCCGCCGCCAGATCCGCCCGTAACAGGTTGGTGAGGTCGTCGAACTGCGGATGGGCCATCAGCAGCTTGATGTCGGCCAGCTCCAGCGTGTCGGGCCGGCGAACCGTTCGCAGTTGCTCGGTGAGCCACGTGACGGCCGTCGTGTCGGCCACGCTGCAACGCAGTCCGGTGCAGATGCGGCGGATGGCGGCGGGCGGCTCGGTCGCCAGCAGGGCGGCCATCGCCAGCGGAAACGATGCGTCCGACGGCAGGGCGTCCAGGCGGCGGGCGGCGATGTCGACCTCCGCGTCGGGCCAGGAATCGCCGGCCACCAGATAGGGCAGCAGCCCCGCCTCGTTCAGCAACCGCCACCCGCGACCGCGGTTCCGGTCGGTCAGGATCTTCTCCAGCTCCTGGCAGATGCGTTCCGCGCTGATGGTGGCGATGCCGACCGCGTGCCGGCGAATGGCATCGAATGTGGACGCCTCGATCTCGAAGCCAAGCCGGGACGCGAACCGGATGGCCCGCAGCATGCGGAGATGGTCTTCCTCGAAGCGATCGGCCGCCGCGCCAATGGCGCGGAGACGTTTGGCGGCCAGGTCTTGCTGACCACCGACGTAGTCGATCACTTCGTCATTAACCGGGTCGTAGAACATGCCGTTAATCGTGAAGTCCCGGCGCCGTGCGTCCTCCTCGGCCGTGGTGAACGTGATCCGGTCCGGGTGGCGGTGGTCGGCGTAATCCGCTTCGGCACGGAACGTGGCCACCTCCAACTCCACGCCGTCGATGCGCACCATGACCACGCCGAACTTGGCCCCCACCTTTTTGGTGCGGCGGAACAGGCCGACCACCCGATCGGGTGGCGCGTCGGTGGCCACGTCGATGTCCGTCGGCGGCCGGTTCATCAACATGTCGCGGACGCAACCGCCGGCGAACAGCGCGGTATGACCGGCATCGCGCAGGACGCGAACCGCTTTCTCGGCCGCCCGTCGCAGTTGTGAAACAGCCACCGGTCGATCACTCCCATTGGGCTGGTTCGGCACGCTCAGGACTCCGGGGCCGGGTTGCGGCGGAACCAGGTGATCATGCTGCTGCCGTAGCGCCGCGTGTCAAATGAACGCCAGCCCACCTCGGCGTCAAGAACAAACTGGATGCGGGTCTCGTGGTGCAGGACCGCGATGGCCTCGGCGTCCAGCCGGCCGGAGCGGACCGCCTGCGTCAGTAACTGCGACACGCGGCCCGTCGCCGACGCATCTCGCGAATCGCGGTACGGGGGATCCACAAACAGGACCGCCAGCTTGTCCTTCGCATCGACGAACGACCACGGGTCCTTCCAGGCGTCGACCGGCATGATACGAGCGCCGGGCCCGGCGCCGAGCGCCGTGATGTTCGCCCGCAGGGCAGCCAGCGCCCGCGGGTGATGCTCGAAGAAGTAACAGGTGGTCGCGCCGCGCGACAGCGCCTCCAGCCCCATCGTGCCGGACCCGCTGAACACATCGGCCACCCGCAGTGGCGGCAACCCGCCGGGGGTACCGAGCAGCGACCCGAGCGTGTCGAACACGGCTTCCTTGACACGGTCCGGCATCGGTCGTGTCTGATCGCCACGCGGTCGCTCGATGATCCGCGAGCCCCATTGTCCGCCAATGATCCGCATCTCCGAAGCACCATTCACCCGGTGTCTTTCCGTTTGCCCGCCGATAGGGCCGTGTCTATAATCGGTCTTTACGCTACGGTTGGCAATATCGCGAGGACAAAGATGGGATCCGTTTGCTGCGAGCACTGCACGGCTGCGTGCTGTCACTACTTGGCCCTTCCGCTCGACGAGCCGGAGACCCCCCGGGATTTTGACGACATCCGCTGGTACCTCATGCACAAAGGGGTGAACGTCTTCATCGAGGACGGGGAATGGTACATCCAGGTCCCCACCGCGTGCGAGAATCTCCGGGCCGACAACCTGTGCGGAATCTATGAGACCCGCCCCAAGATCTGCCGTGAGTACAAGGCCGGCGATTGCGACTACGCCGGCGGCAGCTACGGCTACGAGCACCTGTTCCAGTGCGAGGAAGATATCGTCGCCTACGTGAAACAACACGGGGTGGGCAGCAACGGCCGAAACTCGAAGAAGACCAAGAAGACCCGGAAGGCAAAGAAGACCGGCCATGCACGGAAGTCGAGATGAGCCTGTCACCACGGACCCCGGCAAGTGCGGGGATCGGCCCGACGGGCGGCGTTCACTTCTCATCCTCGTCGTCGTGGTCGCCCTGGGCGGCAACGCCGGGTGTTTCAACGCGTCGCTCGCCACCAGTACGGGCGAACGCGTTAAAGGGGAGTGGTCCGTCGCCCAGGAGCAACACGTGCACGTCGGCGAGGAGGTGCAGTTCGACGTCGTGCTGGCCAAGCCGGGCATGATCCAGCCGACCCACCCGGACGGAATCGCCGACTACTGCCGGCTCGAGCTCGGCGACGTGTGGGCGACGGCGACGGCCGGGCGCTCCGGGCACTTCCATTTCACGCATGTCGTCGATCGGCAGGAGCCCGGCTCGCGGTTGAAAGTGACGGCGACCGTGTACCGTGTCGCCGGCAACCGGGATCCGGTCGACCGGGCGGGCGAGTTCAAGGCCGCCTACGACCGAGACGATGACGCCGACATCAAGGTGGCGTCCGACTCGATCACGATGATCGTCTACCAGGCCCACATCGAGATCGAGATCGATCCCGCCCCAGGCGAGATCGATTTTGCCGGCGGGAGGCTGGAGATCCGCCGATCCGACGGCTCGAGCACCACGGTCTACCGCGATCGTCCGCGGCGACGCGGCTTCACAGTCTCCGGGCCCGCCGGCGGGCGGTACATCGTGCGGTACGATCCGCGTGCGTCGGAAGTCAACAACATCGGCACGACGGAGGCCGAGTTCATCGTGTACGACAGCGGCGGCGAACGGATCAGCCGGAAAGTGGCGGTGCCCACGCCGTAGGACCCGGATTTCCCAGATGGATTGATCACGATGGCATAATAGGCGCATGTTGTCCCTGTGATTCAAGAGTTTCCGGCCGTTTTGACAGGGACATCCCATGGATGACAGGCGAAAACAAGCACTTCGTGTCCAATTCGACGGCAAACTCAGACTCGGATTTCGCGGAGCGAAGATCACGAGCGATGCTGGCTTGCTCGCGTTTCGTGAACTGGATGAGGCATTCCGTTTGACGGAAAACGCGAGGGTGGTATTGTCCGATCCGCGTCATGGGAAGAACACGCAGCACAGCATGTTGGCCATGTTGCGACAGAGCGTCTGCGGACGGTTGGCTGGATACGAGGATGTCAATGACGCGGAGCGCTTGCGCATCGACCCCCCCATGCGTCGAGTTGTTGGCGGTCGGGCGAAGAAGAAGGAGGCCGCGTCCACCGACGAGATGAGCCGGTTCGAGACAGAGATGCTGAGTTCACGGCGACCAGCAAGGCTCCGCCTGCAACGGTTACGTCGAGTGTATGTGCTATCATCCACTGTTCCTGTTCAGCCAGCTTGGCGACCTGGCGCGGGCCATGCTGCGTCGTGAGGGGCAAACGGCCCCACCAGCGATCCAGAAAGGCGGGGTGGACGGAATCTGGGGTTCAGGGGCGGGTACCCTCGCCAGAATGTCCTTCCTCCGTTGCAACAGGCTTGGCGCGCCGGTAGATTCGGAGTCGCGGAAGCGCCGAATGGAGAATGTCGGTGACGACCCCGAAATGACGACGCACCGCTGTCGGTGTCGTATCGACCGCCAGCGGCAGCGCATTGCGCGGTACCTCGCGGGAATGGCTTCCATACCGCCGAAGGCAAGGCTGACCATGCAACCGAAAAGACTGAATCCCCTCGCCTGTCGCGCGGTATCGCTCTGCATCGCCGTAACTTGCAGCGCGTGTGCCGTGCAGGAACGCGGTACACCCCCAGTAGCAGTACAACCGCCGCCTGAGCAGTGGACCGTTGTTCCCATGACGATCGATGCCGGGTTACCCATCATAATGACCATGATTGAGAACACTCCAATTCCGGTGATGGTCGATACTGGCGGATATGAGGAGCTCCTCCTTACTCCCGAGAGACTGAGCACGCTGAATGTGACCTATACCGGTCGCCGAAGGTGGTCGGTTGGCGGGCTCGGGCTCCTCTCGTTGTCGAGCGCCCGGGAGTTCATCGTCCCGCATATGGAGATCGGCGATTTGTCCCTGGCGAACGTGCGGGGACTCGAGTTTCACTTCAACCGCCTTGGCCAGGGCGATCAGCCGCCTCCCGCGATGGAACACGGCGTCGTTGGACTTGGACTGCTGCACGACTTCCAGGTCATCTTTGACTATGCACGCGGACGACTTGTGCTCACTGGCGATTCGCAATACCCGCCGGACTACGCCCCGGAAACCTGGACACAGTGCCGCTTGGACGTTTCCGATCTGAACGTCGGGCTGTGCGGGGTCGTGCAGTTGAACGGGCGGCCGCTGCGTTGCGTGTGGGACACTGGCGCGTCCTTCTCGCTCATCAGACCCGGTCTGGCCGCGCCGACCGACGTCGCGCGCCGTGGCAAGCATGAAATCGCCCAATTCGCCACGTTGACGGTCGGTAACGTCGACTGCGGACCGTTCGAGGCCGTACTAATGGACTTCAAGCAGCCGCCGGTGGATGTGATCATGGGGCACAGTTTCTTCGAGGATCACACCGTGTTGGTGGATTGCGCCGGTGCGTTACTCGCTTTTGATTGATGGCAGCGCTGTGCGGCGTTGGGCGCGTATGGCAGCCTTCCAAGCCGCACGTGAGACGGCGAATCGATTCCTGGAGCCACAATGGAATCGCGGTCAGCAACCCGAGAACGATCGACGTCCGCATGCGAAGTGGGAACGGATCTGACCGCCCGTCGGCGGTTGCCCGTCGCCGGCGTGGCGTCGCTCACCGTGCTGTTTGGCAACGGTGGATGCGTGCGGGACGCGCAAGCCGTCGCCGGGAACCAGGCTGTTCTGCATGGGACGGTGGTGGATACGGCTGGGACGGGCGGGGTCCCGCCGACCCGGATCATCCACGGCCGCCGTCAGGGGACACGGCGGGGATGACGAAGCGACATATCCATTACGAAGCGGCGTTCGAGGACTATCTGCGCTCGCAGGGCATTCCCTACATCCCCGTGGACGAGCAAAGGAAGGTGATCTTCGCGGGGGCCCGGGTCAAATCGTTCGATTTCCTGGTGTACCGCGACGGCGGGGAAAAGTGGATCGTCGACGTCAAGGGGCGCAAGTACCCGTACGTCACCGAAGCGAACCGACGCTACTGGGAGAACTGGGTCACCCGTGATGATCTGGCGGGGCTGGCCAGTTGGCAGGAGGCGTTCGGCGCGGGTTTCCTGGCCGTCTTTGTGTTCGCCTATTGGTTGACCGATGACGATCTGCTCCGCCGGCCGACCCCGCACGTTCACCCCTACGGCGATCAGCGTTACGCGTTCCTTTGCATCACGCTGGACGCGTACCGGAGTCAGTGCCGGCCCCGATCGGACAAATGGGATACGGTAACCCTGCCCACCGCGGTATTCCGGGCGTTGGCCACGCCCATTCAGCAGGGGGGCGGTTTACGCCGGCTTGACCCGACCTATAATAGTCTGGACGAAGCCGAGTGCCGGACACCCTTTTGACGGCGCACTGGGGTCGTCGGGTTCATTCGGAGTTGCATGGTGCGGAGTTGTATGGCGGTGACTCGCACCGCCGACTCACGACAGGGGATGGTTACGGTGAGATCGAGCCAACGTATCAGAACGAGCACGTGGTGGCCGGGATTGCTGGCCGTGTTGTATGCGTGGAGCTGGGTGCCTTGCGCGATTGCGCAGGAAGCCACCAAAGGCCCGGCCCACCCGAGCAAGCCGGTCTTCCCGTGGATCGCCGCCCTTGTCTTCGCAGGCCTGTGCTGCGCCGTCGCATTCAAGAACCCGCGACGTTCGCACATGGATTGAGTCCTTCCGGTCCGGTGGGTCCGAATTGGCAATTAGGAGAACGACCGTGCTGACAAAACGCTCCATCATCGTGGCGTTGGCTGGATTGAACCTGTTCCTGCTGGCCGCACTGGTCCTGCAGGCGGCGCCGCCGCCGGCGGCCATGGCCCAGTCGGCGGGCCGTCCGGGTGACTTCATGATCACCACGTGCAAGTACACCGATCAGTACAACGCGATGTACATCATTGACAATCCGGGCCGGTTGCTGCACTGCTTTGCCCCGGCCGGGAAATCGGGCGGCCAGTTTGTCCACGCCCAGACCCGCAGCCTGGTGAACGATTTCCGCAGGTAGACCGCGTATCGTTGTGACCATCCGACTGGCTTGCCGTAAAGGAGCCGGATATGAGCTCGAAAGATCTCGCGATTGGCGTTCTCAGCACGACGGCCGTGATTCTCTTCGTGGGCCTGATCATCCTGTACAGTTTGTCCGATGCCGCCTTCGCCCAGACTTCCGGGCCTGGGGGTGGTGTCGGTGTCGAGACGGGCGACTACGTGATGGCCGTCGGTGCGATCGACACGCGGACCCAGGTGCTGATGGTGATCGACACCGCGGTGAACGGCATGAACGTGTACGGGTTCGACTTCAAGAGCGGGGCGGTCGGCATCACCCAGCAGATCGACCTCGGTCAACTCCGCGCGCAAGCGCAACAGATGAACCCCGCCACCGGCGGCGGCCGGCGCCGCTAGCGCCCGCCGCCAACCGGCCCCGCGATTCCGAGGAACGCCGTCAGGGCCTGCGAGTGCCGTCGTAGCCCGCGAGGGCTATCACAGCCGGTGGTCGACCGGCTCCCTTTCCAACGCCAGGACACCATCAGTTGGGCCGGAGCCCCGGCTGACCGATCGTTGGTGTTCGCTGCCGGGATTGGCAGTGAAACGGGCGTGGTAGTATCGTAGTTTTCCGGCCCGCCACTCTTTGATCGCCTCTTTGATCGCGGCCCGGCGACCCGGGCCGTCCGTCTCCCCGCCGTACCGTCGTAGAGCGGCTTCGACGCGAATGCCCGGAACCGTGGTTGGTGGCCGATTCAGCGGCTCCGCGCCTTCATGAAGCCCGCGGTGCTCCCTTCGCCGACTCGGGCGCGATGAGCGATTCTCCGCCCGCGATCACGGCACCGGCACTTGCCCGTCGGATTATCATAGTATATAATAATGTAATAACAGAATAACAGCGCACGTTATCTTGACGCGTGCGGCAGGAGGAGCGAGCATGAATCGAGCAATGACGACCCGGACGGGGCGGATCGGGAAGCGTGGGGCGGTGGCGACGACGACGGGGGATTCGCGGTCGGCCGCCGGCAAACGCCGGGCGGCAGCCGGCGAGCCCTCGGCGGGGAAACGGCGGACGCGAAGCCGGCACACGACGTGGACACGAACCGGCTCGCCCACGCGGACGCCAAGGAAGCAGGGGAGGGCGACCGCCGGACGACGGGACGCGGCCCGGAGGTCGACGAAAACCGCCGCGGCGCGACGTCGCGGGAACGCGACGCGCAGGCGCGCAAGTCGCGAGGATGTGAACCGCGGACACGTGGAGCGCCGCGGGGCGCATCGCGTGGATACGGCTGCCAGGGCTCTCGCGAAATGGATGCCCGCCCTGCGGAAGCAGGGCGGCAGGGGGGTCGGGGCCGTGCTCGCCGTGGTCGAAGGGGGCGGCCGCAGGTGGGACGTGTCCAGCGTGGTCTGTGACCATACTACGCCGTTAGCCGGTCGCGGGGCAGGCAAGAACAACGAAGACGGCCCGGAGATGGCCGGCAGCAGGGCGGCCAGGACGCTCGCCGCCAAAGTCCGGCCGGCTGAACTGGCGGCGCTGCTCGCCGCCATGAGCAGCGTGCACCGACTGCGCATCCTGCTCAAACTGCTCGAAGGGGCGGCCACCTACCGCACCCTCCAAAAAGTCACTGGCCTCAAGGCCGGGCCGCTGTATCATCACATCGCCAACCTGCGATTGGCCTCGCTGGTTGGCCCGAAACAGCGGGATCTGTACGAGCTGACCCGGGCCGGCCGCGACGTATTGATGGGCACGCTGATGCTCGGGCCCCTGAGCCGCGATCGGCGTAGACGACCGGCGAACTACCAATGATCGCCGACATGACGCCGCGCCCACGGGCCCGTTCCATCGGCTACCATGACCACGCAGACCGAGCAAGCACGTTGAACTCCGAGACGGCCAATCGCAGTCCTCGCCGGCGCGTCCTTGTGCTGGAGCCGTACTACGGCGGGTCGCACCGCGTATTCGTGAACACGCTCCAAAAACACAGCCGGCATGCCTACGAGATCATCACGCTGCCCGCCCGCAAGTGGAAATGGCGGATGCGCGGGGCGGCCATGTCGTTCGCTGACCAACTGGCAAGGCGACCACCCGACGGCGACCTCATCCTCACCAGCGACATGCTCAGTGTCACCGACCTGCGGGCGCTGCTGCCGCGTACCTGGGAGGGCGTCCCCATCGCGTGCTACTTCCACGAGAACCAGTTGACCTACCCCCTGTCCGAATTCGACCGGCGGGACTACCAGTTCGGCTTCACCAACATCACTTCGGCCCTGGCCGCCGACGCGCTGTGGTTCAATTCGCAGGCCCATCTCGATGCTTTCATCGAAGCGGCCGGAGAGCTGCTGGCCCGCATGCCCGACCACGTGCCGACCGCCCTGCCGGAACGCATCGCCGAAAGGGCGGTTGTGCTCTGGCCGCCGGTGGCCGGACCACCCGCCGCATTCCGCCGCGACCCCGCCGCGACTCGCGAGCAGCAACGCGCCGATGGCCCTCTCCGCATCCTCTGGTGCCACCGCTGGGAATACGACAAGAACCCGGAAGACTTCTTCGGCACTCTCCTCCGGCTCGCGGATGCAGGCCATGACTTCCAACTCATCCTCGTCGGGGAATCCTTCCGCGAGGTTCCGCCCGTCTTTGCCGGTTCTTGGAAACGGCTGTCGGACCGCATCGTCCACGCCGGATTCGTGCCGGACCGGAACGTCTACTGGCAGCGGGTGGCCTTCGCCGACGCGGTGGCCAGCACGGCTATCCAGGAGAACTTCGGCATCGCGGTGGTCGAAGCCATGTTGGCCGGCTGCTGGCCAGTGTTTCCCAACCGACTTTCCTACCCGGAAATCCTGCCCCCCGAATTCCGAACCACGTGTCTGTACGACTCCGTCGACGAGCTCCATGACAAGCTGCTTGCCCTGCTCGGAAGCGGTGTCGATCCGACCGAAGGGGCCCGACTTGTGGATCAGGTTCGGGCCCTCCACGCCGTGGATCAGCGGACAGCCGCAATTGACGAGGCCATCGACGCGGCAGCCTCCGCCAGGCGCTTGAGCCAATCGTAAACCCAAAAGCGGTCTGACGGACTTCACCACGCTCAGCGCGACGGGCGGCGAGCGACCTTCGGTCGCTCCGGAAGGGTCCGGTCGGGGCGTCCACAGGGGTCGAAACCCGCCTGGCGGCCCGGAAACCGCCCCGATCCCTAAGGTCCGATAATATATATTATGTTGCATTCGGCCGGCAGGGCGGACGCGGGCCCGCCCCGGCGCCCGCCGCGGCCGCGTGCACGTTCGTCGCAACGTGCTGGCCACGCAACATGCGTGCCACCGTTCGAAACGCATGCGGCACCGTCGGCGTCGACCGCCGAGACTCACCCTTCACCAGGCATACATCCAAGGGCGGAGCGGGATTCGGTCCGCTCCGCCCGTTCACGTCCGCCTCTCTCCACTCGATTACTTCTTTACCGGCGGGACCGGCGGCGCCGGCTTGGTTGATCCCGGCTTCCCGGCGGGGGTCGGTGCCGGCGTCGCGGGCTTTGACGGTGGAGTCGGGTTTCGAGGCTTCTGTGGATTTCCCTTGTCGGGCTTCGTGGTCATTTGTGATTCTCCTCATGCGGCGGGTGGACCCGCCGCTAAACGAACTGATCCCCGCGCTCCACCCGGCGCGGCCTCTCTGATCTGCTAACGCCTGTCGACAGGCGGAGGAGCGCCCGCGGTGGGCGCCACCTCCGCCCTGCACGTCTCCGTGTGTAACGAACGGCCGACGAGCTATCCCCCCAAGACCTCCAGTCAAAGGCGAATCGCCGCTGGGTCACTACGCGCGCTGCGCCTGCTCCTCCGGCTCCTCGACGGGTACCAGCACCGCGTCGATCTGGTGAATCAGCCCGTTGCTCGCCTCCGTGTCGGCTTTCGTGACCTTCGCCACGTCGATCATCACCACGTCGTTCTTGACGGTGATTTTCAACTCCTCGCCGGCCAGGGTCTTCACAAGTTTCATCGCCTTGAGGTCAGCCGCGTTCTTCCGGCCGTCCAGGACGTGGTTCTTGAGCACGCGCTGGAGTTCCGCCTTGTTCTCCGGTTTCTGTAGTTCGTCCAGCTTCTTGCCCAGCTTCTTGAACGCCCCGTCCGTGGGGGCGAAGACCGTGTACGGGCCTTTGCCCTTCAGCGTGTCGACCAGCCCGGCCGCGTCCAGCAGCTTGCAGAACGTCTTCAAGTCGCCGGCGTCCTTGGCGACTTCGACAACGTCCTTCGGTTTCGGCGGGTCGGGTTTTTTCTCCTGTGCCAGGCTCAGTCCTGTCCAGCCCGCCAGCACGACAATCGTGGCCACAGGCAGCCACCGCCGCACCAGAGAGTTCGTGAACATCTTCTCGATCTCCAAACCAGTATCGCCTTCCGCTTGGACCGTTTCGGCGACCGCCCACCATGGACGGCACGCATGTCCGATTCGCGGCGGCGTTCACTGCTCCATCGCCCTGCCAAGGCGAACCGTGTCGCTGCGAACGTTGTGCCTCGCCCGCGAGATCGCCGGCCGCGTCCACCGGCGGCGTCGGGCTGACGGTGATAACCTCATGTCGATGCCGGCTTTGCAGTGAAGCCGGCGTGTCCTTTCCACCTTCCGCGCACGAGTTCGGCCCGAATGCATCCGTTTGCCCGGGGAACGACGCGACGCGTCGGCCGTGCGGGGCAAGTGCACCCTATCTGTTGTTGGAACAACGAATAAGGATCAACGTTGCGCTGCAACCGATCCCAGGGGAGAATAGTCGGGAGGGGTGTGAACAGCAGCCGGGTCTACGCTCCACGGGCAGACACCCACCGCTCCTCTGATTGTGCAAGTATACACCACGTTTTCGACGAAGCTGCAAGATGAGAACTTTTTTTTGTACTCGCCTGACGCACCGCCCGAGCCGTGCCGCGGACCGGCACTTGACCACCGGGCGGCGGGGTATAATACAGCATCGAGGCGCGGAAAACGATGGTCCGTCGTTACTCATGCTATGCCCGGCTCTTGGCGCTCGTGTCGGCGCTCCCATGGGCGACGCTCTTGATCGACCGGCGCGCGGTGGCCGATGCGCCGGTGGGAACCACGCCAGGAATCCTGACGGCATGCGATAACCCCGCCGTCATCACCGCCGTTTCCGACGATCGCAAGCCGACGGCGAAGCGGGGATTTCTGGGGTGGGATGGAACGGCGGCACCGGTCGCCCTGCGGACGCCTCTTATCCCGGCGAGATCGGCCTCTCCGGCGGGTTTGGACCCGCGTCAGATCGCGCACCCGAATCATTCGAGCTGTGCGTTCCTCTGCAGGTTCCTGATCTAATCAGACCGTTGCACGCATCCCTGCTCCGCAACCGGTATCGTTGTGTTTGGAGTTTGAGGCCGGTGCATTGCACCGGTGTTCGAGACTGGCCATGCGCCGCTCGCTTGCCTGGGGATACGCCTCGTGGCGGCGACGGGCGCGAAGGGAGTGCATGTACTATGCACCGAAACTATGAGAGGGGCACCAACGTGCTGGCTTTGGTTCAGAAATTGCTCGACGAAGGCAAGCCGAAGGAAGCAGTCGCCCTTATCAGGAAGGATGAATCCGGCGCCCCGGAACTGAGTAACGCGTACGGCGTCGCGCTCATGCGGTCCGGTGAAGCGGCCAAGGCACTCGAGGTCTACCGCGGTTTGTGCATGTACAAGGGCGGCCTCTCGCTGAAGCCGAACCTGCCAACGGCGGTCAAGGCGAACTATGCTACGGCCCTGGCGCTGACGAAAAACGTCGGCGGCTGTGTGGCCCTGTTGCAGGAGTTCAGTCAGGACCAGGATCAGTATGTACGAAAGCTGCGGGCGGCCGTCGATCGCTGGCGACGCTCACTCGGTTGGTGGAAGCGCCTCGCATTCGATTTGTACGGCGCCGAGCCGGACAAGCCCGTGCCGCTCGACTTCCAGCCCGGTGAGCTGGTCGTATTCCGGACTTGAAAACGGGCAGCCGGTTGGTCCCAACGCCGGGATCCTGATCCGTCGCGATTCAGCGCGGCTGTAACCGCATTGCGCACCCGTGCGGGTGGGCATGGTGGCAAAGCGGCACGCCCCGTCCGCGCCTCGCGGGCGGACGGCTTGGACATTGCGCGAGTCGCAGTATATTATTCGGTCCGGGCAGTACTGTTTCGGGGATTGCAGGGCGGGGTGTCACGGATGGCAAAGTCGCGCGCGGTCCAATTGCGGACACTGCTCGCGGATCCTGATAAGAAGGCCGCCCCGCGAATGGCGGTCGAGTTCCTGCACTGCGCCTGGCGGTACAAGGAAATCCCCTTCCATTACTTCACGCGCTTCGCCTATCGACGTCATGTCAAGAACTACCTGGATTACGTCTCGAACCGCGAAATCAAACGCCTGCACGAACACTTCAACACCGGCGGCCCGGTCCCGCTCCTGGCCGACAAGCTGTATTTCCAGTACTTTTGTGAACGGCACGGGCTCCCCGGCCCGCGGATGCTCGGGCACATCACGCGTCGCACCGCGGTCCAGGCCGGTCGGGCGACCTTCGTCGAATCGCCGGCAGCCCTTCGCGCCTGGATGAGCCGGCTGGCAGCGGAGGCGGACAGTAACGTCGTCTTCGCCAAACCGACCCGCGGCTGGAGCGGGATGAACGTGTTCCGCATCGACTTCGCGGCGCTGCCAGCCGACGATCCCTCGTTCGCCAAGCTGCTAGACGCGGCGAAGCTCGATACCTACCTGATCCAGGCCGCGATCGTGCAGCACCCTGACGTGGCCGAGGTTCACCCACCCAGTGTGAACACCATCCGCCTCGATACGTACGTCCACGACGACGGCTCGGTTGAGATTATGTCGGCGATCATGCGTTTCGGCGCGGAAGGCCGGCACGTGGACAACGGGACCGCCGGCGGGCTGTTCGTCGGGATCGATCTGGACACCCACACGCTTCGCGGCCATGGGTATCGCCTGATCCAGTACGGTGGAGCCGTGTGCACGCACCATCCGACCACCCACGTCCCCTTCGCCGGCCGGCACGTGCCGCACCTGGACGCCGTGCAGGACCTCGTGCGGCGCGCGGCGTCCCTGATCCCCTCCCTGCCGCTACTGGGCTGGGACGTGGCGATCCAGCTCGATGGGCCGCTACTGATCGAAGGCAACCACGATTACCACAAGGGCATGCAGGACATCGCTTTCGGCGGCTACCGCCGGCACCCGACCTTCCGCCGCCTCCTGGACGCCTGCACGTAGGTGAGGCGCGCGAAGCGCCGATCACGCCTTTTCGTGGGCAAGCACGCGGTGCACGAGGCGGCGGTGGGCGCCCACCAGGTCGCGGCAGATGAGGTCGATGCGGTCGTTCAACTCGCGGCGGTCGCGCAGGACCCGCCGGACCGTCTCCCGCAATTCGCGGAAACGCCGCTCCTTGCGGATCGACTCCCGGTGGGCCTGCAACGCCGCAGCCACGACCTCCTGCAAGTGCGGTATCGAGAAGGGCTTCGTCAGAAAGTCGGTGGCACCCAGGCGGAGCGCTTCGATGGCCTGACTCAACGTTGGACGGGCACTGGTCAGGATCACCGGTCGCGAGCTGAACTCTTTTAAATGCCGGAGAAACGCCACCCCGTCGAGCCCCGGCAGGTCGAAATCGGTCAACACCAGGTCGTGCGGCTCGAGGATCTCGACGTCGAGGGCGTCCTCTGCCGAAACGGCACACGTGAGCCGCGCCGCGAAATGCGGGCCGAGACAGTCCACCAGCATCTCCGTGATCCGCGGGTCCGGTTCGACAATCAGGATCTTCGGCGTCCACGTGTCCGTCATTGGACCTCGGCCCCCAGTGACCACGAAGCCATACCGGCTCGTCGCGTCGGCGCACGCGCCTTGACCGCGGCGTCAGGTGCACAATCTCTCAACGGGAACCGCAAGGGGCGAGCGGCACGTGCCCGATCCATCGACAGGTGCCAGTTATCTGTCACACCCGGCGCTTGGCGGGCAGCTCGAGGTAAACGGTCGTGCCCCGCCCTTCCGTGGATTCGAGCCACAACCGGCCGCCGTTGATGTCGACGAGCCGGGCGGCCCGGGACAGGCCCAATCCACGTCCGCGTCCTGCGGCCCGGTGCGAGAAAAACGGGTCCAGGGCGTGTTCCGCCACGTCCGGCGTCATGCCCTTGCCGTTGTCCCGCACGGAGAGAACGACCGTATCATCGGACGTTGGGGAAGTGGAGTTGATTACCAAACGGGGAGAAGTGCCGGCCATCGCTTCCACCGCGTTGCTCACGATCGCGTCCAGCGCGTTGACGATCTGGTGGGAATCGACGAAGAGGCTCGCCCCCAGGTCCGATATCTCGAGCCGGAATTCCGCCGGGCCCAGCGACGAACGCTCTAGCCAGCGGTCGCGGAACGCCTGCAACCACGGGCCCAACGCCGCCGGCTCCGGCTTCGGCGGGTCGGGCTTGGCGAACGCCATCAGTTCCGTCACGATCATCGTCGCACGGTCCGTCTGCTCCCGGATGATCTCCAGCGCGCGGCGGTCCTGATCCTCCATCCTCGTGCGGGCGAGCATTTGGGCGCGACCCGAAATGACGGCCAGCGGGTTGTTCAGTTCGTGGGCCGCCCCCGCCGCCATCTGCGCGATCATGGCCAGCGAACGGTTCCGCAACAACTCGGCCTGGGCCGCGTGCAACTGGCGATTGACTTCGGCCAACTCCTCCTGCAGACGCTGCCCGTCGCGGCGGGCGATCGCCTCCGCTGTGGCCAACCCGAACGCCGTACACAATGCCTCCAGTTCCTGGCGGGCCTGGTTGTGGGCGAACACCACGTCGTCCGACGCGGAAAACAACACGCCACCCACGATTCGACCCGCATAGAGGAACGGAAGCATGGACAGCGGCCGCCCCGCCCACGCCGAGCCGAATCGATCGGCCAGCGCCGAGGAATACTCGGCGACCGGCATGATCCGCGGCGCGTCCACCGCTCTCCGCGCCGATGGACCCGACCCGTGCGCCCATGTCGGGCCGCCGCCGACGTCGATCCAGTTCCCCTCGCCGTCGACCGCCAGCACCCGCGACTCCGGCGAATCGCCGATGACCGCAAAAGCCATCGTGCGGGCCACGCCCAGCAGCGATTGCGAAGAGCGGGCCGCCTGGCGACAGACGTCCGCCACCCGGTCGTCCAACGTCAGCCCGGCATGAAAACGGTCCAGTGCCTCGAAGTAGCTGGACCGAAGCTGTAGTCGGCGGTTCGTTTCCGCCAGCGACTGGTTCAACCGTCCGAGTTCCTCGTTGGCGTCGGCCAACGCCTCCGCGTACACGTCCGTCGACGTCAGTTCGTCGAGCCCCACCAGCTGGCAGTGCTGCTCGATCGTCTGCGGCAACGCGGCCAGCACCTCATCGACCGCTCCGTCCGCGAGCCCCAGTTCGCGGGCGATGTCCTGGATCGGCTCCTGCCGGTTGTACCCGGAGAACCCGATACGATGGCGCCGCACGAGCTCGTCGGCCAGATGCACGATCGCGACGAGCGCGGCCGACTCGATGGCGTCCGGCAGCGCTTGCGGTGACTGGTGATGAAGCCAGGCACACTCGATTATTGGTTTGGGGAGCCTCCAGCGGGTCAGCAGCCGCTTGCCCGCGATGGTGTGGTCCAGGCCGAGCAGATCCTGCTCGACGTCGCTGATACAGCGGTGCCGGGCCAGCGTCTCGCGAACCACGCGGGCGTAACTCTTGGGGAGGCACGCGTCGAGTGCCATCTTTCCCACATCGTGGAGCAGTCCGCATACGAAGGCTTCCGCCGGACGGAGCCCGGACGGCAGCCGCTCCGCGATGAGCTGGGCGGCGCACGCCGCGCCCAGACTGTGCTTCCAGAACTCGGCCCGGTCGAAATCCGTCTCGCCGTGCGGCTCCACCGAGGCGAACGTCTCGTAGATCTGAACCGACAACACCGCGCTGCGAACCGCGTCGAAGCCCAGCAGGACGACCACCCGATCGACCGTCATCACGTCGCCGCGAACACCGAGGTCGGACCGCCGCACCAGTGACAATAACTTGGCGGTCAAGGCCTGGTCCGCCTCGATCACCTCGACCACGTCCCGCGCACTGCTGGTTGGATCGGTGACACGCTCCAGCAGACGGATGGCCACCGCGGGCAACGTGGGCAACTCCTCGATCTGCGAGAGGATCAACTCCACGCGGTCCCGATCGGCACCGGCATCCGATGTTGCGGTGTCGGCAGCCGAATGCATCGAAGCGCACTCCCGGCGACGGCCAAGGGACACGACGGGCGGCGCCCGCCCGCTAGAGCCGGACCAGCTCGGCCATTCGCGTGATGACAGCGTCGATCTCGAAAGGCTTCTTGATGAACTCGTCCGCGCCGGCCGCCATGAGCTCCTCGACCTCGTCCGGGTCGGCCACGCCACTCACGGCGATAATCTTGATGTGTTCGAATTCCGGCGTCGAACGAATCCGCCGGCACACCACGTTGCCGTTGATATCCGGAAGCTTGAAATCGAGCAGGATGATGTCCGGGCGAAACTGATGCGTGAGCAGCCCGGCATCGTACCCCGTGGTCGCCGTCCGCACCTCGAACCGCCCGTCCCGCTCCAGCAGTTCCGAGAACATCTCCACGATCGCCTCGTCGTCATCCACCACCAAGACACGCTTCTTGCCCGACGCCAACTGATCGAGCGGAATGTCGTTCTCCTTCATGAAGGAAATCAAGGCTTCACGAGGAATCCGCCGAAACCGCGATCCCGGCACGCGGAAGCCTTTGAGGCGACCGTTATCGAAACAACGGATCACCGTTTGCTGGCTGATCTTGCAGATGGCTGCCACTTCGCCCGTTGTGTACACGCTCTTCATCGTATCCGTCCTCGCTGGTTCGGGCGCCACCGAACCACCACCCAACCGCGTTGAAATTGCCTAGATAACCCAGGTTTACTATATAGTACAGTTCTCATCCTTTGCGGTCAAATGGAAAATGGCTACACGGAGCGCGCCGTTCGGCCGAATCAGGGCTGGTGCGCAAGTTTTTACCGGAGCTAGGGTTGGTTATCGGATCCGCCCGGACCGGGACCGGGGGCGGCCCCGCCGCGTCGCAGGGCGCCGAGGCAGATCCAGAGCGTTGTCACGTCAGCGGGACTGATACCACCGATACGCGCTGCCTGGCCGAGCGTTCGCGGTGTGTGGCGGGCAAAGACCTCGCGGGCCTCGCGGCGAAGTCCAGTAAGACCGGCGTAGTCGATGTCCGGCGGGATGGTGAGGGATTCCATCTGGCGGAAACGGTCGATCTGGCGCTGCTGGCGAGCCAGGTAACCGGCGTACTTGGCGTCCAGCAGGACTGCTTCGCCGACCGCCTCCCCGGGCCACGGGGTGCCGGTGGCGGCGAGGATCGATCGGAGGTCGTCGAGGCCGGCTTCCGGGCGTTTGAGCCAATCGGAGAGCGGCTGTCCGTCGTGGCTCACCCGCCGGACGACGGTCTGCAGGCCGGCCACGGCCGTCTGTTTCGCCTGGAAGCGGTGCCAGCGTTCGTCGCTCACGAGGCCGAGCCGTCGGCCGACGGGCGTCAGTCGCGCGTCCGCGTTGTCAATGCGCAACCGGAGTCGGTATTCGGCCCGTGACGTGAACATGCGGTACGGTTCGGTGGGCGGACGCGTGACGAGGTCGTCGATCATCACGCCGATATACGCGTCGTCACGTCCCAACACGAGCGGGTCGTCGCCTTTCAGCCGGCCGGCGGCGTTCACGCCGGCCACCAGTCCCTGGGCGGCCGCCTCTTCATAACCGCTGGTGCCATTGATCTGCCCGGCGAGGAACAGGCCGTTGACTCGCTTGGTTTCCAGCGTGGCGTCAATCTGATCGGTGGGCACGAAGTCGTACTCGACGGCGTACCCGTATTGCAGGATCCGCGCCGCTTCCAGGCCGCGAATGCCTTTGACCATCGCATCCTGGACATCCCGGGGCAGCGAGGTGGCGATCCCGTTGCAGTAGACGCGTTCGTCGTCGTACCCTTCCGGCTCCAGGAACAACTGGTGCCGCGGCTTGTCCGCGAACCGCACGACCTTGTCCTCGATGCTGGGGCAGTAACGCGGTCCCTGCGACCGAATCTGCCCCGTGAACATCGGCGCGCGATGGAGATTGCCGCGAATGACGTCGTGGACGGGTTGGCTGGTATAGGTGATCCAGCACCGGATCTGCGGGCGCTTGATCTCATCGGTCATGAACGAGAACGGCACGGGCGGCTGGTCACCCGGCTGAGGTTCCAGCACGTCGTAGTTGATCGAGTCGCGGTGAACACGGGGCGGCGTCCCCGTTTTCAATCGACCGAGCCGCAAGCCGAGGGATTCCAGCACCCCGCTCAACCCGCGGGCCGCGGGCTCACCCACCCGCCCCCCTTCCGTCCGGGCCTCACCGGTGTGCATGAGTCCGCGCAGGAACGTGCCCGTGGTCACGACGACGGCTTGCGCGTCGATGCGTCGGCCATCGGCGAGGGTGACGCCCGTCACGCGTGGCCGCCGACCGTCGGACATGGTCCGGATCGCGTCGACCATGCCTTCGATGATGTCGATGTTTTCGGTCGCCTCGAGGTGGTGTCGCACGGCGGCCGCGTAGCGGCGGCGGTCGGCCTGGGCCCGAGGTGCCCAGACGGCGGGCCCCTTGGTCTTGTTGAGCATGCGGAACTGGATGCCGGTGGCGTCGATCACGCGGGCCATGAGGCCCCCCAAGGCGTCGATCTCGCGGACCATGTGGCCTTTGCCGAGCCCGCCGATGGCCGGGTTGCACGACATCGCGCCGACGGTGTCGACGCGGATCGTGACGAGTGCGGTACGTGCGCCCCGCCGGGCGGCCGCCCACGCGGCTTCGGCCCCGGCGTGTCCGCCTCCGATGACCAGGATGTCGTACTCCGCGCTCGACACGGGTGATCGCGTTCCCACACGGTTTCACGAAGACCGGCATTATAGCCGAGGTGGGGTGGTGCGTGCCACGCCACGCGCCGGTCGATGTTGTGCTCCCGCCGTTCAGGGGTTGCCCGGCCGGCCGGTCGATTTGCCGCCGGTGGATGGCTTGTTCATTCCGTCACAAGCGAGCCGTGGTGGCGCAGGTGGCAAGCCCGCTTGATCCGTTGGGCGGCAGGCGGCTACAATGCGCTGCACAGCAGGTCTGGGGGCTCTCCTCCAGTGACGAGTGGGCCGGTATTCCGAGAGATGCGAGAGTAGTCGGTGAGGGGTGCGGCGTGGGCGGGGTGATTCCGCGCGGCTGCGTCGCAGGCCGCCTCTCACGACCAGCAAGAAAGGAACCAGCATGAGCGATTCAGCCGTTTTTGACGATCTGTTGCAGGAGCAGCGAGAGTTCCCACCACCGGGCGCCTTTGCGGCGAACGCGATCATCAAGGACGACTCCATCTACCGTGCCGCCCGGGACAGCTACGAGGCGTTCTGGGCGCGGCAGGCGCAGGAACTCGACTGGTTCAAGCCGTGGGACCGCGTCCTCGACTGGAATCCGCCCCACGTGCGGTGGTTCGACGGCGGGAAGTTGAACATCACGCACAACTGCCTGGATCGCCAACTGAAGTCCGGGCGTCGCAACAAGGCGGCGATCATCTGGGAAGGTGAGAACGGCGAGACGCGGACGATGACGTATCTGCAGTTGCACCGTGAGGTGTGCCGGTTCGCCAGTGCGCTCAAGGGGCTCGGCGTGGGCAAGGGCGACCGGGTGGCTATCTACATGCCGATGATGGTGGAAGCGGTGGTGTCCATGCTCGCCTGTGCGCGGCTCGGCGCGATCCACAGTGTCGTTTTCGGCGGCTTTTCGGCGGACTCGCTGGCCGACCGGATCAACGACGCCGCGTGCTCGGTGGTGATCACGGCGGACGGGGGTTGGCGCCGCGGGCGTGTGTTGCCGTTGAAAAACGAGGTGGATCGGGCGTTGGAGAACTGTACGTGCGTGAACCACGTGGTGGTGGTGAAACGACCGCACGGCGAGCCGTTCCCCTGTCACATCAAGGAGGGACGCGATCACTGGTATCACCGCCTGATGGAGATTCCGGACGCGACGTGCCCACCCGTCGAGATGGAGGCGGAGGACGTCCTGTTTATCCTGTACACGTCGGGCACGACGGGCAAACCGAAGGGCATCGTTCACACCACCGGCGGCTACGCGGTCGGCACCCATGCGACGTGCAAGTACGTGTTCGATCTGAGGGACGACGACGTGTTCTGGTGCACGGCCGACGTGGGATGGGTCACCGGTCACAGCTATCTCGTATACGGTCCGTTGCAGTGCGGGGCCACCATTCTCATGTACGAGGGTGCTCCGGACTATCCGGAAAAGGACCGTTTTTGGGAGATGGTGGACCGGCACGGTGTGACGGTGTTCTACACGGCCCCGACCGCCATCCGGGCGTTCATGAAATGGGGGTCGGAATTGCCGGCCAGGCACGATCTGAGTGGTCTGCGCCTGCTCGGCACCGTCGGTGAACCGATCAACCCGCAAGCCTGGATGTGGTACCACGAGCACATCGGTCGCGGGCAATGCCCGATCGTGGACACGTGGTGGCAGACGGAGACCGGGGCCATCATGATCACCGGGCTGCCCGGTGTGTCGACCATGAAGCCGGGGCACGCCGGCCTTCCGTTCCCGGGCATCGAAGCCACCCTTCTCAACGAGCGAGGCGAGGAGGTGACCGAGGGCACGGGCTTGCTCGCGATCACCAAACCATGGCCGTCAATGCTCCGCACGATCTGGGGTGACGACGAGCGGTTTGTGGAAACGTACTTCTCCAAGTGGGACAACAAGACCTACTTCCCGGGTGACGGGGCGAAGCGCGACGCGAAGGGCAATTACATGATTCTGGGCCGCGTGGATGATGTGCTGAACGTGGCCGGCCACCGGATCGGGACAATGGAGGTCGAGTCGGCGCTGGTCGATCATCCCGCGGTGGTGGAATCGGCGGTGGTCGGTCGCAGGCACGACGTCAAGGGCGAGGCCATCGTGGCGTTCGTCACGTTGAGCGGCGGCACGATGCCCGGCCCCGAGCTTCGCGAGGCCCTCAAGGCGCACGTGACCGGCAAGATTGGCGCCATCGCCCGACCGGAGGAAATCATCTTCTCCTCGGACGTGCCGAAGACCCGCTCGGGCAAGATCATGCGGCGACTGCTGCGGGACATCGCCGAAGGTCGGGTGCTGGGCGATACGACAACGCTGGCCGACCCGGCCGTGGTGGAGACGCTGCGGGAGGCGTATGAGGAGAAATATGGCGGGTGATGATCGGCGTATTTGAGTCGGAAGGTGTTTTTGAATGACGAATGACAGATGACAGATGAGTCGTGGCGCTGAGGGACGGGTTCGAGTTCCTGGCGCCCGGGGAGTTCATTTTGGTGTTTGAAGAACCCGGAAGAAACGCCCCGGCGCGCAGAGTTGCGCGTCCAGGCGGTTTTTTGTTGTCGCGTGCACATCGGATTCTCGCGGCCGATGAAGACACCGCCTCGACGCGGGACCGGGGCGTTCAGTCGGTTTCACTTGTTGCGGGCGGTGCGCGACGGCTCGCGCCCCCTACTTTCCAGCGCGGTACCTGATGACCCGGACCTGTTCGAGGGTGACCAGACCGTCGTCGAGCATTTCGTCGACATGGGGGAGAAACGCGTCGATTCGCTCCTTGCTATCGACGATTTCGACGACGATGGGCAGGTCCTCGGAGAGTCGGAGGATCTTGGCGGTGTGCAGGTGGCTCCTGGCTCCGAAGCCCATGGGGCCGCGGAGGACGGTCGCCCCGGCCATACACAGTTCGCGGGCCTTGAGCACGATGGCTTCGTAGAGCGGCTTGCCGTGCCACTTGTCACTTTCACCCAGGAAGATGCGAAGCAGGTATCCCTCTTGCGAGATCTTCATGGCGTCACGTCACTCCATATAGCCGCTCGGCGGCGCGGTACCCCAGCCACACGGCGGCCAGGCCTGCAGCATTGCTGACGAGCATGTTTCCCAGCGCCCAGAACGCTTCCCGTTCGCGAAGCAGGTGGAACGTCTCCAGCCCGAAGGTGGAGAAGGTCGTGAACGATCCGATCAGCCCGACCAGGATCAGCAAGCGGTATTCCGCCGGCACGAGCTTGGCGCTGAAAATCGCGCTCAGCAGGCCGATGACGAAGCAGCCGACCAGGTTGACGGTCAGCGTGCCCGCCGGAAGCAGGCCGCCGGTCCAGTTCTGGGCCCAGCCGGATGCCAGATAGCGAAGGACGGCGCCAACCGCCCCCCCCGCCGCGATGAGAAGGAGCTTTGTAAACAACGCGGACCTCACTCACGATCGTCTTGGAGAACTCTTCTGTCGCGGCATGGTAGCGGCACGTGCCACGCTTGCCCAGTGGAATCGCGACCGGATCGATCAACACGACAGCGCCGGGTTGGGCTCAGATCGCCGATGACGCCGGCGAGAACGCATTTGCCCAACCGGTCCAGCCGGCGTTGCGAGCTGAAAGCGCCATTTGTAGCGCTGTACCATCAATCCGGGTCGAGTGAAGTGGGTCGATTGAACCGGCTCGCTCGAGTCGCAGCCGGCACGCGCGGGGTGCACACGTAACGCATCACCGGAATCGAACGAGGCCGCAAAGGGATCGGTATGCCAACTCACGCTCGTGCCGATCGTTTGTCGGACCGGCCCCGCCCGGCTCATCTGCCTCGCCCGGTTCGACGAGTTGCCCGTCAGACGGCCGTGCCGGTCACACCGTTTCGCGTTCGCGACTGATTCGGCTTCGGCTCGGCGGGTGCGGGTACCGGCTGGGCCGGTTGATTCGGCTTCGGCTCCGCCCCCGGCTTCGGCGTTTCCGGCTCGATGGGCGCGGAGAGCCGGGCCGCCTCGAGCAGGGTTTGCGTGGTCCGCTGGCCGGGGTCCAGGCGATTCGCCCGCACGAGCGACACGACCGCCTCCGCGTGTTTGTCCGTGAAGTACTGGTAGTAGCCCAGGAGGAACCACATGTTCGCGTTTTCGCTGTACTGATCCGCGGCTTCTTTGAGTTTCTGGTAGTGGTCTGTGAAGTCGCCTGACTCCCAGTAGTCGCTGCGGATGTCGAGGGAGAGGTACACCAGTTTCGGCTGCAGTTGCAAGGCGCGGCGGACGAGCAGCGCGGCCTCACCGTAGTGGCCCAGGGCGACAAGGGCGTGAGCGGCGTGGAGCCGGGAGGCGGCGTCACCCTGATTCAGCTTGGCGGCGAGGATGAACTGTCGCGACGAGGTGGAATAGTCGCCGTGATTGAACGCTTCGACGCCGGTCCGCATCGCGTCGAGATAGGAACGCGTGCCCCGCTCGTACCTGAATTCCCACTCGGCGAAGCGCTTCCCGTCACGATGGCCCTGAACGTATCCCTCGTCGAAGGCGAAGCCGCCGCCGTACGGCGCGTATCCGTACCCGTACGCGGGAGAATCGCCCCATTGGGCCCAGGCCCGTGGTGCCGCGTACCCGCGACCCCAATACGGGTCGTACACGCCCGGGCCGCGGTAATACCGGCCACGGTACCGGCCGTACGGTCGGTAGTAATCGCGGGCGAAGCGGGTGCCGCGATACAAGCGCATGCGATAGCGCCAGTCTCGTTCGTACCAGTCGTACGGCGGTTCGGAGTCGTAATCGAGCCAGTCGGGGACCGGGGCCTGCCATTCCGGGGGCGCGGTTTCCGTGTTGGGCAAGGACAGCGCCTTCTCTTTCGGGCTGACCGGCGGTTCGTATTGCCGGGCCGGGTCGGATTGGGCTCCGGCTTGCGCGGTCCACGCCATCATCAACAGGCCCACCACGCCGAAGCGCACAGTGCTGGTGTTCGCCGACATGTGAAACATGGGATGCTCCTCAGTGCCGCTCAGACCCCGCTGCTGGCCCAACACGGAGCCCGGCTCAACTCCTGGTTATTATAACCCTTAACGCCGTGGCCGGTGATCGGCAAATCCGCGAATCCGGGCCGAGCCGTTCCATACCAGGCCATGCGTTCCGGGGCCCGCACGGCGGCGCCCCGGCAACACGATCTTACACTACCGCGACGGCCTCTGCTCCTTTATACTCCCCTGCTATCCTCTCGTTGCACTGGAGGGTCCCATGGATTTGCTCAATGCGCTCATTGACGTGGCGGCGGGTCGCCGGCCCGCCGATATCGTTCTCAAGAACGGGCAGGTGGTGAACGTCATGTCCGCCGAGATCTACCCGGCTGATGTGGCGATGGTGGGTGGTCGGATTGCGGGCGTGGGCGTGTACGAGGGTCGGGAGACCGTCGACGTGGCCGGCCGGTACATCTGCCCGGGTTTCATCGACGGGCACGTGCACATCGAGTCGTCCATGCTCAACGTCCCCGAGTTCGCCCGGGTGGTGGTGACGCGTGGCACGACCACGGTGGTGGCCGACCCGCATGAGATCGCAAACGTGATGGGGACGGAAGGAATCCGGTTCATCCTCTCCTCGAGCAAGTACTGCCCCATCCACGTCTACCTGACATTGAGCTCGTGCGTACCTGCGTCGCAATGGGAGAGTTCGGGGGCGGAGTTGACGGCCGTCGATCTGCTGCCGTTCCTGTCCGACGAATGGGTGCTCGGGCTCGCGGAAGTGATGAACTACCGGGGCGTGATCGGCAACGAAGAGGTGGTGCTGGACAAGCTCAAGGTGGCGGCGAACCGCGTCATTGACGGCCACGCGCCGGGGCTGTCGGGCAAGAAGCTCAACGCCTACGTGGCGGCGGGGGTGCGTAGCGATCACGAATGTTCCACGGCGGAGGAGGCCCGCGAGAAGCTGCGGTTGGGCATGCACGTGATGATCCGCGAAGGGTCCGCCGCCCGGAATCTGGACGCCCTGCTGCCGTTGGTCACGCCGTCCACGGTCGACCGGTTCATGTTCGTGACCGACGACAAAGACGCGGACGATCTGCTGGAAGAGGGTCAGATCGATCACATGGTGCGGCGTGCGGTGGCGCACGGGATCGCCCCGCCGCACGCCATCAAGATGGCGTCGCTCAACGCGGCCCGGTACTTCGGCCTGGGCCGCGTCGGGGCGATCGCCCCGGGGTACCAGGCGTCGGTCACCGTGCTGGACGATTTCGAGACCTGCCGCGTCGACCGGGTCTACCACGAGGGCCGGCTGGTGGTGAGGGACGGCCAGTGCGTGGGCATCGAAGACCCCCCCCGCCGAAACCCGGTGTTGCGGAGCACCATCAACGTGCACTGGCTGGAGCCGTCTCAGTTCTCGATTCCGGCGACGGCCGGGGCGTCCATCCCGGTGCACGTGATCGAGGTGACGGACGGGGAGATCACGACGGCGCGTTCGGTGGAGACGTTGCCGGTGGTGGACGGCGCCGTTCAGCCGGATGCGTCGCGTGACGTGGCCAAAGTGGCCGTCATCGAGCGCCACCAGGCGAGCGGCAACATCGGGTTCGGTTTCGTGCGTGGGTTCGGGCTGATGGGCGGGGCGATCGCCTCCTCGGTGGCACACGATTCTCACAACATCGTGGTGGTGGGGACGAACGACCGCGACATGTTCGAGGCGGCGGTGCACCTGGTGAAGCTGCGCGGTGGTTTGTGCGTGATGGCGGACGGCGAGGTGCTGGCTGATCTGGCATTACCGATTGCCGGTCTGATGAGCACGGTGTCGGCGGCCGAATTGAGTGTCCGCATGAAGGTGCTGCACGCGGCCACGGCGAAGCTCAAGTGCACGCTGCGGCGCCCCTTCATGGCGATGTCGTTTCTGAGTCTGTCGGTGATCGGGGCTCTTCGCGTCACCGATCAGGGTCTGATCGACGTGGAACGATTCGAGAAGATCGATTTGCGGGCCACGTCCGAGGGCTTGGCTTGACCGCCGGCGGTTCCCTTCGATAATGCGGCCGATGCACCGGGCGTCGCAGAATTCTCCTGACAGGCCTCACGTTGGGGCGAATGCACGGGGTCGTCGCCCGGCCGTGTTGCTGCTGGGCGCGGTGGTGCTGGTCGCCCTGCCGTGGGCGGCCTCGGCCCGCGAGCCGCGGGTCGGGATGGCAGGCAATTCAAGCTGCTTGTGGGTTTACAACATCGGGCGGGACGCCGAGACGGGAGCGTCTCACGTCGCGTTCGCGTTGCGCGAGGCGTCGGACGAAAAGGCTCGCTACTGGCCGGTGCCGGCGCCGGGCGTGGGAACGCGGATCGCGTGGGTCGCGGTCTCAGGCGAGACGTTGCACCTTATCTTTGCTGACGGCACGCAGCGAAGTCTGCATTTCCCGACGACCGGCCGGATACATGTCGCCGAACTGAGGCCCGAGGCGCGCCTGCCCGGCGATGCCCTGCCGCTTGCCCTTGCCGCCGACGCCGGTGTCGTGTACGCGGTGGTAGCCGGTCCTGGCACGCGATCGCTGCGGCCGCCGCCGACCTCGGCGCCGTCGGAGGCGGAACACGACGGCGAGCCCGCCGTGACGACCGCCTCCGCGGATGAGAGCGCGGTCGCCGACGACACCGGGTGTGCGTACAGCACCGTGCGCTACGAGCTTGGCGAGTGGCGGTTCGATCGCGATCTGCCCCCGGAACTGGCGAGCGTCAGGGCGGTCTGGCTTGCGGTGCGCGACGGGACGTATCACGTGTGGTACGCGCTGTCGACTGCCGCCGGCACCATCCACTACCGGCGTGGTGACCAGAACGGCTGGTCGGCGCCATCGTCGGTCGGCGTCATCCCGGCGGAGGACGTGCTGGCGGTGGCGGCCCCAGGCGCCGATCCGATGGTAGTCCTGCGGGTCGCGCGGCGGGACCCGGCCACGATTCCGGTCGATGTGCTTGTGCGATCGGGGGTCGATTGGCGCCGGGTCCACTTGCAGGCGTCGGACAAGTCGCCGGTCGATGTGCAATCCGCCCAGTTGGCGGCGTCGGCGTTCGGTGATCAGATTGCGCTGGCGATCCGCGCGGAGGCCAACGTGGTGCGGGTCGGGCTGTGGTCCACGGACGGTACCGTGGTGGAGTCGGCCGAGGAGTTGAATGCCCTGTCATTGCCGGAGGACGTGCTGCTCGATGAGCAGGCCCGGTTAATACTGCCGTTCGCCGTGCTGGGTGCCCTGCTGCTGACGGTTCTGGGATTGCGCCGCAGCGCGATCGTGGAGGCGGCCGAGTTGCCGTCCGATCGGACCGTGGCGAGCTTCGCCCGGCGGGTCGGCGGGAGCGTGTTGGACCTCCTCCTCGTGTCACCGTTGACCTATCCGGTGTTGCGGAACCCGCTGACTGCCCTTCGGCACGGTGGTGCCTCATCCATCGCAGACCAGCAGGCGATCATGACGTTTTCGTACGACTTGTTCTGGTACTGGTTGGCGGCGATGGCCATCTATGTATTCTATTGCGCGCTGTTCGAGGCGACGCTGTCAGCGACGCCGGGCAAGCTGGTCTTTCGGTGTCGCGTGTGTGACGAGCGCGGTCGGCGGGCGTCGCTCCGGCGGGTGCTGGTTCGGAATCTGGTTCGGCTTGTCGAAATGTTTCCGGTGTTCGAGCTGTTGCCGTCGATGGTACTGATAGTGCTCACGCCGAAGAAGCAGCGGCTGGGGGACCTGATGGCCGGCACGATCGTGGTGTTTCACCCCCGGTCTCGTGATACCGACGCGGATGTCGACCGGCGCGGCGACTGAAAGCGTCAAGTTGGAGTAGATGGAGGGACCGACCATGAACGGACTTCGCATGAACCTGCGTTTGGAGCGATCCGCGGCCTCGGCGACGCTTCTGCCGCTGCTCGCCCTGGGGGCCCTGCTGCCGGGAACGGCCGGTTGCGGGGCGCACGAGCTCGAGACGCCCGTGGTGATTTTCCTGGACGGGGCGAGCCACTTCAGCGCCGGCGGATCGGTGCGCCGCGGCATGGAGCTGGCCGGTTTTGAAGGACACGTTCAGACGTTCGTGTGGACGTCGTTTCTGGGCTGGGGCGCCGATCATCTGCTCGTCGCGCAGAGCAAGCTGCACGCCCAGGAACTCGCCGACCGCGTGACCCGCACTCGCGCCCACAACCCGCGTGGCGAGATCCACTTGATGGGGCTGTCGGCGGGCACGGCCGTGTTGCTGAACGCCCTGGAGCTATTGCCGCCGGGGGTGGAAGTGGACAAAGTCGTACTGTTTTCGTCGTCGGTGTCCGCGAATCGGGACCTTGTTCCGGCGTTGCGTCACGTTCATGACACGCTGTACGCGACGACGAGCCGCAGTGATTTGATACTCGGTTCATTAGTAGTGACGGCGGACGGCCACCACACCACGGCGGCCGGTCGGGCCGGGTTCCGCGTGCCGCCGCAGATGTCTTCGCGGGATCGCCTGGAATACAACAAAGTGGTGCATCTGAACTGGAAGCCGGCGTATGTCGCCTTCGGTTGGGACGGCGGTCACGTTTCTGCGACCAACGCGGAATTCGTGCGCGCCGTCATCGCGCCGCGTATAATGTCATCGGAGTCGTTCCCGCTGGACCGTCCGCTGCTGCACGCGGCCGGTGAGCGGGGACGCCAATTCAGACCTTAGGCACGAAGGAGGAGGCACCCGATGGTAGGACCGAAGGACGTTCTCAAGCAGCAGCTTCAACTGGGGGCGGGGGTTCTCGAGGAGTTCACGGCGGATATGTCCGATGCGGAGTGGATGGTTCAGCCGGGTGACGGGGGCTGTCACCTCATCTGGATTCACGGCCACCTGGCGGAGACGCAGGACTGGGCGGTCTCGCACCTGACCGGTCAGGCCCGGCGTTTCGATCAGAAGTACATCGATCTGTTCACCGGCGGCGCGGCCGTCGACGGGGACCCGGCGAAGTACCCGTCGCGGGCGACGGTGCAGTCGCTGTTCCGCGAATCCCAGGAGATGACCCTTACCGCGCTCGACGCGTTCGATCTCGCCCGATGGGATGAGCCGGTGCCGGAAGGGGTGCCGAGCAACTACTTCCCCACGTGCGGGGCCCTGTGGGGCATGATCCCGTTGCATACACTCTGGCACTTCGGCCAGGTGACCGTGACCCGGCGGATGCTCGGCAAGCCCCGGCGGATGGGCGCCTGACCGCCGCCCCTACGACGCCAGAACCGCGCGGAAGGCGGCGATCGCCCGGTCGATGTCGTCCGCGTTGACGTCGAGGTTGGTGACGGCCCGGGCACGGTACGTCGATTCCGGGAGCATCCAGACGCCGCGCTCGTGCATCGTCCGGCAGAACTGCTCGGCCGTGCCGGCCGCTTCGTCGGTTTGGAAGTAGAGGATGTTGGTCTCGACTTCGTTCGGGTCGATCGAGATGTGCGGCATTTCGGACAATGCCTCGGCCAGCCGCCGGGCGTTCGCGTGGTCCTCGGCCAACCGATCGACGTGGTGATCGAGTGCGTGGAGGGCAGCGGCGGCGAGGATACCGGCCTGCCGCATGCCACCGCCGAACATCTTTCGGAACCGGTGGGCCCGCCGGATGGTTTCGGCGGTGCCGGCCAGCGCCGAGCCAACCGGCGCCCCGAGACCTTTCGAGAAACACATCGACACAGTGTCGGCGTGGGCGGCGTAGTCGTGGGGGGCGATGCCGGTGGCCACGCAGGCGTTCATCAACCGGGCCCCGTCCATGTGGACGGCGAGGCCGGCTTCGCAGGCCGTGGCCCGGATCGACGCGATCGCCTCCAGCGGCCAGATCGAACCGCCGCCGCGGTTGTGCGTGTGCTCGATGACGACCAGCCGCGAACGGGCGAAGTGCGAGTTCGCCGGCCGGATCGCCGGGCGGAGGTCGGCGGGGGTGAATTGACCGCGGTTGCCGGCCAGCAATCGCACGGAACAGCCGGCCACGGCGCAGGCCGAACCGGCCTCGTACTGGTAGAAATGGCTGTCCGCGTGCCCGATGACTTCGTCGCCCGGTTCGGTTTGGGATCGGATCGCGACAAGGTTGGCCATCGAGCCGGACGGCACGAACAGAGCGGCTTCCTTGCCCAGCATCTCGGCGACCCGCTGCTGCAGTCGGATGACGGTGGGGTCGTCACCGAGAACGTCGTCGCCGACCTCGGCCTCCGCGATGGCCTTGCGCATGGCCGCCGTGGGGCGGGTCACGGTGTCACTTCGCAGATCGATCGGTTTTGGGGTTGCCATGGCGCACTCCTGTGGACTGTCGGCCGGTTGCGGTGGACATCGCCCCGATGATCCTAGCTTGTCGCGCGCCGTTTTGCGAGCCGCGAGGGTGCCGATGTCCCGGATCCACGACACCGAGGCGCCGGAGTCGGGCCGGCGTGAGCGTTCGCCTGGCAGTGGGGATGCAATGCGTTGTGCATCCCTGCATCTTGGTTCATCATCGAACTCGCGACGGGTGCCATGGTGTGCCTACAATGAGGCGTACCGCCAAGGGAGATCGACTTCATGTCCACGACGCAATCCGGATTGACCACTACGCAGGCCCCGTTTATCGAGGAGGCGAAGGCCAACGGGGAGCTGTACATCCGCCAGCCGTACGAGTTGTACAGTGAGGCGAACCAGGACACGTGGCGGCGTTTGTACGCTCGCATTCTGCCCCGGTGGCGGAAGTACGCGAACCCGCGGTTCATGGAGGGCATCGACAAGCTGGCCCTCGACCCGGAGCGCGTGCCGAAGCTGGAGGACATCAACCGTTTCCTGGAGCCGCTCAGCGGGTTTTCGGCCAAGGCGGTGAGCGGATACGTACCCGCGTACCTCTTCTTCGAGTGCCTGCGCACGCGGGCGTTCCCGACGACGATCACGATTCGGGACGGCCGGTCCATCGACTACCTGCCCGAGCCGGACATTTTCCATGACGTGGCCGGTCACGTGCCCATGCACACCGACCGGGTGTTCGCCGACATCCTGGTGCGGTTCGGGGAGGTGGCCCGGTCCGCGGCGGAAACGACGGCGGAGATCAAGGACGCCGAGGAGCGGGTGCGTCGCGTGGAGAGCGTCATCAAGGCGATGGCTCGCTTCTTCTGGTTCACGATCGAGTTCGGCCTGATGCGTTCGAACGGCGACCTGAAGGTGTACGGCAGCGGGCTGCTCAGTTCGTACGGCGAGCTGGCCCACTGCATTGAGTCACCCGACGTGCAGCGGTACCCGCTCCAGTTGGAATGGGTGATCAACCAGTACTTTGAGATCCACCACTACCAGCCGTTGCTGTTCATCGTCGACTCGTTCGATCATCTCTTTGAGCAGGTCGGCCTGCTGGAGAAGTGGATCCTGGACGGCAAGCTGAGCAACGTGAGTCCGGGCGAGCCGTTGGTGAATGAGGACGACCTGAAATCGTTCCTGAACGCGACGGCCGGGGACGCGTAATCGACACGCCGTCGTCGTCCTCGGCCCGATTCATCGGCCGCACGTGACGACGTGAGTGGGACCCGGCGTCGTGACCGCCTCGCACGGCTAACCCAGTCGGTCGATCTTGGCCGCAAGCACGAAGTCGCTCTCGGTCAGCCCGTCGATCTTGTGCGTCCAGATGTCGATCCGGGCCGTGCCCCAGGTGAAGCGGATGTCGGGGTGGTGGCTTTCCCGTTCCGCCACATCACCCACTTTGTTGACGAACGCCAGGGCCTGCTTGAAATCGGGGAACGTGTAGCCCTTGGTCAGGTGATGTTCGTTTACCACTTCCCAGCCGTCGAGTTGTTCGAGCAGTGGCTTGATCTGGTCCCCGGTGAGGGCGGGGACGCCACCTTGACACGGCACACACGCTTTCGATGCCAGTCCCGACACGTTCACGCTCCTTGCCAGTGGTCATAATGCTGATATTGCCCGATTGCCCCTCGGCCCTGGCCTGCCCCTGGTTCTGAAGCTCGGTCCGGAGCGAGGCCGCCGTCCGGAGCGGACCTGGGCTTCATGGTCACCCATGGTCGCGAGCAGCGGACCGGGCTCGAGGCGAACCCGGCGTTGTCGGCCGCGAACGTGGGATCATAGGCCGGTTCGCGGGCGGTAGCCACTTGCGGTGGGGGAACGGACGTACGACGGTCGGTTGTTGGCGAGCCACCGTGATCCGGGTTGAGTGGGCTCTTGACAAGCCGCGGCAGCGCGGGTAACAGTGGTGTATAGTCCGCGCCGTTTCGGGGCGCCGGCTGGCCCGTTGCGGGCCGACGGAAACATACGCGGGTGTAGCTCAGCGGTAGAGCGTCACGTTGCCAACGTGAATGTCGTCGGTTCAAATCCGATCACCCGCTTTCGACATAACTAGCACCGAACGCTTGGGTTAGCGTACCTGCCGGTGTCAGGCAGGGCGGCTGCGAAGGTGGTAGTGACCACCACTTTTCGGAGCAGCCCAATGCCGAGACGCACCGTCCCAAGCTACCGCTGACACGCCACGGGCCAAGGCACCACCCGGATCGAGGGCAAGGACTTCTATTTCGGCAAATACGAGGATCCCGGCTCTTTCGAGCGATACCGCCGGTTCATCGCACGGTGGTTACAGGACCGCGATGCGGAAACCGCGCCTGCGGGCACACCCACGGCCGCCAGCGGGCTGACGATCACCGAGCTCGTGGTGGAATATCTGCTCTACGCCAAGCGAGAGTACGGTTCGCGCCGATCCGCAAGCAAGAACCTCAGCCGAATCCGACAAGCCGTCAGGGCGCTCGCCGACCTGTACGGCTCGCGGGCCGTGGCAGCCTTCGACCCGCCTGCTTTCGTGGCCGTACGCGAGCGTTTCATCAGTCCGGTCACTGCCGGTCATACGTCCATGATCTTGTCCGAATCGTCCGCGACGTGTTTCGCTGGGCGGTGAGCCAGGGCATGTGCAGCCCGTCCGTGTGGCACGGCCTTCTCACCGTGCGGGGCATTCGGAGGGGATCGGGTCGCGTCCGGGACGGGACGAGGGTGGCGCCGGTCTCCAACGAGCGTGTACGTCGCGTCCGCCGTTTCTTGTCGCATCAAGTGCGGGCCATGGTCGCGATTCAGAAACTGACCGGCGCTCGCCCCGGCGAGGTCGTGATCATGCGTCCCGTTGATATCGACACGAGCGACAGCATCTGGGTCTATCGACCGCGTTTCCATAAGACCGAGCACTACGACGCCGAGCGAGTCTCCTTTCAAACCGATATCGGCGACGATGGAGGGCGGCTTGGTTGTGCACCGAGTCTCGCGCCGGGCCTGCCTTCTTCAACCGCCACAACAGGACAACGGTGCAAACGGCTTCAATCGAGCTGTCAGCGCCGAAGGCCACGAGTGTCGTGCTGCCCGCCACGAGGCCGGCGCTCAGCGCGACCAATGCTTCCATCACATTTCATGAGACCGTGGACCATTCCAACCGCACGCCCCAGCCAAAAAGGGACTCTCGGACGTCGCCGAAAGATGACTCGTCCTTTACGCTCATCTCCGTCCCTCCATCGGCATCGTCTCACGTTGTACTCGACGCGCGAAGATTGGATAGAGGAGCGGAAGTACGAACAGCGTGAGGAGTGTGGAGGTGAGGATTCCACCGATGACGACTGTGGCAAGCGGTCGCTGCACCTCAGCCCCGACCCCAGTGGAGAGAGCCATTGGAATGAACCCGGCTGCATCCGTAATCCCGGTTGCGAGCACCGGGCGAAGCCGCTGCTTGGCCGCCGTCGTGACGGACTCCTTCATCGCTAGTCCTTGTTCACGGAACTGTCTAATGGCGGACACGAGAATCTGGCCGTTGAGAACCGCGATACCCGCCAGTGCGATGAAGCCGACAGCCGCACTTACGCTGAAGGGCATGTCACGATGCCAGAGCGCAAGGATACCACCAACTGCGGCGAACGGTATCCCGGTGTAAATGAGCAACACGTCTCGGAGGTTCTTCAAGCTGAAGTACAGCAGCAGGAACACGATCACGAGCGTAAGCGGCACGACGACGCTAAGCCGCAGGCGCGCCCGCTCAAGGTTCTCAAACTGGCCGCCCCAGTCGATAACGTACCCCGCTGGCAGGTCGAGTTCGTTCGCGACGCGTGCCTTGGCCTCGGCGACAAATGACGCGATATCGCGACCGACAATGTTACACTGCACACGCAGCAGCCGCCGACCCCACTCGCGGTTGATCGTCGCAAGCCCCTCCACGTCTCTTACGTCGGCCACGTCTTCAAGGGGCACCCGCGGTCCGATCTCGGTCGGGATGAGCGTCTTCGCCAGGAGATCGGCATCCGCGCGATGGGTATCCGGGAGTCTGACGACGAGCGGAAACGTGCGCTGACCCTCGAACACCTCGCCTACGGTCCGGGTGCCGACCGTCTCTATGAAATCAAGCACGTTCTTGGCTGGGATACCGTAGCGCCCGATTTGTCCCTGGTCCACCTTGATGCGAAGCGTCGGCTGACCTGTCATCTGGTCCACGGCGATATCTGAGGCGCCTTCCATGTTCGCAAGAATCTCCTGCACGCGCTCGCCAATTCGAACAAGCTCGTCGAAGTCGTCGCCGTAGATCTTGATGCCCAGGTCGGAGCGAATCCCCGAAATCATCTCGTTCAAACGCATCTCGATCGGCTGCGTCATCACCATGTTGAGCCCGGGCAGGTCCGAAACCTCATCCTGCATCAGGGCCGTCAACTCTGCCTGCGACGTCGCCCGCTTCCATTGAGTGCGAGGCTTGAGTGTCAGGAAAATGTCCGTCAGTTCGATCCCCATCGGGTCGGTCGCCACTTCCGCGGTGCCGACCCTACTCCACGCGTGCTCGATTTCGTCGGGGAACTTCTCCAACAGGAGTTGTTCGATGCGGGTGTTGTAGCGTGCCGATTCTTCGATCGAGACGCCTGCGAGGCGAATCGTATTGATGACGATGGAGCCCTCGCTCAGCCGCGGGATGAACTCGCCACCGAGGCGCAAGCCAAGCACTCCGGCAATTACGAGAACGCTAGCGACGGCAACGAACACCAACACACGAAGTCGCCTGGCCCACCAGAGCAACCAGCCATATACCGCTCCGAGCACGCGAGCAGCCACGCCCTCCTTCTCTCGTGCCTTTCGTGGCAGCAGGTAGTAACCCATGACGGGGGAGAGAAAGATCGCGATAAGCAGAGCGCCAACCAGAGCGAAGATGAAGGTCCACGCCATCGGTTGAAACAGCTTTCCCTCGATGCCTTCGAGAGTCAGAATCGGGAAAAACACGACGCAGATGATGCCCATGCCGAAGATGATGGGGCGAACCACCTGGCGGCTCGATTCCAGAATCAGCGACATCTGCTCACTCATCGTCAGGGACCGACCGAGTTCACGCTGCCGAGTGGCCAGCGACCGCAGATTCGATTCGGTCATCACGACCGAACCATCGATGATGATGCCGAAGTCGATGGCGCCGAGGCTGAGAAGACTGGCGGCGATGGCAAACTCGGCCATGCCCAGCACGGCAAAGAGCATCGCCATTGGAATCGTGACGGCAACCAGCAGGCTGGCCCGCACGTTGCCGAGTAGCACGAAAAGCACGAGCACAACAAGCAGCGCCCCGGCGACAAGGTTGTGCTGCACGGTGCCGATGACCTGCCGCACGAGATCCGTCCGATCGTAGACGATTTCCACGGTGACATCTTCGGGAAGCGATCTCTTTACGCTCTCCAGGCGCTCTTTAAGAACCTCGGTAACCGTTTTGCTGTTTTCACCCATCAGCATGAAGGCCAACCCGAGAACGGCCTCACCTTCGCCTTGGGCGGTCACGACGCCGCGACGGATTTCGTGACCAATCTGAACATCCGCGATGTCGCGGATGCGCACCGGCGTTCCTTCGTATGCGGCTAGAACAATATTCTCAATTTCCTCAATGCTCGACACCCGGCCCAAACCATGCACCAGCCGCGACTCGCCACCGGAAGCAACCTGTCCGCCCCCGACGTTGTGGTTGTTCTCCTCAAGAGCCCGAAAGACGTTTCCCAAGGTAAGGTCGTACTTGAGGAGCGCGTCGGGCGAGACGACAACGTGGAACTGCTTTTCCTTTCCGCCCCAGGAGTTCACTTCTGCCACACCAGGCACTTTCCGAAGCTCCGGCTTGATGACCCAATCGTGAACCGTGCGCAGCTCTTCGAGTGTTCGGTTGGGGTCGTTCGAGCGGACGGTGTAGTGGAAGATCTCACCCAGGCCCGTCGCAATAGGGCCGAGTTCCGGTCGGCCGATGCCCTGGGGCAACTCAACGGCGGCCAGCCTCTCGGAAACGTATTGACGGGCGTCGGTAATATCAGTGGCGTCGTCGAATATCGCCACGACCTGGGACAGGCCGAACTTCGATACGGAACGCACGGCTGTCAGTCCGGGCAACCCCCCGATGGCCAGTTCTACCTGGAGAGTGATCTGCTGCTCGATCTCTTCAGCATTGAGCGCCGGGGCGACCGTGTTGATCTGGACCTGAACCGGCGTGGTGTCCGGAAACGCGTCCACTGGAAGATTCGCAAGCTGCCAAGCTCCCAGCCCCAAACACACCGCAAAGAACAACAGAACCAGCAGGCGGTTCTTCAGGGCGAATTCGACGAGACGATCCATCAACTGCCTCCTTACTCGTCAACGCAGCCCGCTCCGAGCCGTGATTTCAAGAACTCTGACTTTATGGTGAACGCGCCCTGGACAACGACCGCGTCCTTCGGGCCGATGCCGCCCAGGAGTTCTACCGTGTCACCGTTTCGCTTGCCGATGATCACACGCCGCAGGTCAAAGAGGTCGTCGGAGGCCTTCACGAATACGTAAGGTTGCTCGTTGATGCGTTGCAATGCATCTTTGGGAATGCGGAGCGTAGAGGTGGCTTCGCCAAGAAAGACGTGGACCTCGGCGAACATGCCGTCGCGAAGGCGTCGTTCCGCGTTCCCGACTTGCGCCCGGGCCTTGATGAGGCGCGTCCGCTCATCCACACGCGAATGGACCCACACGAGTCTGCCATCGAAATCCAAATCAGGAAGAGCTTTGAATGTCGCCCGCACCGAAAGGCCGGTATGAAGCGCGGCCGCCTCGCTTTCGGGGACGGCCAGTTCGATCCACATTGTGGAAAGATCAGCCAACGTGAACAACGGAATCCCGGGCTCAACCGCCTCGCCGACGACCGCGGTTCGCTCGACCAGGGTGCCCGAAAAAGGCGCTCGAACGAGGAGAACTGACGAACTCGATTGGCTCTGCTCTACGTCAACGATTTCTTCCTCAGTAAAGCCGAGATTTGCGAGCCGCTGCCGGGCAGTGAGGCGGGCGATTCTGGCGCGGTCATACTCCGACTCGGCCTGCTCGAAATCTCGCTCCGGCGAAATCTCCTTTGCGCGCAATTGTCTCTCTCGCTCGTGGGCGAGCGCCTTCAACCGTTCGTCAACCATCGATATCAAGTAATCCCGTTTCGCCGCAGCTACTTCGGACGATGCGATTTCAACAAGTACCTCGCCCGCCTTGAGCTCCTGTCCAACATCGACGAGCACGCGCTGGACCACGCCCGAAGCAAGTGGCGTGATCCGAGCCAGAAGGTTCTGGTTGTAACGCGCTTCTCCAAGAGCCCTGACGGTCGGAGCCGCCTCACTCTCTTTTGGGAAGGCAACGCGAATCCCCGCCTTGTCAGCCGATTGCGGCGAGACGGTTCGTACTTTCAGGCTCTCTCCGGGCCTGAGCTTCGCTGCAAGCTCTGGGTGACAGATGCCGCATTCCCTCTCGGCCACGCCATGCTCCTTGCACCACAGTCTGCCCGGCTTCCGCGCTACGGCGTCATCCTCAGTCCCGTCTTGCCATTTCTCCTTGATCCCTGGGTGACATTCCTCGCACTGCGATTCGGGAACACCATGCTCGGTGCACCAATCCCCCTCGGCTTTGAACGCCGCTATCAGCGCAGGACGGCATTGAGTACATAGGGCTTCCGGCACGCCATGGCTTCCGCAGAAGCCGTGCTCTCTGATCAATTCCGGCTTGCAGAACGGACAGATCGTTGCCGGTACGTGGTGCTTCGCACACGTTTCGTCCGTGCCGTTGTCGTCCGCCAGGATGCTCTGCGACATGCAGCCGACAAGGTACGCCAAAACAAGCAGCATTAAGCCGTTTCGTTGTTTGTATCTCATGGATCGATCTACTGATTTCTTGAGTCAAGTTCACAGCAGGAACGCCGCCAGAGCATTCCGAGCGAAGTCAGAGATGAACTCTGCGACCACGTTCTCCTCTGGCGCCAAACAGCCGCTCACCGCAGTCAGCAAGACGCTACTGAGGCTCATCAGCGTAAATCGCCAGCATTGCTTCTTCATGAACCATCCTCCACGTCGGCTAACGCCGCGATGTCCGCGAGCGGCCGACCTACAACCTGTTCCAATTCGGGAAGCGTCATCGATGCCTCGCCGAGGGCGTTCACATAGTCACGCCGACTTGACAGCAGGAATCGCTGAGCCTCCAACACCGAAAGAAACGATGCCTTGCCGAGGCGATATGCTTCCTGTGATAGATCGAGGTTCTCCTGCGCCAGGGGCAATGAGCGCTCTCGGTACATCCGGACCAGGCGCCAATTCGTCTTGGCCCGATCCAGGACGCCGTGCACTTCCTGCACCAGCGCTCGCTCGATGGCGACACGCGTTTTGACCGCCTGTTCAAAGTCGTATTTGGCCCGCGCGATCTGGGCCTGGTTCTGGTCAAAAATGGGAAGCTCAAGGCTGAGCGTCGGACCAATCACAAACTCCGTATCCTGGTCGCGCTCCGACCGCGGTTGAATCTCAGGTGCGGAGAGCCGACCGTTGGCAATCGTTGCACGGGCCGTGTCGGCCAGTACATCACGGCCTCCCTGTGATTTGCGAGCGTCGCGCTCCATTGACACGCCCAGTTCGACCAGGGGAAAGACGCGTCGGTACTCGGTCTGGAGTTTTGCTTCGGCTGCTTGAACGAGGTCACTCGCAGCCGCAACGTCGAGGCGCGATGCCAATGCAAGTTGGAGGAGCGCGTCACCATCGGGCATGTTTTCCGGTGGAGGCGGCAGTTGATTCGTGAGTTGAAGCTCCGAGGCTCGATTCGAAACGCCGAGCAGCGTTGCCAGCGTGCGGCGAGCATCGTCGGCCGCCAGCCGAGCAGACTCGGCTTGAAGTTCGGCTTCGATCACCGCCGTGCGAGCGAGGTTGACATCCACGCGACCTGATGCTCCGGCCCTTTGCCGCTCTTCAGCAAGCGTGGCGAGCCGCTTTGCCAATTCGAGGTTCTCTTGAATGACGTCTTGACGCTCCGCCGCCTGGAGCGCCGTGAAGTAAGCCTTCTTCGTATCAACGAAGAGTGCGGCTGCGCGGCGGGCCACGTCGAGGATCGCAGCGTCTAATGCGCTTTCCGCCGCCCGGGTGCGCACCGGTATCTGCCATAGCTCCGCTATGTTCTGTGCTAATCCTGCTTCAACGTTGGCCAAGCCGCCCCCCGAAGGCAGTCGAAGGGAAACGCCAAGGCTCGGGTTCGATAGAAGACCGGCTTGCACGACATCCGCACGTGCGAGCCCTACTTCGAAGAGCGATGCCTGGAGTGTCGGATTGTTAAGGAGGGCGATCGCAATTGAGTCCTCAATACTGAGGCCGTCGGCGAGTCGTTCCTCGACCAGTTCTGCGACTCGCTCGTCCTCACCGGGCCGATACATGTCGGGCACGCCAGTTGCCTCCGATACCAGCTCCCTGACCCGCAGGTAGTCGGCCCGGGGCTCAACCGTGGCGCAACCGCCGAGCACCGTCACCAAAGCCGAAATTGCCAGCCCATAACCGAATTTTCTCATGAGCAGAGTTCCTGACTGATTCAAAACCAACCGGTGCCACGATGTGGCAACGGCGTCACAGCAGCGGCTGCGCGCAACGGCGCCGCAACTGAAGCAAGTCGATGGTTGTTCGAATTAGATCAGGAGCGGACGGTCGCTCGGAGGGTAGGGAAGATTGAAGTGACGTCTGCGGTCACTTGTCCTAGCGTGGAGTCGAGGAGCCGGATCCGGAACATTGTGATTGCACAAAGCCGGGACTATCGCCACGGGACCGCTTGCCGAAACTCCGGGCACCTGTGTGGCGCCGGTTTGCTTCGTTACTTGAGCGTTGCAGAGCTCATTGCACGCGGCGCAATCACAATCCGAATCGCGCTCGTGCTCGTCGGGACAGCCTTGCTCGTTGCAGTCGGTATCTTGGCTGTGAGGACATGACTGCTCGCAACAACCTGTCCATAGCCCCCCCTTACAGAGCATGGGCATGACCCACATGCCCCACGCGGCGGTGATGAGCAACACATATCGCATCATACGGCTTGTTTGGACTCCATTGCGGGCGTTTCCGCCGTGCCGACCCGGCGCTGCTTGCAGACGCCGTTCATCGGGGGGCAGGCGCCTTGCTTCACCATGTCATGAAACATAGGGCCGCTCACACCCAAACGTCAAGTCGCCGACTTGACCGGACCCGCCTGAAACCACCAGCAACCCTGCTTAAAGACGCCCGGGACAACGAACCGACCTGCCGTTAACTCCTTTAGCGACAGCCCTTTAGGTCAGGGTGGACAAGGCCGTTCTCGAAACCTTCTTGCGCGGCAAATCAGGGTCGAAGTGCCGCCTTAGCCCTGCCGCAGCCGGGGCCGGCTTCCGGGATGCCGGCCGCAGCCATTCGAATCACGGTTTGCTCTCTTTCTTCGGGTTCAGCAGCTTTGAGATGACTTCGTTGTACTTCTTCTCGTCACCCGTTTCGAAGCCGACTTGCGTATATCGAATGTCGTCGTTGCTCGGAAAGTGTGGCACGTGAGCATGCTTGCCGGCAAGCCGGCGTCCTTGAAGCGTCGCTTCACCATGCGGAGCGCATCCTTTCCGCTGACTCCGGTGGCCGTCATCGAACGCGTCCTGCCGCGGGCCGTTCGGAAGAGCGGAGCATCGCCGTGATCCCTCGCGATTCCGGCCGCGCGGATATAATCGTGCATGTGACCCTCCAGGTCGTGCCTGCATGGGATGTCGCGGACTTTGCCTCCTTTCTCGTCGAATCGAAAAACCCACTGCCGGCCGTCGGTGTAGAAGTCGCCCAGCCGCAGGCGGGCGAGAGCAACCGACGACTGGCACGGACGGTGTCGGTCGCGCTCCATCGGCGCGATTTCAATGGCCGTCGCCGGACGATCCGACTCGCCGGTCGGCGCGCTCACCTGCCCCGCAACGCGGCGTTCGCCCAACGTTGTCACCCCGTATTCCGGTGGCACTGTATAATAACGTTTTGCATTTGACTTATCTGCCAAAGGCAGGTATTTTACCCGTATTATGGGGGTCGTACGGGTCGGAGGGATCACGCAAGTCACCAAACCGCACAGCGTCGCAATTGCGCAGTTTTCGCGTGGGGGGAGGTCGTGGTGTGTGGAGCGACGGGAGGGATGGCGCTACTTGTTCCTGTCGATCATTTCGCCGCGGCCGGGACTGTCCCCGGGCATCCATCCAGACGCACATCGCCGCGTGCGTGCTGATTTCGGTGCGGTGCAGTCCGGCATCATGAGGTCGTCAATCCCGCCCACCCCGAATGGGGGTGTCTGAGTTGGGGTGAAGGCGGCCCAGCATCGTGATTCGCATCTATTCTGAGCGGAGGGCAACGGCGCCCAGATCGTGGCGTGTCCGCCGCCGGTTCGGGGGGGCGGCGTGGCGAGTCCGTGGGGACGTCGCGGCGCACGCCCACCGCATGGCCGACCGCCGTCCCGCGCGACCACGTGTCACGGACAGGGGTAACAGGGAATTACGGAGGATTCGAAATGAAACAGGAGCAGAGAAGACGGCGCGTGCGGGGGATGGTCAGCGTTATGGCGGCGAGCGCGTGGCTCGTGTTCACCGCGGTGAGCGAGGCGAATCCGTTCGTCCCGTTGGACTGGCAGATCCGCGTGAAGTCCGGCAAGTTCGAGGATCAGCGCAAGCATGTCAAATGGATTCGTGACCTGGACGGGAATTTCATCGACGACGAGATCGACAAGATGTCCCCGGGTGAATCGACGCAGGTCATCGTGCAGTTGAGTGAGTGTTTGTCGCGCGAGCAGATCCGTCAGAAGTTCTTCGGTTTCGGCGACGTCAGCCAGGTGGGCACGCTGGTGGCGTATTGCGTGATCGACGACGTGCCCGTGGAGCGGATGCAGGAACTCGTGAACGATCCGGCGGTCGCGGCAATCGAGAAGCCGCGCGAAATGGAACTGCACCTCGACACCAGCACCCGGGTCATCCGGTCGCGGGCCAGCGCGACCTTTTCACCGGAGACGTTTGCCGACGCGTTCGGGTATGACGGCAGCGGCGTCAACATCGCGGTGGTGGACACGGGGGTCGACGATGCGGTTCACGGTGCCTTCGCGGGCAAGTTCGTGTCGGGATACAACGCATGCACGGCCGTGGCCGGGAATCCCGACGACGACGTGGACGATCCGGCGATCACCACCGGTGACGACGGCATCTGCGATACGACAGCGGCGGGTGACGACACGCAAGACCTCACGGTCGGCAGCGCGTTCGGCACCACGGTCGGCGTCACGGCCGGGCCGAACGGCGTGCTCGACACCGTGGTCGTGGGAGGTGATGACTTCGTAACTACTTTCCTGTGCGATGGGACGACTCCGGTCGTCGCGACCGGCGCGGACGGGATCTGCGATACGGCGGCGGCCGGTGACGATTATCAGGTGGTCGCGTTCGGCCAGGGGTTTCCGGGAGCGCCATGCATCGGGCCGGGCGGAAACGGCATCATTGACACGGCCCCGTCGGGTGACGACGCGGAGTTCGTTCTGTACCACGGCACGCATGTGGCCGGCACCGCGCTGGGCCTCGGTGTGGGCGGTGGTTGTCGACCGGCCGGCAACGGTTCGGGGCCGAACAATTGTGAAGGCGTGGCCCCGGGTGCGGGTCTGGTCGATGTCAAGGTTTTCGCCCCCGGGTGCTTCACGACCGATGTCGTGATCATTGACGCGCTCGAGTGGATCTGGCTCGACGGATCGGCCGACGTGGTCAATATGAGCCTCGGCTCGAACTCGCCGGCCGACGGCACGGATACGCTGTCGAACGTCATCAACGCCCTCGTTTCAAACGACATCGCGGTGTCGGTGTCCGCCGGCAATTCGTACGCGAACTGCCTGGGTGCCGTCGCCGCCTCGTCGCTGGCGGTCACGGTGGCGAGCGCCAACGATCGGGGGATGGTGGATAGGGACAACTCGCTGTACAGCGCGTTCTCGACGTACGGGCCGCGGGTGGATTTCGACATAACGGATCCGTTCGTGGGGATGCTGAAGCCCGACGTTGCGGCGCCCGGGTCGGACATCTTTTCGGCAGAGGGCGATACGGGGGGTGACTACCACTCTCTCAGCGGGACGTCGATGGCGTCACCGCACGTGGCCGGCGCGATGGCCCTGCTGATCGAGATGCGGCCCGACATTCCGCCGGGCGCGTTGAAGGACATCCTGAAGCGCTCGGCGTATGTGACGCCGCAGCATGCCGCGGAGGGGGCCTCCTTCCCGGCGATTGACAGCACGTACAACGTAAACTGGGGCTTCGGGCTGATCGATCTCTATCAGGCGGGCGTTGACCTGGAGACGGGGATTACCGACCTGTCGTTCACCACCTGCGAGGATCCCGGTTGCGCGCCGGGCTACCCGACACAGCGGCGGTGCACGCTGGTCGGCGGGACCCCCTCGTACGCGAACTCGACCGACATCCTGCTGGACGCGAATCCGCCCGTTCAACTGGAGCCCAACGCGATCACCGTGCTGGTCGAGAACCGTGGCACGGCGATGGCCGAGAACGTGGTGGTCTGCGTGGGCGTGAAAGAGCTCGGCGGCGGCATGAACGAGTTCTACGACGTAGGGTGCCGGGAGATTAATCAGATCCTGCCCGGCGCCACCGAATCGGCCACGGTTCCCTGGACACCGACGGCGAACAGCCACCAGTGCATCCAGGCGACGATCGACTACGGTTTCGACACGGAGTTCTGCAACAATCTCACGCAGCGGAACACGAGCCCGGTCCCGGCGTCGTCGCCGGCGGTAGCCCAGTTCCGGGTGGAGAACCCGTTCAACGAAGCCGCGGACTTCGCCGTGTTCGTCGAGGTGGATGATGAGCGTTTTGACTTCGACATCGTCGGGCCCACGCAGTTCCGCTTGACGCCCCAGGATTGCCCACAGCTACTCGAAATCGTGTTCATCCCGCAGCAGGGCACGCCGGTCGGGACGCGGGCGCGGGGCTCCATCGACGTGGTGGGGTTTACGCCGACGTACCCGGACGGTGTGGAGCTGTCCGGTGTGCAGTACGAGGTGACCGTCGTCGCGCCGGGGCTGGAGAAAGCGTATTCCGCGGCTCGCCACGGCGCGGAAGGCAGGATCAACATCCCGCTGGCCCTCGCCGGTCAACCGACATCGGATCCGCGGCGGACGGTGCAGGAGGTGATCGCCGTCTTCCTCACGCCGGTCCAGCCGAAAGACGGCAGCCTGGACCCGGACGATGTCGTGATCACCAGCGTGGGGGGCAGCCCGATCCCGCCCTACACGGTGGCGTTTACGGACGAGGATGGCCCGGCGATTGGGGCCGGCGGTGTTTCGGGCAAGGAACTCACCATCATCTTCTCCGAGCCGCTGCCGAACGAGGAACGCTACCGGTTTGATTTCCAAGAGCGATTCGTGGATCTCGACGGTGATTCGCTGACCGGTGACTCCGACTTCGAGTTGCGCGTGCTTCAGGGCGACGCGAACGGGAGCGGGATCGTGACGGGGACGGACATTTCGTTCGTGCGAGGCCGGATCAATCAGGCCGTGTCTTTCGGTGACACGTCGCGTGCAGACGTGAACCTGACGGGCACGTTGACCGGGACCGACATCAGCTACGTCCGATCGCGGATCGGGGACAGCGCGCCGTAGTCGGCGGCGTCGACCGCGAACGACTGACAGGGGGAGTCCGTGGGCGGCGCCCCTGTCGGGACCGGTTGTTCGGCCATTCAACCGGTGTGAAGACGAGCCGGCGCGGAGGGTGCCGGCCATCAGGGGAATAGTCATACGAAGGAGAGAGAGAAATGACCCGAATTGTGCTGTGCTTCTTATGTGGAGGATTGGCGATCGGTTGGATGAACGCGGCCCAGGCGTCCATCGACTTCCAGCTATTCGACAGCGGCTCGCTGACTGACATGGAGGTCACCGTGGTTCAGGGCGATCCGCTGAGCCTGGATCTCGTGGCGACGAGCATTTCGGCCGAGACCGGTGTGGAGGCTGAACTCGACTCGTTCGCCTATCGGATCGAGTTCGACACCGAGGAGTTCTGGCTTACGGGAAACGTGTTCGGCCCTCCGTTCGACAGCGTGGTGCTGGCCGACGGCGGGTTCAACGGGAGCATTCCATGGGCGCCGCCGTCGGTCCAGATCGATGACGGGGCGGACGCTGGATCGCCGGCCGCCACGGCGGGGATTCCGGACATCTACCGGACGACGGCCTCCGAGGCCGGCGTTCCCGGCGAGGGGCCGAACCTGCTGGTGGAGACGCTGGACCTGACCGCCCCGCTCACGCTGGGCGACTACTTGATCAGCCTGAACATGTTGGAGGCGGCCGACGCGTTCGGTGCGTTCCACACGGTGGACAACGGGATGGACTTCCTGGTGCACGTGATCATCCCCGAGCCGGCCACACTACCGCTGCTAGGGCTCGCCAGCCTGGCCGCGGTTCGACGCCGCCGGCGTTGAGTGTCGTCCGACATCCGCGGCGCTGACGCTGCCGTGGATCACTTGGCCTCCCACGCGGCCATCCAAGGGCCGCCTCTCACCGAGGGGCGGCCCTCTTTGGAGCTTGGCCGTCACCGGCGCCGGTGGCCTACGATTGGTGGGCCTGTTGTGGGAGGGAGAAGGCAGTGACAAAGGGGGGTACAGTGCCTTGTTGGGACCACTGCGCGTCTACCGGAACGGCGTGGCTCGCCCGGCGGCGATCTGACCGCGTGCAGGTTTGAAGCCTGCGTTTTTTCTTCGGCCGCGTCACGGCACGATGCGCCGTTTGACGCATTCGCGCCCTTGCTGCGGTCCGGTGTCGTGACGAGCCCGATCTACGCGAGGCATCGTCGGGCTGGTTTGGCTCAGCGTATCGTTATGACGAGGCGACGCGACCGTCAGCGCGGCGGTTGCCAGCGCGGGCGCCGCGGCGTATAAGGACGCGGCGGTGACCGCGTCATCAGGGGGCCGGCTGGTCGACGACGCGGGATCTCCCTCACGAGGCGATGGGTGGTTTGCTGTGGCGTACGCTTCGGGACACGTAAGGCCGCGGTTATGACTTCGGAGCCGGAACGAGTTTCCCCGCCTTGCGGGCGTCGCGGGATGGCGACGCGGATCGGTGCGTGGGGGCTGCTCTCGTTGATCGTGTGGGGAGCCGGCGCCGGGCTCGTGGGTGGGGGCGGCAACGTCATCGGCCGCGACCGCCCGCTTGGGCGTCCGGGACCCGGCGCGCCCGATGAAGGTTTTGATTCGGTGTGCGCGGCCGTCTCGCCGCGGGTCGGGCAGGCGCTTGCAGCGCGCAAGTCGGGCGAGGCGTGGATCCGCGCGAACCAGATCGGGTACCTGCCGGCCGATCCGAAGATCGCGATTCTGTCGAGTGCCGTCCCGCTGTCCGGCGCGTTTCGCGTCGGGTCGTTCACGGCGGACATCGGGCCGGACGCCGGCCCCTGGGGCCCATTCGCCCACAACTACCGGCTCGACTTCAGCGACCTGCGCGAGCCCGGGCGGTACAGCGTCGAGTTCGGCAAAGTGAAGTCGCGTCCGTTCGTCATCGGCAAGGACGCATACAAGGACGTACCGGGCAAGCTGCTCGCGTTCATGCGGTTGCAGCGGTGCGGTGACAACCCCGTCACGGGCAAGAAGTGCCATCAGCAGGACGCGATCGATGTCGTCACCGGCCAGCGGGTCGACCTGGTCGGCGGCTGGCACGACGCGGGCGATCGGCTCAAGCACATGATCACCACGTCCTACTGCGTGGCCGCCCTTTTTCTGGCGGGGGCGGACGACGAAGCCCGCTACGGGGTGGCGTTTCTGCAAAAGATCCACCCGGACCGGAGGACGATCTATGTCCAGATCGGCGACGACCGCGACCACCTGCCGCCGGCGACGCTCTGGCACGACGACCAGTCGGACTACGGCTGGGGGCCGGGCGGACCGCGATCCGCCTGGCCGGCCACCGGCGAGCCGCAGGGGCCGAAGTACAAGAACGCGTCGACCGGGTTGGCCAACCTGGCCGGTCGCACCGCGGCGGCGATGGCGCTGGCCGGCAAGCTCGACAAAGCCCGTTCGCTGTACGCCCTCGCCCTTACGAAGCCGGGCTGTGCGATGTCGGTCCCAGTGCGGGCCCCCTACTACTACGGCGAGAGCACCTACCACGACGACCTCGAGTGGGCGGCGGTCGAACTGTACAGGGCCACCGGCGACAACACGTTCCTCATCCGCGCGATCGAGCATGCTGACCAGGCCGGCGAGAGCAAGTGGATGGGCAAGCTCCGGCACGGGCATTACGAGTTCTTCCCGTATGTGAATCTCGCGCACTGGCGGCTCTATCCGCACGTGGACGAGGCGACGCAGGTGAAGCTGGCCGGTTACTACCGGGCCGGGCTGGAACGCGTGCAAGCTCTGGCCGAGCGCAACCCCTACCGGCTCGGCACGCCGCTGGTCTGGTGCTCGACGAACGATGTCGTTGCGTTCGCCACGCAGGCCGTGCTGTACGAGAAGATGACGGGCGACAGGCAGTTTCGCGGGTTGGCCGCCGAGGCCCGCGACTGGATCTTCGGGCGTAACCCGTGGGGCGTGTCCATGGTCATCGGCGTGCCGGCCGACGGCGACGCGGCCAGCCAACCGCATCACCTGTTCCACAAGCTGATCGATCACCTGCCGGTGGGCGGTCTGGTGGACGGCCCGGTCTACAAGGATATCAACGACGGCTTGAAGTTCGCCGACTTCGGGGTGGATCGGCTGGCGCGGTTTCAGTCGAAGGTGGGCGTCTATCATGACGTGTACGCTGACTTTTCGACGAACGAGCCGATAATCGATGGGACGGCGAGTCTGTTGCTGCTGCTCAGGGAGTGGGACGGAGGGGGATAACCGATTACAGACTGCCAGATTACCAATGAGGCGTCGTGTTCCAGCGCGGGTGGCGCCGGGCGAGCCTGCGGCGGCGAGCGCCGGGCGAGCCGCACAACCAGACCGAAAGCCGATGATTGCGAATGCGGTGCCGTGTTGAAGGCCGCACGGGACGGGGATCATGGCGACCGGACCGGCGGTTCTTGGGTTGGCGGAAGCGAGTTGCTAGAATGTGACATACGCGCTTCGGGGCAGCCGATGGGGGGTCCGGGCCACGGGAAACGGTGCGTGCCGCCCGCAGCCGGGGGAAGCGACCTGCCAGCGGACGGCTCGATCACGTGCTGAACACCAACCGCGGGAAGGAAGTTCATGGCCCATTCCACACACATGCGGCGGATTCTGTACGTCCTGACGGGTCTCTTCATGGCGGCCGGGGTGCCGGTACAGGCGGCCCCGGACTACGTCTATCACGACCCGGGCGCCGGCGTCTATGGTCAGCCGCCGGGTACCACGATGCGGGAGCCGTTCGCGCCGCGGGAGGACGAGCTCGTCAAGGCGTTCATCAAGATCGGACCGTCGTTCACCTACGACGCGGTGGCCGTCTACTACACTACCGACGGCTCGACGCCGCAGGGCTCGCAAGGCATCCCGCAGGCGGGCACGTCGGTGTTGCTCAGCTACGGTCCGACGCCGGCCATCACGTTTCTCTACAACGAGCCGCCGGGCGGCCACGACGACTGGTGGGAGGCCGAGTTCCCCGTCCACACCCGCGAATACGGTGTGCAGGTCCGATACAAGATCTCCGCGTGGGACATCGGGGCGCCGGTGCCCGAGGTTTTCGCGGGCGACGGGGCGGTCTTCGAATGGACGAACAAGCTCGCCTGGCCAGGCAAGGGCAGCCCGCACGCCGATCACGCGGTGGGCTACCCGGACGTCCACTTCTGGAAAGAGGAAGGCGTGGTCGGCAACAACTACATGAACGTGATGGTCGACCGGAACGGATCGGTGTATGACGTCTACTACCCGTCCGCCGGCTGCGTGAACGGGATGGGCACGAAGAACGAAGGCTACATCGACGGGTTGGACACGTTCCCGCCGGGGCTGCCGCCGGGGCACCGAGGGCAGATGAACATCAACATCGGGATGGTCGGCCTGCGGGTCGACGGCGTCACCTATTGGCTCACCAACGAGGCGGGCGGCGACTATGTCGACCACACCCAGAGGTACGTCCCCGACACCAACCTGATCGAGACCACGCAGCGACTGGTGGCGGCCGGCAATGACATCCTGGTCCGCCAGATCGATCACTGCCCCAAGGGCATCGACTACCCGCTCGACCAGGGTGGTCAGCCCAACCGCGGGCTTTACATCAAGCGGCTGGTGCTCACCAACAACGGCGCGGCGGACAAGACGGTCAACGTCTACTTCTACACCGATTATGCCATCAACGGCGGCGACGACTATGACGGGACGTTCACCGATGCCGGCCGCGGGGCCATGGTCTCGTACGACACCACCCGGCGTGTGCTGCCGCCGGGCAGTGCGGAGTACAACCCGACGTCCGGCATGGATTACGAGAAGAACGTCTCGGTGTACCTCGCGGCGGCGATGCGGTTGAGTGACAGCATCGGCGGCAGCGTCGGCGCGCCGGCCTCCGACTTCTGGAGCGACACCAGCACCGACGAGGGGCTCGGCTGGGTCGGCATGCCGGTCGAGCTGCCGGTCGGCGTATCGAAGGAGGTGGCCGTCCTGCTGGTCGGCGGCTTCGACGACTTCGCAGGTGCCACCGGCACCTACGACTACCAGATGGCGGCTGCGATCGATTGGTTCATGAGCAGCGACCTCGACGCGCTGGAGTCGGCCACGGCGGAGTACTGGACCGACTGGTTGGCGTCGGGCGTCCGGGTGGACACGCCGGACGACGCGTACGGCGCGGTGTTCAAGCGTGGCCTGCTCGCGACCGCCCTGCACCTGGACGGGGCCAACGGCGGAATCATCGCGGGCATGCACAACGGGGCGTACCCGTTTGTCTGGCCGCGGGACGCGGCGTGGGCGGCGATCACGCTGGATCGCACCGGTCATCCATTCGAGGCGGACGAGATCTACCGGTTCCTCCGCGAGGTGACCGAGCGGTACCAGGAGGGTTCGGGGCGCACGAGTTGGTGGTTCCAGAAGTACACTACGGACGGGCATCGCATCTGGACATCGCCGCAGGTCGACGAGACGGCGTGCTTCCCGTGGGGCGTCTACTATCACTACCAGGTCACCGGCGACGTGGGGTTCCTCGACCTGAACTACCCGACGGTATGGGAAGCGGCCATCGCGTCGAGCGAGGACAGCGACCACCCCCACCTGTTCTTCGACGATCCGTACAATCTGATGTACTCGAACAACCTGTGGGAGGACCAGTACGGCGACTTCCTCTACTCGAACGCGGCGGTCGAGCGCTGCCTGCGGGATGCGACTTCGATCGCCATCGTTCTGGACGAGGACGTCTGCCCGGGCGGGCCGGGGACGTGCAACTACCACAACGACGCCGCTCTCTACACCGAGCGGGCGGACATCATTCACTCGGGTATTCAGGCTCGGCTGGAGTGGGACGGCGAGAACACCGACATCTCGCAGCTCGGGCTGGTCTATCCGTTCGCGGTCTACGGCACGCAGGCCCCGGAGATCGTGCACGTGGTGGACCGCATCAACGGGGTGGCGGCGGACTTCCAGGGTGCGGGTTCGATCAAGCCGCTGGTGAACACGGGCGGTGAATGGGAGGGTCTGATTAACCGCTACTGGGGTGACGGCTACTGGCACAACCCGTTCGGACCGAACCCGAATGCCAGCCCGTGGTTTCTGACCACCATGTGGTACGGCTGCTATTACGCCGAGCGGCAGGACTCGACCCCGAACGGGGGCGACATCGACAACCACAAGTACCGGCTGGATCGGCTGCTGGATCGGCTGGGGCCGATCGGCCTCGGCGCAGAGCAGATTGCGCCGAGCAACAGCCTGCTGTACGACGGGCAGATGGACTTCGTGCTCGAGACGGCCTGGCCGAACGCTTGGGAGTCGATGTCGTTCGTCGTGGATGCGGTGATGGTTTTCCTCGACTACACGCCGGACGCCCGCGGCAACACGCTCCGCATCGAGCCGAAGCTGCCCTCCGGCTGGCCGCAAATGACGTTTGCCAACCTGATGCTCGGGCCGCACCGGCTCGACGTGTCGGTGTCCGACACGCCGACCTATGCCGAGCACGCGATCACGAACGTCACGGGTCTGGACGTCGACTACGACACCTGGGTCCGCGTTCCCGTGCCGACGACGATACTCGCCGTGTCCGCCAACGACACGCCGGTGCCGTACGATCATGACGCGAGCACCGGACGTGTGCACGTGACGGGTGGGCTGGCCACGGGGTCGTCTTCGATCACCGCGGTTCGCGTGTACTACGGCGAGCGCGGCGACGGCAACGGCGACGGCGTCATCGACCTGGCCGACTTTCCGTTGTTCGCCGCGTGTGTGGGCGGCCCGGAATCGGCGATCGGACCGGCCTGCGCGGTGTTTGACTTCGACGTCGACGCGGACGTGGACTTGGTTGACCTCGGGGCGTATCAGGCAGCGATGGAGCGCGGCGAATAAGGCCGCGTCGGCCACCGGGGGCGCGGGCAATTCGAAATGCCTCGGCACGGTCAAGCAGGACCGTCCGAGGTAATCCTTGTTGGCCCGAACGGCTGACCACACACACGCCGGTCGATTGGGGAAACACCGAGGCCGGAATCCGTTATACAACTCACCCCTACCCGGCGCTCGTTTGTTTTCGGTTAAGTGCACGCTATCGTTGGTCGCCGGGCGCGGCGGGTGCGGCGGTGGACGGCGGCCGCGCACCCTGGGGGGTGCGGTGTAAGGGTTTTTCGTTTCGAGGGTTGCGACTCGGGTTGCCCTGCGGTAGCCTACGGCCCGTACATGGGCGGTCCGCGGTTGGCGCGCGGGCTCGCCGTGCCACCCGGCATGAGGAGATGATCTATGGCCGACGAGGAAGTAACGGTCGATCAGGAGGAGCAGGACGTCGCGGAATTGTCCGACGAGGAGCGGATGATGGAGCGCCTCAAGGAAGAGGCGGAACTGCACACGGAGGAGATCGGCACGCTTCGCCAGCGGCTGACCATCACCGTCCCGCGGTCGATCATCGACGATCAGTTGCGTAGTCAGCTCGACGAGCGCCGTCGTGAGGAGACGGTTCCGGGATTCCGCCGGGGCCGCGCACCGCTCAAGCTCGTCGAGAAGCGTTTTGGAAAGGAGATCGGGGAGGAGTTGTCGTCGCGCCTGGTGCTCAGCTCGTACATGGCGTTGACGGAGCGGGACGACGTCAAGACCCTCGGCGACCCGATGTTGCTCGTTCGGGTGCCGCCCGAGAAGAGCGAGGCGGGCGAGGGCAGCGAACGGCTCCTCACCCCGCAGGCGGGCATTCGCCACATCAGGCTGCCCGACGACGGTCCGCTGGTCTACACGTGCGAGGTGGACGTGCAGCCGGAGTTCGAGTTGCCGCCGCTCGACGGCATCGCGATCACCCGTCCCAAGATCGAAGTGACGAGCGAGGAAATCGACGCGGAGTTGAAGCGCATGCTGGCCCTCCGCGGCCACTTCGCTCCCGTGGACGAGAAAGACAAGATCAAAGAGGACGACCTGCTGGTCGTCGCGTTCAAGGCCACCGTCGACGGCAGCGAGATCAAGGTGGAAGAGAACGCGCAGCTGGCGGCCCGCGACATGGCGTACGAAGGCATCATGCTGACCGGCCTGGGCAAGGCGGTGATCGGCAAGAAGGCCGGCGCGTCGGTGTCGTTCGGCGTCAAGATCCCCGACGGGTACTCCGAGGCCGACCTGCGTGGCAAGGCCTGCACGGTGGACCTCACGATCCACGACGTTAAGCGGCTGGTCATTCCCGAGGCGGACGAAGAGTTCCTGGAGAGCATGGGTTGCGAGTCGGAGGAGGAACTCCGCGGTCTGATCCAAAACGAGCTGGAAGCCTACATGGACATGCACGTCCGGGCCGCCACGCGGAAGAAAATCGACGAGTACCTGCTGGCGAACACGCAACTCGAGATCCCGGAGGGCATCTCGACGCGGATGACGGAGCAGGCGGTGGCCACCCGGATGATCGAGAAGCTCCAGGAAGGGGTCCCGAGGGCCGAAATCGACAAGGAGATGGACGCGCTGCGGACCAGTGCGGCCGAGGAGGCCGCCCGGGAACTCAAACTGGCGTTCATCATGGAGTCCATCGCCGAGGACCGCGAGGTGACGGTCACGGAAGAGGAGATCAACGGGGTCATCAACGACATCGCGCGCCGTCAGGGCTTGCGGTTCGACCGGGTGCGGGACGAACTGATGAAACAGGACCGGATCCACACGCTGTACATGCGGCTGCGGAACGACAAGATCCGGGACATCCTCCTCGAAGAGGCCAAGATCACGGACGAGCCGGAGAAGCCGGCCAAGGCGACCAAGAAGAAATCGTCAAAGAAAACGGCCAAGAAAACCGCTAAGAAGAAGAAGACCAAGGACGGCTAGCGGTGTCCGGGTCCGCCCGGCGGATCCGAGGGCCCGTGCCCCAATGGAAGGTGAGACAGGATATCTCAATGACCGATATCATCCGTCCCGACCCCCCGTCGATTCAGCAGTTCCCCCGTCGCGATCGCGATCACCGAGAGACGCTGGGCGAGCGGCTGCTCGAGAACCGGATTCTCTTTCTTTCCGGCGTGATCAACGAGTACGTGGCCAGCGAAGCGATCATGGCCCTGCTCTACCTGCAATCGATCAAGAAGGACCAGGACGTCAATCTCTACATCAACTCGCCCGGCGGGGTGGTGGACCAGACCCTGGCGATCTATGACACGATCCAGTTCATGGGGTGCGACGTCGCCACCTACTGCATCGGGCAGGCGGCCAGCGGGGCCGCCCTGCTGCTGATGGCCGGCACCAAGGGCAAACGGTACATCCTGCCCAACGCCAAGGTGATGCTGCACCAGCCGAGTGGCGGGATCACGGGGCAGGCGGAGGACATCCGCATCCAGGCCGAAGAGATCCTCAAGGACAAGCGCCGTCTGAACGAGATCATCGCCAATCACACCGGCCAGTCGATTGAGAAAATCGAAGAGGAGACGGAGCGGGACCGGTACATGACGGCCGAGCAGGCACTCGAGTACGGCGTGATCGACGAGATCCTCAAGGTCGAGCCCAAGGAAAGCAAGAAGAAGTCGAAGAAGTGATTCCCTCGAGCCTGGGCCGGCGGCGCCTCCGCCCCTGGGCCGGCCCCGCGGAGACAGCAGACGCCATGGCGACGAATCAGCAGATACCGTTCATTATCGAACCCGGCGAGCACGGGGAGCGGGCGTACGACATCTATTCCCGCCTGCTCAAGGATCGGATCATCTTCCTCGGCGGCGGTGTGGATGACGACGTGGCGGGGCTGGTGTGCGCCCAGCTCCTGTACCTGGCCAACGAGGACCCGAAGAAGGACATCAGTTTCTACATCAACTCGCCCGGCGGTGCGGTGTCGGCGGGGCTGGGCATTTACGACATGATGCAATCGGTGCCGTGCGACGTCGCGACGTACTGCCTGGGCATGGCCGCGAGCATGGGCGCGATTCTCATGTGCGGCGGTGCGCCCCGGAAACGGTTCCTCTTGCCCAATTCGCGGATGCTGCTACACCAGCCGCTGATCGGCGGGGTGATGTTCGGTGTGGCCACCGACCTGGCGATCGAGGCGGAGGAGATCATCCGTATTCGCAAGCGACTGTACGCGATCCTTGCCCAGCGCACGGGCAAAAGCGAGGAGCAGATCGAGAGAGACTGCGATCGCAACAAGTGGCTGGATGCACCGGAAGCGCTGGAGTACGGCCTGGCCGACAACATCGTCGAGAGGCTGCCCGCCCGTTGATGCGGCCGGCGCCCGGATCGGCGCCGACTCCACAATCCTGTCTTTGATCGGCGGGGCCACTTCCTACGTCGCCCCGCCGTTTCTGTGCGCGGACACCTCTGGGCCACAAAGTCCGACACGCGGGTCAATTGCCGGTTCCTCCACCCGTTGTTATCATGTTCGTGGACAGTTTCCCGAACCTACCGCCGGAGTCGACCATGCGTGCCATCCGCCCGGCTTGCCCGATGTGTTCTCATCGCCGCCGTCTGTCGTTGCTGGTCGTCGCGGTGGCGTTCTGCCTGGCGGCGCTGGACGTCCGGGGCGACGCCCACCATCGCGTGGCCGCCACGCAAGCGGCGGTGGCCGACTCGAGCCCCGAATTTTCGCCGGAGATCTGGGTGGCCCACGTGCACTACCTGGCCAGTGACGAGCTTGGCGGCCGCGGGGTCGGCACGGAGGGCATTCACCGGGCCACCCGCTACATCGCCGATTGCTTCAAGCGGATCGGCCTGCAGCCCGGCGGGGAGAATGGCAGTTACTTCCAGACGTTCTCGCTGCACGCGGGAGCCGTTCGCACGGACGACGGCGAACTGATCGTGGAGGGGATCGAGTCGACACCGAAGTTCGATCAGGACTGCACCCCGTTGCCATTCTCCACCGGCGATGCCTTCGCAGGCGACGTGGTCTTCTGCGGCTACGGCATCTCCAGTGCCGAGCGGCGGCACGACGATTACCGGGACACCGATGTGACCGGGAAGGTGGTGTTGATCTTCCGCCGCGAGCCGCCTGCGTGGGAACCGGAAGAAGGACACTTCACGCCCTACGCCCTGTTTCAGCGCAAGGTGGTGAACGCCCAGAATCGCGGAGCGGCCGCCGTGCTGGTCGTCAACCAGGCGCTGGCGGACGGCGAAGATGACGTGCTGATCGGGTTTCGCGGTCGATCCGATACGTTGGCCTACGGGCTTCCCGCCTTTCACATCACGCGAGCCCTGGCGGCGGAGATGCTGGCGGCCGGCGGGCTCGAGTCGCTCGACGTGCTTCAGGGCAGAGTGGACGCGGGGGAGTTTCGCACGGCCCCGCTGTCCGGGGTGCGGGTCCGCGGCCAGGCCGGCATTCGCTGGTACTCGCCGCAGGTTCGCAACGTCATCGGGATCCTTCCCGGCCGTGGCCCGCGGGCCGATGAATTCGTGGTGCTCGGCGCGCACCACGACCACCTCGGCAACTGTGTTTCGGGCGAGGGCTACAGCCGCGGCCCCAAGGGGTCGGACGCGCCGGTCATTCACAACGGGGCCGACGACAATGCGTCGGGCACGGCGGGCGTGCTGGAACTGGCGGCCGCGTTCGCGGCGGGCCCACCGCTCGACCGGAGCCTGGTGTTCATGACGTTCACCGCCGAAGAGGCCGGGCTGCTCGGCAGCCAGCACTTCGTCACCCATCCCACGTTTTCGCTGGAAAAGACGGTGGCGATGCTGAACCTGGACATGATCGGGCGGGTGCCGGTCGGCGGGAACCGGGTGCGGGTGTTTGGGACGGGGTCCGGCGAGGGATTGCAGAAGGCCGTGGATGACGCGTCGGCCCGGGCGGACATGCCGGTGGAGTCGATTGGCCTCGGGCTCGGCGGCAGCGATCATCTCTGGTTCTACCGCTACAACATACCGGTCCTGCATTTTTACTCCGGGCAGCACGAAGACTACCACACGCCATCGGATGACACCGCCAGGATCAACGAGCAGGACGCGGTGCGGATCGTGGGCCTGGTCTACGAGATCGCGCGGCACCTCGCCAGCGCCGCAACCCCGGTGGCCTTCCACAAGCCGGGCGCCGCGGACCCCGGCCGTCGGCGCCACGGATACAAGCTGGTCACGGGCATCATTCCGTCGTTTGACGAGCCGGCCGGGACGGGCATGAAGGTTGCGTTCGTGACCCCCGGCAGCCCGGCCGTCGCCGCCGGCCTGCTCGGCGGTGACCGGCTGATGAAGGTCGATGATAAGCCGGTCAACAGCGCCATGGAATTCATCGACGCGCTCGCGGGTCATGAGCCTGGTGATGTTCTGACGCTGGCGGTAAAGAGGGATGATGAGGAATTGACCCTGGCGCTCGTGCTGGTCGCGGCAGACTGAAGGCTTGACACCGGACGCTCCACGGAGCCGGCCGGTGGATCCCGGCAAGACGGGTCACGCGGAATGACGACGGAATCAACCCCCTTCGAGTTGCAGGTTCGGGTCCGGTACGCGGAGTGCGATGCGTTCGGAATCCTCCATCACGCCAAGTACTTCGAGTACTTCGAGATGGCCCGCACCGAGTTGCTTCGTGACCAGGGCATCCGTTATCGCGACCTCGAGGCCCGCGGTGTGTTCTTCGTGGTTGCCCAAATCGAGTGCCGCTACAGAGCACCAATCCGCTACGACGACATCGTCACCCTACGCACGTGGGTGACCCGGAAGACGCGCACGCGGGTGGATCACGCGTACGAGGTCCTGGTCGACGGTCGCCTGGTGTGCGAAGCGACCTCGACCTTGGCTTGCGTGGGAGGCGACGGCCGCCCCATCCTCATGCCCGAGGAGATGTGGCCCGGCCGGTAACGGTTCGCGACCGATCCTCACGTTCGTCAACGCGTCCGCCGCACCGGCTGCGGGATCGACCGCCGGCGCCGCGTGCATCGATTCCCGCCCGCCATTCCACGCGGGCGCGGCGGCAGCCCCGATTATCACGGGTGGGGCGCGCCAACATCTCACGCGTGCCTTGATTGGTATGTCCCTTAGAGTATCATGCGCCTGGCGGCGCAGCCGATGCCCGGTCGCGTTGATGTCGAGTCTCCGGCGAGCCCGACCGCCGGGCGCGGGGGGTCGCCGGCGGGCGAGTGCGACCGGGGCTGCTGCGGCCGGGGCGGCGGCCCGGGGACTCCGGCGTGCGAGGGGTGCAACGGAGGCGTGCGGTGGAGGCGTTCAAACTGCAACACGTCAAGCAGGACGGGATCGACCTGGCCACCATCGATCCGAATGTCACGGAATGGGATCAGCAGGCGTTTCTGCGGATCGTCTCGACCGACCTGACGCCGGAACAGAAGGCCCGGATCGTGGAACCGCCCGTCGTCCACGCGAAGCAGAACGCGGTGGTCGCCGTCCACTGGCATCCGGAGTTCGTTCCGATGGAGCTGATCATGCAGCGCGTCGACCGGATGTTTCCCAATCGGCGCGCGGAGCTGATCATCCCCACCCAACACAACGTTCTCCTGCCGCTCGACGGGTACGCCGGCGTCGAGATCGACTGCTACTCCACCGGATTCAACCGCAAGGTCCAGTTGCTGACCCACTTTGCCGCGTCGCGGGTGGAGCAGGCCGACGTGTTCGAGGCGATGCTGGCCCACACGTTCAAGTACCGCGCGAGTCAGTTGTTCGAGTTCATCGATTCCATTCTGGATCCGGTCTTCCAGGACCGGGTCGACCGGGCGGCGAAGAAGACCGGTGCGTCGGACGACCTGGTCCGTTTCATGCGGATCCACGTGTCCAAGGTCAAGCAGTTGATCGATCGAAACGAAGGGGTGACGCCGCCCGACATGGTGAAGAACAAGCTGCTGCGCAACTACTTCAACGCGCTGCGTGACCACTACGACGAGTCGCTCATCCACCGTGCCCAGGTGTTCTTGCAGGCGATCAAGAAGATCGTGAAATACGGCTTCAAGCTCACCTACTTCTACCGTACGGAAGAAGTGATCGAGGAAGTACGGGCGTTGGGTGGAGCGATCGTGATCCCCCACCCCGAACAGTTCTGGCCGATCCTGCTGGCCGACTACGACGTGGACGGGATCGAGGTCTGGAACCCCCAGTCCCAGGAGTACACGGAGTTTCTGATCAACGTGGTGCACCGCGAGAACAAGAAGCGGCGGACCGGCGAACGGCCGTTGCTGATTTTCATGGGGGACGACACGCACTTCGGCGAGAAGGTGATCGATCCCGATCGACAGGACCCGGAGAAGGCGGGTCGCCAGTTGGGTGTGCAGTCCGCGTGGGACGATCTTTCGATCCGCAAGAGCCTGATCATCGCCCATGCCGACCGCCCCAATCTGATCGCGGAGTACAAGAGCCGCCTGTCGTGATGGAGGCGAACATGGCGAATCGAACAGGGCATGGGAAAGCCCAATTCAAGCACGATTCCATCCAGGACCGGGAATCGATCGTCGAGTACCTGACCGCGCTGACGGAGGGAATCGCCGCCGGGAGCCTGGACCTGCGGTCGGACAGCGGCGAGATCAACCTGACGCCGAAGGGACTGTTGCGGTTTCGCGTGGAGGCGCGCCGCGGCGTGTATCGTACCGGCCTGATCCTCAAGATCAGCTGGCGCAAGGAGGTGCCGGACGACGAGGAAGGATCGCTGCATATCACGCCGGGCGAGGCGTAGGATCGGATCATGCTCAGTTATCACGGGATCGCCCGCAACTTCAAGTTCATGGTGGTGCAGGCCACCCGGCAGCTCGAAAAGACGCGGGATTTGCTCCGGGCGCCCGACCCGCACCTGGTTGAGGCCGTCCAGAACAGCGATGACTACATCGATACCCAGAAGGCGATGATCGAGAATGAGTGCTTCAAGTTCATCAGCCGGCACGATGCGGGAGACGCGCGGCGCGTGGACGCGGTGCGGGCCCTCAACGTCATCACGGCCAACCTGGAGCGGGTCGCCGATTTCTCCGTCAACGTCGCCCGCCAGACCCGGTATCTAGGCGACTACGCGGTTCTCAAGCGGTTCGAATTCGAGCCCTATTTCACGGCCTTGTTGGAGGGGATGTCCCTCATCGTGGACGCCATGTTCGAGCGGGACTCGTCGCTGGCTCTGCAGATCTGCCACGCGGAAGTCCTCACCGACCGGTTGTACCGCGCGGATATCGAGAAGGTCATCGCCGCCCTGCCGGAGACGCGCGAGCCGGAGCGGCTGATCACCGTCCTGTTCATCTGCCATTACCTGGAACGGATGGGCGACGCCCTGCTGAACATCGGTGAGGCCATCATGTTTTCGGTGCTTGGCGAACGGCTGAAGATCCGCCAGTACCGCGTACTGGATCAGGCGATTCACTCCGCCCACGATATGGATCCGTCGATCGACGACGTCGAGGTCCACTCCATCTGGGGCACGCGTTCCGGGGCCCGCGTCGGCACCCTGAAAGACCAGCATGACGCGCACGACCCCAGCAAGGTCCTGTTCAAGGAGGGCAACCCGGAGAAGCTCCAGGCCGAGCGGCAGAGCTTGCAGCGATGGGCCGTTGTCGCACCCGGCCTGGTGCCGCAGGTCGTGGAATATCAAAGGCGGGATCGCGGCGCCGCCCTGCTGCTGCAGTACCTGGACGGCACGACGCTCCAGGAGATCGTGCTCAGCGGTGACGCGGACATCGTCAACCGCGCTATGGACCGCGTCGAGTCCACTCTCCTCGAACTGTGGACGCGCACGAAGACGAACGAACGCGTAAACGGCACGTACGTTTCGCAACTGGCGACCCGTCTGGACGACGTGTACCGCGTGCATCCGACGTTGCAGGCCGACGGTGTGCAGGTCGGCACGCTGCGGATTCCGTCCTTTGCGGAACTGATTCGCCTTGTCGCGGACATCGACGCCTCCCTCGACGCGCCCTACAGCGTCTTCATTCACGGCGATTTCAACCTCGACAACATCATCTACAACGGTGAGGCGGGCACGCTGCACTTCGTGGACGTGCACCGCTCCCGGGACATGGACGTCGTGCAGGACGTGTCGGTGTTCCTGGTCTCCGCGTTCCGGCTGCCGGTGTTCGTGCCCCGCGTCCGCCGGGGACTGGAAGCGATCTGTTCCCGCTTCCTGCGTTTCGCACGGGGTTTCGCCCGTACCCACGGTGACACCACGTTCGACGCGCGCCTGGCCCTGGGTCTCGTGCGGTCGCTGATCACCTCGACGCGATTCGAGCTGAACCGCCAGTTCGCGGCCACGATGCAGCAGCGGGCCGTCTGGTTGATGCAACGCCTGCTGCGGCACCGAGGCCGCCCGTGGTCCGAGTTCTGGATCCCGGAGGGTATTCTGGTCTACTGAGCCATATCGGAGGCACGTGGGAGCATGGCGGAGGGCGGTCCTCGAATTGGCGTGGTGGGGGTGGCCGGCGGCTGGTCGTCCAATCACCTGGTCGACGTGGTGGAGCAACGGACCGGGTATCGCCAGCTCATCCAGATGAATCGCGTGGAATGCGACCTGGGGGCCGGCCGCGTGCGATGCGACGGCGTCGAACTCGCCGGGCTCGATGCGGTGATCGTCAAGAAGCTCGGCGGCCGGTACCGACCGGAGCTCCTGGACCGGGTGGAGATTCTCCACTACCTGTACGAACGCGGGCTGCCCGTCTTCTCGAAGCCCGGCTCGATCATGCGACTGATCGACCGGCTCAGTTGTACCGTCACCCTGCGGTGCGGCGGGATTCCCATGCCGGACACCGTCGTCACCGAAGACGTGGAGGTGGCGGCCGATGCGGTGGCCCGGTTCGGCAAAGCGGTGCTCAAGCCCCTGTTCACGAGCAAGGCCCGCGGCATGGAGGTCGTGGACGACGGACCCGACCTGCGGGAGCGGATTGAAGCGTTCCGCGACGTGGGCAATCATATCCTGTACATTCAGCGCATGATCCCCCTGCCCGGCAGCGACATGGGCATCGTGTTTCTGGGAGGACAGTACCTGGCCAGCTACTCGCGCGTGGCCGGCAAGCTGTCGTGGAACACCAGCACCCACGCCGGCGGGAAGTACCGTCCCTGCGAACCGAGACCCGAAGTGATTGAACTGGCCGACCGGGCCCAGGCGCTGTTCGACCTGGATTTCACCTGCGTCGACGTGGGCGACACGCCGGACGGCCTCATCGTGTTTGAAGTCTCGGCCTTTGGCGGATTCCGCGGACTCCGCGAGGCGGTCGGGATCGACGCGGCGGAGCGGTACGTTGACTACGTGCTGACCCGGCTGAATCATGGCGGATGAGGGCGGACAACTCGACGGCCACGCCCGGCGGTTCCTGGCGGCGCTTCCACCGGCGCACGCGTTGACGCTCGACATCGCGGGCTGCGCGATCCGGGTGACGTCCAATTCGCCGTCGCTCGTCGCGGCGCTGCGACACTATTACCGCGCCCAGTGGGTCGACGACGCACGTTCGACGGAGATCACCGTGAGCCTGCTCGAAGGCGAGGCCCAGCAACTCGACCTCGAGTTCACCGTGTACCCGCCGGCGCCGGGCAAGACGCGCGTCAAGGACGAATACGTGGATTACGCGGACGGCCGGCTGCTTCGCAAGCGGGCCACCCGGATGCTGTTCCTCTTCGGCCCCCAATGGAATGTGGCCGTCGGGCCGTGTGAGGACAACCTGAACCAGGTGGTGAACTTCATCAACAACCGGTTCATCGATCGGCAGGTTCGTCGCGGGTACCTGTTGTGCCACGCGGCCGGCGTCGCCCGTGCCGATCGCGGGATCGCGGTGGCCGGTCTGGCCGGACGCGGCAAGTCGACGCTGTGCCTGCACTTGCTCAATCGCGGGCTCGACTTCGTCAGCAATGACCGGCTGATGATCCGACGCAGTGACCGTCACATGGAGATGGTGGGGCTGCCCAAACATCCGCGTGTGAACCCGGGTACGCTGCTGCACAATCCGGCGCTGGAGAAGATTCTCACGCCGGGGCAGAAAAAGCGATTCTCGGCATTGCCCCATGACGAACTGTGGGCCCTCGAGTACAAGTTCGACGTGGACATTGAAGAGACGTTTGGGCCCGGCCGGTACCGCCTCGCGGCGCCGATGGTCGGCGCCGTCATCCTCAGTTGGCGCCCGGACACCGGCCCGATGCGGGCTCGTGCGGTCGATCTGCGCAAGCGGGACGATCTGCTCGCCGCGTTGGCCAAGTCGCCCGGCGTTCACTACCGTCGCCTGCAGGGGGCGCCGAAGCTCACCTTCACCGACGACGATTACGTCGCCGTTCTCCGGGACTGCCCGGTGTACGAGATCGCCGGCGGCGTCGATTTTGACGCGGCGGCGGCGGCGTGTCTGGACCTGCTCGATCACGGTGCGCTGCCTGACGCGTCGCCCACTGCCCACTTCGAGCCGCACGGCTCAACGGGCGCGGTTTTCGGCGGGCCCGCTGCCATCGGGTCCGGCCCGCGTGCCGCGGTCGGGCCCGCGCGCGAATCGGTGGTTTTCTTGCCAGCGAGGTGCCTGATGAACAAGAAGGACATTGGAGTCAAGAGTGCAATCAGACTCGATCAGGCGGTGGCGTATCTTCAGGACATCGTCAACAGCCTGAAGCAGAAGAAGGTGTGTGTGGAACACCGCGGCGAATCCCTGGTGCTCAACCCGCCGGACTCCGTGACGGTCGAGGTCAAGGCCCGCCAGAAATCGGGCAAGGAGTCAATCTCGCTCAAGATCGGCTGGCTGCGGCCGACGGAGGCCGACGAGACCGATCCCGAGCTGACGATCAGCGCGAAAGAGCCGACCTCCGCGCCGGCGGGCGCGCCGGCCGCAAAGGCGACGAGTTGATCCGCGGGCGCCGGGAACGCGCGCCTTCTCGCGGCGAGGCGGAGGACGCCGGATGTGCAAACGCCCGCGTTCGTACCGCCGCGAGCCAGGTATCGGCCCGCGGCGGCCCCAACGGCGCCGGCGCATCACTTGGCCGGGATGGCGTGGAACTCGACTATCTTCAGGTCGTACTCGATTTTCCGGCCGTCCACTTCGGTCTTGAGCTTGAGGGCGGCGATGTGGCCGGGAATCGCTTCGTTTAGGTGTACCTCCGCTTGCGGGTTATGGCCCCACGCGCTGAAGTCGCCTCGCGTGCTGATGGCGCGGACCCGGCACGTCAGATCGCGTCCGGCAACCGAATGTGTGACGCTGGGCAGTTCTTTGAAGCGGCTGTCCGGATGGGTGCCCGGTTCCGTCTCCGGTTTGATGAAGGCATTCGCGAAGACCACGGCCGGCAACCCGGTCTCTTCTTCCTGACCGTCGAGCGGGGTGACTTCGCGCCGGATGAGCATGGAGCGCGGGGTCTTCTTCTCCAGCGTGGCCTTGACCAGCACGCGCTGGCGCTGGCCGTCGATGGTCTGCGTTCCCTCGCCCTGCAACCAGGAGCCGACTGCGAATCCCGCCCACCGCTTGTAGGTCGGGTTCTCGACCATGCCCCGTGGGGCGCTCTCCTTGTTGGCGGCGAATTCCCTGCCGGTGTTCGATTTGACGAGCGGCGCGATGTATTGGGCGACGAAGCCCGCCTGGACCGTTCCCAGGTGACCGCCGGAATCGCCGCCCTGGGCGAAATCGGCCTTCCACGGCATCATCACGATCTTCTCGTGGTACAACCGGCGGGTCTCCGGCGACGCGCCGGGCGGTAGCTGCGGACCTTGCACGCCGACCGTGGCGGTGGTGCCGGACTGACGATCCGCCGTGCCGGCCTGCGGCACGAGGACGGTCAGCACCCCGTCGCGGTGCGACGTTGTGATGTACATCTTGTCATTGACGCGGCGGAGAGCCCGAGTCAGGTCGTGGTTCGAGCTGAGCGAGCCGGACAGCAGGAAAACGTCCTCGACGTACACATCTTGCGGGAGCGCCTCGAGCGTGAACGCGGCCACCGCCGTGCCGGCCGACAGGCCCATCAGTGTCATCGGCGCGTCGGGATGTTCCTTTTTGTACTCGGTCATCTTCTTCGCGAGTTCGCCGGCCTTGCTTCGTTTGTACTCGTTGCTGGACGTCTGGTCGGCCAGCACCCCCAGGCCGGTGTTCCAGCCGAACAAACTGCCGCCGCCGTCGTAGCCGGCCTCAAGGAGTCCGTCCCCCACTCCACGGCCCCAGTTCGCCAACGGCAAGCCGCCGCCCGCCCCGTCGAGGTAGTAGACCCAGCCGTACGGCGCCCGCTCGGCCGTATTGATCGGATGATGACAACCCGTCGCCAGCATCGCGGCGAGCAGGACGGCAACGGTCGCCGGGTCGGCAAGCCGACGACCCGGTCTTCGTGCACTCGGTGATCTGTTCCTCTTGAACATGGTCTTCTCCTTTGGAGCAACTCTCACGGCTTTGTCACAGCCGGGCGAATGCCGGTCATCGCGAGCGGTCTGTGCCAGGCCATGGCATTCCGCTCGATCGTTTACGTAAGTCGCCGTCCCGCGTTGTGCGGGCGACGCGTTGCGTTGAAGATAACGCCGCGTGTTGTTGGGGGCGGCCGCAGATCCGCGCGAGCGGCGGCCGGAATCGATCCACCGCCCGCCGCAAACCAGCCCCCTCGCGCGCTCGATTCCGACCCGGGCCGACCCGCACGTGCGTATGAATAACCGTTACCTGCCGGTTGCTCAACCGACTTGCCGTTGGGATCGAAACCTCGCGGTCGGGCGTGTCGGCCTCGTGCGAGGGGTGGCGTGGAGCGGCCCTGCCCGCGCCACGGAGGAAACCGGTAACCTCATGAATCGATGGAGGTTATCGCACCACATCAAACGAAAACGGGCAGGCCGTCGACGCCCGTCGTCGGCCTGCCCGTGTGCGGGGAGAGCTACTGCGCATCGCCCTGCCCATGGGTCCCTACGGGGGAGACTCTAGTATTTCAGACCCCGCGGCTGGGCTGACAGGCCCGGCCGGAGCTGTGGTCTGACGCTGACGCGGCACATGTCGCACGTCGAGTCCGGCCCCAACCACTCGCCTTGCACCTCGCCCCACCGGCAATCGAAGAAGCTCGTGATTTCGCAGGTGCCGTCGGGATAGCAACACGCGCCTTCGGGCGGTGCCTCGCACATGTCACACGTCGTGTCCGGGCCGAGCCAGCGGCCGCCCATCATGCCGGGCGTGCGAAGGCAACCGAGCAGCGTCGTAATCGCGCACGTGCCGTCGTCGAAGCAGCACGCCCCCTCTTCCATTGGCGGCTCTTCGCACATGTCGCAGGTGGTGTCCGCGCCCAACCAGCGGCCACCGGACTCGTCGCACCGTACCCGAGACGTGATCTCACACGCTCCGTCAGGGAAGCAGCAGGCGCCGGTCTCCGCCGGCGGCTCCTCACACATGTCGCAGGTGGTGTCCGCGCCCAACCAGCGGCCACCGGACTCGTCGCACCGTACCCGAGACGTGATCTCACACGCTCCGTCAGGGAAGCAGCAGGCGCCGGTTTCCATCGGCGGCTCCTCACACATGTCGCAGGTGGTGTCCGGCCCCAGCCAGCGGCCGCCCGGCTTAATGGGATCACGGACGCATCCGAGGAAGGTCGTGATTTCGCACGTCCCGTCGGGGAAGCAACAGGCGCCGGTCTCCGCCAGCGGCTCTTCACACATGTCGCAGGTGGTGTCCGGCCCCAGCCAGCGGCCGCCCGGCGCGATGGGATCACTGAGGCATCCGAGGAAGGTCGTGATTCCGCACGTCCCGTCGGTGTAGCAGCAGGCGCCGGTTTCGGCCGGCGGCTCCTCACACATGTCGCAGGTGGTGTCCGCACCCAACCAGCGGCCACCGGACTCGTCGCACCGTACCCGAGACGTGATCTCACACGCTCCGTCAGGGAAGCAGCAGGCGCCGGTTTCCATCGGCGGCTCCTCACACATGTCGCAGGTGGTGTCCGGCCCCAGCCAGCGGCCGCCCGGCTTAATGGGATCACGGACGCATCCGAGGAAGGTCGTGATTTCGCACGTCCCGTCGGGGAAACAACAGGCGCCGGTCTCCGCCGGCGGCTCTTCGCACATGTCGCAGGTGGTGTCTGGCCCCAGCCAGCGGCCGCCCATCATGCCGG
>CAZBUJ010000001.1:149397-217980 GCA_964495075.1 uncultured Phycisphaeraceae bacterium
GGCCGCCCATCATGCCGGGCGTGCGAATACACTCGATCAGCGTGGTGATCTCGCAGGTGCCGTCGTCGAAGCAGCAAGCGCCGGTTTCCGCCGGCGGCTCCTCACACATGTCGCAGGTGGTATCCGGCCCCAGCCAGTGGCCGCCCATCATGCCGGGCGTGCGAATACACTCGATCAGCGTGGTGATCTCGCATGTGCCGTCGTCGAAGCAGCAAGCGCCGGTTTCCGTCGGCGGCTCCTCGCACAGATCGCAGGTGGTGTCGGGCCCCAGCCACCGGCCGCCCGGCTCACTAGGATCACCGATGCATTCGAGGAAGGTCGTGATTTCGCACGTCCCGTCGGGGAAGCAGCAGGCGCCGGTCTCCGCCGGCGGCTCTTCACACATGTCGCAGGTGGTGTCCGGCCCCAGCCAGTGGCCGCCCATCATGCCGGGCGTGCGAGTACACTCGATCAGCGTGGTGATCTCGCACGTGCCGTCGTCGAAGCAGCAGGCGCCGGTTTCCATCGGCGGCTCTTCGCACATGTCGCACGTCGTGTGCGGGCCGAGCCAGAAGCCGCCGGCCTCGAAGCAGGCCTCCAGGCCAAGGATCTGGCAGCTCTCATCAACGAAGCAGCAAGCGCCTTCCGGTTCGGGCGGCTCCTCGCACATGTCGCACGTTGTATCCGGGCCCAGCCAATGGCCGCCCATCATGCCGGGCGTGCGAATACACTCGATCAGCGTGGTGATCTCGCACGTCCCGTCCTGGTAGCAGCAAGCCCCTTCTTCAGCCGGCGGCTCCTCACACATGTCGCAGGTGGTGTCCGGGCCCAACCACCGACCATCACAGTCGCACTGGATTGTGATCTCGCACGTTCCATCCGGCAGACAGCACGCCCCCGTCCGCGGGCAGACCGTCAAGTCGGGCTGGGACGCCGTGGATTTCGCGGCCGACACTTGCGGCGCGGCCGTGGTCGTGCTGATCATCGGCGGGGTCCCCACTGCCAGGCTGGTACAGCACAGCACGCAGCCCAGCACAAAAACGATCCTCTTCGGTTTCATCTGTTGCACCTCCTGTTAAACGTGGTTCGCGACACGGTCACCGGCTCCGTGCCGGTGGGGCTCACGACCAGCGGGTGTATTCGGTCGAGGCGGGGAGAGGCCCGCTCCCAGCGACGCTGCCACCCCCTCGGAGTCAGGCGGCCCGCAACGGCAGGCCGACTCACACCGACATAGTCCGCTAACGCCGGGTTTTTGCGCGCCCGGGCTCATCATTTGCGATACTCGTCCGATAATCGTGTTCTTTGGTCAGGACCGACGGTCGCCCAGGCGGTGCCGGCTTGTGACGCGATCCTCGAATCGCAACAATGGAAGATGATGAGCCGCGCCGACACCACACGCCTGACATTCCTGCTCCGCTTGCGCGATCGGGCGGATAAGTTGAGTTGGCCCGAGTTCCACGACCGATACGGGCACCTGCTCTACCGCTACGCGCGCAGTCGCGGGGCCAGCGACGCCGACGCGGAGGACATCGTGCAGGAAGTGGAGATGTCGTTTTTCAAGGCGATCGACGGCTTTGAGTACGATGCCCGCAAAGGTCGGTTTCGGGCCTACCTGCGGGCTGCGGTGGTGCATGCCATGGGTCGGCGGGCCAGCAAGCAGGCGCGCGAGCCTTGCGAATTCGACCCGCAAGTGCTGGATCACCTGGCCGCTCGGGAGGAAACCGACGCCATCTGGGAGGGTGAATGGCAGTTGTACCGGTTGCGGTGGGCGATGCGCCAGATCGCCGGCGAGTTCGACGCCGTCACGTTGAAGTCGTTCGAGATGCACGTGTTGGCCGGGTTGGCCGTCGCCGAGACCGCCGCGAAGCTGGACGTTAGCAAATGGCGTGTCTACCGGGCCCGAGACCGCGTCCTCAAGCGGCTCAAGGAACAGCTCGATGCGACGGATCCGGAGGTGGAAGTGTGACGTAACACCCAGCGGTTATTGGACTTGCGTCGATTCACGCGCGAATGGACGCGCCGGTCGGGTGACCGGCGGAATCGCGCGCCAAAACCGGCAGCCAGACGCCTATGCCTAGATGGATAATAGTAGCGTGAGAGACGTATGAGGGAAACACTAAGCGAATCCGTGTGCCCTCACTGTCTCGGAGCCATCGCCGCGGCCGCGCCGGACGATGACGGGGGGAGACAGTGCCCGCATTGCGGAGGCACGCTGGCCGGGGTTGACGCGCAGGCCGCGGGAACCGCCGGCCCGGTGTCCGGCACCGGGCACACCCATCGCGAGCGGATGGTGGCTGATTTGCGGCAGGCGTTCGCGTTTGAAGTCGATGCCCTGGCCTCCCCGGATACATGCTGGCTGACGGATGGGCTCAACGCGTCCGCACACCGCGACGTCCAGGACGCGTCGGCCCTGGCCGTCGGCAGCCGACTCGGTGACTTCGTCATACTCGGCGAACTCGGGCGCGGGGGCATGGGCATCGTCTACCGGGCCCGGCAGGTCTCGCTCGATCGCGAGGTGGCGCTCAAGGTGCTCCCCGCATTCACGCACCGCGGTGGAATGGCGGTGCAGAGGTTCAAGGCCGAGGCTCAGGCCGCCGCTCGGCTGCACCATACCAACATCGTATCGATCTACGCCCAGGGCGAACACGCCGGCCAGTTGTACTACGCGATGGAGTTGGTCGACGGTGTCGGCCTTGACGAAGTCGTTCGCGGGCAGCGGGACCGGGTCGGCGGCGCAGACGCCCGCCGCGGGTCGTCGATCGGCTGGACGCTTGGCGGGCAGGCCGTGCCCTCCCAGAAACGGCCGACCGGCCCGGCACCGGATGGACGCCGCACGCCGCGGGCTGCGACGCCACCGCGGTGGACGGCGCAGGATTACCGGCGGTTGGCCACCCTGCTGGCCGAGGCCGCCGACGCCCTCGACTATGCTCATTCGCACGGCGTGATTCACCGCGATATCAAGCCGCACAACCTGCTCCTCAGCCGCGACGAACGACTCCACGTAACCGATTTCGGTTTGGCCCGGCTGACCGATGAGCCACACCTGACGGTGAGCGGCGAGATCATGGGCACCCCTGCCTATCTCTCCCCCGAGCAGGTGAGGGGCGAGGTGGCCGCGATCGATCATCGGACCGACATCTATTCGCTTGGCGTTACGATGTACGAGCTGCTCACGGGGCGAAAACCGTTCGACGGGCGCACGCGTGATTCCATCATCAATGCCATTTGCGTGACGGAGCCCACGCCGCCGCGACGGCTTGACCCGTTGATACCCGTTGAACTCGAGGTCATTTGCCTGCGAGCGGTGGAACGGGATGCCGCCCGGCGGCACCCGAGCGCGGCCCTGCTGGCCGAGGACCTGCGCCGCTTCGCCGAAGGACGCCCAATCCTGTCAAGACGCCCGAGCCTGATCAAACGCGGCGCGAAATGGATGCGGAACCACAAGGTTCTGGCCGCCACCCTCCCGTCGGCCCTGGTGGTGATGGTACTGGTGGCGGGACTGTGCTGGACAAGCTGGATGGCCCGGGCCGCCCGCCAGCGCGAGGCGGACCAGTGGGTCCAGAAGGCGTACGGCCGGTTGGCCTACATCAACTACCGACAGCCCGGGGGGGCGGCGGCGGAACTCGCGCGCGGCGTTGCCCTCGGGGCGGCCCCGATTCCCGTCGAGTTGACGCGGGCCCTGGTATGCCTCGGTGCCCGCGACCAGGTCGGCGCGATCGCGCATCTGGACACGGTCCTGGAACACGAACCGGGAGACCTGCGCGGACTGTACCTGAAAGCGTGGGCCCAGTACCGCGAGAGTGACGAGGGCGCGGCACAGGAAACGTTGGAGTACGCCGAGTCGCTCGGACCGCCGGTCACGCCCGATGCCTGGTTCTTCCGAGGGCTGGCCATGCATTTCACGGACCCGGACCAGGCCGTCGAGTCGTACCGGCAGGCCAACGCGTTGCGGGCCCGCGAAAACGCGTTCTACGCCCAGGCGATGCTGCACATGGCCCGTGCACGCAATCAGCAGATCTACGCCACGCGAAGCCTCGAACCCTTCTCCGAGGCTCGTGCCGCACTGGAACAACTCATCGAGCATGGGCTTTACGACGCCTACCCGCACTACCTCCTGTCCATCACGCACCGGTTGGCCGCCGAGATCTACTCGGGCAGTGCCGGCACGCGGGACAATTCGCTCGTGGATCAACACTACGAGCAGGCACTGCACTGGGCCCGAGTCGGGCAGGAGGTGGCGCCGGCGGACTTCCACCCGATCCTGGCTGAGGCGGAATGCCTGGAAAGCATGGGCCGTTACGCCGAGGCCGTCGACGCACACTCCCGGACCCTCGAAGTGTCATCGAACGACGTGCCGCGGTGCGAGTGTTATCACTACCGCTGGCGGTTGCATTACTGGTTGGGCGAACTCGACGCCGCCCTGGCCGACGCCGCCGCCCACGCCGAGTGCATGCCGGAAAGCCGTGCCTACGCTCATGTCTACCCCGCCCTCATCCTGGCGGAAAGGGGCGATCGTCCCGCCGCACTCGGGCACGCACGGGCCCTGGCCGACGAGGAGCCGACGAACGCCATGGCCGTCCTGTGGTCGGCCACGACCCTGCGCCTGCTGGGCGAACCGGACGAAGCCTCGCAACTGCTGGCCGATCGTGAGGACGCAGTCGACTTCGCCGCCGATCTCGAACCAGAGCAAACGGAAACATGGCTCCGGCAACTTTATGCGACCTGCCGGACCGGGGACGATCTCGATCGTCTGGAGACCCTGGCCCGCGAGTCCGATCGGCCGTGGCGGCTCTGGGGTGAAGCGTATTTCCATATCGCCGCGCGGCGGTTGGCCGACGACGATCGCGCCGGCGCCGAAGCGGCGTTCGAACGGGCATACCGCGCGTTCGACAGCGAAACGCGATACACATACCACGCGAAACTGATCCTCAAGAAGATCCAGGCCGACCCGACCTGGCCGGACTGGATCCCGAATGTCGCCCATACTCCAACGAACAATGTCGCGCCAGATCGCGTGATTGGCATGCGCTCGGAAAGGACGGGGAAACGATGAACGGAATCCCTGGGATGGATCATGGACGTGCGCGTCTTGCCGTCAGTCTCGCCGTGGCGCTCGCGCTGCCGCTGAGCTGGACATCGGGCGTTCGCGGAGACCCGCCGCTCGACCCCCTGCCCGCCCCCGACTACTCGTTTGACCTCGAGTCGCCGACGGTCCTCGAAGGTTACGTCGCGGCGAATGACGTCCTCGGCCTGGACTTCCCTTACCCGATGTCGGTCCTGACCAGCGCGTCCATCGGGCTGGATCTGCCAAGCGACGACCTGGACGCACTGTCCGCGGGTAATGCGGGCGCCCACCTGGCTACCGGCTTCGCGCTGCTCTTCTCGGTGGATCGCCTCACCGTCGGCGTCGCGCCGCCAGACCCCGCGCTGGTCGAGCTGGAGGTGCCCTACAACGCGCTGGATCAGGCGTGGCGAGGTCAAGCGGCGGGCGACCTGTTCATCTCCACGCGGCAGTTCACCGACGAAGGGATCCAGGACTGGACGATCAGCGATAACAACGTGCTCGTGCGCAACAACTACGACGAGGGCGGCATCGACTATGCCGCCCAGCCATCCTCCCACGCCTACGACATCTACGAGTACGCTCTCCAGGACCGGGTCGACGCCTCGGCTCAACTCGAACGGCTGGAGCCGGGCCACGTGATCGCCGAACTCTATTTCTCCGCCACCGGCGACTCGCCCTCACTCACCGAGCTGGCCCCAGTCCTCGGGGCGAGCGGGGCGCATATCTTCGTGGCCATGGAACCGTCGTTCGCAAGAGGGGCCTGCTGTTACGCCGACGAGACCTGCGAGTTCGTACGCGGCATCGAATGCGAGGGCGGGACGTGGCTGGGCCCGCGCGTGCCGTGCGAGCAGTGTCCGGCCCCGGCTACGCTCGGCGCGTGCTGCCACTTCGACGGTGCCTGCGTGCTGACCCCCGAACTGGAATGTGTAGGCGGTTCGTGGCTGGGCCCGGAAACGGACTGCTCCGCCTGCGAGCCACCCGGCGCCTGCTGCTTTGATGGAGGTGACTGCGAGATCCTCACCGCGTTCGAATGCATGCACGGCGGGACGCAAGGCCGTTGGCTCGGCCCGGACGCGACGTGCGACATGTGCGAGGACCCCATGCTCCAAACCGGTGCCTGCTGCTTCGACGAGGGCGGGTGCGAGATCACCACGATGGTCGATTGCCTTCGTTCGCCCGCCATGGGGGAAGGCGTGTGGCTCGGCCCGGATACCACCTGCAGCATGTGTGAGGGACCGGCCCCGGAGACGGGAGCCTGCTGCTACGACGATGGAACCTGTGATGTCACCCCACTCGTTGATTGCCTCCGCTCGCCCGGCATGTTGGGCGGCGACTGGCTCGGTGCGGATACCCAGTGCGACGATTGCCCGCCGCTGCCCGAGGGCCCCTGCTGCTACCCTGACGAAACGTGCGAAGTGACCATCCTGTACGACTGTATGTGGGGCGCCGTGCACGGTGACTGGCTCGGCCCGGACGCGAGCTGCGACATGTGCATTTTCTCCGAGGAGGGTGCCTGCTGCGATCCCGGCGGCGGTTGCGCGATGCTCGACCTGGAAACCTGTTTCTACGGCGAAGGCCGATGGCTCGGCCCGGGCGTGCCCTGCGGACTCTGTCCGCCGTCCGAACCGTGGGCCTGCTGCCTGCCCGACGACATATGCTTGATGCTCCCGCCCGCGGAGTGCGCGGAACTGGGCGGTTCGTATCAGCTCGACGAGGCCTGCGCGGGCGACGCGGACGGGAGTGGTGGCGATGATTTTTGCGAGCAACTGCCGCCCCGCCGGTACCTGGTTGGCGTGTACGCGTCGTGTTTCGAGTTGGGGTTGCTTGACGACGACGACATTGACGGTCTGATTGTCTTTGACTTCAACGCGAACGGCCGATTCGACGGCGATGACCGCGTGCTGTTCTCGCTCGCGCCGGGGTCGGCGTCGCTGCGACTCGGGTTGATTGCGGGGGCCAGCGAATCCGGCGGGGCGGCGGACGTCTTTATGGTCGCCCCCGGCGAGCGGCCGACGGTGATCGCCAGTGCGGCCCGACTCGGCCTGGGGGCCGAGCACGACAATATCGACGCCCTCGACTTTGTGATTGGTATCGGGTTGACGTCTTCCCGAAGCCCGACAGATCCGCTGGACCGGTACGGGATTCGATCGAGCTGCGGCGATGTGAACTGCGACGGGCAGATCGACGTCGGTGACGTCCACCCGTTCGCCCTGGCCCTGCTGGATCCGTCGGTGTATTCGAAGCACTACCCCCAGTGCGATCGGCTCACCGCGGACTGTAATTTCGACGGCGCGGTCGATACGGGCGACATCAAGCCGTTCCTCGCCCTGCTGGCGCGACATCGAGGCTCGGCGGTGGAACCGGAACGAAGTGATTCGCCACCGTCGGTCGGTCGGCAACCTGCCGATACCCGCCCTGGCGCGAGTCGACGCCCGCCCGCCGCCCCCTAGAGGACGGTCCGGCGGACATCACGACCACGGTGTACGGGATCCAGCAGCCCTTGGCGGGCGGCAATCTCCAGTAGTGGCACGCATTCTTGGACGCTTCCGCGGGCGATTCCGAAAAAGTTCTTGCGGTCGGCCTTGGTGAAGCGGCCGTTGCCCTCGGCGATGTTGGCCGCAATCGAGAGGGCCGCGCGGTTTAACTGATTAGCCATAAAAAAATAGCCGCGCGGAAAGCCTCGCGTCAAGGAGCACGCGGCGTCGGCAAAGTCGAGGGCCTTTTGATAGACCTTGAGCTTCTCGAAGGCGAAAGGCATCGTGTTTCCCCGTAGGAACAGGTAACTTGGTCGTGCTCCCGTTTAGAAAGTAGAGAGTAGAGAGGAGACCGCAGGAGAGGCCGCGGTTCCGGCGAGCCCCGCGCCGCGCGGTGGGGCCGGGATTCCATCTCTCCTCTCTCCTTTCTACTCTCTCCTGCTCTAGTGAAACAGCCACGGCTTGGCCGTGGCTGTTTCACTTGAAAGCCATCGTGTTTGCCGTAGGAACAGATAACTTGGTCGTGCTCCCGTTTAGAAAGTAGAGAGTAGAGAGGAGACCGCAGGAGAGGCCGCGGTTCCGGCGAGCCCCGCGCCGCGCGGTGGGGCCGGGATTCCATCTCTCCTCTCTCCTTTCTACTCTCTCCTGCTCTAGTGAAACAGCCACGGCTTGGCCGTGGCTGTTTCACTCGGGGCGACTGGATTCGAACCAGCGACCTCAGCGTCCCGAACGCTGCGCTCTAGCCAGGCTGAGCTACGCCCCGGAGACTGGACCGATATCGAGATCGGCACTTCGCCAGTCCTGTAATGCTAGACGGTCGCACCGGCTGTGTCAATGCGACCACGGAAGACCGGGGAACCGTGCACCGCCGACCAGTGCTTCGCGGGCGAGTGCACGCGGGCCAGTTCATGCCGACCGGTTCACGCCAGCGTGTTCACGCCGGCCGGTTCACACCGGCCGATAATCCGAACCACACCCGTGGAACGAGTCAAGATGTGTTGCGGTTCACATGAGCGGGGGGACGATTCCGGACCCGTGGCGAACGAATCTAGAACTTCCGGCGCTGACGGGCGGGGGGAATATCGAGTTGCTGGCGGTACTTGGCCACCGTGCGGCGGGAGATCTCGATCCCCTCCTTCTTCAGCACCGCGGCGATCTGGTCGTCGTTCAACGGTTTCGACGGGTCCTCTTTCTCGATGATGTCCGAGACGCGGACTTTGACGCTGTCCCAGCTCGTCGTCGTTCCGTCCTCCGTCTCCGTGCCGCCGGTGAAGAAATACCGCATCGGGTAGATCCCACGCGGCGTCTGCACGTACTTCTCCGCCACCGTCCGGCTGATCGTCGACGGATCACAACCGAGCCGCTCCGCCAACTCGCTCATCCGCAAGACCTTCAGCCCCTGTGGACCGACCTCGAAGAAGTCCCGTTGACGCGAGACAATCGCCTCCGCCACCGCCAGCAGCCGACCCCGCCGGTACCGGATCGCGTCGATCAGCGCGTTGGCCGACTCCACATGCTTGCGGACGAAGTCCCGCACGTCCTTCCCGTTCTTCTTGGCCTTGAGCATCTCGATGTACTTCCGCGAGACGCGGAGACGCGGACTGTTCCCGTCCGACAGCCGTACGTCGAGTTCCCCCGTCTGGTCCGAGTAGTCGATGACGACGTCCGGGTTGATCCGCGGCACCTGCCGATCGACCACCAGGTAGCCGGGGTGCAACACGAGCGACGACGTGATCGCCTTGACGGCCTCCTGAATCTCGCCGATCGAGTAGCCGGTCGCCTTGGCGATGGCCGGGTACCGGTTCTTCTCAATGTCCGCCAGGTGGTTCTCGATCAGGGTCCGCTCGATCCGGTTGTCGCCGGGCTGCGCGTCGAGCTGGAGCAGCAGGCACTCCTGGTAGTCCCGGGCGGCAATGCCCACCGGGTCCAGTTGCTGCACCCGCTTGAGCGCGTCTTCCAGTATTGCCAATGGGATCGGCGGGCGCGTGGAATCCGCGATCGCCTCCAGCCGGACCTTCAGGTACCCGTCCTCTTCGAGATGGTAGATGATCGCCTCGCCGGCCCGGGCCACCTCGTCGTCCAACTCCAGCACCCGCCATTGCGAGAGAAGATACTCGTCGAGACCGCCGGGGCGACTGGCCGTGTTGGCCATCGCCTCCATCTTCGGATCGCGATCATCCGCCGGGGCCGCCCGCCGCGGGACGTACGGCCCGTCCACCACGTCCAGATCGTACTCCCGGGAGAACGAGTCGAGGCGGTTGAAGCTGTCGACGTCCGCGCCGTCCCGGTCACGATCGTCCGTGTCGCGTTGCTTGTCTTGCGGCTGCCCTTCCGCCTCCACGCTCTCCAGCGCGATGTTGCGCTCCAGCTCCTCGGCCACGCGGTTTTCCAGCGCCATCATGTTGAGCTGCAGGATGTCCATGGACTGTATCAACTGCGGAGTGAGCCGTTGCTCCATCCGCATGTACTGGCCCATGACTTGTGACAGCGACTGCGACATCCGTTGCTCCAACCGGCGCGGCCATGATCAGCCCTCGCCGTGCGTCGGGTGCGTGGCACACATACCGGACCCGTCTCCCCGCCATCTTTCTATTATACCACAGCCCGAGGCGTCCGAAACGACCGTGTCAGCCTCGGTCCGGACGATCACGCTCCGCCACGGTCGTTCGTCGTGGCCGGTCCCCGGCCCCGTATCGCCGATTCCAGCATGGCCACCGACGCGTATTCAAGTTGTGACCCGACAGGCAGCCCGCGCGCAGGGCGCGTCAGCTTGACAGGTGTGTCAGCAAGGAGACTCTCAATATGAAGGGCTGTACCGTCCCCTTCCAGCGTGGGGTTCGTTGCCAGCACGACCTCACGAACGCCGGTGGACTTGACGCGCCGCACCAGGGCATCGATCGTCAGGTCGCCCGGACCGATGCCCTCCAGCGGAGCGATGTGACCCATTAGAACGTGGTACACGCCCCGAATCAACCCGGTCGCCTCGAGGGAGGCAAGGTCTTTCGGCTGCTCAACGACCCACACTTCGCCTTGATCACGCTGGGTATCCTGACAGATCGGGCAAGGGTCGGATTCCGTTAGGTTAAAGCACGTACCACAGTGAATCACGTTGTCCTTCACCGCGAGAATCGCGGCCGCCAGCGAAGCCGCCGATTCGCGTGATTCACGCAAGACATGGAACGCCAACCGTTCGGCGCTGCGAGGTCCGATACCCGGCAGCTTGCAGAACTCTGCCTTCAACCGTTCCAACGATTCGATCTTTGCGGAACTCATGGTTCGCTCGTCGGACGGCGCCGCGCGGCCTCGCTCGGTTCCGACCCTCCAATCGCGTTATTGTCCACCCAGCATGCCGCTCAGCCCCGGGATGTTCAGGCCCCCCGTCAACTTCGACATTTCCCCCTGCACGGCTTCCTGCGATTTCCGCACGGCCGCGCAGACCGCCGCCTTCACCAGGTCCTCCAGCAGTTCGACGTCGGCGGTGGCCGACGGCGAAATCCGCACCTGGACCACCGTGCCCTTTCCGTCCACCGTGACGGTCACCGCGTCGGCCCCCGCGTCAGCCGTGAAGCGTTTGGCCTCGAGTTCGGCCTGGATCTCGCCCATCCGGGACTGGAGCTCTTTCACGTGCTTGAGCATCCCCATCATGTCGCCAAGACCACCTAACATCGCTGTCTCCAATGCGTGATCAGTGTGCTTCGCGGCGAAGTCCCAATATCGGACAGGTCCGACGATCGGCCGGGTCGGCCGCCGTTCGATGAATCCGCCGCCGCGTCATCCGTCGCCGTCCTGCCTGTCGGCGTCACCGGGATCGTCGGGTGCGGCCGCCGCGTCGCGCGACTCGGCCACCCGCACGCCGACCAGCGTGCCGTCCGTTAACTCGAGGACCCGGCGCACCAGCGGGTGCGACAGCACTTTTTCTTTATCGGCACTCGCGGCCCTTTGTGTTGTGGCCACCTTGGGCGTCGGGGTCGGTTTCGGCGATGCGTGAGCGTCCGGCGGGGCTGGTGCGGGTCCTGGGGGCGCCGCGGATGCGGGGGCACCCGGTCTACCCGGCGCCGGGGCTACTTTTTTTTTTGCCGGCGCCGGCGGTGCGGCGCTGCCGTCCAACCGGGCCAGCAGGTCGCCGATGTCCGAGAATCGCTGGGCCGCGGACAAGCGCACGGCCGCCGCGTCGAGCAGCGCCCGTCCGGACCGGCTCCCTTTCACCGCCCGGCGCAACTCCTCGCACAGCGTGATCATGTAGACGTAGGTCGCCGCGTCGAAGCGTTGCGCCTGCTCGGCCAGCCGCGTGCGGACCTGTGCGGATAGGTCCACCAGGCCCGTCTCCGCGCCGCAGACGGCCAGCAACATGAGCGTCCGCAAGTGCTCGATCATCACTTCACACAACCGCTCGACCGTGTGGCCGGTGCTCAGACAGCGGTCAACGCAGGCGAGCGCGGCGGACGCGTCCTGGTCCGCGATCCGCTCGATCAGGTCGCCGACCAGCTCGTCGTGTGGCACGGGCAGTACCTCGTCCATGATCGCGGCCGTCAACGAGGTCCCGCCGAACGCCATCAACTGATCCAGCAGCGACAGCGCATCACGCATGGAACCGTTCGCGAGCCGCGCCACCCGCCGCACGACGCCGGGCTCCGCCTCGATCTGCTCCGCGGCGAGGATCGAGTGCAACTGGCTGGCGATCGTGTCGGTGTCGATGCTGCGAAAATCGAAGCGCTGGCAGCGGCTCTGGATCGTGGCCGGCACGCGGTGCGCTTCCGTGGTGGCCAGCACGAACTTGACGTGATCCGGCGGTTCCTCGAGCGTTTTCAACAACGCGTTGAACGCCCCCGTGCTCAGCATGTGCACTTCATCGATGATGTAGATCTTGTAGCGGGAGCGGGCGGGTCGGAACACCGCATTGCTGCGGAGGTCACGGATGTTGTCGACCCCTGTGTTGCTGGCGGCGTCGATTTCGACGACGTCGATATCCTCGCCTTCCGCGATGAGCCGGCACGCCTCGCACGTGCAGCACGGGTCGGGCGTCGGACCGTCGGACGACAGGCAGTTCAACGACTTCGCCAGGATGCGGGCCATCGACGTCTTCCCGACGCCGCGGGTGCCCGTGAACAGGTAGCCGTGGTGGATGCGGGCCGACGCCACGGCGTTCTTGAGCGTGGTGGCCACCGCGTCCTGTCCGACGATCTCGTCGAAGTTGCGGCTGCGATACTTCCTGGCCAGAACCGTATAAGCCATCCGTCCTGTCACCTCACCGGGGTCCAATTGGCAAGGGGAACCGCCACCGGCGGGGGCCCGCCGTCTCAGGCCTCCACCTCGACGGGGGCGACGCACACGAGCCGGGGTACCCAGCCGCGACGGCATGGCGTGCATTGACGGCCAGGTTGATCCACGGCACCTGAACGACGTAGTTGGGCTGCTCTGTCTCCAGCCTGACCCTTTGTCTGCGGCGTCCACTGCATGGGACCCGGCCGTCAATGCACGCCACGCGCGTGCCGGCCACCCACCCGATCAGCGCTCCGGGTGCGTGAGCATTGTATCGAAGAATCGCGAGAAGGAAAATCCCCTGCTGACCGCCGCGGGCGCGGCACGGATCGCCGGCTTTCGGCCTATCGGGAGGCGCCGCTGCTCGCCGGCGGGGTCATCTCGAGCGGGCGATTAGCCGGCACGTTCACGATCCGGATGTTGCGGATGACAATCGCTCGCCGCGGCCGGCCGTTCGGTTCCGTCGGCTGGGTCATCAGTTGGTCCAACGTGCTGTACGACTCTTCCCCGACCAATTGACCGAAGATCGTGTACTTGCCGTCCCACTGCGGCATGCGCGTGTTGCAGATGAAGAACTGGCAACTGGCCGAATCGGGGTCGCTCTCCAGCCGGGCCATGCTGACCATCCCGCGGGTCTGCTGCCGATCGCTCAGCTCGGCGGGCAGTTTCTTCCCGTCCGGACGAATCCCGGTCCCGTCCCCGTTGGGATCGCCGCCCTGGATGAAATAGCCCGGCTCGATCCGGTGGAACAACAGGCCGTTATAGAACCCGCTGCGGGCCAGCTCGACGAAGTTCGCCACCGCCGCCGGCGCGTCCCGATAGAAGAACTCGACCGTCATGTCGCCGAAGTCGGTCTGGATGACGGCTTGTTTGCGGGCGGCGACCTCGAGCACGAGCGTGTTGGAGATGAGCGTGCCGTCGTACGGCCGCCATTGCAGACGGTACCGACCCGGGGCCTGAAGCTGCGGATAGTACCGGCTGAGCTCCACCCAGGCCCCGACACTGCTGCGCCCGGCCAGGACGACCTCCGGGGCCGACTCCTGGGGCTGGTAGTCCATGGGAACGTCCCATTGCCGGTGCGTATCGAGCGACTCGACCAGGACCCCGCCGTAGGCCGTGCCACTGAACACGTGAGCCACCGGCAGCCCCGCCACCGGGGTCGGCCGGTCCGTTCGCATCCCCGGCACGCTCAACTTCTCGGGCTTGTCGGACTGATTGACGATCGAGCACTCGACCCACACGGGTTTCCCCACTGGGACGAAGCGTTCCGGCGCGGCGATGACCGCCCGCAAGGACGGGGATTCGGCCGGGTGGGCGTCCTGAGCCTCGGTCGGCTGCACCGGGTACGTGACCAGGAGTCCGCCGATCGCCGCCCACAACAGACGATTACGCATGGTGATTCACCTTGCCCAGACCGCATCCACGCTGTGCCGTCCGCCGCTGGGCGGCACCGTGAATGCCCATGCCTGCCCCATATGGGGCCCCATTCTCCAGGTTCATCTGCGTTTGTCCACCCCTTTCACTCGACGGTCGGCCCCCGGCGCAACGCGCCCGCCGGATCCACGCGACCCACCAATACCTGATACACGGTGAACCGCGAATCGGACGCAGCGGTTCGATTCATGGTCTATCGGCCGCCCGGGCCCCAGACGGGTAGCGGTAGTGGGGCCGCCACCCACGAAAAAAGCGGGTCGAAGGGTTTGCCCTTCGACCCGCCCGCTGTCGCTATCCCGTGGATGTCACGTGTTCACCGGGCTTGCCCGGACACTCCGGAAAGCACCCGCCTAACCGAGTAGCGACAGGATCTGCGCGGACTGCTGGTTCGCCAGCCCCAACAGCGAAATCCCGCTGTTGAGCAACACATTCTGGCGGTTCAGGTCGGCGGTGGCGACCGCGAAGTCGGTGTCGCTGATCACGCTCTTGGCGTCGTTCAGGCTGACCTTGGCCGCATTCAGGCTGTTGATCGACGTCTGCACGTTGAACTTCTGGAACGCGCCGATCCGGCCCTGGGCGGTGGCGACGTCCGACATGGCCTTGCGGACGATCTGCAACGCCTTGCCGGTGTCGGTGTTCACGTCCGCGAACCCGCCGCTCTTGACGTCCGACAGCTCGAGCTTCTTGCCACCGGTGGACGTCTCCGTGGCGACGCCCATGCCCAGCTTGTGGGTGGCCAGCGAGTCGATCCCGATGGTGGCCCGGGTGTTTGAGTCCGTCCCTAACTGGAAAGTGGCTCCGCCCTTCGACGCGCTGATCGTGAACGTGTAGTTGCCTATCGTGTTGAAGTTGGCCTTGTCGATGGTGAAGCTCAGGCTGATGCCGTTCTGGTTGTGGAAGACATCGAGCCCGTCCACGCTGGCCGACACGCCGTTGATCGTGACGTCGGCGTCGACGCCCTCGGTCCGCTGCATCGACGCGAAGTTGGTGCCGGCGTGGGTTCCGCCCTTGAGGACGTTGACGGCCATGAACTCGTCGTCGCCGTAGCCGACCGACTGGAGCAGGATCGCCCCGCCGGCGCCGCTGGTGGCCTGCACGCCCGTCTCGCCGCTGGCGGCATTGATGGCCGCGGTGACCTCGGTCGAGCTGGCCCCGGAGGCGATCTCGATGGTCCGCGTGCCGAGCGAACCGGTGACCTCGAGGGTGGTGTCGGCAGTCAGGGTGTTCGCACCCATGGTGTTGAACACGGCCGACGCCTGCGTGGCGGCCTTGGTGACCGACACCTTGACGTCGGTGTCGGTGGACTGCAGACCGCGCGAGTAGATGCGCAGGGCGTTGATTTTGGTGGTGTCGACCGGGGTACCCTCGATCGCGATGGCCTGCGAGCCGTCCAGCAGCCGCTTGCCGTTGAAGTTGGTGGTGCTCACGATCCGGTCGATCGATGCCAGGGCCTGGTCGATCTGGGCCTGGTTGGCGGACCTTTCACCCGCCGAGAGCCCGGCGTCGCTCGACGAGGCCATCACCAGCGTCTCGATCTCCCCCAGCAACGAGGAGATCTCGTTGACGGCGTTGTCGGCGACGGCCAGCATGGCGTCGGACCGCTGGTTGTTGTCGATGGCGGCGTTCACCGCGATGAGCTCGGTCTCGAGCGATTTCATCGCGATCAACCCGGCCGGGTTGTCGGCGCCGCGATTGATCTTATAACCGGTGGATAATTGCGTGAGGGTGTTGGATTGCTTGGCGGAGGTTTGATTGACGATCGAGAGGAGCTTCATCGAGTTTGTGTTTGTGACTGTCAGACCCATGATCCGTTCCTTTCGTGCGGCGATTGGTCAGGCGATTCAGTGAACACCCGAACCGTAAGATATAAAGATGGGTGGTCCAATCGAGGGGGGTGAATTCGTGGAAACGGCCCTGGCGATGGCGTGCGGGGCGATGCTTGCGGACCACGGCCGATATGGCAACGTCCGCCCTGTTGAGGTCGCTGGTATGTGCCACCGTGCGGCACGGCTCACGACGGCCGGGCTTCGGCCCTGCGGTCCGATAGGGGTGATGCGGGCGGCGGGGCGATAACGACCGTGGCGGCGGCCACGGCCCCGCCCGCGTCGCCCCGTCGACCTCGCCGCCCCGACAACACAGGCGGGCCGAAGGGTAAACCCCTCGACCCGCCCGATGTCGCCGTCGGTCATGACGTGGGTTGCTCAGGCTTCTTTCCCGATAACCCCGGAAAGCAACCGCTTATCCAAGCAGCGACAGAATCTGCGACGCCTGCTGGTTCGCGAGGCTCAGCAGCGAGATGCCGCTGTTGAGCAGCACGCTCTGCCGGTTCAGCTCCGCCGTGGCCACCGCGAAGTCCGTGTCGCCCACGACGCTCTTCGCGTCGCTGAGGCTCACCTTGGCCGCGTTGAGGCTGTTGATCGACGTCTGCACGTTGAACTTCTGGAACGCGCCGATCCGGCCCTGGGTCGTGGCGACGTCGGTCATCGCCTTGCGGACGATCTGCAACGCCTTGCCTGTATCGGTGTTGACGTCCGCGAATCCGCCGCTCCGCAAGTCGGAGAGGTCCAGCTTCTTGCCACCGGTGGACGTCTCGGTCGCCACCCCCTGGCCCAGCTTGTGAGTGGCCAGGGCGTCGATGCCGATCGTGGCCCGCGTGGCGGACTCGGTGCCGAGCTGGAACGTAGCGCCTCCCCTCGACGCGCTGACGGTGAACGTGTAGTTCCCCACCGTGTTGAAGTTGTCCTTGTCGATCGTGAAACTCAGGCTCAGGCCGTTGGCCGTGTGGTATACGTCCAGCCCGTCCACACTGGCGGCCACGCCGTTGACGGTCACCGCGGCGTCCGTGCCCTCCGTCCGGGCCATCGACGCGAAGTTCGTGCCGGCGTGCGTTCCGCCCGTGAGAACGTTCACGGACATGAATTCGTCATCCCCGTAACCCGTGGACTGGAGCAAGATCGCGCCGCCGGCGCCGCTGGTGGCCTGCACGCCCGTCTCGGAACTCGCCGCATTGATCGCCGCGGTCACCTCGGTCGAACTGGCCCCGGAGGCGATCTCGATCGTCCGCGAGCCGAGCGAGCCGGTGACCTCGAGGGTCGTGTCGGCGGTCAGCGTGTTCGAGCCCATCGTGTTGAACACGGCCGACGCCTGGGTGGCCGCCTGGGTCACCGAGATCTTGACGTCCGTGTTCGACGAACCGTTGCCCCGCGAGTAGATGCGGAGCGAGTTGAGCTTGGTCGTGTCGACCGGCGTCCCCGCGATGGCTATCGCCTGGGACCCGTCCAACAACCGCTTGCCGTTGAAGTTGGTGGTGGCGACGATCCGGTCGACCGACGCCAGGGCCTGGTCGATCTGGGCCTGGTTGGCCGACTTCTCGCCGGCCGACAAGCCCGCGTCACTCGCCGAGGCCATCACCAACGTTTCAACCTCGCCCAACAGCGAGGAGATCTCGTTGATGGCGTTGTCGGCCACGGACAACATCGCGTCGGATCGCTGGTTGTTGTCGATGGCGGCATTGACGGCGGTCAACTCGGCCTCCAGCGACTTGAGGGCAATCAGGCCGGCCGGGTTGTCTGCACCGCGATTGATCTTGTAACCGGTAGATAGCTGCGTGAGAACTTTGGCTTGTTTGCTGCGACTGCTGTTGACAATCGATAACAGGTTCATCGAGTTTGTGTTTGTTACTGTCAAACCCATTTGTTCTTTCCCTTTCCTAACTGGCGATGGTTGAAGAATCAGTGGACGATCCCAACCTTAAGATATAATGTCGGGGGGGCGCGAAGAAACCGCAGGAAGTCGGGGTTCCCGGTCGCGTTCGGCGCGCTGGCGGATAATCCCGGACCCTGCTCCGCCGGACAACGTCCGCGGTCTGCCCCGCGCCCTTCGCGGGCGCGTTGATCGCGGGCACCGACGTTTCAACCGTGTGATGGATCAGCCCCGCCGGTGCCGGCCGGCCGACCCGATGAGCGGGGCCGTCAACGGCGCACGCCCCATCAGGTGGCTGATGTGATAGTTCAAGACCTGGAAAGCGCCGGGGGCCGTGGCGGCGTCCGGTTCGTCGACCAGCGCCTGGAGCGTTTCCGGCGCCATCTCCAACTTCTCCGCGAACGCGGCCTCGCAGTCGCGGCACAACAGCCCGCCCTCCAACGAGGAGAAATGGATCACGCCCTCCGCGTTACCGACCCGCCCGCACGACAGGCAGGCGTGAAACTCCGGGAATGAGCCGACCTCCTCCAGCAAGCTGCGCTGGAACATCACCAGCGGCGCCACCGCGTCCTCCACCGCGCACAGGGTTCGCAGCAGCCCCAGCAATGCGTCATAGAGCGCCGGGTGCGGGTCCCAGTCCTCGGTGAGCCCCGCGACCACCTCCGCCGCATACTCGGCCGCCCGAAGCCGGGACAGCCGGGACCGCAGGCCGCCCAGCGACTCCGCCTGCTTCCATTCCGTCACCGTGGCCAACTCGACCGGGCGAGGCGTCCGCGTCGACACCACCACGTGCCCTACGTCCAGCAGATCGATCCCGACCGCGAACCGGGTCTTGGTCGATCGCTTGATCCCCTTGGCGATGGCGCGGATCTTCCCGCTCGCCCGGGTGAACAGGACGATCACCTGCGACGTTTCCGAGTAGTCCAGGCGGCGGATCACGATGGCTTGATCCTTGGTCAACCCCATGCCGGCATGGTACGCTATGCCCGCGAGGCCGTTCAAGGACGGAGAGATCGGATGGCCATGGAGGCCCCTTTCGACAGCGTGATCACCGTGACACCCAACACCGCCATCGATTGTGTCATCGAGGTGCCCGGGTTCGCGATCGGTGCCCACCAGATCGGCCGCCGGCTCCTCCGCACGCCGGCCGGCAAGGGCGTGAACGTGGCTCGCGCGCTCGCCCTGCTGGGCCACCCGTGCATCGCGGTCGGGTTTGTTGGTGGCCCCGCACTGCCGTCTTTCGAAGACGAGCTGCCCGCCCATCGCGTGCAGCCACAGTTCCTGGCCGTGCAGGGCGAAACCCGCGAGAACATCACGATCATCGACCCCACGACGGCCCGGGCCACCCACGTCCGCGACGCGGGCTTCGCCGTGACCGCCGAGGACCTGGGCCGCATGGAACGGAAGCTCAGCCTGTTGAGCCACGAGCGCGTGCTGGTCGCGTTCTGCGGGTCGCTGCCCCCCGGGATGGAGCCGACCCACCTCGCCCGCCTGATCGACCTCTGTCTCGACCGCCACGCCCTGGTGGCCGTCGATGCCGACGGGCCCGTGCTCCAGGCCATACGCGACCGACCGCTATGGGCCGTCAAGCCCAACCGCGAGGAGCTCGCCGCCTTCGCGGGCAAGCCCACCGCCTCGGACGACGACCTCGTGCGGGTCGGCCGGGCGCTCCACCAGACCGTGGAGATCGTCATCGTCAGTTGCGGCGCCGCCGGCGGATACCTGTTCGCGGAGGGCGCCGTGTGCATCGGACAGGTGGATATCGATCCCGGCGACGTGGTCAGCACGGTCGGGTGCGGAGATTCGCTGCTGGCCGCCTTCATCGGCGCCAGGTTGGACGGACGGGACGTCGCCGAAGCCTACCGGTATGCTCTGGCCGCCGCTACGGCAGCCGCCGTTCATCACCTCCCCGGCTCGTTCGATCCCGCCAACGTCGTTCGATTCTTGAGCCGGGCGGCCGTGGAACGGGTGTCGTGATGGCGCGGATCCCGGTCCGCCGTCACCGCCCGCACTCGGGCCCGCCCCGCCCCGCCGCGGATGTTGCCCGGTCGGTATCCGACGACTCCAGGGGTTCCCAGAACCCGAAGTGATCCTGCTCCACCCGGCAGTAGCCGCTCATTCCGTACGTGCAGTGGGCGTTGTACCCCCACGCGAGGTGTTCCGAGCCGCCGCCGCCCTGCGTGGTGATCAGGAACCGGTTGCTCAACTGACCGAATCCCCGCGCCTGGTCCGCCGGCGTCTTGGCGTCCCCGCGATTCGCATCCACGGGCACCCACCCGTAGCCCGGCAGGTACACCTGGGCCCAGCGGTGAAAGGCTTCGTCGATACTCGCATCATCACCCCGCACCACCAGCGCGCCTTGATAGCGTGCCGGCAGCCCCGCCGCGCGACATAATGCGATGAACGTGTACGTGTACTCCGAGCAGGATCCCGTGCCGCGCTTCAGGACGACTTCCGGCACATCCCATCCGCCCACCATCTGATACTCCAGCCGCCCGATGATGAAGTTGTAAATCTTGCGGGCGATCCAGTACGGGTTCGTCTCGTCCCCCACCACCTGCCGCACGGTCGCCCGGATGTACGGACTGTCGATCTGCAGGCGAGACCCGTCGACCGTGTACGCCTCGCGGATGTCGGCCGGGATGTCCGCGAGGGTCCCCGTGACCTCCGGAATGATCAGGTACCGGATGGCCCAGACCTCCGCCTCCACCACCCCGGACAGGGAGACCTTCTCGCCGGCCGGCACGCGGTCGATTTCAAACAGCTCACACGCCTGGTGCCACTTGTCCACGACCGAATGCGCCGGACTCATCGAGTACTCGACCGGCCGCAGCAGTTTCTGGCTGGGCAGGTCCATCGGCACGGCGAAACTGACGTGCAGGTCCCGCACCTCCCCGGGGCCGTAGTTCGACAGCACCCAGAGATGCTCGATCCGGGCTCGCCGCGGCTCGGACAGGCTGTACTTCTGCTCGCCATGAAGCACAAGCTGGTACACGCGGCGCGTCTGGAAGTCGACGCACCACAGGTGGTTCTCCCGGCAGGCAACGCCCACCACGTGAGGGCCGGGCGCCTTGACCATCCCGATCACCGCCCCGCTGTCCGGGTCCACCATGTACAACTCGTTATTGATCCGGTCACCGACCCACAGGTATCGACCGTCGTGGGCGAGACACCGGCAGTCCCGGGTCGGGGCGTCGTAATACTGAAGGATCGTGCCGTCGCTTGGCAGCACGCGGTAGATTTTCCGATCGGCCAGGATGTACAGCCCGCCTTCCGCATAGGCGAGCCCGGTGGCTCGCTTCGCCGGCGCTTCAAACACGACGTCAACGACGCCCGTCTCGAGTCGCAAGCCGTAGACGAATCCCGTGTGGTCGTCGGACACGTAGAGCCGTCCATCGCCCCACGCCAGACCGTGCGGCTTCAACGTCGGGGCCGGCACTTCGCGCGTCACCTGCCCCGTGGCCGGGTCCACCGCGCGAAGCACGGTGTCCCGCCAGTCGGCCACGTACAGGTCCGAGTCCGCCCACGCCAGGCCGGCCGGATATCGGCCGGGCGCGGCAAACGAAGCCGCCACGTCGCCGGGTGCCGCGAAACTCTCGGTCCCGAAGCCGATCAGGACCACCAAGGCCAACGCACTGCCGATGCCGCGCATGGTCGTACCTCCCCTGCCGGGCCGTGCGACACGGACCGGCGTGGGTCATAACGTCGGATGTTCCAACGGAGTGCGCGTGCTCGAGCGCCGCGCCGCCCTCACCGACGGCAACGCTGATCACGCCGGCCGGTGTAGATCACGGTCCCAACAGCTCGATCGCCCGCTCCAACACGAGATCGCTGTCATCCGTATAACTTGTGCCCTCGCCGGGGGCAATCGCGAATCCGGCGGTCGGCGGAATCCCCACGCCTTCGATCGTGGTCGTCTGGTCGGCCCGGTAGCCTTCTCGCGTCGGGATGAAGTACTTGATCCCGTTGTCCAGGCTCTGTTCGAGGGGGTAGCCGTACACGCCGCGCGTCGCGTCCCCGATGAACGTCGTCTCGAACGGCCGTTCGAGCATCATCAACACAAACCACTCGGCGACCTCCGCGTTCGCCTCGCCGATGAGGCACGCCACGGTGCCGGTGTAGGGCGGCGTGATCCACGGGTTCAGAATATGCGGCTGCAAGGCCGTGAAGTCGTCGTGGTCGGGGCTCTCGTTCTTGGACTTGTGGTATGCGTAGGTGTATGCGCTGTCCGTCAAGCGGCCCCCGAACACGATGGCGAAGATCTCGTTCCCGCCCGCGTTGCGCCGCAGGTCGATCACCATGCCATCCGCATCGGCGTACAGGGCAAACAGGTCGTCGATGTCGCTGTCGGTCAGGCCTTCCCACAGGACCGGGTTGAACGAGTCGATCCCGATGTACGCGAGGTTGTTCTCCATCCAACTGTGCCACAGCGGGAAATCGCCGACCTGGTCCAGCCCGCCCGTGAAGTAATGTACGACGTCCTCCGCCGCGTAGTTGCGGACGGGCTCGTCCGTAACGGACGGAACAACGTCATCGCCGGCCTCCAGCCAGACGTTCACGTCGTTCAGCGTGCCAAGCATGGCCGCCATGCGGGAGAGGAACTCCGACGTCGTCAACGCCGTCTGGAACTGGGGCTCGTATTGCGTCCGGACGGCGTCCCAATCGGTGCCCTTGATGGGGAAATGAGCGTACTTCTGATCGAAGTCAGACCAGATCGCGGCGAATGACGCGTGGACTTCGTCGGCATCGAGATCGGCCGGGACGACGCCCCCGGCTCCGCCGCCGCTGCTGTTGTCGTTTTCGTTGTCGTTATCGCCAACCCCCCCGCCGTCGCCGCCGGAATTGTCGTTGGCGCCATCGTCGGTACCGTTGTCGTTGGCGACGTCCTGGTCCCCGCCCCCACCCCCGGTGCCATCGCCGCTGTTGTCGTTGGCGGTATTGTCGTTGGCGGCGTTATCGTTCGAGCCGTCGTCCGGAGCGGCGTTGTTGTTGCCCCCGCCAGCCGCCCCGCCCCCGGCGGTGCAACCCGAAATGACGACCAGACTCAGAATCGCCAGACACCATGCCATTTTCCGAAACCGAACGCTCATTGCGACACTTCCTTTTTCTGCTCGAGAAACCGTGCGCGAATACCCTGGGGTTGATCACAGGTCGTCGCCCGCCCGGGTGAGACCCTGGCTCCCAGCGCGGAGAGGAGGCGGCACGTTCGGACCGTCCAGCTCATCCCCTACCTTGCCTATTCTATGCATCGACCAAGAGGGCGGCCCAGCCGCCTTCCTCCCAGGTTCACATTGCCGATCCCGCCTGCCGGGCCGATGATCGCGGGGGGTGCGGGAGTCTACCGCTCGTGCAACGCCTGCTCGACCTGCCTGACCGCGTCGGTCACGTCGTTCGCCCGGCTCAGCCGCCCGGTCCGTCGGTACGGCTCGAATGCGGGCACGTCGTCGAATCCCAACAGGACGACCCGACGGCCGTTCTTGAGGGCGAGAGCCACCTCCGAGGTGGTCCCCGCCCCGCCGGTCATTGCGATCACCACGTCGCTGGACAACACGTTGACCAGGTTTCGCGCGTCGCCCAGCCCGGTCACAATCGCGATGTCGAGGGCCGGGCTCGCCCCGTCCGCGTTGTCGCCCGGGAGGATGCCCACGACGAGCCCGCCCCCCTCCTTTGCCCCGCGGGCCGATGCGGCCATCACGCCGCAGTTGCGGCCACCGTTGAGCAGCACCCACCCGTGGGCGGCGATGGCGCGGCCCAGCTCGCAGGCGGCGGCTTGCACAGAGGCGTCCACCGCGGCACCACCCATCACACCGATCACCGGACGTCGGGAAGACTCGAAGGCCATGGGCGTCCATCTCCTCACAGGTGATCGGGCTGGTTCAATCGCTCGGAATACCGGGGCAGCCCCAGGATTTCAAGCCACCATTCAGGCGACGCCGTCGAAATCACGCTTGATAGAACTTCGCGGCCGGATAAAATAATCCACGAACAACCAGCAGGACCCCGCCGTCAACGTGGCTGGTGGATCCGCAGGAAGGGATCGAGACGACCGGACCCGGGTCGGTCCGCCAGCGCGCACGCCAACGAGATGGCCTCGTGCGTTTTTCCTCGTAAACCGTCTTCCACAAACTGGAGGGGAGAATACCGTGGATGAGTCCACCGTAACCAACGCCGGCTCCGACACCACGGCCCAGAGCGGCTCCGACGCCCCACTCGCCGCCGACACGAGTCTCCGCGTCCCCCAGGAACCTGCCGAGGTGGAGGCGCCGGACATCGCCCCGGCCGGCGGGAACGGCAAGGCGCGGATCGACAAATACTTCGCCGCGGTGAACAAGACCAACGCCTCCGACCTGCACCTGAAAGCGACGTCCCGCCCGCGGCTGCGAATCGGTGGCCACATCAAGTCGATCAAGGGCAACAGGCTCACGAACGAGGAGATCGAGGCATTGATCTACGAGATCATGACCCCCGAGCAGATCGAGACCTACAAGCGGAAAGGGTCCAACGACTTCGCGTACCAGCTCGGTGACCAGGCACGGTTCCGCATCAACGTGTTCCGGCAGCGAGGCCAGACCTCGGTCGCGGCCCGCCGGATCCCGTTCGAGATCCTCGACTACGAAGCGCTGCACCTGCCCCCGGTGCTGGCCCGGATCGCCGATCTGCACCAGGGCTTGATTCTCGTTTCCGGCATCACCGGCAGCGGCAAGAGCACGACCATCGCCTCGATGGTCGAGCAGATCAATCAGACCCGGGCCTGCCACATCATCACGATCGAGGACCCCATCGAGTTCATGTACGCGGACAGGAAGGCGTTCATCAACCAGCGGGAGATCGGCCTGGACGTGGGCGATTTCCACGACGCCCTGAAGTACCTCATGCGTGAGGACCCCGACGTTGTGCTCATCGGGGAGATGCGTGACGAAGAAACTTTTTCAGCGGCACTTCAAGCGGCCGAGTCCGGGCACCTGGTCTTCGGAACCATTCACGCGTCGGGCACGGCCAGTACGATCACCCGCGTTCTCGAACTTTTCCCCGAGGACGCGCGGGAGCTGATTCGCAGTTCGCTGGTGTTCAACCTTCAGGCCATCATCTGTTTGAAGCTGCTGCCGGGGATCCGACCTGATGTGCCGCGGATTCCGGCGGTGGAGGTCATGATCGCCAACAGCACCATCCGCAAGCTGATTGCGGACAAGCGGGACAGCGACATTCTCGGTGTTATCCGCAACTCCTACAACGAGGGGATGGTCGACTTCGGCGAGTACATTCGTCGGTTGGTGGTGGAGGAGTATATTAGCTCGAAAACGGCGTACTCCGCGGCGCCCAACCCGGACGAGTTGCGGATGCGTCTCAAAGGAATTAGCGTAAGCGGCGGTGGCATCATCGGCTAGGAGCGGTTACCTTTGCGCCACGCTTGGCAGGGTGGCCGGCTTCGTGGTCGGTCTCTGCCAAGACCGAGCCGTCTGTGCCTGGCATGGCCGGTCGGGCGGGTCGTGCCTGGCCGGTGGGCGGCGGTCCTTGCCGCCCGGGTGGGTTTGTGGTTTCTGGTGCCCGAGTGAGAAGCGATGCTGTCGACGATCAGCCTTCTAGCCCAGTTTGAAGTCAATAACGAGTATTTCAACTACATCAAGATCGCGGTGGTCCTCGTCCTTTTCATGGCATGGTGCTATCTCTGCCAATGGGTGGACCGCGACACCGATTTTGTCAAAGCCAAGCGGGAGCAATGGAACCTCATCGTGCTCAGCGGCGGCATCGCCGGGATCGCGGTGTGTCTGCTGCCCCCGTGGGAGAGCATGAGCTTCTTCCTCGGCCTGGCGTTCTGGATCGTGCTGGCCGGGGCGACCGGATTGGCCTACGTGTTCCACCGCAACGGGCGGGTGGTTCCGGACGCCCGGGTGATGACGTGGGGTCACCTCAAGCGCGTGATGGCGTCGACGAAGGGTGAGAAGTCGGCCAAGGTTGACAAGGGGCTTCGGGTCAGGCTCAGCAATCACGAAGGCAGCAACATCAGGCAACCGGAAGATGTCGAAGGTCGGCAGCAATACGACGCGTTGCAGGATTTCCTGTTCGACCTCATGTGGCGGCGGGCGAGCGACGCCGACCTGCTCGTGGCGGGCGAACAGACCCGCGTGTTCTACAAAATCGACGGCGTGGTCTCCGAGCAGAACCAGCAGGCGGCCAGTGCGGAGGACGGCGAGCGCATTCTGAACTACGTCAAGCAACTGGCCGGTCTCAACCCGGACGAGCGGCGCCGACCGCAGAAGGGCAGGATCAAGGCGTGTCTGCTGGGCGACGCCCATCTGCGGGATATCGAGGTCCAGACGTCCGGGTCGACGCAAGGCGAGCGGTTGCGGCTCCGCGTCCAGCGGCCGGGCGAGTTGATTCGCCTGCCGGAGCTGGGGCTCGCGGAAGCCCGGCTCGAACTGCTGCGGGACATCATCCGGGAGCGGCACGGGATCGTCCTGTTCAGCGGACCGCCGGAGTCCGGGGTGACGACCACCCAGTACGCGGTGCTCCGCGAGCACGACGCGTTCATGCACAACATCTACACGCTCGAACGCCGCCCCATGCTCGATCTTGACAACATCACGCAGCACACTTTCAAGGGCGAAGGGGAGGAAGGGGTCAGCTACGCCCGCATGCTGCAGACCGTGCTGCGGCGCGAGCCCGACATCGCGATGGTCGGCGAATGCGCGGACCGGGACACCGGTCAGATCGCCATCAACGCGGCCGACGAGAAGAAACTCTACATGGGGCTGCATGCCCGCAGCTCCATCGATGCGTTGGCCCGGTTCATGGCTATGGTCGAGGACAACGCGCGGGTCGCCGAGCTGGTCCACGGCTCGATCAGCCAGCGCCTGGTCCGCAAACTCTGCTCCGCCTGCCGGGTGGGCTACCGCCCCGATCTGAAGAAGCTCAAGAAACTCAATCTTCCCGTGGACCAGATCGAGATGTTTTACTCGCCCCCGAGTGAGCCCGTCTTCGACAAGAAGGGGCGCGAGATCATCTGCCAGACCTGCCAGGGCAGCGGGTTTGTCGGTCGGACCGGTGTGTTTGAGGTCCTTCGCATCGACAAGAACATCCGGGCCATGATCGCCGACAACGCGCCGCTCAAGCTGATCAAGCAGCAGTCCCGCAAGGCGAGGATGCTGTACCTGATGGAGGAAGGCCTTCTGAAAGTCATCGAAGGCGTCACGAGCATGGACGAGGTCCTGCGCGGTCTGCGCGACGACACCAGCAAGTAGCCTGGGAGCATGAACCATGGTGCTATCGCTGTTCCTTGTGGTACTTATCGCCGCAATCACGTTCTTCCAGTCGATTCACGGCCTGTTCAACGGGATCATCACCTGCGTGATGGCCATTCTGTGTTGCGCGTTTGCGTTCGCCGTCCACGAGTACGTGGCGCTTGAACTGCTCATGGGCTGGAAGCCGAACCTGGCACTGCCGCTGGCCCTCGTCCTTTCGTTTATCCTGCCGCTTATCGCGCTTCGCTCCGCGGCGGACGCCATGATCCGGCGCAGCTCGCTGGTGCCCAGTATCGTCGACAAGGCGGGCGGGGTGATCTTCGGTTTCGTGACGGCCATGATCATCGTCGGCGTGCTGGCGTTGGGGATCCAGATGCTGCCGTTCGGCGGCCGGTTTCTCCAGTTCTGCCAGTACGACGTGACGGCGGATGACTTTGACCCGACCGAGGAGCCGAGCGGAATCCTGCTCAGCCCCGACCGATTTGCGACCGGCCTGGCGTCCATGATGTCGGCCGGCATCTTCAGCGGGAAGAGCCGCTGGGAGGACGACCACCCCGATTACGTGCGCGAGGTGGGCTGGGACCAGACGGTCCCCCTGGACGTGCGATGCTTCGCCCCGCGAGACGGGATCACCAGAGTCGAGTTCTTCACCGAGGAGGAACACCTGTACCATCTCAAGGAGGAGGGCGGGGACTACGGGGCCGTCTCGGGGTACCAAAAGGAGGCCGTGGGACCGTCCGGCTCGCATCAGTTCTGGGCCCTGCGCATCAAACTTGGCCACGACGCCGAGGACGCGGACAAGAAGCACCGCTTCAGCCCTTACCAGATTCGCATCGTCGGCACGGTGGACGGCGTGCCCGTGCACTATTGCCCGGTCGCCGTGCGCCAGAACGTGAACAAGCAACGCGGCGCGACTCCTGAGTACCGGTACGTCGACTACACGGATAAACGGAAGTCGCGCGAATGGGCGATGGCCGAGCTGTACAAGCCGGAAGACGACGGCACGATCAACGTGCTGTTCGAGGTCCACGAGAAATTCAAACCCCGGTTCGTCGAGTACAAGATGGGGGCCCGCAAGCCTCTGACGAAAAGCGACCGGCCGATTGAACTGGCCGAGGAGCCGGAGGCGCCGGGCGGCAGCGGCGAGCCGTCGGAGCGACCGCGTCCCCGGCGGTCGAGTCGAGGCACTCGCGGCGGACGCACCCACGGGGCCGACGTCATCGGGGCGAAATTCAGCGACGCGCTGCCCCACAGCCGTGTGAAGTACGAGACCGTCGGCGATGCGGACATCCGGCGGGGCCAACTCCGCGAAGGCCACATCATCGCGACGATCGGTGAGGACGACCGCGGACGCGAGGTCACACGCTTCGAAGTGCCGGAGGGCAAGGCGCTGCTCCAGATCGACGCCGTCAATCTCCGGGCCGGCAGCCTGCTGGGGCGGGCCAAGAGCTTCGCCGTCAAGACCGTCAAGAACTTCATCGTCACCGATGACAGGGGCAACGAGTACAAGCTGTGCGGGCAGATCGCCCTGGCCGACGTCGGCGACGATCGCGTGGTCGAAGTGCAGTACTATCCCGAGGTGATCGGTTCGATCGGCGGTGTCAAGCCGTTCAGCCGGATCAAGGATCGGGACCTGAGCGATTCGGACACCTACGAACTCTACTTTCTTTTTCTGGTCGATTCCGGGAGGAAGGTCGTCAAGTTCAGCACGAGCGGGCAGCGCGGCGGCGAGGACATCAGTGATCTGGGACTCGTTGCCCCCTGACCAGCCGGAGCCGACCGTTAGATTGCTGGATACGCGAATACGCGATGGCCATTCAGTTCCAATGCCCCGGCTGCCGGCAGCCGGTCGAAGTCGACGACGAGTGGGCGTCACGCCCGGTGGCATGCCCCTACTGCCGCCGCACCGTGACCGCGCCGGCCGAGTCGACCTATCGCACGGAAACCAGTCCTCCCGTCGCTTCGCCGATCGCACCACCTCCGACCGCGGAGCGGCTGACGCACCAGGCGCCCCGGCCCGGGGCGTTCATCCGGTCGAGTGTGGCGTCGAAGAACGCGTGCGCGGTGTGGGCCCTCGCGATGAGTTGCGTCGCGCTGGGTTGCTTCCTTGCCGTGTATCTCACGATCGCCAGCGAAGTGCGCAAACGCCTCGGCCCGTCACCGACACAGGAGGAAGTCCAGCAGGCGGTGATGGACTGGCAGAACGAGGTGCTCGATCAGTCGCGATCCGGGCGGCTGTCAGCGGTTCACGCGGGAATGACGATCGGAATGCTCGCCACCTGCGGTGCCTGGGTCGCGGGCGTGGTGCTGGCGGTCATCGCGCTGCAGCAGCCGGCGCGGCGGCGAATCGCCATCGCGGCCGTCGTCGTGTCCGGGATTCTCCCTCTGTTCATTTGCTCCGGGGTCCTGTTTTCCATGTGATTCGCGGTGCGCCCGTCGGGGCGTCATGAAGGCGGAGGCTCCGCACTCCGCCAAGTAACAACACTGGGCACCGCCGTTTGAGAGAAGCCGATGAACACAGCGTATGACACCCTCATCAATCGCATTCGGGAAATCGGAAAGATCCATGCCATCGAGGAAATCCTCGATTGGGATCAGCAGGTCTGCATGCCGACCAGGGGCGTGAAGGCCCGCGCGGAGGAGGTGGCCTTGCTCGCCGGCCTCGCCCATGACCGACTCACCGACCCGGAGATCGGGGAGGTCCTGGCCAGGCTGGACGACCGTACCGGCGATCCGCAAGTCGACGCCAACATCCGGGAATCTCGCCGTGCCCATGAACGTGCGGTGAAGGTGCCGGCCGATCTGGTTCGTGCGATTGCCAGGGCCTCGTCGTTGGCCAAGGAAGCGTGGGAGGCGGCCCGCCGCGACGCCGACTTCGCCTCGTTCGCCCCGCACCTGGCCACCGTCGTCGGGCTCCGCCGCCTGGTGGCCGATCACCTGGGATTCGCCGACGAACCCTACGACGCCCTCATCGATGAGTTTGAGCCGGGTGCCACGACCCGGGACATCGCCGCGATCTTCGCTGAGCTCCGGGCGGGCCTCGTGCCGCTCGTGCAGGCCATCGTGGCGTCGAAAAGGCCGGTCAACACCGATATCCTCAAACGACGCTATCCGATCGACGCCCAAAGGGACTTCGTCAGCGCCATCGCAATCGACATGGGATTCGATTTCGAGAGCGGTCGGTTGGACCAATCGACCCACCCGTTCACGTCGGGATCGTTCCCCGGGGACGTTCGACTCACCACCCGGTACGACGAGAACTTCCTGCCGATGGCGATCTTCGGCACCATGCACGAAGTCGGGCATGGGATGTACCAGCAGGGACTCCTGCCGGAACACGTGTTCACGCCGATGGGCACCCCGGTGTCGTTGGGCATTCACGAGTCGCAGTCACGCATGTGGGAAAACATGATCGGGCGGTCGCGGGCGTTCTGGGAGCATTACTACGCCCAGGCCCAGCGGTGTTTCGCCGGGGCCTTGACCGACGTGACCCTGAACGATTTCGTGGCCGCCGTGAACGCCGTCACTCCGACGTGCATCCGCGTGGAAGCGGATGAAGTCACCTACAACCTGCACATCATCCTGCGCTTCGAACTCGAGCGCGACATCATCGCCGGCAAGCTCGAGGTGAACGACATCCCGGACGCCTGGAACGCGAAGATGGCCGAACTGCTGGGGATCACCCCGCCCGACGAGGCCCAGGGTTGCCTTCAGGACATCCACTGGTCCATGGCGGCGTTCGGGTACTTCCCTACCTACAGCCTGGGCAATCTCTACGCAGCGCAGTTCTACGCCGCCGCCGAACAGGCCATCCCCGATCTGACGAACCAGATCCGGGAGGGCAAGCTCGGTACCTTGTTGAGTTGGCTGCGCGAGAACATCCACCGGCACGGGCAGCGCTACCGGGCGGGCGAACTGGTCGAACAGGTGACGGGCCACCCGCTGTCCGTCCAGGCGTTCATCCGCTACCTGCGCGAGAAGTACACGCCGATCTACGGACTCTGACAGAGCAGCGTATTCAAGACCCGTGCTGGGCTGGTTTTCCAGCTTGCGCCCATCGGCCGGGATGCTGAACATCACCGATGTGTGCAAGCGGTCGAACCGCCCCTGGTACACTCACGTGCACGGCCGGCGAGTGCACGGCGGGAAACCACGTATCTGTGGTGCCGATTCCGCCATTCGCTAATCGTGATTCTTCGCGTATGGACTGGTCGCGAACGGGCGGTCGAAGTGCGATTCTCCGAAGAGGACAATCAGCGGCGTCTTCGCCAGGATCATCAGGTCGAGCCAGAAGGTGCAATGGTCGACGTAGTACACGTCGTACCGGATCCGCTCCGTCCAGTCGGCCCCACGGCTCATCGTGTTCACCTGGGCGAGGCCGGTGCATCCCGGGCGTACCAGCAACCGCCGCCGCTCCACCTCGTCGTACGCCTCCGCCTGACTCACCAGGCCGGGGCGCGGGCCGACCAGCGACATCGTGCCCGTCAGCACGCTGTAGATCTGCGGCAACTCGTCGATCTTCAGCCGTCGCAGCACGCTGCCCACGGGGGTGATGCCGGGGTGGGCGAGGGTGATCGTTTCGTTCTCGTCGTGTCGGTGGTGGGCGTACATCGTGCGGAACTTGTACACGCGAAACGGGTCACCGTACCGGCCCGCCCGCTCCTGCGAGAAGAACGCCGGACCGCGGCTCGTCGTTTTGATGAGGACGTACGCGGTGAGCAGCAAGGGCGAGACCAGGACCAGCAGGATGGCGGCCAGCACCGCGTCAAACGCGCGTTTGCCGTACCGCGGCCACAGCGCCTTGGTAAGATGCTCTTCCACCGCGTGCGCGCTCCGTCCTGGACTCCGCCGGCTACTCCACGGTGACGCTCTTGGCCAGGTTGCGCGGCTTGTCGACGTTGCAGCCCCGCAGCAGAGCGGCATGATAGGCGATCAACTGGAGGGGTATCACGGTCAGCATCGGCTGTAGCGGCTCGATGGTGTCCGGCACGTACAGCACCCGCTGGGCCAGCTTCCGGATTGCCTGGTCGCCGTCCGTCGCCACCGCGATGATGTGCCCGCCCCGGGACCGGACCTCCTCGATGTTGCTCATGACCTTGTCGTACTGCGTCCCCCGCGTGGCGATGACGACGACGGGCATTCCGTCGTTGATCAGCGCGATCGGCCCGTGTTTCATCTCGGCGGCGGGCAACCCCTCGGCGTGGATGTAGCTGATCTCCTTCAGCTTGAGCGCCCCTTCCAGCGCGACGGGGTAGTTATACCCGCGACCCAGGTAGAGCCAGTTATCGCGGGTGTAGTAGGCCTCCGCCACCGTCCTGGCGTCGCCGGCGTGCGCGAGGAGCGACTCGATCTGGCCGGGGATCGCCTGCAACGCGTTCAGGACGTCCACCGCCGCCGTATGGGACAGGTGCTTGCGGCGACCGAGAAACGTCGCCATCAGGGTCAGGACGGCCAGTTGTCCGGTGAACGCTTTCGTGGAGGCCACGCCGATCTCCGGGCCGACGTGCAGGTATACGCCCGCGTCGGTATCCCGGGCGATGGCCGATCCGACCGTATTGACCACGCCCAGCGCCAACGCCCCGCGCTGTTTCGCTTCCCGCAACGCGGCAAGGGTATCCGCGGTCTCACCCGATTGCGACACGGCGATCACGACTGTACCTTCGTCGACGATCGGGTTTCGGTAGCGGAACTCGCTGGCGTACTCCACCTCGGTCGGCACGCGGGCGAGGTCTTCAAACAGGTACTCGCCCACCAGGGCCGCGTGCCACGCCGTGCCGCATGCCGTCAGGATGATCCGGCGTGATCGTGTCAGCTCGCGGGCGCAATCCCGCAGGCCGCCGAGGTGGATCGCGCCTTCCCGCAAGTCCAACCGGCCGCGTAGGCACATGCTGAGCGATTCGGGCTGCTCGACGATCTCTTTGAGCATGAAGTGGCCGTAGCCGGCGAGTTCGATCTGCTCGAGCGACCACTCGATTTCCTGGACTTCCTTGGTCACGGGCTCTGCGTCCAAGGTCGTGGTGCGGAAGCCGTCCGCCGTCAGGCGGGCGATTTCGTTGTCGCCGAGATAGATGACCTGCGTCGTATGCTCCAGGATGGCCGACGCGTCGGATGCGACGACATATTCGCCTTTGCCCACGCCCAGGATGAGCGGGCTACCTCGGCGGGCGACGACGATCACGTCGGGCTCGTCGGCGCAGACGACCGCGATGCCGTACGTACCCTGTACCTGGCGCACGGCTTCGCGGACCGCCTTCTCCAGGTTACCGTCGTAGAACGAACCGATCAGTTGGGCCAGCACCTCGCTGTCGGTCTCGCTTTCGAATTCGGCCCCCTGCTGTTCCAGGTATGTCCGCAGCGGCTGGTAGTTTTCGACGATGCCGTTGTGGACCAGCGCGATGCGTTTGGACGCGTCGCAATGCGGATGCGCGTTGACGTCGTTGGGGGCGCCGTGGGTGGCCCACCGCGTGTGGGCGATGCCCAGCGTGCTCCGCTCACCCTCGATATCGAGTTTCTGCTCCAGCACCGAGATGCGGCCCTGTGATTTGTGCACCTCCGTGCGCCCGTTGTTCACCAGGGCGACGCCGCACGAGTCGTACCCGCGATACTCCAGGCGCTTGAGACCCTCGATCAGGATCGGAAGGGCCGCCTTGGCTCCCACGTAGCCCACGATGCCACACATGCAACACCCCCCGTCGGTTCCGGTCGGATCGATAACCCGGCGAATTGTCTCCGCCCGGCCAGCGGTGTCAATCGGGCGGCAGACGCTACCACAGTAACGGCCCCGCGGCGGCCCCGGTTCAACCGGATCGCGATTTGTCGGGTGTCCCGGCCCGTGCCAGGGCCTATAATTTACTTTTCGTCTACCGAATCGGTGGGTCCTTCCAGAGGAGCCTGCATCCCCGTGGCCGACCTGTTCAGCGAACAACGGGAGCGAAACCTCCGCTCCGTCATGCCGTTGCCCGTCCGGCTGCGGCCGCGTACGCTGGACGAGTTCGTCGGGCAGGAGCACTTCCTGGGCGAGGGCAAGCTTCTGCGCCGGATGTTGCACTCGGATCGGCTCAGCAGCGCCATCTTTTACGGCCCGCCGGGCAGCGGGAAGACGACCCTTGCCCACATCATCGCGGACATGACCCGGGCGACTTTCGTCGAAGTCAACGCGGCCGGCGTCGGAGTCAAGGAGATTCGTGAGATCCTCGCCGCCGCCCGGCGGCGTGTGGAAACGGATCGGCGCCGCACCGTCCTGTTCATCGACGAGTTGCACCGCTTCAACCGGGCGCAGCAGGATGTTCTCCTGGGCGACGTGGAGGACGGGATCGTGATCCTGATCGGGGCCACCACCGAGAACCCGTTTTTTGCCGTGAATGCCCCGCTCGTATCCCGCAGCCAGATTTTCCAGTTCGAGCCGCTGTCCCAGGCGGATCTGGTCGGACTACTGCGGAGGGCCGTGGCCGACCCGGCCCGGGGGCTTGGGAACTTCCCTATTGAACTCACCGATGAAGCGGCGCATTATCTTGCCGAGGTGGCGGACGGCGACGCACGCCGGGCCCTGACCGCCCTCGAGGTGGCCGCCCGCTCCCAGGCGGAGACCGGCGGCAGCGCACCACGGCTCGTGATCGATCTGGCCGTCGCGGCGGACTCCATCCAGCGGAAGGCGATTCGCTACGACGCGACCGGCGACGAGCACTACGACGTCATCAGCGCGTTCATCAAGTCGATCCGCGGCGGTGACCCGGACGCCGTCGTGTACTGGCTGGCCTGCATGCTGGAGGCCGGCGAAGATCCGCGGTTCATCGCCCGTCGCCTGGTGATTGCGGCCGCCGAGGACATCGGGAATGCGGCACCGTTCGGGCTGGTGTTGGCCCAGGCCGCCGCCGACGCCACGCAGTTTATCGGACTTCCGGAGTGTCAGTTGCCTTTGGCTCAAGCTGCCATCTACCTCGCCTGTGCCCCCAAATCGAACGCGTCGGCGATGGCGATCTGGACGGCGGCCCGCGATGTGCGGGACCGCGCCACCGTTCCCGTGCCGGTCCATCTGCGGGACAGTCATTACCCCGGGGCTGCCCGGCTTGGCGCCGGCGCCGATTACCAGTATCCCCACAGTTACCCGGACGCCGTGGTGAGCCAGGACTACCTGGGCGTGGACCGATGCTACTATGAACCAAACGACCGCGGACAAGAGGCGCGCATGAAACAATACCTCGACCGATTCCGGACACTCCGCGCGGCGCCGTGTCCGGAGTCGACCCCCACGCGGCCAGAACAACCGTGAAGAAAGCGCTTCGGCAACAACTTCGTAAACGACTCGACGGGCTGTCACCGGCCGAGGTGCAGGCGATGTCGGCCAAAGTGTGCGAACGACTCGCCTCGCAGGCCGAGTACGTCAAGGCGGAGATCCTGATGACGTTTCTGTCACTGCCGCACGAAGTCGATACCACGCACCTGATTCTGCGCGCCTGGCAGGATCGAAAACGGGTCCTTGCCCCGAAGGTGAGCTGGGAACAGCGCCGCATGCTCCCGGTCGAGATCCGTTCCCTCACGCAGGATCTGGTCATCACCCAGTTGGGCATCCGGGAGCCGACCAGTGGGCCGCCGATCCCGATTTCGATGATCGATCTGGTGATCGTGCCCGGCCTGGGATTCGATGAGCAGGGCAACCGGCTCGGCCGCGGCCGGGGCTTCTACGACCGCTTTCTCGCCCACCCGGAGTTCCGCGGCGTCTCGTGCGCGGTGGCGTTCGAATTCCAGATGACCGAATCCGTGCCCGCCGATACCCTCGACGTCCGCATCAACATGCTGGTTACCGAATGCAAGGTCCGGCGGTTCGCCTGACGCCCACCCCAGTGTCCCGCGTAACCGACATATTCGCAGGCAATTACACGCCCTTCCTGCCTGGGGAGTTTGAACAGATCGCGGAACTTGCAGGTAAGCTTCTTGCGGAGATGGGTCGATAATCTATGGTACAGGGAAGGTGCCGCGCAGGTCTTCGGGCCGGGTCCGCGCGGAATCGATGGTTCACGCTGCTGTGACTTCGGAGGATTTGTTGTGGCTACGCGACGAAAGAGACGATCCAAGAGCCCGCTCGTGCTGTTCACGATCGCCGTCATCGTGCTGGCGGTCGGGGCCTACCTGAAGTCGCAATCGGAAACCGGCATCCAGGCGGTGTCCGGGGCCGATTCGAACGCTCTGCCGGCGGAGCCGTCGACACCCGAGCCGGAGTTGACCGCCAACCATGCGGCCCTGTCGGCCGCGGGCAGTCCCAGCGTGCCCGCCGCGGCCGCGACCGGTGTGGCGGCGGCGACCGGCACCGTGACCCGGCCGCCCGTGGCCGGAAACCCTCACGAAGCGGCCCGATTGCTCAAGCTCGGTCGCGACGCGTTGGCCAACGACGGCCTGGTGGCGGCCCGCACGCGGTTCGTCGAGGCGCTGGCGGTCGGGCCGTCGGACGGCGATGCGGACGTCATCCGCGAGGCGCTGGCCGCGGTCTGCGATGAGACGATCTTCTCGAACCGCATCCTGCCTGACGATCCGCTGACCGACGCGTACGTCATTCAGACGGGCGACAGCCTGGCCAAAATCGCCAAGCGGCACAACATCACCGACGATCTGCTGGCCCGCATCAACGGCATCGAGGACAAGAGTCGCATCCGCGCGGGTCGGCGGATCAAGATCATCCACGGCCCGTTTCACGCGACCGTCTCGAAGTCCACGTTCGATCTGGACCTCTACCTGCAGGACACCTGCGTTCGGAGGTACAAGGTAGGTCTCGGGGCCGACGGGAGCACGCCGACCGGCGAATGGATCTGCACCAACAAACTGGTGAATCCGCAATTCTACCCGCCGCGCGGTGGAGTGATCATCCCCGGCGGTGACCCCAAAAACCCGCTTGGCACCCGCTGGATCGGGCTGAAAGGCATGGGCGGCGATGCGGTCGGCCAGGAACGCTATGGGCTGCACGGTACCATCGCCCCGGACAGCATCGGCAAGAACTGCTCCATGGGCTGCATCCGCATGCACAACGAGGACGTGGAGCTGCTGTACGAGCTGCTGGTGGCCGACAACTCGCGGGTTTCCGTTCGCGAGTAGGCACGGCCCGCCGCGGTCCGCACGACGCAATGGGGCGGTCCCACCCGAGGGCCGCCCTTTTGTCGTCGCCGTGCGGGCGTCCAGGATCGGGATACCTTTTCCATTCACCAGTGCCACGCGGGGGTTTCCGATAACCCGTTCATGGGTACGCCGTCGGTCCAGTCAGCCGGGCGGCAGAACCACAGACGTATTGCGGGGGCCGCCCATGAAGATCATGTTGGTCGATCCGCCGGCCCGGAGCGACGACTACGACAAGGCCTATCCCAACCTCGGCCTGTTGCAGTTGATCTCGTATCTGCGCGCCCACACCGACCTGCAAGACGACGACATCGTCTTCCTCGACCCGTTCCACACCATCGAGGATCACATAGAGATCATCGCCCGCGAGCGGCCGGCCATCTACGGCATCAGCTTCGCGTTCCTCACCCAGCGGGTGGCGTACGAGACGATCAACCAGGTCAAGGCGCGGTTTCCGGAGGTGCTCGTGGTCGCGGGCGGCCCGCATCCGACCGCCGCCGCCCGCGAGGTCCTGGAAAAGACGCGGGCCGACCTCGTGGCCGTCGGCGAAGGCGAAACGCTGCTCGCCGAACTGGTCACGAAGGTGCAGGCCGGCGACCGCGACTTCCGCCGGACGACCGGCCTGATGCTGCGCGACGGCCACAGGATCGTCCAGACGCCGCCGCGAGCCACCATCGACGACGTCGATGCGTTGCCCTATCTCGCCTGGGAACGCATCGACTTCACGAAGTTCACCGGCCAGCATTACTGCAAGTCCGCTCGCCAGTCGTGCATCGTCATCAGTCGCGGCTGCCCGTTCCACTGCACGTTCTGCTCGTTGCCGGTCTGGCGCGTGTCGAAGCCGCACGTGCGCATGCGATCGCCGGCGAACATTGCCGGCGAGGTCGACTGGCTCTACCGGCTCGGGGTGCGCGAGATCAAGATCGTCTCCGACGAAATCAACACGACGCTGCCGTGGGCCAAAAAGGTCTGCCAGGCCATCATCGACCTCGGCCACAAGGACCTCTACTTCCAGAGCAACCTGCGGGCGTGGCCGGTGGACGATGAACTGGCGGGGCTCTTCCGCAAGATGAACATGTGGCTCGTCCACCTGGGCTGCGAAAGCGCGAACGACCGTGTGCTCAAGGGCATCGAGAAGCGGGTCACGCTGGCGCAGGTCGAGCACTGCCTCACGCTGCTGAAACGCCACGACGTGGGCGTGCTGCTGTTCATGATGGCGTTCAACCTGTGGGAAACGAAGGGCGAGCTGCGGTGGGAGAAGCCGCGCGAGGCGCTGCATTCGCTCGTGTGGTCGTGGAAGCAGTTCCTGCGCCGCCGGATCCGGTACATGACGTGGTCCATCGCCACCCCGATGCCGGGGGCCCCGCTGTACGACATCGTCGAGCGCCACGGCTTGCGGTCGGCCGACCAGGTCCTGAGCAACTGGGATCGTAACAAGGACTACCTCGGCATCGACCTGAAGCCGTTGGGAATCTCCGAGTTCACCAGGCTCGGGTTGTTGCGGCTCGGGATCCTGTCCAAGGGGACGTTTGCCCTGATCAGCGGAAGCTTCGATTGGCGGCGTAACTTCTACCGGTTCGGGATCCTCCTCCGCAGCTTTCTGGGCAACCGGCTGCCGCGGCGGCGACGGCGCGGCACGCCGCTGATGTCCAACGTCCCGCTGCGGGCGAAGGTCGAAGGCTGAGGAATGGCGAATCGCGAAAGACGGCCGGCACTCTTTTCAGTACTGGTATCTGCTCATCAGGCGCATGGGCGGGGGTTCGTGCGGGGCTTCAAGCCGCTGTTGCGGAGCGTTGTGGCAATCCGACCGTGGCTGGCGGGGCACTGTATTCTGCTTGACGTTGCCCGGTCGTACGGTATCGTGCACGCCGCCTGCCTGGCGGTGCGGTGAGGCGCTGCTCGTGGCCATCAACAAGCACGGCGACTTGCGGGAGCCGGGCACGTTGTTGACCACGTTGAAGCCGGGCTGGTACATGGAACTCCTCTCGGGAGACCTCCACACCGTCGCCGGCAACGGTGCCCTGACCGGGCCGCGCCTGAACGGATCAAGCGTCGCATTCTAAGACAAACTGGCATCGGAGTCGCCGTGAGCCTCTTCGCCACCATCCGAACCGCCTGCCGCGCCGTGGCCGACCAGGCTGAATTCGTCCATATCGACGCGGACCGCATCCCGGCCTATGCCGGATCGCTGCCGCTCGACACGCAGGCGGCCTCGCTCGATCCGGCCCACCACTACCGCGACAACCCGGACAAGACACTGGCTTTCGTGCTGACCCTCGACGCCATTAACTTCGGCTCAGGGTATTTCCCCCACATCCGGAAGCGGCCCGGGCTGTCCGGTTACCGCACCGTCGCATCCGCGCTGTCCGATTGGTTTGAAGCACGTGACGCCGTGACGCCGGATGACCTGCTGGCCATGACGCCTGCCCGGTGCGCCGATATCTTCGGCCAGACGGACGCCCCTTCACCGCTGGCCGGCGAGCTGATGACTCTGTTCGGGCACGCCCTGCGCGACCTCGGTCAGTTTGTCATCGAGCACCACGGCGGCGCCTTCGCCAACCTTGTGGCCGCCGCCGGCGGTTCGGCCGCACGTCTGGTCCGCGAACTTGAGAACATGCCCTTCTATCGGGACGTGCACCGCTATCGCGACATGCGGGTGCCGTTTTTCAAGCGGGCCCAGATCACCGCGGCCGACCTGTCGCTGGCCTTTCACGATCACCCCTGGGGCCGGTTCGATGATCTCGATCAGCTCACCATTTTCGCCGACAATCTCGTCCCGCACGTGCTGCGGGTGGACGGCGTGCTGCACTTTGCGGGTGAGTTGGTGAACCGCGTCAACCGGGAGGAGGTTATACCGCTCGGCTCGCCGGAAGAGATCGAAATCCGCGCCTGCGGCTTGACCGCCGTGGAAGAGATCGTGCGTGTCTTGCGGGAACAGGGCCGGCACGCCTGCGCGAAGGACCTGGACTACCTGCTCTGGAATCGCGGTCAGCAACCGGAATACAAAGCCCACCCGCGCCATCGCTCGCGCGGCGTTCATTACTGACGGGGCGCTGCACGCGGCGATCCGTGCGGCGCGGGACGTATCACGCGGCTTTCGCCGGTGCGGTGGTGGGAACCGGCTGGGGCAGCACGATGCTCTTGCGTACGTCGGCAATGAAGGTGCGAAACGCCTCGTCGTATTCCGAGAGCGGTGCGGCCGCCACCGCCTCCACCACCGCCATCAATGCCGCCGGCTCGAGGAGCGGTTTCTGGGCGTTGATGAAGTCCGCGACGGTTCGGCTGGCCCGGGCCTTGACCGACGGCTTGGCCGTGGCGAGTTGCGTCAGGATCTCCGTGACCACGGCGTGCTGGGCGGCGGCCAGTGCGGTGGTGAGCACTTGAATGGCCACGTCGTCCGCCTGCGGATCACTTGTCGCCAGGAGCTGCGCGTACAACTGCTGCCAGAATGGTAACGCCGCGGCATGGTTTCCCACCTCGCCGTAGTAAGTCGCCAGCCGACGTCGCCCCTCGGCCAACTCCGCGGACGGCGGATTGTGCCCGGCCTCCCGGGTGACGATCGCGAGCAGGTATTCGACGTAGCGCTCCGGCACCTCGCGCAGCCGATCCGCCCACTGCAACTGGTCGGCCGCGGGCTTCCGGTCCACCAGCGGCTGCCACGCCTCCCATGCCGCCGCGCGGACCCCTTCGTTCGACTCGGTGGCCGGATTCAATCGACTCAGCAGGACTTCCAGGTGCGCCGGCTCGCCGCCGAGCTTGCCCACCGCACGGAGGGCCACCGCGCGGACCCGCGGATCGCTGTGCCCGGTCAGCGCGATGATTCGCTCCAGGTTGGCGCGATCCTCGACCACCATGCAGCCGTCGATCGCCGGGAGCAGCACGTCCGGCTGCTCACTCTCGAGCGCTGCCGCGAAGATCGGCCCGAACTCGGGGGCACCGATGCTGGCCATCGCCCGCAACAGCGACGATCGCAGGTGGCGATCGGTGGCCGGGGTCTGTGCGTACCGGTCGGCCAGAGCCGGGACCACCTCGGCCACGGCCGCCGAGTCCAGCTTGCCCTTCGCCCCAATGAGGGCGAGCGCCGCCGCCGCCTCGGCCACACACCCGGGAGTGGCGTCGGCGCCGGTGGTGACGGCAATCTCGCGGACCAGAACCGGGATGGCCTCCGGACTGCGCAATTGCCCGAGCACGCGGAACGCCGTCTGCCGCACGGACGCGTCTCGCTCCTCGGCCAGCAGGCTCAGCACGGCGTTGGTGTTCGACGGGTCGCTCAACGCGCCGAGGATGCCCAACACCGTCCGCCGGATTTCGGGAGCGCGGTGGGTCAGCCCCTGCACGACCTGACTCACGACGGGCTCGGATGGCAGACGACCCTCCTGGATCTCCTCGCTGATGATGGTCAAGGCCGCCAGGCGGTAGACGTCGAGCGGGTCGGCCAGCCAGCGAGTGAGCAGGTCGGCTTTCTGGGCCGGCTGCTGCACGAGGCGATAATGATCGCGTAACAGATCGGTGGTTCGTTGAGCGAGCGTCGCGTACCGCTGGTCGTGTTCGGCCTGCTGCGTGACGAGTTCGCGCTGGGTCTGTCGCAGGCGATCGAAGAACAGCTTGACCCGGGCGACGAGCCATTGGGAGTCGGTGAACCCCGCCTCCTGCCGCTCCCACCAGGTCTGCCATGCCGCGACGTCGGTGCCGCAGTCGTGGTCGGATACCGTACGCAACGCGGCCAGCACCCGTGCTTGGATTTCGCCATTCTCACCCGGGAGTAATTGGACGAGCTGACGGACCACCTCCCGCTTGTAGGCACTCATCGCGAGGGCTTCGATGGCCGCCAGCCGACGCGGCGTCATTTCATCGTGGTTCGCCGCCAGCGCCCCCAGTCGTTCGGTGACGCCACCGTCCGGAAACGCCGCCAACGCTTCGGCGGCCCGCGCCGAAACGGCTTCCGTCGAGTCGCCCAGCAGGCGGATCAGCGGTTCGACCAGTCCGCCGTGCTGCTGGGTCAACAGCGAGGGATCGGTCGCCCCCACCGATGCGATGGCCTGGCAGATGGCGATCTTCGTGGACGGGTCCGAACCGGAGCCGAGGAGGTCCGCCGCCAGCGCCGCCGCCGCCGACCAGGGCGTCCGCAGCAGCTCTTCCGCTTGCACGCGACGGGTGCTCATACTGTCGTCGGGGTTCTCGATGATCTGGCGGAAACGCTCGAGCCGGGCCTCGTCGTCGCGAGACAACGATGGGCCGGTCGCCTGGCCGAATGACAAGCCGGCGATCATCGCATTCAGTATCAACGGGCCGAACTCGAGACGCCAGTGTCGCACGGATGATCCTCACTATTCGGTCTTGAGCCGCGACCACCGATTCCAACGGGAACCGGTCACCGCGCGGTGGACGCCGGAATCGCGCTGCCGCTCTGACTCATGGCAATGCCGCATGGTACTTCCATCGAGCGGGGACTTCAAACCCGCCGCCATCGGCGTGGGACGCCGGCGCGGCGTCGCTCGTCAGGCGGGGGGGCGGCCCGGGGGCGATTGTGCGAGTACGTAAGCGATTGTTGGTTCGTGCTTGCATGACCCGCCGGGGCGCCTATCATTGACACCGATGACTCGGATGACGTTGGTTCCCGTGTTCGGATTCCTCCTGGCTCTTACGGTGGGTTGCCAGTTGCAGCGTGAAACCGCGCTGGAAGCCACGAGTCAGGCGTTCATCATGTCCGACGCCGAGCAGATGGATGAATTTTGGGGCATCTGCCAGGCCGTGCTGCGGCAAAACCGCTTCGACCTGGATCGGGTCAACCGCCGGGCCGGCATCATCACGACCTTCCCCGTGACCTCGCAGCAGTTTTTCGAGTTCTGGCGGCACGATGTCGATAGCGGATACGATTTCGCCGAGGCGTCGCTGCACACCGTCCGGCGGCGAGCTGCCGTCGAGATGCAGTCCGATGACGCCGAGCCGCTGACCGTCTCCGTCTACGTGACCGTCAACGTCGAACGGCTGTCCGCCCCTGAACGCCAGTTCAACAACTCGGCAATGGCCCTGCGCTATTTCGGCGAGGAAGTACCAGGCGTCGGCGGTCAGAAGCAGCTCCGGCGCCAGGATGACTATTGGATCCCCCTGGGCCGTGACCCGGCCATGGAAAGGTACCTGCTCCGCGAGGTCATCGACCACGGCGTCTACGTTGCGCTTGCCGAACCGGCCGCGCCCCCCACCGACATTGACGAACCGGACGTCGATCAACCCACCGTGGACGACTAGGGCGCCGGCCCCGCCGGCGTTGACGGGCCGCCCGTCAACGAGTCGCGAGTCCGGGGCCCGAATACGCGGTAATCACCAATTGCCGATATCGTCCGCCGTGCCGTTGACTCCGTCCGCTCCTGCGCTCCACAGGTCGTACGATTCGGTGTTGTGCGCGCCGGGCGACCGGTACTGGAAGGGCCGCCCCCACGGGTCCTTGGCCAGGTCTGGGTTCGTCAGGTACGGACCGCGCCACACACTGTCGGCCGGCGGCGGCGCCGACGCACCGACGACCTCGGACAGCGCCGTCGGGTATCGCCCGACCTCGGCGAAATAGCGATCGATCTGCATGACGATCACGCTGTCAGAAGCCACCGCCCGCCGGGCACGCTCCGGATCAACCAGGTTGTGCTGCATCGATGCGCGGTGTTCGGCAAGCTGTTGCTCGGCCGCCGTGTGGCCGGGCCACGCCGAGATCACCCACCAGTAGATCGCCACGACAAAGATGATCCCGACGAACCCGAACAGGATCAGGAGTGAGCGAACGTTTCGGGTAGTCATGATCAGCGATACTCACACGACGAGCCACGATTCCTGGAGCTCGCGTGATACGGGCCGCGGAGTTGGCATGCCGGGCACGCCGCCGACGGCGCGACGCCCACCACAGGCTGGCGATAGTGTACACCTCTTCGGGGACACCAGGCAAGGCGGATCGCTCGAGAGGACGGAGACGCAGAGCGGCGGAGGCGGACGGCTGGCCTGGCGTCGTCAAGGCGATCCCGCTTCTGTCGGGTGCACTACGACGGCGCCCGGTGACTCGTCGAGCCACGCCGTTGCCACGGCGGCCACGGCGGGATCGAACTGGCCCCCGGCACCGACCATGAGCTCGTGCCGGACGTACGCAATATCGCCCGACGGTTTATAGGCGCGGCGGGCGAGCATCGTCTCGATGGCGTCCGCGGCGGCGAGGATCCGCGCCCCGATGGGGATGGCGTTGCCCGACAAGCCGTCCGGGTAGCCGCGCCCGTCGTAGCGTTCGTGATGGTGCAGAATCAGCGGGAGTTCGTTACGCAGGAAACTGGCGTGGCCGAGGATCTGCACCGCTCGCACTGGATGCCACTTGACCACTTCGAACTCCGCGGCCGTCAAGGGTCCTGGCTTCTGAAGGATCGCGTCCGGGATGCCGATTTTGCCAATGTCGTGCAGGATGGCGGCCGTCTTGATCGTCTCCACCTGCTCGCGCGACAGCCCCATCCGGCGGGCGATGATGTCGCCGTAGTAGCTCACGATCACCGAGTGCTTCTCGGTGTGCGGGTCCTTGGCTTCGACCGCCCCCACCAGCGCGCGGATCGACTCCACGTACAACTGCTTCACCCGGCGTTCGTCCGGGCCGACGGTCTCGCTCAGCGACGGATCGGCATCCGCCGTCAACTCCGGTGTGAACTTCCATACCGTCTGCTGCAGCTCTTCGCTCGGCGATCGGACGGGCGCGTGGCTCGCCGGCGACGGGGTGGCCGGCACGACCGCCCGCTCGATCATCCATCGCAATTCGGCAAGGTCGAGCGGTTTCTCGATGAGCCCGAACGCGCCGCGCTGCTGGGCCTGCGAAGCCGTGCCCGCCCTGCCGCGCCCGGTCATCACGATGACACTGGGATGCGGCTCACGGCGCACAATCGCGTCCAGCAGTTCCAGCCCGCCCATCCCCGGCATACACACGTCCGCCAGCACCACGTCAAACGACTCGCGCCTCAGCCGCTGCAACGCCTCCGAGCCCGACGCACAGGTCGCGCATGATTGCTCGTCCCCGTCACCGAGCACGTCGGCCAGCACGGCCCGTACGGCCGACTCGTCGTCCACGATCAGAACTTTGGGTCTTGGTGTCAGCATGGGACCCGCAACTCGTTTCGACTCGCGATGATTCCCCCACCCGGTATCGGTGTGATCGCGGGCAGACTTGACGCAACGGAGGACGGCGCAGGTCATTGCCAATAAAGCAGTTAGTCCGCAAACCGGTCCTCGGCACGGAACGCAGTCAGGGTCTGAGAAGATGGGGGATTCCCTCGGCACGACCCCCCACTTCCATTGCGGACGTGCAGTGGCGGCGCGGGCCGCCGTCGTCATGACCGCCCGAGCCGGCAATCACCGCATGGTCGTGCCAGGTGGGAATCGGCCGTAGCCGGGTCGACTTATCGGAGAGGACGCGCCGGCGGCGTGGGTGGCATGGCGTGACACCGTCTTATACGGCGTCGCTTCGCCCCGCCTATGAAAAAACCGGCGAAAGTACGCGTGGACGGCGCGCTCTCACCGGCTTCGTATGCTTGCTGTTTCGGTCTCCGCGGCCGACTCGCTCACGCAAACTCGTCTGTCGGCGGCGACTCGTCCCAGACTTCTCGGAGGAAGCGGATGGCACGGGCGACTTCCAGGCCGGCGGCGTGGATCGTACGCAGACCGAGGTCCGTCACTTCCTCCACCTGGTCCAACTGGTCGATCATCTCGCCCCCCGCCTCGTGGGCTTCTCGCCGCAGTTCGAGCAGCGAGAACTTCAACATTCCGACCAGGTCCTGGACCTGCCCGCCCAACTGCTCGCATCGCTCCGCGATGGCACGCTGCTCCACCGCGTCAGCTTCCTCGTACCGGCTGAGCAGGTCGCACAGCTCCTCGCGAATGCAATCCATCTCAATCGCAAGATCTTCCATCTCAGTCGCTCTCCCCTTGACTCTGCCACTTGCGCGCCGTCAATGGCGCCCCCGTTTCAGGCCATCCCGGAACCGCTCGTTAATGTACGATTCGGATCGCTCGCGCGCGAAATGGGTATGCCCGGACGGCGTCTTATAGCGACATCGAAGTGGGGAAAGACCGGGGATCGTCGAAGGCTTGCGTGGAGCCGATAAGACGGGGCCTGCGACTCTAGGATCCCTCGTCGTCGATGCAGATCGTGCGACGGAAGGTCTTGCCGCGCTCGTGCGGGGCGATAAAGGCGCGGGCCTCGGGGGTCAGCTTGGGGTTGGTGCTCCAGTTCCGAACGGACAGCCGCATATGGCCGTCTTCGAGCGGCCAGTCCACATCGGCGCGGTGGGCAATCCACGACCCGCCCTCACCGAACGGCCGATAATCACTCAAGCTCGAACGCATGATCAACCGCCCGAGATGGTCCCGAAACAGAATCTGTTCGATCACCCGCGGCTCCGCGCGACGCACCCAGTACTCTTTGTGCAGGACGCCCTGCCCCTTCTCGTCGTAGACGACGAACAACCATTGCTGGTACTCGCCGACCACACGCTGAAACGGGCCGGCCGTGCCCCGCGTGTCCGACACCATCTGCTGAATGCCCAGCGCCTCGACCACCATATCCGGTCGAATCGCGAGCCCGTCCGTGTCGGCCTTGTTGAGCGCGGCATAATGGCCCCACCAATAGGTGTCGATCTCCGGCACAATGTGCAGCCAGTACATCTCGTCATTCGATCCGAACAGCACCTGGCTTTGCCCGAGGTTCTGAAGGTCGAGGCGCAGATGGAACGGAGGAATGACCAGAAGCTTGGCGTCACAGTCGAAGCTGCGCCGCTTGCCGTCCCGGTCCTTGAAATGGCCGCGGGCGATCCCGGTGCCCTGGAGGCCGCCGGCGAACGCCTGGTTGTTGGCGTTGACCGTGACAATCGCATCCGGCAGTGGGATTATCGGCCCCATCTCCGGTTGCCTGGGACCTTCGGGTGGGCAGCCGGGCAGGCCGGTGAACAGCACGCAGGCGGCGACCACCACGACCGCCCGGTGTGCCCGACCGCGCCGCCAGGATTGCGGGTACGCCGATTCAGTCATGATCGGTTCCGCCGGCGGGCTCATCCGTCGCCGTGAATGCCTCCGGATCCGCGTCCGGGTCCACCATCTGATCCGAACCGTGCAGGATGACGCTGAGTTCGCGGCTGACCGCTTCGATCTGGTCATCATCGAGGTCCGGGTTGCGTACCCACTGCACGTCATCCTTGGACGCCGCGCCGTCGGCGGTGTCACGCACCAGTCGCATCTGCCACCACTCCTCCGCGTCGCGACGTTGCGTCTGCTCGAACTTAAGCAGCCGCTTGCGCATCAGGATCAGGGCCAGCACAAACCGGAAGCGGGTCTTCGCGACGTCGTCCGTGTCCGCCAGCCGAAGAAAGAAGTGGATGAGCATCTCGTTGTCCACCAGCAGCCGCTGCTTCTTGGCCTTGACCGGAACCCGCGATTTGAAATGGCAAAACGCGCCGTCGGGAGGCCCCGACCAGGAAGCGATCGCGTACTCCTCGCGGCGAAAGCTCTCGCCGTCCTCGAACAGAACCGCGTAGTACTCCTGCCCCTCCCCCAACTCGTCGCCGGTGACCGAGCACCGTCGCTTGGCCGGTTCAATGTTCCACTGATCGAGTGCCATGCCGTCCTCCCGCCATTCGCGGAACCTGCGTGCCGGCAATTGAACGGCCAGCGTTCCCGTGCGTCAAGCCGCCCGGCGAGCGTTGGGGTCGCTTTGCCGCTTCGACGATCAGGGCCCGCCTTGCCCGGCCCGCGCCGTTTTGTGTGGCCCTCGCCGGATTTTGCTGGAATGCACCGCCCTGTGTAAACTATGATCAGCGCAAGATGCGGGGTCCCAGCGCGAGTGATACCGAACCACGATTCAGGTACTCGGCTGGAACCCCACCGGCGCGTGTCGCGTTGCACTGCAATCAATTGTTGACCGATTGCACGCCCGTCCGGGTCGCGTCCCGTTGCACGCTTCTCAAGCTGACGCTCCTCGCGGACTGCACGTATTATCGCGCTACCCTAACTGTCAGTCGCGTGGTACGAGGAATCGAGTTGCGAAAACGGCGCCCGTGACCGACCCCCGCGCGATACGCGTTGACCGCCGCGGGCACGCCGCCAAAACGGCGCGACACCACCATCGCACCCCATCCGATTCGGGCCCGTACGAAAACGGCTCGACCACCCCGTTCCGTCTGCCACGGGCATTGGAATAGAAGCAGCACTTACGGATTTTTGCGCGCGCCGCACTGCCAATATGGCAGTTCCACTCAACCTCAAGCCACAGCAAGGTTTGTGAGATGCCCTCCCCGCCCCGACCGCGCGGATTCGTAACTCTGTGTGTATACTGAAGTTAGATACAATGTTTCTTTTTTGCCCAATCCGTTTCTCTCGTTGACAAGGGATGTGCCCTCTGTTAGACTTCCGCTCGGTGAAAGCAACGGCTTGGTCTTCGACGTTGACCACCATTGGCCTCCCGAATTTGCGGCTTGAATAGCCGTGGCGCGCTTCCGGGCTTGGATCTGATCCGATCCCGGAAGTTTTTTTTCCACGTTCTTGCTGTGTACGATTCTGCGCGATGACTTCACAACATGCTTCAACCCGAAACGGGCGTTCAGTTCCCGTTTCCGTGCAGTGGCAGACTGTTTCAAATCAAGCGAGCTGCCGTGAGCATTACCGCTTGACCTTGGCGGGACCGGATTTTCCGCCCGCGCGACCCGGCCAGTTCGTGACGATCGCCGCCCCGCGAACGCCGGAGCGGGAGGAGCTGGCCGCGCCATTCTATTTGCGTCGCGCGTTCAGTATCGCCGGTCTGCGCCGCACGGCGGGGCACGTGGAAATCGACGTGATCTACCGCGTCATTGGGGCGGCGACGGGCTGGATGGCGAGCCTTCGAGCGGGCGACGCGGTGAGTGTGGTCGGTCCGCTCGGCAACGGCATGCCGCGGCCGCCGGCGATGCGCAACGCGTGGCTCGCGGCGGGCGGTGTGGGTTTGCCGCCCGTACTGTGGATGGCGGAGGTGTTGAACGAGGAGGGCATCGCGGCCACCGCGTTTTTCGGCGCGCGCTGTGCGGATCTTGTACCCCTTGGAATCGACCGCGCGTTGTCGATTCCGCGTGATGCCTCGACAGCCACGTTTGCCGCCATCGAGTTTGCACGCTGTGCCGTCCCCACGGTGCTCTGCACGGACGACGGTTCGCTCGGCTTTCGCGGGCGCGTCGTCGACGCGATTGATGCCTATTGGAACGCCAACCCCGGCGGGCGCGACAATCTAGTCGTGTACGCGTGTGGTCCGGAGCCGATGCTGGCATCGTTAGCCGACTGGACGGGCGGGCACGGTGTCGAATGCTATGTCTGCATGGAGCGGGCCATGGCGTGCGGGGTGGGCACCTGCCAGTCCTGCGTGGTGCCGGTCCGGTCCGGTGACGGTGATGAGTGGGCATACCGACTGTGCTGCACGGACGGCCCGGTGTTCGACGCCCGGACGGTGCTTTGGTCCGACCCCGGGTCCGGGGCAGCGCCATGACGTCGCCGGCGCCACATCAAGCAGTACTGCACTTCCCATTCTTCCAGGTCGGTGCGGCTTACGTGGTTAGCCTGTCCACCGTGTCCAGCCTACTCGGCTGATGGGGTCAGTGTCGCCGCAATACTGGCTAATGTCTGCCAAAAAAACCCCTTCAATCGCGATTCGGAAAAAAAAAAGAGTTGCACGTAGCGCTTTACGAGTTACAATACTAGTGTCTTAATTAGCCCATCCCAGCGCATGGGCCATCTTGCTGTTGCGTCACGTAACACAGGTGGCCCAGCTTTTTTGCGCGAACGTGGCGGGACGGGCACGATGCGGTGCCTTCTCCACGCCACGCGGAGTATGATCGGCGGGACGGTCGGCCGGTGCCCGGGATGCCGCCCTGCCGGTTCGGGTCGCACCATCTGGAGGTTGCCGCGGGCTGTTGGTGGAGACGCGTATGAGTTGGTGGCGCAAGCTACATGACCGGGCGTGGTACGTTCGCTGGGCGGTGAAGGGAGTCGCCGTTGCCCTGACGTTGTTGTTGATTGCGTATCCGTATCCGCACCTGCTCGCGCGGAACGTGCAGCGATGGCGGAACCCCAACACGCTCATCGAGCCGGACAACCCGCGATTGCAGCCGATGCTGACCGAGTTGAAGGCGCGTCTGGCCCCGTCGCTTCCGCCGCAGAAGGCGCTTCGCGTCGTGGAGAAGTTTGTCTATGAGAAGGTGCCGTACGAATGGGACTGGGACACGTGGGGTGTGGCCGACTACATCCCGACGGTGGACGAAGTCCTCGACAAGGGGGGCGAGGACTGTGACGGTCGTGCCGTGATCGCGGCCTCATTGCACCGTGCGCTGGGGCACAAGGCGGACCTCGTGTCGGACTTTGCCCACGTATGGGTCAAGACGGATCGCGGCGAGACGATGGGACCGCGCAAGTCGAAGAGCCTGGTCGCATCCGACAAGGGCGGCACGCGCATCGCATGGCGGACGTTGTTGAACGTTCCTCGCGCGGTCGGGTACGGGATCGGGTGTTTCCCGCTCCTTCGTGAGCTGATTCTCGTTCTTGTCATCTGGCTCGCCCTTTTGCGGCCTGGTGTGCGGCCCGGGTACGCCTGGCTGGGCGGCTGGCTTCTGGTCGAAGGTCTGTTGAAGCTTCGCGTGGGCGGTCGCCACGCGGTCGATGCGTTCAACACGTGGCAGTTGATCGGGCTGGCGGAGATCGCGGTCGCGGTCGCCATCGTGTACTGGGCCGGTCGGCGGGCGCGGTCGCGGACGGTGTCGTCGGGTCGGGAGACGCTCGCCACCCTACCGGGCCGGTGATGCCCACGGCGGCGCATCGCCGCCAGGACCGGACGTAAACAAGTGTAACGACTTGTGCGTCGCGCCGGCCATCGCGTGCCTGCCCCGAGTATGTGCGTTAGACTTTCGAAGGGCAAGGCGCACGCCATTGTCCTTATATCTTGTGCCCGAGAAGGAGGTTTCGCAGCCATGAGAGCTACTCGTCAACTCGCGGTCGCCTTGCTGGGTCTGGTTCTGATCGTCTCGGTGGCCAGCGGGCAGATCCCGGGGCTGTCCGGGTCGGGGCCGACGACGCCGAAGATTGTGCACTTTTCACTGAGCGGACGGCTCCTGGAGCGGCCGGCCGGCGATGTCCTGATGCTCACGATGAAGCCGCCGATTTCACTGCACGAGTTAATCGAGCGGATGAAGAAAGCGCGGACGGACGACGCGGTGAAGGCGGTCGTCGTGACGTTCGACAAACCCATCATGGGGTTCGCCCAGTTGCAGGAAGTGCGCGAGGCGATCGAGCAACTGAAGGCGGCGGACAAAGAGGTGTACGTTCACGCGGACATGATGAACACCGGTTTGTACTGTCTCGCCTGCTCGGCGTCACACGTAAGCGTCGTGCCCACCGGTGACGTGTGGCTCACGGGTCTCTACAGCGAGGCCGTGTATCTCCGCGGACTGCTCGACAAGATCGGCGTGGAACCCGATTTCATCCAGATGGGTGACTACAAGAGTGCGGCCGAACCGCTGACGAACAAACGGCCGAGCGAGAAGGCCGAGGAGATGATGAACTGGCTGTTCAGCGGTCTGTACGACAGCCTGGTGGGCATGATCGCGAACTCGCGCGGGCTGGACGAGCCCCAGGTACGCAAGATCATCGACAACGGGCCGTACACGGCGGAGCAGGCGCTCGAGGCGGGCCTGATCGATTCCGTGCAGCATCGTCAGGATTTCGTGGCGGACCTCAAGGAGCGCTACGGGCAGCACGCCAAGTTTGTCTCCCGGTACGGGGAGGATGAGGGCCCGGACCTCGACTTCTCCAACCTGTTCTCGGCGGTAATGAGCTTGATCGATGAGCTGTCCAAGACGGCGACCAAGACCGCCAAGCCGGCGGTGGGGATCGTCTACGTCGTGGGCCCCATCATGGTCGGCGAGGAGGAGCCCAGCCCGTTCGGCGGTGCCGACGAGGCCCGCAGCACGTCGATCCGCAAGGCGCTCGACGAGGCGGCCCGCGACCCGTCCATCAAGGCAGTCGTGCTTCGCGTGGATTCGCCGGGCGGATCGGCGCTGGCCAGCGAGATCATCTGGGACGCCACGCAGCGGGTGAAGCAGAAAAAGCCGTTCGTGGTGTCGATGGGGAACGTGGCCGCCAGCGGCGGCTACTACGTCTCCTGCGGCGCCGACGCGATCTTCGCCGACGACGCCACGATCACGGCGTCGATCGGGGTCATCGGCGGCAAGCTGGTCACAACCGGCATGTGGGACAAGTTGGGTGTCAGTTGGTTCCCGTACCAGCGTGGGGAGAATGCCGACCTGTTCAACACGTCGCGCCACTTCTCCGACAAGCACCGCAAAGTCATCACCGACTACATGGACAACATCTACTCGGTATTCAAAGCGCACGTGGAGCAGGGCCGCGGAAAGAAACTCACCAAGCCGCTGGACGAGATCGCCGGGGGCCGGGTGTTCACCGGCCGGAAGGCCCTCGCGCTGGGGCTGGTCGATCGCCTCGGGTCGTTGCATGACGCGATCAAGTTCGCGGCCGACCAGGCCAAGGTCAGTACGTACGACGTGCGCGTGCTGCCCAAGCCGAAGAACATGCTCGAGCGGCTCATCGAGATGTTCTCCCGCGGCGAGAAGGAGCAGGAACTGTCGCTCGGCGAGACGTCCGGGGGGCGTTTGAATCTGATCGGCGATTCCTCGCCGCTGCGGGACGTGATCCTCCCGTTGCTGCAGGAAATCGACCCGCAGCGTGCCCGGGCGTTGCGACAGGGATTGATTCGGGTGCAGTTGATTCACGACGAATCCGTGATCACCATGATGCCGGTTGACCTTGTCATTCGCTAAGGCATAGGATTGCATGCCTCCTTGAAACTCTGGTGCCAGGCGGCCCCGCGCTCGTGAGATGCGCGGGGCCGCTTCGCATGGGCGTCGGACGGTGTCGTTTCACGAGGCCGCCGCCCCGGCCGGTCCGTGCCCGCTTGCGAGCGCGGGCGGATACGGCCGGATGCCCTGTCCCGCTGCGGTGACCGTGCCGTTCCCGCCTGTCAGATGTGCCCGCCCAGCTTGCCAACCGCGAGGGAACGCAATAGAGTGCGCCAGGTGGACTGGATGCGCTGACCTGACCGATATCCATAGGTGGTGGTGGCGGGACATCGTGCGATCACCCGCCCCAGTACCGGTGTCCGGCCGCGGAGCTCGGCGAACAATGAAGCAGCGAAGTCACTGGGTAGGAGTCGCGTGCATGCTGGGCGTTGGTGGGGCTGTTGCGTTCGCGGCCATGACCCAAACCCCGCCCTCCGGCGGCAGCCCTACTTCCCAGCCCAGCCAGGCAGGACCGAGTTCTGATAAACCGGGCAAACCGGCTGACCAGCCGGGGACGCAACCCCCCGCTGTCGCACCAGATCAGCGCGGCGGCGAACCGAAGGCGGGTGGCGTGCCCTCGCCTCCGACCCAGGAGGAAGTCATCGAGGCATTCGAGAAGGATCGGCCGGTGAACGTGCCGATCGCCCCGATCGAGCAGACCGGTCCCGGGGACGACGATGGCAAGGTCCGCAAGCCGCGGGCGCGGTACCCGGACGGGTTTGTGCTGATCGACCGGCCCGGGCGCATCAGCCGGGAGGGGCAATGGTGGGTCTTCACGTTCGAATCGGACAGCCCCGCCTTCGAGGAGCCCCCGGTCCGGCTATTGCCGAACCGGATGCTGGAGCACGCGGTGTACGAGGTGGAGGGCTCGCCGCACGCGGTGTTCGTGGTGTCCGGCGAGGTGACCGACTACGAGGGGCAGAACTATCTTCTCCTGAGGAAGTTGCTCCGGCGAAGGCAGATGGGGAATTTGAAAAAGTGATCGCCGTCCGGGGCACCGCGAGGAGTTGCGATGGAACTGAAGGTTGATACGTCAAGAGCGTTTCCAGTGGCCTGCGCGAGCGGGGAGATCCGATCCGAGGACATGCAGTTGTTTCTGGATGAGCTTCACCCGCTGGTCGCGGAATCGGGAGCCCGGCTGGCCGTCGATCTGTCGGGCGTGACGTTCGTGGATTCGACAGGGCTGACATGCCTGATCAACCTCGTCACCCGGGCCCGACTGAGCGGCGCGCGGGCGGTGCTCGTTGCCCCCACGTCGTTTGTCGCCGGCGTGTTCGAAGTGACCAACCTGGATCGCTGGTTCGAGATCGTCGGGAGTCTGGACGAGGCGCGCACTCGTCTGGAAGAAGAAGGCTGAGGGCGGCGTGGCGTGCCGGCCGCCGACGGGCTCGGCGAGGTCGGAGCAGACTTATGAACGCATGGATCGCCTTGGTGGTTGGCGCTTTCGTCTGGTTCTTCGTGATTCTCGCGTCCGGACCGCCGGCCTAGGAAGCTGTTCTCCCGCCCCCCGCTCCGCTGGCCGACGTCAGGCGGTCTGCGCCAGCGGGCACGTGTGGCCGACGACCAACTCATTCAGCAGCTCAGACGTGGCTTCCAGATCGCCGGCGATCAGTCGGTAGCATCGGGCGTTGCGAATCATCTCGGTCAGGACATCGAGCCCAGTGCGGCTGCACTGGAGGAGGTTGTAGCAGTACGGCAGCGAGGCGAACGCCGCTTCGGCGCGGGTTATGGCCACCAGGGCCGGTTTGGCCCCTTCCGTGTACTTGGGGAAGATGACAAACCGCACGGGACAACACGTCCCGATCGCGTCGCGTCGCACGGACCCCGGCTTAATGAAACCGACGGGGCCCTTGGCGGCTTTAACATATCGGCGACCGCCGTGGATGGTGAGGCCGACGGCCCGGACGGCGGGAAACGATGCCCGTTTGATGCAGATGGCCCGGGGATAGGGTTGCAGTTCCAGCGTGTTCGCGTCGATCAAGGCGAACTCGTCGCACAGGTAGCGCCACCCGCGGGCGAGCAGTCCGGCGGTGAGCGTGGATTTCCCGACGCCGGAGTGCCCGGGGAGAATCACACCCGCGTCGGCGACCCTCATGGCCGACGCATGCAGTTGCAGGGATTCCGGCATGATCCGCGGGATCTGCAGGTTGAGTGACCATTCGACGTAGGGCAATACTTCCTCGAAGCGGTGCGGTTCGAAGTGCGTGGTGCCGCCGGTGGTGATCCGGTATCGACGGCGGTGTCGGATGGAGACGGGACTGCGCCGCACGTCGATTTTGATCGCGCGGCCGCCGGGGTGATCGGTCTGATAATCGTCGTACAGGGACGTGTACTCGTCGAGCAGGCGTGGTTCGGTGGTGGTCAGCGACATGTGAACCACGCCGATGCGGAAGTGGCGTGTGCGTGGCTCCGACCGGGTCAACACGATCGCGCTCCTGGGCGGTCCGTCGCCCTGCTATTCCTCGACCTTGACCAGCCGCCGTTCCTCGAACTCGGCGATGATGCGTTCGACGTGGCCGACGGCCTCCTGCATGGTCACTTCGTAGACGTGGGCGAGCGCCACGGCGATGGCCTCCATGTCGTTGGCGCCGTCGCACTGCCGCCAGATGAACAGGGCGGTTTCGTTGAGTCGGTGCGTGTCGCCGGTCTCCGGATCGTAGATCAGCGCCTCGTTGTCCAACTCGTGGACCGAGAGCCCGCGGCTACGAATCGGGTAGGCGGGCTTGCTCAGCGGCGGCGGTGTGACTGGCTCGGTGGTCGGCGGCTCGGGTTTTAGGGCAACGGTCTTTTTCGCCGGTGGAGCGGTTTCCTTGACGGGTGGCGGCGCGACGAGCGGATCGTGTCGTGCGGTATAGGCGAACTCTGCCGGCGGGCCCGTCAGTTCCGCCGGTGCGTCGGGCGGCGTCGTGGATGGGGAGGGTGGCGAGGCGGCGTCTCCCTCGGGCGGCACCGATGCCTGCAACGCGTGCGGGGTCGTGCTCGGGGGTACCGCCTGGCTCATGGGGTTTTCCAGCGTCATGTCCGCGTCCTCCGAATCCCCTTCCCTTAGCTCGTCGATCGCATCCGCTTCGCCCGTGAGGTACATGGGCACTATGGGGGGCGGCTCCGGCTCTTTGCGCGTTTCGGGCTTCCAGATCGACTGCAACTCATCGGCCATGGCTTGCCAGAAGACGCGGCTGTTGACGCACAGATCGGGCACGCGGCGACCGTTCAGAAACACGGCCGGTGTCGTGGTGACGCCCAGTTGCCGCCCCACGCGCACGTCCGTCCTCACGATGTCGTGGACGGCGTCGCTTTCCATGTCGGCGAGGAAGCGTCGTTCGTTGAGCCCGGCGCGACGGGCGAGTTCGGCGTAGTCACGTTCGTGATCAGCCGCATGGTCTTCGAAGATCAGGGCGTGCATCCGTTCAAACGCGCGCTGCCCGCCCTGCATACGAGCGGCTTCGGCGGCCAGGCTGGCTTGGGATACGGGGATGTCCGGCACGGTCGGCGTGCCCGCCGCTTCCTGTTTGTCGGTCGGGTCGGCCGCCGGGAAATGGCGAATCGTGATGCGGGCGCGGTCGCCCAGCACGCTGTCGATCATCCAGTGGCGACGTTGTTCGAAGCATCGGCAGCCGCCGCAGGCGTAATCGGTGAAGACGACGATCACCGCCTGGTCGGCGGACGAAGACGTCCGCCTGGCCCGTGCGTTGCCCGTCCGGGGCGGGATGTAGACGGTCGGCTCGGCGTAATACTCGCGGAGCACGAAGGCTCGGTCGTCCTGCAACGCGGCGACGGCCTGTTTGATGCCGAACACCTTTCGCCATTGGCGTTGCGCCTCGGTGACGGCGTCGTAATAGAACCACATGCCGAGGCATGCGATGCAGCACGCCGCGAACGCCGCCGTCGACAGGCGTCGCTGGATGCGAGTCACGATGGGCGGATCGGTCAATCCGCTGGCCGTCCGGCGGACGCTGCGGGACCGGGAGACACGTCGCAGCAGCACCAGTGACACGAAGATGATCAGGTTGATGCAATGGGCGATCAGGCAGAGGGGACACCAGCCGCGAACGGCCAGGACCATCAGCACGATGAACCCCACCGAGACCATCAGCGAGCAGAACGCGACCAAGAGCACGAACCGCCACGCCTTGCGGCTCCAGGCGGGAATCCGGCCGACCAGGGTGAACCAGATGGCCACACCGGTGAACCAGGCCAGCCCGATCATGGCGGTCGGGATTTCCACGCGGCGGGAGCCGACATGGAAATCGAAGGCGCTCCAGCGACTGCCGAGCACCTCGGTGCATTTCGCGCTGGGGATGACCTGCGACTCGCACAGTCCGAGCAGAAAGTTCGTTCCCCCGGACTCGGCCCGCCAGCCGCCGTCGTGTTCCATCAGCAACGATCCGGATACGTACGCTCCCATCGCCGCCGTCATTACGATTCCCAGGACCAGGGCTCGAAGCATCACCATGGCAGGTCTCTCGTCTGTTCGGTGGATCCAGACTCCGGCCGAACCAATTGGTCACGGTCGACGAATGCCGCGGTGCGGTGCTCGCCGATTTGTGCCCCACGTCAGGGGCAGACGTTGACGGCGCACGGGCCGTTGCAACAAGGCTCGGCACCGGGGCAGGCGTGCCCCGTCGGGTAGCAACTGTGTCGGCTCCCGGCCGCATGAGCGTCGTGCGCGAAGAACGTGCTGAGGACCGGGGCAATGAAGACGAGCCGTATTCCGCCGCGCACGAGTTCGCGGCGGCTGGCGCCGGCGGGCTGCTCGCGGGTCCGGTCTTTGCCGGCGGGCGGGTGGTCCCCACGGGTCTGGCTCATGTGCGCTTCTTGATCGCTCATGGTGCACCGCAACCTGTCCTGTCGACTGGTTCTATCGGACTCCCTGCCTCCGAAGTGAAGGCTCTTCCCGGTTGGCCGGATGCGGTCCGTGGGGCGTGCCGCCCTTCCCGGATCGGCCGGTCCGGCCGGGGGGTGCCGGGCGTCGAAATCGCCCCGATCCCGTGGCGGCAGCATACCGGAACCGCAGTCGGCTGGCGGGATGACCGATAACCTGCGTATGGACTATCCGGTGTCCGAACAACTGGCTGCGGCGTGTCTGGGCCGGGGGCTGGCGCACCTGCCGGAGGAGGCTTGGTGGCCGGTGGTCCACCGGGCGGAGGACGCCGGCGTGGTGGGGATCCTGAACGACGTCATCGAGGAGTCGGGCGTGGCGATCCCGGCGGACGCTCGAGCGGCGTTGCGGGCGGGCGCCACGGCCATTGCGTCGCAGACCCGGCGTCTGGAGAGTTGTGTGGCGCCGGTCGTACGCGGCTTGGCGGAGGCGGGCATTCCAGTGCTCCTGCTCAAGGGGGCGGCCCTGCGCCCGTGCATCTACCATAATCCGCGACTGCGTCCGATGTCGGACATCGACTTCATGATTCGACCGGCGGATCTCGACCGCGCGCTTCAGGTGCTCGAACGATTCGGCTGCCGGCGCGGGGCCGCCCTCCTGCGTCCGGACTTTGTTCCGACCTACTACCACGAAATCGAGCTGTTCACGCACCACGCGGTGCCGGCCCGGATCGATCTGCACGTCCGCCCGTTCCGGCCGCTGCGTTACGTTCAGTCGGTGCCGGCGGAGGCGTTCTGGGCGAACGCGCAGAAAGTGCGCTTTGGTGGGGCCGAGGTTCTGGTTCCGTGCCCGGAGGAAATGGTCATCCATCTGGCCGTGCATGCCGCCGTGCACGGGGCCGGCCGACTCATTTGGTTGTACGACATCCATCGATACGCGCGGGGATACCGCGCGGTGTTGAACTGGGAGGCAGTGGTCCAGCGGGCGGCAGCGTGGGGTCTGTCGCTTCCCCTGCGTTTTGCACTGAAGCGGACCGAGGAGGCGTTGGGGCGTTTCGTGCCCGCCGAGGCCCGTTGCGGGCTGACGGCACGGGGACCCGGGTTGCTCGACCGGCTCACGCTCTGGCACGCGCCGCGGGATCATCGGCATCCGTTGGGGCAGCTACTGGTCGGCGTGCTGACCGCCCGAGGTCTGGCGTTCCGCTGGCGATACGTCATGGCCGTCATGCTTCCGGGCCAGGCGCACCTGGAGAGCGTTTACCGGCGGCGGCATCCGGGGTGGCGTGTGTGTGCGCATGTCTGGCGGGGTGCTCGTTGGCTGGGACGCCTGGTGCCGGGCGTGTCCCCTTCCGCTGTTTGACGATTGGCACACCCTTCCGCGGCGCGTATGATGCCGTCCATCATGGCAACGCTCGACTATCGCACGGCCGGCGAATCGCACGGGCGTGCGTTGATCGCCTTGGTGGAGGGTTTTCCGGCCGGCGTCCCGATCGACGGGGACGGCATGAACGCCGAGCTGCGGCGTCGCCAGGGCGGGTTCGGGCGCGGTGGACGTCAGAAGATCGAGAGCGACGCGGTGACGTTTCTCTCGGGCGTGCGGGCGGGCGTGTCGATCGGCTCGCCCATCGCGATGGAGATCGCCAATCGCGACTTCCGGATCGACGAGGCGCCGCCCGTCCATCGCCCGCGGCCCGGCCACGCCGACTTCGCGGGCAGCATCAAGTGGCTGACCACGGACTGCCGGAACACGCTCGAACGGGCGTCCGCCCGGGAGACGGCGGCGCGGGTGGCAGCCGGCGCGCTGGCCCGCTGCCTTCTCGACCAGTTCGCAGTGGAGGTGGTCGGTTTCGTCCGGCGGATCGGACCGGTCGACGCGAATGTTCCGTTCGATGCGTCGCCGGCTTTCCTGCGCAGGCAGCGCGACGCGAACGCCGTGTACTGCGTCGACCACGCGGCCGCTCCTCGCATGATCGAAGCGATCAAGGACGCCAAGAAGAACAAGGACACGATCGGCGGGACGGTCGAGGTGCAGGTGCACGGGTTGTGTCCGGGAGTCGGCACGTGTGCTCGGTGGCAGGACAAGTTGGACGGACGGTTGATGCAGGCGGTCGGTTCGATCCAGGCGTTCAAGGGCGTCGAGATCGGGCTGGGCTTCGGCGTGGCGGAGCGACCGGGCAGCGCGGTGCATGACGAAATCGATTTCGACGAGTCGCGCCGGCCGTCGCCGTGTCTCGGGTTTGTTCGGCGTTCGAACAACGCCGGCGGCATCGAGGGGGGGATGTCGAACGGCGAGCCGATCATCGTGCGGGCGGCGATGAAGCCGATCAGCACGCTGCTGCAGGGGCGTGACAGCGTCAACCTGGTCACGCGGCAGCCGGAGCGATCGGACTACGAGCGGAGCGACATCTGCGCGGTGCCGGCCGCCAGCGTGGTGGCGGAAAACGCGGTTGCGTTCGAGATCGCCCGCGCCTTCGTGGAGAAGTTCGGCGGCGACACGTTGCAGGAGGTTCGTCGAGCGTACGAGTCGTACCTGCAAGCGGCGCGGACGCTGGGGCAGCCGAGTTAGCGGAGGCGCGCGCGGTACTCGCGCCCGGTCGCTTCTCGGCGCGATCTATGGGCTGGCGTTTTGGCGCTCTTGCGGGGCATCGATGTCAGGTGAAGCCCGACCGGCATTCTCGCCTGTTCGAGGGCATGGGGCGAGATGGAGATCGTCGGGCGGGCTCCGCCCGCCGCGGGTCCCTGGTTGCCTGCGCCGTGGAGTGAAGGTCTCTTATGCTGCGGCATCGAATCATTCTTGCGGTGATCAGTGTGGTGCTGGTGGTGGGGTCGGTGGGCTCGACGCTGGGCTACGCCTGGCACCTGCGTAGCGACGGGTACCGGCTGGCCACGCAAGCCAGTTTGTCGCAACGGCTCAACATGCCGGTCGAGATCGGCCGGATCACGCCGCTGTCGTTCAACACGAGTCGGTTCGAGGACATTCGCACGTGGTTGCCCCGGCACTCGCTGCAGGTCTTCGGGTGCGAGCGGGCGGTCTGGCGTGCGGTTCAGCACGACGGTGCGGCGCATCATGAGCTCGAGATCGAGAACGGCTGGGTGCTCGTCGGAACGGGCGGATGGAGCCGATCGGACTACGATGCCATTCTCCATTCCGGGCTCGGGCACGATTTCGCGGAGATCGGGCTGTCCAAGGTGCACCTGAACGGCATCGATTTCCGGTGGGACCACCCCGACTTCCAGTTGTCGGCCAAGAACAGCACGGGGATCATCCTGTTCGACCAGGACGGCGTGGGGCAGGCGGCTCTCGACGCACGCCGCTTGAACGACTGTGTCACCAAGGAACCGATTCACATTCACGCGACGTTTCGGCCGGGCCAGGGGCTCCGCTTCGACGAGGTGGTGCTGGACGTGCCGCGCTTGCCGCTGGGGACGCTCGGGCTGGACAAGGTGCTCGGTGGGAAGCTGACGGCCGGAACGTTCGCGGGGCGGGTGGTCTACCGGGAGGCTGACCATGAGCACCTCATCGTGAGCGGCGACATCGAGGAGGGGTCGCTGTACGAACTCACGGGGCAGGTGATCGGCGGCCCGTTCCATGGTGACGTCACGGTGACACTGGACCAGGCCGAGTTCGTCGACACGGCGTTGCATGCCCTGCGTTTCCACGGCTGGCTGGATCGCGTGCGAATCGGCGACCTGCTGCCGATGCTCGACGACCCCAAGGCGGAAGGCCGCCTGGACCTCGAAGTGAGCCACTTTGCGTACCAGGACGGCCGGATCGTGCGGCTGAGCGCGTCGGGGCAGGCGGACGACGTGCCGCTCGACGTGATCACGCAGCGCCTGGGGTACGGGACGGTCACCGGGCGGCTGCGGATTCGGATCAACTCCCTGTCGATCGTGGACGACCGGTTACGGGCGGCGGACGTGGACCTGATCGTGACGCCGCCGGCGGACGCGCCGGGGATCATCGACAAGGAGACGATCCGCGTTCTGCTCATGCAGTTCGTCGGCATCGACACGTCCCGGGTGCTTCCGGAGCAGGTGGAATACGTGAAGCTCGGGGCGAAGTTGCTGTTTTCGGGCGAGGAGCTGACACTGCGTGGCACGCACGGCCCGGCCGGCCGGACGATCCTCACCATCCGGGTGGCCGGCCGCGAGTTCGGGGTGATCCAGCAGCCGGACCGCACGTACAAGGTAGGCGACCTGATCGGGCTGGTCCGCAAGGAGGTCGATCAGTATGACTTCGGCGAGTTCGAAGACTGGTGGTCGCGCCAGCACGAAAAGCAGGAGTGACGGCCCGGCGCGTGCACGTCGGCAGCACGGGCGGAGCCGGTTGTTGCAGGTCAGACCTTTCGCAGCGCGACGGAAAGCTCGCCGCCGGCGAGCTTGACGTCGGTGCGGGCGGCGGCGTCGGGGAGCGGGTCGGGCTGGATGGACTTGGCCAGCGTCTCGCGGGCGATGTACTCCTTGAACGCGTCGATGGCCTCCGTGAGGTCGGCGCTGTCCGACCGGAGCGAAAGCACAATCCGGTCCTCGATTTCGAGTCCCGCGTCCTTGCGGAGGTTTTGCACGTTGCGCACGACGTCGCGGGCGGTGCCCTCCTGCCTCAGCTCCCGCGTGATCCGCTTGTCGAGCAATACGACCGTCTGCTGATCCTCGGCGGCCACCCAGTCGTCGCCGTACGACTTCTCGATGCTCAACTCGTCGGGCTCGAGCATGATCGTCTCGTTCCCGGCCTGCACGGGGACCGACCCGCCGGCCGCCGCCTTGGCCGCGGCCTCCGCGGCGTCAAGCTGTGAGACGCTCTTCAGAATGGCCGGCACCATCGACCCGTACTTGGCCCCCACCGCCCGCTTGTTGACATTGATTCGGATCTCGCACAGGTCGGCCACGCTCTCGCGGACGCCGACCTTCTTCACGTTCAGCTCTTCGAGCAGGTGATCGCCGAACTGCTCCACCGCCTGGCGTTCGAACTCGACGCTGCTCGCGACGACCAGTTCCGCCAGCGGCTGGCGGACCTTCAGCTTCGACGCGGTGCGAGCCGACCGGGCCAGCGACACGACCCGCAAAACCGCCTCCATCTTCTGCGACAGCTCGTGGTCGATCCGCGACTCGTCGACCTCGGGGTAGTCGCACAGGTGGACGCTCTCCGGCTGTCCGACGAGCTGGTCGGCCACCAGGTGGCGGTAGATGTGCTCGGTTACGAACGGGACGATCGGGCCCATCACCTTGACCAGCGTGACGAGCACCTCGTACAGCGTCTGGTACGCGGCGAGCTTGTCCGTGTCGCCCTCGGTCGCCCCCCGCCAGAACCGGCGGCGGTTGCGGCGGATGTACCACGTGCTGAGGTTGTCGAGGAACCGCTCGAGCCGGTGACAGACCGGTGGCAGATCGTACTTCTCGAAGTTCTGCCGCGCAGTCCGGATGACCAGTTGGAGGTCGGACAGGATCCAGCGGTCGATGTCCTGCCGCCGGTCGAGGGGCAGGAGCGGCGTGGACGGGTCGAAGCCGTCCAGCCGGGCGTAGTTGCAGAAGAACGCGTACGAGTTCCAGAGCGTCAGCAACACGCGGCGCCGCACGTCGTCGGCCGGCGTGGACGTCACGCGGCAGATTCGATCGCCGCCGACGGTTTCCGTGATCGTGGTGCCGTCTTCGCATTCGATGGTGACGTGCTCGTCCGGATGCCGCAGCCCGAACGGCAGGTCGGCGGTCGGCGGCTGGGCGCAGTACATCCACCGCATGGTGTCGACGCCGATCTGCTCGGCCGCCTCCTCGAACCAGATGGCCGTCCCGTCCGACTTGTGCATGACCTGCCGGTTTTCGTCGAGGACCAACGCGTGGCCGAGCAGGTTCTTGTACGGCGGGCGTTTCTTGTCCTTGCCGAGTTCCATCATGGTGCTCATGGCCAGCGTGGCGTAGAACCAGTTGCGGAACTGGCCGGGGAAGCTCTCGGTGATCAGGTCGGCCGGGATCCACTTTTCCCAGTAGGCCCGATCGGTGTTGTAGCGCGTCGTGGAGTAGGCCACGATGCCCGCGTCGAGCCACGGGTTGCCCACGTCGGGAACGCGGGAGGCGAGTGCCCCGCACTTGTCACACTTGATTTTGATCCAGTCCACGTAGGGCCGGTGCGGCGAGTGGCCTTCGAACCGGTCCCACCCTTCGACGGTCCGTTCCTGGAGTTCCTCGCGGCTGCCGATGACGTCGAAGTGGCCGCAGGCGGGGCATTCCCAGATAGGCAGGGCCAGGCCCCAGTAGCGCTTCTTGGAGATCATCCAGTCCCGCATGGTGGTCAGCCAGTCGAGTTCGCGTTCGAGCCCGCGCATGGCCGGCGGCAGCCAGTTCACCTGTCGGGCGATCGTCTTGATCTCCTCCCGCCAGTCCATGGAGATGTACCACTCGTCGACCAGTCGGAAGACGAGCGGGTCGCCGGTCCGCCAGCAGTGGGGGTAAATATGGGGGTACTCCTCGGTGGCGACCAGCAGGCCCTTGCCCTTCAGGTCGGTGATGATGGCCTGGGCGGTTTCGGGGTCGGACGCCTGCATGCCGGTGAACGCGCCGAAGCCTTCGATGAATCGGCCTTCTTCATCGAGCGGAGCGATGGCCACCAGGTGGAAGTGCATACCCCAGGCGTGGTCGACGTCCCCGCACCCGGGGGCCGAGTGCACGATGCCGGTGCCCTCGCCAGCCACGACGTAGGCTTCACCCTTGAAATCCTTACCGGGGTCGAAGACGCGGTGTCCGTCGCGGCCGCTTGGCCAGTCGCGCTGCTCCGGCGGGATGAGGTCCATCGACTGGGCGAAGCCGCCCTTCTGCTGCTGGGCGGGCAGTTCGTCGAACGGGCCGTCGTAGGTCCAGTTGAGCATGTCGCTGCCGGGGATGACGCCTTCGACCTCGTAGCCGCCCTGCTCCTTGAAGATCTGGTCGATGGTCCGGAGCTTGGGGACGTCCTTCGGCCAGGGCTGCGAGCCGAAGCCTTCCTTGAACTGCGTCTCCAGCCGCTGGTAGGTCAGGTTGTCTTTGGCGAAGTAGTAGATCGCGTTGTCTTTTTTGGCGCGGATCTTGATGTAGTCGAGTTCCGAGCTGACCGCCGCGCCGGTGTTGGACGTCAGGGTCCAGGGCGTGGTGGTCCAGACGAGGAGGTACTCGTTGTCGCGGCCGCGGACAGGGAAGCGCACGAAGACCGAGGTGTGGGTGACGAGCTTCCGCCCTTCGGCGATTTCCATGTGGGAGTACGCGCAGCCGGCCTTGCCGGACCACGGCATGACGTCGGTGCCCTTGTAGAGGTAGCCCAGCTCGTGGCACTTCTTGAGGAAGGTCCAGATGGTGTAGTTGTTCTCGTCCGCCATGGTGAAGTAGGAGTTGCCCCAGTCCATCCAGTAGCCGAGCCGGATGGACTGTTCCGTCTGGACGGCGGAGTATTTGTGGACGCGTGCTTTGCACTCCTCGGTGAACCGGTCGAGCCCGTAGTTCTCGATGTGGGCCTTGGTCTGGAAGCCGTGTTCGCGTTCGACTTCGACCTCGACCCAGAGCCCTTGGCAGTCGAAGCCGTTCTGGTAGCGGAGTTCGTGCCCGGTGGCGGCGAAGTAGCGGCAAAAGGCGTCCTTGTAGGTCCGGCCCCAGGCGTGGTGGACGCCCATGGGGTTGTTGGCGGTAATCGGCCCGTCGAGGAACGACCACTTGGGCTTGCCGGCGTTTTTGGTCCGGAGCTTGTTGAACGCGTCGGACTCGTTCCAGAACTTGAGGACCGCCCGCTCGAGGGCGGGGAAATCAACCTTCGGACTGACACTCGCAAACGCCATCTCGGCACCTCTGGGCCAGGGTCCAGCCGGACCGCTTCCATTCGACAAAAGGAACCGCAAACTATACCGGCATCGCTCGGGCAAGTGAACTGATTGCAGGCCGGGCCCCCGTGTCACGCGTCGGCGCGTCCCGGCAGCGCCCATGCAGGAGGGACTTTGTGAGGGCGGGCTCCGCCCGAAACGAGAATGGCAACCGGCCGGTGGCGCTGACAACCAGTGCACTCGCCTCGATGCTACTCGTGAGCGCGAACGGTTCCCCACGACCCGATCGCCGGGCAAAGGGCGCCCTCCGAGTCCGTGCCTAACTCCCTTATTGGCGGGGCGTTACATCCAGACGCCACTCGTCCGCGCTTTCAAGAAAGGGGAAGTCCCGGCTGGGTAGGCCCCGCTCGCCGAAACGAGACCGGTAACCGATCGATTGGGCGAAGAAGCGGTGTACCAGTCGCGATGTTTCTCTTCGGAGCCAGCCATGTCGGGCCGGATCGATACGATTTATGAGCAGGCACGCGGCCGGTTCGCGCGGATCGCCGATGACCCCGATTCGGAGACGCGCTTCGAGATCGGTCGCACCAGCCTGGGCAGACGTGGTTACGACGAGGCGGACGTCGCCGCCCTGCCCGACGAGGCGGTCGACGCGTTCGCCGGCGTCGGCAACCCCCTCTCGCTCGGCCCGCTTGTTCCGGGGATGACCGTCCTCGACCTGGGTTGCGGGTCGGGGGTCGATACGCTGCTGGCCGCCGATCGCGTCGGCCCGGCTGTGCCATCAAAAAGGCCATGGCCACGGCCCGAGGAATCGGGGTGGCCATGACACCCGGCTGCGTGAGTCGCGAGGTGGAAGCTGCCGGGTTTTTGTGCTTTGTCATTGCGCGGTCACGCGGGCGCGATTCTTCGTTGGGTCTCGTGAGGTGCACCGCATCTTGCCGTCGCGCGTAACCGTCCGGAGCAGTCCAGCGTGTGAACACACGGCAAGCCCCCCGGAGGCCGATGCCGCGTTTCCGCGCGGACGCCATACAGGAACGCCGCGCCTGGATTTCGAATGTGATTGAGGGAGCCGCCACCGGCGATAGGTCAACCGTTCAATTCTACCCGTGTGTCGCCGAATGTCATGTCGGAATTCGTACGGCTGCTCAATCTTCGCATTCGCGATCGCGATTCCGTGGCTCATGCGCCGGCGTACGGCATTACAAAACATGGCCCGATCTCTACTTGCTGGCTCCGGCCTGACGGGATAGGTTTTACGTAGTGGGTCCTTGATGGGGGACACGGCGACCGGCTGGAGAGCTTGCCCGCTCGAAGGCCGGTCGCCACCGACTTGCGTCAGGCGGCCCGATTCAGGCCGCTGCGCCGGCCCCACGGCGGACCGGCGGGTCGTACGATACAAGCACTGGCACCCTCGCGGAGGTCACGGATGGCGGAACCGTACAACGAGATCGAGCGGGTCCCGGAGTTTCTCCGGGGTCCGGTGGGCGAATACCTGGCCCTTGTCCGCGACCTGGGGGGCGAGAATGCCAAGGCCCTGACGCTGTTCGGGGCGGTAGTGGCCGGCACGTTCGACCCGCAACGTCATACCGTCACCAACGTGCTGGTGCTGGGTGCGGTGGATCTGGCCGTGCTGCGGCGGCTGGCCGAGCATGGGCCGCGGCTCGGCAAGAACCGGATCTCGGCCCCGCTGATCATGACCCCGGACTACATCCGACGATCGCTGGATACCTTTCCGTTGGAGCTGCTCGAGATCCACCAGCAGCGCGCCACGCCGTTCGGCGACGACTACTTCGCGGACCTCGCGTTCGATGAGGCGGACGTGCGGCTCCAGTGCGAGCGCGAACTGAAGGTGACGCTGATCGGCCTGCGGCAGGGCCTGCTGGCCGCCGCCGGGAGCGAGCGGCAGTTGGAGGCGATCGAAGCGGAGGTGGCCGGTGGACTGCTCCGCACGTTGCGGGGCATGCTGTGGCTTCGCGGGCATAAGCAAGCGCAGCCGGCAGTCGCGGTACTGGCCGCCGTCGAACAGGTGGCCGACCGGGAGCTTCGCGGTCTGCGTTTGGCCCTCGATCCGAGCGGCGACCATGGCTGGCCGACGTTCGAGAAGCTCTATGACGACGTGGCCACGTTGGGAGCGATGGTCGATGCGTGGTGAATTCGCTCGCTCACGGTGGCTGGTTCTGGTTCTGCTGACCGCCGCTCCGGCGGCCCAGGCCAAGGTCACCGTTCCGAAGTCGGATGAGGTCGTGGTGGATACGGCCGGGTTGATCGACGCCGCGGTCAAGCACCAGATGGAATCGCAACTGACCGAGCTGTACCGCAAGGCCAACGTGGCGATCAAAGTGCTGACCGTCCCGACCACCGACGGAGAGGACGTATTCGGGTTTTCGCACCGGCACGCCGTCGACTGGGGACTCGAATCGCCGGGCGGCAAGCGCAAGGGGGCGCTCGTTGTCCTGGCGGTGAAGGAACGCGAGGTGCGGATCGAGACCGGCTACGAGATGGAATCGATCCTTCCGGATTCATGGTGCGGGACGGAGTGCCGCAAGGTGGCGAAGCAGTACTTCCGCGTGGGTGGCTATACTCACGGTCTGCAGAGACTGACGCAGGCGGTCGTCATGCAGGTCGCCCGGCACGAAGGAGTGACGATTTCATCGGTGGCGGCAATTCCGGCGGCGGTGCGCCGCGGTCGCCTCCACCCTTCGCCGGGCCCCGTGTGCGGTTGTGGCGGGTTACTCCCTCTGATCATCTTCGTCATCGTCCTCAGTTCGCTCGCAAGGCGAACAGGGTACCGTCGCCCGGGGGGCGGGGGGGGGGTGTTAAGCGGGGTGTTCTGGGGCGCGGTGGTCGGCAATATGATAGGCG
>CAZBUJ010000002.1:0-168002 GCA_964495075.1 uncultured Phycisphaeraceae bacterium
TCGCCGGTGCCACCTGCGTTTGGGCCAACCGCTCCCGCAGGAAAGCGGGTTCAGTCTTTCAAACGGATCGGTATGTATTCGGGGTACCAGGTCGCCGCCCGCACCGTCTCCTCGATCTTGCCGTCCGGGATGTTCCGGCCGATGTTATGGTCCTTGGCGTACTTGACCACGGCACACGCGATCCGGAAGCTGACCTCCCGCAGCTCGTTCTGGTGCGGGTAGATCGCCGACGCGTCGAGACGCTCCGGCCGCACGCACTGGGCCATGGTCGCCGACGCGATCTCGAACATGTCGTTGGTGATCTCGCGGGCCTCCGACACGATCGCCCCCATCCCCACACCGGGGAAGATGAACACATTGTTGCCCTGGCCGATCAGGTACCGCTTCCCCTCGTACTCGACATCCGGAAAGGGGCTGCCCGTCGCCACGATCGCCCGGCCGTCCGTCCACTCGACCGCCTCAGACGGCGAGCACTCCGATTTGCTGTTCGGATTGCTCAGCGGCATGATGATGGGGCGATCCACATGCTTGGCCATCTCCTCCAGCATCGCCTGCGTGAAGGCGCCCGGCTTGGCCGTCGCCCCGATGAGAATCGTCGGCTTGACCGCCCGGATCACCTCCACCGGTGACAGATCCGAGTGCGGGTCGAGGCCGTAGTAGTCCATGGTGCCCTTGGACAGGGCGAAATCCCGCTTGAAGACCTCGGAAATCTCCCGCCCGTCGTGCAACAGCCCTTTGCTGTCGAACGCCACCAGGGCCCGCCTGACAGTCTGCTCGTCCGCCCCTTCATTCCGCATGGCCGAACTGACCAGCCGGGCGATCCCCGTACACGCCTCGCCCGCCCCGATGAACACGATCCGCTGGTCCGCGATCCGCTCCTTGGTGATCCGCAGACCGCCGAAAATCCCGCCCAGCGTCACCGAGGCCGTCCCTTGAATGTCATCGTTGAAGCACGGGACACGCTTCTCGTATCGCTCGAGCAGCGTGAAGGCACGATCCTTCGCGAAATCCTCCCACTGGATGATCGCCCGCGGAAACGCCGCTTTCACCGCCTGAACGAACTTCTCGATGAAACTGTAGTACGCGTCGCCGGTCAGACGCCGCTTGGGATACCCCAGATAGAGCGGATCTTCCAGCAGGTCCGCGTTGTTCGTCCCCACGTCCAGGCTGATGGGCAGGCACTTGGACGGGTGGATACCAGCCCCCGCCACGTATAAGGCGAGCTTACCGATGGGAATCCCCATCCCGCCGCACCCCTGATCGCCCAGCCCGAGAATCCGCTCGTTATCCGTCACCACGATCAGCCGGATGTCCCGGTACGGCGAGTTCTGGAGAATCTCCGGAATATCGTCCGCGTCATCCGGCGTCAGCCAAAGCCCCCGGGCCGCCCGGAAGATGTGGCTGAACTTCTGGCAAGCCTCGCCGACCGTCGGCGTGTACACGATCGGCATCAACTCCTCCATGTTCTCCACCAGCACGCGGTAGAACAGGACCTCGTTGCGGTCGTGCAGGTCGGCCAGTTGGATGTACCGACTCAGATTGGTCGCCTGCGTCCGGTTCTGCTCCAGGGCCGCCTTGACCTGGTCCTCGATCGGCGTCACCCGATGCGGGATAAGCCCGCGAATCCGCAACACCTTACGCTGTTCATGAGAGAAGGCCGTGCCCTGATTCGTCGATGGATTCTTCAGCAGCCACACGTTGCTCTTTCGCGTCTCGATGACCTGCGATCCGCCCAGCTTGTCGTACTCGTCCTGTCCATTCAACACGGCTACTTCTCCTCTGATTAATCGATGCGCGACCACGCCGCGGTTCAACACGCGACACGCCAACAGCGGTGTGGCCGCTCGGATAAGCCCGGTACTATAGCACATCCCAGCCGGGCTGTCGGCGCGCCCCCGAGATCCTTTCGCCCCGCCGCACCGACCGCCACCCCGCCCCTTCGTATCTGCGCGGCAGGACGGTGATAACCACTTCCCCGGCTCCCACCGACTCGCTAAGCTCCGCCGAGCGGCCCCAGCGTCCGGCCCGGGAGGTGACGGCGTGACGAACGTGGTATTGGCTCTGGTCGGCTTGATCGCCGGCCTGCTCGGCGGCCTGCTCGGCATCGGCGGCAGCATCGTCATGATCCCCTGCATGCGCGAACTGCTCGACAGCCGCGGCGGCGATCAGCACCTCTACCAGGCCGCCGCCATGATCGTGAACTTCTTCGTTGTCACCCCCTCCGTCGTCCAGCACCTCCGGGCCCAGGCGATCCTCTGGCCGGTCGTGGTCCGACTGGCCCCCACCGCCGTCCTCGCCGTGATCGGCGGCGTTCTGCTGAGCGAGGCATCCGTGTTCCGGCACGGCGGCGAGGTCTACCTGGCCGGGGTCTTCGGGTTGTTCCTGTTCTACGTGGCGGCCGTGAACGTGCGCCGGTTGCTCAAACCGCCCTCGGGAAAGGCAGGCGCGCGATGGGACCGCCGTTCCTGCGCCTGGTACGCGCCACCGCTCGTGGGGGTCGCCGTGGGCCTGATCGGCGGACTGCTCGGGATCGGCGGCGGCGTGATCTCGGTGCCCCTGCAGCAACGTTTCCTCCGCATCCCGCTACGCAACGCCATCGCCAACTCCGCCGTCACGATCATTCCGCTGAGCATCGTCGGGGCCGTCTTCAAAAACCACGAACTCGTGGTCAACCATAGCCGCCCCTTGTCGGAGCCCGTTTTCATCGCGATCGTGCTCATCCCGACCGCGATCGTCGGCGGATTATTCGGCGGCCGACTGACCCATACACTGCCCCTCCGCGCCGTACGCGGCGCCTTTGTCCTGCTGATCCTGGTGGCGGCGATTCGCATGACGGCCCGGGCCGTCACCGCACACTGACGCGACTCGGCCCCGACGTCGCCGCCCATGATCCGGCTGACCGCGCAATCGCCGCGCGTCCTTCCGCGCCACCCCGACGCCGCCGGCGCCCCCCACCGATCACGCTGCACCGCGCCGCGGCATTCCGACGATACATGGATGACCGCGATGCCCAGGCCCCGGCCTGTCGCAATCTCAATAAACCGAGGAGCAGTTCGATGAGCCCGAAAACAAATGCATCCAAACGGCGGTGGTGGGTCACGCTCGTGTCCGTGGCGACGTTCGCGTCGGCCAGCGGCTGCATGGACGGCACGATCGGTACGGAGTTCCGCGAGGCCGCCGGCGCCAACCTGCAGACCGGACTGCTGGCCGTCGCCGACGGCCTGATCAACGGCGCGTTCGCCGTGTTCGACATGGGAACCACGAGCGACAGCAACTAGCCGTCGAGCCGAATCGCGCCGGGCCCGGCCCCCGGCGACCGGGGCTGAGATGGCCCACACGAATGGCCTCCGTCGCCGTCCTACGACGGATCCTGGGCGGTCGGCAACAATTGCCTGGTACCGCGCGACCCCTGCGCGTGGCCCACCGCGGCGACCCGCCGCCCGGCGGCCCGGTCCAACTCGAACCGAAGCATGCGATAGCGCCGCCCGACCCGTCCGAACCGGTGATACTCATCACCGCGGAGGGTGAACCCCGCCCGTAGATAACTGCGAATCGCCGCCTCATTGTGGGGAAACACGATTAGCGACAAGCGTTCGGCCCCCAGCGAATTGAACGCCGCGTCGACCAACAGCCGCGTGAACGCCGTGCCCATCCCGCGCCCGCGCACCCGCGGATCGAGCAGCACATGGCCGATCCACATGTGCTCCTCGTTCACGCACATCGCGTTCACCTCGGCGTAGCCACAGGGCTCGTTACGATGCGCCTCGAACAACAGAAACGCGCGGTCCGGCGCGCGTGTCCAGGCCACCACCTTCGTGGCGGTCAGCGGCGGGCGCGTCGTCGGTGTCAGCATAAACAGCTCCGCATCGTTGCGCACCCACGCGGCAACCGCCGCCGCGAAACATGCGTCGAACGGACGGATATGCAGGTCTTGGACTGGTGCCGAGTTCGAGGACACAAGACAATCTGCGGACCACCGGGCAAGTCGGACTCCTGCGGATTATTATCGGCCCGCCGGGTGTGGTCCATGACGTCCACCCGATGCCCGTGTCATGACTCGACCGGCCGGCTGCGCGGTTTCGCACGCAACTATATGCTAGAAATAAGCTTAAGAATAGCCGCTACGACTGCCGGCGTGCGCCGAGCGCGGCGATGCCGCACGCCTCCAGTGCCGCCGCCAACTCGCCCACGTTGTTATACACCTCCGCGGCGCCCACCTGCCGCAGCCGCTTCGACGTGCACGGACCATTCGACACCCCAACGCAACAACTGCCCGCCTCGCCGGCCGCCCGGGCAAACGCTTCCGTGCCCGCCGCCACCACCGGACGACCCATGTCGCTGGCCAACTCCGCGATCCGTCGCGCCCGCTCGGCGAGACTGCCCCCGAGCACCTCGATCCCGTGCAACGGGTCCAGCAGCCCGTGCTCAAGCAGTAACCGTTCGCGGGCCGCCTTGTTTGCCGCGATGGTCACGGTCACCAGCGGGTACCGCCGCCGAATCGCCTTCAACGGACCCACCACGTCGGCTTGCGGCCGCATCCGCGCCACACACTCGTCCGCGTCGACGACCGCGGCAAAACGATCGGCGTAGTGTTTCCAATGACGGACTTTGGAACCTCGGAGGATCTGGCCTTCCGATGCCCCGGTGCGGATCAGACGCCAGAACGTAGACGGGTCAATCCGTGCCCAGCCCAACTCCGCAACCGCCACCTGGTAGGCGTACCAGTAGGCCGGTCGCACGTCGAGAATCGGCCCGTCGACTTCGATGATCAGCTTCATGCCCGCCGGATCCTCGGTTCACCGCGGTTTGTACCCACCGACGATCCGGCGGACGTGTACGGACCCCGGCTCCCGGCCACACAGCGCAACACGGACGCACCGATCACACGACACGTACCATCGACGGTCCGCATCACACGCATCGCGACTTGCCGGTGATTGGCTGCCGGGTCCCCTGGGATGGCGTCCCCCACGCACGTCCGGATCAGGCGACAGCGGCCGTGCCCGCCACTCAATCGCCGGATCGCAGTTCACGTTCAGCCTGAAGCCAGTCAGCCTCGGGGCTGCCGGGCCGTCCGCCACGGGCGACATAGATCTCGTAAGCTCGTGCCTGAATCTGTTCGATGGTGGGGTCGCTCGCCGCCATGGCCGTCGTCGCCGCTCGCGGTTCGGCAACAGCCGTGGCCGATCCACCGCTGGATTTCGTCGTCGTCCCCGTCTTCGGTGCCGTCTTCGGCGTGGCCCTCTGCGTCTCGTCAGAGCTTGTCCGCGTCCCCTTCTTCGAGGTGCGCGTGGTCGTGGACTTGGAAGACTTCGTCTGCTTGGCCATTCTTCTCATTCTCCTGCTGGGCCCGATCGCAAACCTGGGAAGAGGTGTTTCATAGCACTGCAGCGCGCTTTCGTCAAGGTCTAACGCCATTACTAGCGACGGGTCGACCCCGAGACGGCCCCCGCTCGGCCCCCATCTCACAACCCCGGTCCCGCGTTCCCGGCACCGCTTTCAGCTCGCTCGATGGCCCGAATGAGGACCTCGAGATCGTCCGGAACCGGCACGGGCCGGTTGGCCAGGGCGCCGGTCGGTTCCACGGGGGCCGGCCACGTTGCCGCCCGCGCGTCCACGCCGGAGTGGTACTTCACCGTCGCGTCGGGGTCCTTCAGGCCGTGTCCCGTCAGCACGCAGGTGACGCGGTCCGATGCCCCGATCACCCCTTCCGCCCGCAACGTGCGTAAACCGGCCACGGTGGCCGCGGATGCCGGCTCACAGGCGTACCCATACCGACCCACCATCGCCTTGTGGTCCAGAATCGCGTCGTCGTCCACGTGACGCACCACCCCGTCCGTCACCGCGAGGGTCCGCAGCGCCTTCGTCAGATTGACCGGCCGGTTGATCTCGATCGCGCTGGCGATCGTCTGGGCTCGCTGCCCCCTCGCGTCCATCTCGCGGTAGCGGTCGGCGATGACGTCCATCGCCACGCGACCACCGTTCCAGTGCAGCCCGCGCCCGTTGACCAACTCCTCCAACGTCCTGGCGCCGGTGGCGTTGATAATCGCCAGGCGCGGGATCCGGTCGATCAAGCCGAGTTCGTGCAGCTCCATGAAGGCCTTGCCGAATGCACTGCTGTTTCCCAGGTTGCCGCCGGGCACGATGACCCAGTCCGGCACTTCCCAATCGAGTCCCTCGAGGACCCGGTACATGATCGTCTTCTGCCCTTCCAGGCGAAACGGATTCAGCGAGTTGAGCAGGTAGATGCCCATCTTGTCGGAGAGTTCAATCACCCGCCGCATGCAGGCATCGAAATCGCCGTCGATCTGGAGGGTGAGGGCGCCGTGGTCCAGCGCCTGCGACAACTTGCCGTACGCGATTTTCCCGGTACCCACGAACACGATCCCGCGGACCGGCGGCTCGTCCGCCGGCGAGGCCATCGACGCGTACATGGCCATCGACGCGCTCGTGTTGCCCGTCGACGCACACGCCACCCGCCGCCGCCCCAATCGACGGGCCATCGTGAACCCCGCCGCCATGCCGTTGTCCTTGAAGCTGCCGGACGGGTTGAACCCCTCGTACTGCAAAAAGAGCGTGCCCGGTTTCATGCCCAGGGCGGCGGCCAGCCGGTCGGCTTGCTGCAACGTGGTCCGCCCCTCCCCCACCGTCACCACGTCCTCCAGTCGGGCAAACGGCAACAGATCGCGGAACCGCCACACCCCGCTGTAGTCCGCGCGGGCCATCGGTCCCCGCCCGGCCGTGCCCCAACGCTGGGCGAAAAACGTCAACGACTTCGGCAGCGGCAGTCGGTCCCACTCGTAGGCCACATCGAGCAACCCGCCGCACGTCCGACAGACGTACAGCACGTCATCGACGGCGTACGTCGCGCCGCATTCAGGGTTGATACAACGCTGAAAAGCCAAGTCGTCCATGACCGCTCGTCTTTCGCGGCCTCCCGGTCGCGACAGACTGCTCACCTGGCCCCCGACTCACCTGCTCCTTAACTGTACCCGCTCTCCTCTCCATTCTCTACCCACCACTCTCCGGCACAAGCGGAGCTTGCCCCGTCCCCCCGGCCCCGTACGATACACCATCATGAAACAACACGCGTGGTGGGTACGCAGATCCTGGGGCATTGCCGTCGGCACCGCGGTCACCGCCGCGGTCACCATCGCGCATCTCGCCGGTGCGTTGCGTACCCTCGAACTCGCCTCCCTCGATGTCGGCTTCCGTTACTTCGGCCACATCGACGCCGACAACCGCATCGTCCTGATTGACGTCGACGATCCGACCATCAAGCAGGTCGGGCGATGGCCCTGGCCGCGCCGCCGCTTCGCCGACATGATCCGCATCCTCCACGAGGCGGGCGCCGCCGTGATCGCGGTCGACATCGTCTGGTCCGAACCGCAGGCGCGGCGGATCGATCACCCCCTCCTGTCCGCCGACGCCGACGTGGACCCCCCACAGATCACCTACGGAGAGGTGACGATCGACGAAGCGATCCACGACGACGACGAACTGGCCGACGCCATCCGGCAGGCCGGCAACGTCTACCTCGCCATGTTCGACCCGCTCACGGCACCGGGCGCGGAATCGCCTGACCAGAGCAACGCCTTGTTCGTGTCACTGGTCCGTGTCCTGGTAAACAACTATGCATTGAACACCGAAGAGATCGCCGGATTGCTGCGAAGCCCCGCCGCGGAAATCGAACCCCTGCTGCCCAAGGCAAAACGGAGCGCAGCCCGCCTGCTCGCCCGCGACTACCTCGCCCACCACCCCGACGCCGCGTTCGCGGCGTTCTATCGGAACGTGTTCGCCGGGCGACCGCTGGACCGGCTCTCACCGGATCGGCAGGAACTGCTGCGAGGCTACCGCACGGAACAGGCCGCCCGCCACGTGCTGCACGACGCGCCGCCCGTTCCGCCGGCCCTGCAACCGCACATCCGTCGCGCCTGGACAGAGACGTTTCCCCTCGACAAGCTCGCCCGGGCGGCAAAAGGGGTCGGGATCGTCACGTTCGAACCGGACCCCGCCGACGGCGTACTCCGCGACCTCCCGCTGGTGGCCGACGTACGAGGCCGAATCGTTCCGCACCTCGGCTTCGCCGTCGCGTGCGATCAACTGGGCATCGACCTGCGATCCCTTCGTGCGATCGGACCCGGCCTGCTCAGCTTCGTCAGCGCGGATGCCACCCGGCGTTGGCAGGCTCCCCTCAACGCCGGCGGCAAGACGCTCATCAACTGGCACATCGACCGCAACAACCCCCGCTGGCTGAACAGTTTCCACCACGTGTCGGCCACCCGCGTCATGGAGGTCGCCATGAACCGTCGGGCGATACAGGCCAACCTCGACTATTACGGCTGGATGATGACGGACGCCGTCGAGCTGCTGTACAAAGACGACAGTCACGGGCTTGCCAAGTACGCCGATCTGATCCGGCAACGCCACGACGCCCGGCGCCGGCGGCAACCGCCCGACCCCGCGGTGCACGACGCTATCCTGGCCATTGAGCAGAATGCGGTGAACTGGCTCGAGTACATGCGCCGCGAGATCACGGGGGTCGAGCCTCAGGACGCCGACGAGGCGGCGTACTTCGAGCGCATCCGCACCCTGCACGATCAACTCTTCACCGGAAAACTCCACGACGAAATCGACCGGATCGACAGGAAACTCCGCCGCCGCAACGAAGAATTGATGGCCAAGCTGCGCGAGCCGATCGACGGCAAGGTCTGCTTCGTCGGCTACACGGCCACCGCCATCGCCGACACCGTCAACTCGCCCGTGTTCGACGATATGCCGGGCGTCCTGGCCCACGCCAACCTGCTCAACACCATCCTGCAGAACCGATTCCCCCGCGTCTCCTCGCCGACCCTGGGCGCGGTGCTGATCATCGCCACCGGGCTGTTCGTCACCCTCGTCACGAGCCGGCACGGTCCGCGGGTCAGCCTAATCAGCCTGCTCGCGCTGCTGGTGGTGGTGCTTGTCCCGGCCGCGATCGTGGTGAACCTGTCCGCCTACTTCACGCTGGGGGCGGCGGCGGCCGCGGGCGGCGTGTTCATTGCCTGGGCCTTTGTCACCCTCTACCGCCAGGTCATCGAGCAGCGCCAGAAACGCCAGATCGCCCGCTCACTCGCCCGGCAGACGTCGCCGGCGATTGCCGCCCGCATCGCGCGGGGGGCCAGCGAAACCGACCTCGACCCCCAGCCCGCCGACGTCACCTGCTATTTCAGCGACCTGCAAGGATTCACCACCCTCAGCGAACGCATGGGGGCGGAGGGCACCAAGGAAGTACTGAACCGCTATCTGGCCGCCATGAGTGGCGTGCTGCTGGCCCGGCGGGGCTCCAGCAAGTTCATGGGCGACGGGATTTTCGCCTATTTCAACGCCCCCATCTGGCCGTGCGAGGACCACGTCGGGGCCGCCTGCGAAGGCGCGCTGGAGTGCCTTGCCGCACTGGAAACCCTGAAAACGACGCAGGCCGACGGGCCGTTCGCCGGGGAATTGGCGTCGCTGATCATGCGGGCCGGCATCCACACCGGGCCCGCTTTCGCCGGATCCTACGGCAGCGGCGAGCGAGCGGAGTACACCTGCATCGGCGACACGGTCAACGTCGCCGCCCGGCTGGAATCGGCCAACAAGGCGTTCAGCACCCGCACCCTCGTCTCGCAGGCCGTTCGAGACGCGGTGGAGGAACGCTACGCATTCCGGTGCCTGGGCGCCCTGCAGGTCAAGGGAAAGACTCGCGCCCTGACGGTCTTTGAACTGCTCGGGCGGGTCGGGGAGGTGCCCCCCGATGGACTCGAGTACGCGGAAGCTTTTGCAAAAGCTGTGGTTCTGTTCGGGGCCAGGAACTGGGACCAGGCCGAGCAGGCCCTCGACCGCTGCGCCGAACGGCGGGCCGACGACCCAGCCATCACCATCTACCGCAACGAAATACACCGGTTGCGCGAGCGACCACTGTCGCCCGACTGGAACCAGGCCATCGTGCTCACCGCCAAATAGCCGCCACCCGTCCGCCGCCGGCCGCCCGGCTGTAGTCAAGACTTTCCCGCGATATTCCGACAGAGAATTACCGGGCTGAGCGCGGCGCCCGACGGTCGGGTCGACTCCCGCGTCCGTCTACCCGGTCGAGGTGGGCGCCTGTGTCTGATCTGCCCTATCCCTTCACGCCGTATGACGACACAACCACCTCCTCGATCGCCGACGGCATGTTCGGCGTCCTCGAGCACATGGCCGAGCACCTGACCGATCTCGAACAGAAAGGTCGGGCACTCACCGCCAACTACCAGCACCTGGACGAGCAGATCCAACTGGCCAGCCAGATCCAGCGGGCCATGTTGCCCGACCCGGCCACGGCGCCGCGCGGCGTGACGCTCCGATCACTGTTCCGGCCCGTCGACCGGGTAAGCGGTGACATCTACGACGTCGTGCGGCTCGACGAGAGCCACGTCGGGGTCTCCATCGCCGATGCCACCGGGCACGGCGTCCCTGCCGCACTGCTCACCGTCTTCATCAAGCGGGCGTTCAAGGCGAAGGAGACGTTCAACGGCTCGTACCGACTGCTCCGGCCGGCAGAAACGCTCGGCCGCCTGAACCGGGAACTGCGAGAGATGCGCATGCGGCAATGCCCCTACATCACCGCCTTGCATGCCGTCTACGACGAGATCGCCCGGCGCCTGACCTTCGCCCGCGGCGGCTTGCCCTATCCCGTGCTGATTCCCGCCGGCGGGTCCGCCAGGCAACTGTGCAGTCACGGCGCCCTGCTCGGGGCGTTGCCCGACGACCATTTCGAAGAAATCGAAATCGACCTGAACCCCGGCGATCGCCTGCTGTTCTTCACCGACGGGCTGACGTCGCTGCTCTGCGGCCGGGACCGGAACGCTCCCGCCCACGACATCACAAGGATTCCCTGGTTCGCGGAGGCGGCCAATCTACCGCTCGACACGCTCATCACCAGTATCGACGAACTGCGCCACAACGCCTCGCCCGCCTCCTGGTGCCGCGACGATATCACCCTCGTCGGCCTCGAAATCGAAAGCTGAAAGTCACCACCCCAAGAACAACCGCGCGTAATCCCCAGCACGCGGCCACGCCTCAAAACCGCGCAAAGACGGCGCCTCATTCGTCATCAGCAGGTTCGTGGCCGGTAATTCGAATTCGTTACGTGTTCACGAATTCGTCGTCGATCATCTCGCACCAGGTGTGAATGATCAGTAAGTGTGTTTCCTGAATCCGGGCCGTCGTGGTGCACGGCACGATAATCTCGTGGTCGGCAATCCCGGAGGCCGATTTCCCCGCCTCCGCCCCGCCGCCTTGACCCAGCAACGCGATCGTGGACAGGCCGGCATCTCGCGCCGTGCGCAGTGCCCGGGCCACGTTTTCCGAATTGCCCGAGGTCGTCAGGCCGACCAAGCAGTCCCCGCCTTCGCCCACGCCGAGCACTTGTCGCGCAAACACATCGTGCGGTTCGTAGTCGTTGATGATGCACGTAAGCAGAGAGCCGTCCGCATTGAGCGAGATCGCATTCAGCGGCTTGCGCGGTCGGCGATAGCGGCCGACCAACTCCGTGCACAGATGCGATGCCTGGGACGCCGAGCCGCCGTTTCCGCACGCGAGCACCTTCTTCCCGGCCTTCAATGTCGCGATCAGCCGTTGCCCGCTCTCGGCGATTCGCCCGTCCAGCGATTCCAGTCCCGCCCGCAGGCCCACGAGTTCCTCAACGTTCCGCCGCCAGTGATTCATGGGTTCGCTCTCAGTACCGGGACTCCGTCACGCCATCAGCCCCATCACGAGATACAGCACAGTGGCCCCGGCCCCGGCCGTCAGGGCATAGGGCAACTGCGTGCGCACATGGTCGATATGATCCGACGCCGACGCCATGGACGACACGATCGTCGTGTCGGAAATCGGCGAGCAATGGTCGCCAAACACGCCGCCGCCCAGCACCGCCGCCACCGCGGTGTGCGGCGGCACGCCGAGCTTCAACGCGATCGGATACGCGATGGGCAACATGATCGCAAACGTCCCCCAACTGGTTCCCGTGGAGAACGCAATCGCGCACGACGCCACGAACACCAGCGGTACGACGAGGTACGTCGGAAGCTGGTTACTCACCAACTGCGCAACATAGTCGCCGGTCTTCAGCAGGTCCTTGCCGCAGAGATGCCCGATCGCAAATGCCATCACCATCAGCACGGCCAGCGGCACCAGCGCCGACGCCCCCTTGAAACAAACGTCCACGTATTCCTTCAACCGCAAGATCCCCTGCACGCGGTACAGTACACCCGCGAAGACCACCGCCGTTAGCACCGCCCACAACACGGCTGTCGAGCCCGAGGCGGCCCGCAACACGGCCCAGAACGTGGCCGCCTGCCCGCCCTCCAGACCGCGATACCCCGTATAGGCCAACCCGACCGGCACCATCGCCACCATCACCACGATCGGCAGCACCATGTTGATCGCCCGCCGCGGCGTGCCAGGGTCCGGTGGCAGGGCGATGACGTCGTCGGCGATCATCGGCCTCGCGCCGTCGCGGTGCAGCTTGCCCTCCTGGTCCGCACGCCGCTCCGCCGACCGCATCGGGCCGAAGTCCCGTCGCGAAACGAGGATGAAGAACAGCAACAGCAGACTCAGGATCGCGTAAAAATTGTACGGGATCGCCCGCACCAGCAGCGGAACGGGGTCCGCCACCCCCAGCAGCGCCAGTTGGGCGAGCACGAACGCACCCCATCCGTTCAACGGGATCATCACACACGTCGGCGCCGACACCGTGTCGCATACATACGCGAGTTTCTCGCGTGACATCCGCAACCGATCGAAGATCGGCCGCGCCACCGCTCCCGTCACGAGGCATACGATGCTCGACTCGATGAACGTGGACATCCCCACCGCCATCGCCAGGAGCCCGGCACTGCGGCGGCCTCGCACGATGCCCGCCGACTGCACGAACGTCACGAACCCGTGTACCCCCCCGCTGCGCTGGATCAGCGCGATCAGCGAACCCACCAGCACGCTGAAAAGGACCACCCGCGTGTTGCCCGCGTCGCCAAACACCGACACGCAGGCGTCCACCGACGCGACGACCCCGGCCACCGGATTCGGCCAGTGGATCAGCACGTACCCGAACACGATCCCGGCGAATAACGACAGGAACACCTGCCGCGTGGCAATGGCCAGACCAATCGCCAGGACCGGAGGCAACAACGACAACACGCCGTAGGGGTGCGACACCGCGCCAAGCATAACGAAGGGATTCTACCGGCCACACCCGCGGGCGGAAAGCCGCGGCCGCCCGGCTCCCAGTCAAGCCCGAAACCCGCCACTGCCGATAGAACGGTGGAGAGTCCGCCCTTTATCGGTCATTGAACGGATGGCGAGCCTGTTGCCGCATCGAGCAACCACGACGGAACACCGTTCACCGGCGCCGGTCGCAATGGGCCACGCCCAGGTCGGGCCCGGCCAGCGAGCGTACGTCATCGCGGAGGCCGGCGTCAATCACAACGGGTGCCGCACGACGGCCCTCCACCTGGTCGACGCCGCCCGCGCCGCCGGCGCTGACGCGGTGAAATTCCAAGCCTTCCGGGCGGACGAACTCGTGACCGACGACGCAGCCACCGCCGACTACCAACGGGAGGCCACCGGCGATACCTCACAGCGGCAGATGCTGGAACGACTGGAACTGACCCGCGATGACTTCGCCGCCCTCGCCGAGCACTGTCGCCGACAGGACATCGAGTTCCTCGCAACCCCGTTCTCGTCGACACAATTGCGCATGCTCATCGACCTGGGAATTCGGGCGATCAAAATCGCCTCGACCGATCTGACCAACTATCCCCTGCTGGACGCTTGTGCGGAAACCGGCCTGCCGCTCATCCTCTCCACCGGCGCGGCGCGAAGCGCAGAACTGGAGGCGACCGTCGCTCACCTCGGTGAACGGGACAGCGCGGATCGGCTCATCCTGCTCCATTGCGTTAGCAGCTATCCCACCGCGTGGGAAGACGCGAACCTGCGGCGCGTCTCCGCCCTCGAGCGCCGGTTCGGCCGACCCACCGGCTTCAGCGATCACACGGCATCAACCGAAACCGGTGCCCTCGCCGTCGCGGCGGGGGCGTGCGTCGTGGAAAAGCACTTCACGCTCGACGCGTCGGGCGCGGGGCCGGACCAGGCCCTCTCGCTGGAACCGGCTGAACTGCGCGAATACGTGGCCCGGATCCGGCACGCGGAGAAGGCACTCGGCACCGGCGGCCTCGACATGCAGGCGGTAGAAGCGTCGACCCGCGCGGTGGCGCGACGAAGCGTCGTCGCCGCCCGCCCGATTCGCCCCGGCCAGACGCTCACACCGGACGACCTGACGGTCAAGCGGCCGGGCGGCGGCGTCGATCCGGCGTCGCTCCAACAACTCGTCGGCCGCCAAGCCCGTACCGCGATTCCCGCCGACACGCGGCTGGCCTGGGAGATGCTGAAATGAGCCGAGCGACCTCCGGCCCACGGCGGCGAGCCCGCCGCGTCGCGGTCATCACCGGCACCCGGGCCGAATACGGGCTGCTCAAGTCGCCCATGCAGGCGATCCGCGCCCACCCGCGACTCGAACTCCAGGTCGTGGCCTGCGGCATGCATTTGCTCAAGAAGTTCGGTCATACCGTCCACGACATTCAGCGCGACGGATGGACGGTCCACGGGCGGGTGCGGATGCAGACCGGCTCCGACGACCCCGCCGACCAGGCGGCGGGGCTCGGCCGCGGCATCACCGGCATCGCCCGGTTCCTGACCGACCACCATACCGACATCGTGCTTGTCCTGGGCGATCGCATCGAGGCATTTGCCGGCGCTGCGGCCGCGTACACCACCGGGCGCATCGTCGCCCACAGCCACGGCGGCGACCAAGCCCCCGGCGACCTCGATGACGGGCTGCGCCACACCATCACCAAACTCGCTCACATCCACCTCGCCGCCTCCGCCGACGCCGCCCGGCGAGTCATCCGGATGGGCGAAAACCCGGCCCACGTCCACGTGGTCGGCGCCCCCGGCCTCGACCGGCTGTTCGAACTTCGTGCCGCCGTGCCCCGCCGCCGATCGCCCACCGCCCTCGTGCTCCAGCACCCGTGCGGACGGTCGCCCGCTCGCGAGGCGCGGACCATGACGTCGATTCTGAACAGCGTACGGGCGACCGGGCTGGACGCCGTCGTCATCTACCCCAACAGCGACCGCGGGCACTCCGGGATCATCGAGGCGATCGACCGCGCCGCCGATCGATTCCCCCGCGGCACGCTGACCGTCCGGCGCTCCCTCCCGCGGGACGACTACCTGCGGCTCCTGCTCTCCACCTGCGTCCTGGTCGGCAATTCGTCGAGCGGGATCATCGAGGCCGGGGCGGCCGGCATGCCCGTGGTCAATATCGGACGCCGCCAACAGGGCCGCCTGCGGAACGGCCCGCACGTGATCGATTGCGACGAGACGGCGAGCGCCATTCAGACGGCCTTGGGCCAGGCCCTCCGGATCCGCCCCAACACGCTCCGATCGTCGCCGTACGACCGCGGCGGAGCCGGCCCGCAGATCGCCGAGATTCTCGCCAACGTCCCGCTGACACCGGACTTGCGCCGTAAGCCCATCGCATACTGACGACCGCCGCCATTCTTCGCTAAACCGCACCCCCCGTCCCGACGATGAGTAGTCCGGTATCCTCTGTGCACACGGAGCCAGTTGCACCCGAAGTTCAAGGACAGCCGCATGGCCGTTGAAGCTGAAGCACGCGAGAAGGCCGTCGTTGCGCAAGCGCTGGCCACCATTGGCGACATCGCAACCCTGCCCGAAGTCACGGTCAAAATCATCGAGATCGTCGAAGACTCGCGCAGCACGGTCAAGGACCTGCACGAGGTCATCAAACGAGACCCGGCGCTGTCCACCAAGATCCTTCGGGTCGTCAACTCCGCCTTCTACGGACTGCCCGGCCAGATTGCGAGCGTGGATCGGGCAATCATCCTGTTGGGCCTGTCCGCCGTGAAGAACATCGCCATCGCCGCGTCGATCTCGCGACTGTTCAAGGGCGGCAAAATCTCCGCCCACTACACCGCCAAAGACCTCTGGCGGCACAGCCTGGCGGTGGGCGTCGCCTCACGCTCCATTGCCAAGACCGCCGGCGTGGTGGGCGCACTCGACGAAATCATGCTCGCCGGGCTGATTCATGACCTGGGGCTGCTGGTCGAACGGCAGGCGTTCCCCGACGAACTCGCCCAGATCATCGAACGATGCGAGGCCGGCGAAGGGGACTTCCTGACACTGGAAATCGAGGTGCTCGGCGCGGACCACCAGACCTTCGGCGATGCCCTGACCACCAAGTGGCGGTTCCCCCGAAACCTGCGGGCCGTCATCGGGTTCCACCACGCACCTGATCGTCTCTCGCCCGAACTCCTCCAGCTCGGCTTGATCATCCGGACGGCCGACATCCTCTGCGCCACCGAAAAGATCGGGTTCCCCCTGACCTCGCACCACGAAGAGTTCACCCAGGAGCTGCTCGACGGGATCGGGATCACCCTCGAACAGCTCACCGAGATCCGAGACGGCCTGGAAGAGCATCTCCTCGAGGCCGAGAAGATGCTGACCGGCTGACGCCCCCGCGTCATTCAGTCCGTCCCCTCTCCCCCGCCGGCGGCACATACGGTTCCAGGTGCACGACGACATCCACGATGCCCGGGCCCTCCCGCAAAAGCCGATACTTGACGACCCCCGTCACCGCGTGACCGTCGCGGACGTTCATCGCCCCGTCCACGTGCACGTGCAGATCGACCTGCAGCCCCGACCCGACGTACCGCGTGCGAATCGACTCGACGTGCCGGACCTTGTCCGTGCTCATCGCGATGGCCCGTATCCGTTCCAGGTCCTCCGGCGGGGCGCCGGTGTCGATCAGTTGCCCGAGTGCCGGCCGGGCCACCCCCCACGCCGAATAGAGGATGAACGCCGCCACCACCAAGGCGCCGATCAGGTCCAGAGACCACAGCCTGGGGCTGATGGCGGCCCCGGCCACCGCCAGCGCCACGGGCGCCGAACTCAACGCGTCCGAGCGATGATGCCACGCGTTGGCCAGCAACGCCGTGGATCCGATTCGCTCCCCCACCCCGTGCGTCCACCGGTACAGCCCTTCCTTGACCACGATCGACACCAGGGCCGCCCCGAACGCGAGCCAGTCGGGCCGCGAAATCTCGCCCGCCCGCAGGGCCAGCAACGCGTGCTGAATCAAGCCGAGGCTCACGGCGGCCAGAATCAGCGCGATCCCGATCGTGACCAGCGTCTCGACGCGGCGGTGACCGTGCGGATGCTCGGCGTCCGGCGGCTTGGTCCAGTACCGCACCCCGATCAGGATCGCCATGTCGGTGGCCGTATCGGTCAGGGTGTGCACCGCGTCGGCCACCACGGCCAGGCTGGATCCGGCCAGCCCGCCGATCAGCTTCAAGACAAACAGCCCGAGATTCGCGGCGAATCCGGCCCACGTCACGCGGCGCACGTCGCGCAGGTACTGGTCGCCGTGGATGTTGGATTGAATCGTGCTCACGGTCCCCGATCGCCTCGTCGGTTCATGGCAAAACAGGACCTCCCCCGCCTATACGGCCCCGAACGGCTCCCCGTCGGCGTCGCTCAGGACCGTTTCCACTTGGGGAAGCTGACCCGCCAGTCGCTCCGCGAGCGGCGCCAACACCGGCCGCTCGCTCGTCCAGTGATTCAACGCGATCGCACAAGCCCCGCATCGCAGCATGGCCAACGCGTCGTGATGCCGTATCTCGCCCGTGACCACCACGTCACCCGACCGCAGCCCTGCCGGAAAGACCCGGCTGCCCGCCGCCCCCACCGAGCAGATCGCCCGGCTGACCACCGCGTCCGCGGCGCCGACGATCTGCACCCCGCGGGCCGGCAAGCGGTCCTTCAACCGCGCCGCGAGCGCCCCCAGTTGAACCGGCTCGCTCAACTCGCCGCATCTCCCGCCGCCGGCCACCGGCTCGCGTCGCAACGGGTAAATGTCAAACGCCGGCTCCTCGTACGAGTGTGTCGACCGGATGGCACTCACCACGTCCGCCACCCGCGCCTGGGGCACCACGCACTCCAGCCGGATCTCCGACACCCGCTCGAATCGGCCCGCCTGCCCGATGGTCGGGTTCGTGTCGTCCGAGCCCTGGAACGTACCCTCGCCCGACAACCGGTAACTGCACCTCGCGTAGTCGCCGATGTGTCCCCCACCCGCCGCGAACATCGCTTCCGCCACCGCGTCCACCTCCGACGCCGGCGCGAACACGACCACCTTGCACTCCGCTTCGCCCGGGGCGGCCACCCGGTGCACCGGCCGCGGGTCCGTCACGCCGCACAACGCCGCCAGGACGTCGTTCGTCCCGCCCGCCGCCGCGTCCAGCGCCGTGTGCGGCGAGTATATCGCCACGCCATGCGCGATGCAGTCGAACACGTGGGCGTCGGTCCGGCGCCGGTCGGCGACCAGCCGGGACACCGGCCGAAACAGCGGCGGGTGATACGCGATCACCATCTGCACCGCGCGATCGATCGCCTCGAGCACCACGGCGGCGGTCAGGTCGATGCACAACAACACGCGACGCACGGCCGCTGCGGGATCACCGGCCAGCAGGCCCACACTGTCCCACTCCTCGGCCAGGCCCAGCGGGGCGATCCGCTCCAGCACGCCGCAAACATCCGCAACCGTCGAACACGACGATGCCGAAGGTGTGTCACTCATCGGTGTCACACTCCTTGCTCACCTGATCGCGGTACAACCTCAGCAGGCGGGCGGCGACCGGCCCCGGCCGGCCCGTGCCGATGTCCTTCCGCTCCACGCGGTTCACCGGCATGACCTGCATGATGGAGTTGGTTAGAAACACCTCGTCGGCGTCGAGCAGGGCATCGATGGTGAGCGCCGTCTCCTCGCACGGAATCCCCTCCCGCCCGCACAACTCCAGCACCAGGGCTCGCGCGATCCCGGGCAGCACGGGCGTATCCCGCGGCGGCGTCATCACCTTGCCACCACGCACCACGAACACGTTGCTGACCGATCCTTCCGACAGCAGGTTCTGCGTCGTGAACCACAACGACTCGACACACCGGTAAGCGTGCGCCGCCCGCAACGCGATGAGTCGCGGCAGGTAATTCGTGGTCTTGTGCCCCGCCACCGGATCGGTGGACGACACCTGGTGCCGCGAAATCAACACCGCCACTCCATTCTCGTACAGCGGCGCCGGGTAGTCCGACTCCCCGGCGATCGTCGCACAGACCGTCGGGGTGACGGACTCGTGCTCGCCCGCAGACAACACCGAGCCACACGTCGCCGTCAACCGGACCCGGCCGCGGCGAACCGCGTTCCGCTGCAACAGCGAGTCGAACTCGGCGGGTCCCGGCAACACGCCCCGGTCGATCGGCAACTGCAACGCCTCGGCCGAGCGTTGCAGGCGATCCAGATGCGCGTCCAGTCGGAACACCCGACCGCCCGCCGCCTGCATCGTTTCGAACAACCCCGCGCCGTGCAGAAACCCGCCGTCATCGACGCTGACCGCGGCCTGGTCACGCGCCACGAACGCCCCGTTCAGATACACCGTTCCGCTCATCGATCGGCCCCACCGCCGCCCGCGCGCGACCAGCAATACGCGTCGTGCCCCAACGCCCGCATCATCCCCGCCGCCTTGGCCAGCGACTCGTCGTACTCCGCCTGCGGGTCGCTGTCGGCCACGATGCCGCCGCCCGCGTAGAAGTAAACCTCCGACCCGCGCATGACCATCGTGCGAATCGCGATACTCAACGACATGGAGCCGTCCAGCCCCACGTACCCGATCGCGCCGCAGTACACGTCCCGGGGCGTCGGCTCCAACTCGTCGATGATCTCCATCGCCCGGATCTTCGGCGCCCCGGTGATCGATCCGCCGGGAAACGTCGCCCGCAACAGATCCACCCACGTCCGCCCCTCCGCCAGTTCCCCGACCACCGTGGCCACCCGGTGATACACCGTCGGATGCGCCTCCAGCGTTCCCGCCGACAACACCCGCACGGAGCCGAACCGGCACACGCGGCCGAGATCATTCCGCAACAGGTCGATGATCATATTCAATTCGGCCCGGTCTTTTTCGCTGCCCTCCAGTTCCGCCCGCCACGCGGCGTCGACCACGGGATCACCGATGCGCGGCCGCGTGCCTTTGATCGGGCGCGTCTCCACCTGCCCCGCCCGCAGGTCGAGAAACCGTTCGGGCGACGCACTGACCACCGCGCGATCATCCCAACGCAGGAACGCCGCACACGGGGCCGGATTCACCCGGTTCAACCGCCGATACAGCGCCACCGGGGTCGCGCTCGTCTGCGCCGAGAAACGCTGTGTCAGGTTCACCTGGTACACGTCCCCCGCCGCAATGTACTCCTTGATCCGCCGCACCTTCGACAGGTACACCGCGGCCGACATGTTCGGTTCGGGGGGATCGCACAGGACCGCATCCTCGGCCACCGACCCGGGGTCCGGACAACCCGCGATGCACCCCGCCAGGCGAGCCACCCGCTCGGACCAGCCCGGCCGCGCGACCGGCCCACCGCCGCGCCAGTCGATCCCCGCCGCATACCAGCCGCGGGAAGCGTGATCGAACACCGCCACCGTGTCGTACAGACTGAAACGCAGATCGGGCAGCAGCCGGTTCGGGTCGAGCCGGCGCCGGATCCGGTCCGAGCCGCAGGCGCACTCGTAGCCGATGTACCCGACCCAGCCGCCGCAGAACGGGACCACGGCGTGGTCCACCGCCTCCACCGGCTGCCATCGCACACGATCCGCCAAAACGCGGAGCGGATCACCCCGACACCCCGCCGGCAGGGTCACCGTGTCGACCGGATCGAACCCGAAAATCGTTACGCGGCGTCCCGCCACGCCGGGAGCCGTCGCCTCCAGGACGAATCCTCCACCCGGCGCGCCCGCCCGCGCCACCGCCCAGTCCGGCGGCGTATCGGCGGTGAACGAGGCCACGCGGGCAACCGATGTTGTGGGGCACGTCGACCGGGGCATGGTGCCGGGAGTATACCCGAACGCTGCCCCCGCGGCGAATCAGCCGTGAATCGTTGACTTTTGCCTCGCGCGGCGTTTACCATGCCACCAGCGGCCGTCTGTACGCCGCGCGATCGCGCAACCCCCGTTTCATCCAAGGAACGATGATGATGCTCACAACACACGTTCGAATCATGGCGGTGGCGTGGGTATGCCTGACTTGCGGCACCGGTCTCGCGCAGGACGCGACACGCGAAACCACCTTCCAACCTTACGTGGGCGAGGTGACCGGCGACGACGTCTACGTGCGAAGCGGACCCAGCACCAATCACTACGTGATCACCAAGTTCCAGGCCGGTGACCGCGTGATCGTCGTCGATGCCGAACGCGGCTGGCTGGCCATCATCCCCCCCGAGGGGACCTTCAGCATCATCGCCAAGGAGTACGTCGACCGCGATCGGGACCCGTCCGTCGGGATCGTCAACGCCAACCGGGTCAACGTCCGCGCAGCGGCCGAAACCACCCAGGACCCATACGTCACGCAGACCCAGCTCAATCGCGGGACGGAGGTGCGCATCCTCGGCGACCATAACGATCGCTACTATCGCATCGCCCCGCCCGAGGATGCCGTCCTCTGGATGAGCGAGGAATACGTGGTCCGCGTGCCCGGGGCGGCCGTACCTGATGTCAAAGCCCACGCGGCGCCCCCGCCGGTTGCACCCGCCGTACGAACCACCACGACCCAACCGGTCGTCGCCGCCGCGAAGCCGGAGGATGAAATTACTTCGTCCGTGCCGCCCATTCGCGTCAGTGCGCCGCCGATCGAATCCGGCGACTACGAGAAGGCCATCCAACACGACCGGGCCGAACTCGAACGCATCGAAACCGCCCTGAACAACGAAATGCAGAAGCCGCTCTTCGACCGTGACCTCACCCCGCTCGTGGAGCGGTTCCGCAAACTGCGCAACCGGACGTCCGACGACTACACCCGGTACTACGCCGAAGCCCGGATCGACCAGCTCGAAGACCTGGCCGACACCATCCTCTCCGTCCGCCGGGCCTACGAGGTGCAAGGCGGCATGGCCGCCGAACGCGACCGGTACGCCGCCGAACGGGAGAACATCAAGACCGTCCGCATCCCGGCCCAGAAAGAGCCCGTCGCCAAGGGCGAACTGCGGGCCAGCGCGGTCTACACGGCGTCCGTCGGCCCGCGCCGGTACCGGCTCGTGGACCCCGACGCCGACGCCACCCGCACCATCTGCTACGTCGATATCCCGCGAGACAGCGACATCGATATCGCCAAGTTCCTCGGCCGCCGGGTCGGCGTGATCGCCCGCACCAAGCACCTGCGCACCGACAGCATCGACCCCGTGCCCATCATCGAAGCCGTTGATTTGATTCTGCTGGACGAAGCAGAACGCGCCGAACGGGCCGACACCGAATCGGCGCCCGCCACCGAGGAACCGCAGGAGTGACACCGCGGCGCCCGCGTCAGCACCCGACGACCCGCGCCCGCGCGAACAGAGGGACAACCGCGATGACCGATACGAACACGCGCAGCCGATGGCTGCGATGGGGATCCGCGATCACGCTCGGTGTGATGATTCAAAGCACCGGTTGCGCGCTGGACGGCTCACAACTGGCGGCCCAGTGGGCTGTGGCAATCGCAGATCAGTTCTTCACCAGCTACGCGTACGATCTGCTGAATCTCGGTAGTCCGTCCCTTTTCTCACTGTCCTTCTGACTCGCCGCCGGCGGTGGGACTGCGGAACGCACGCTGGGAACACAGACCGCCTGCCGGAACCGCGACCGGACGTCGGCATGGCCACGCGAGCGGGCGGTCGGGACAATGATCGCAACACCCGCACACGTCCGTCAGTTACGGACTACGGTGCACAGACGGTGCCGGCCAGACCATGACCCTTCCGATCGAAACGGCAACCATCATCGGCGACGGGGCCATGGGGACGGTGTGCGGCCTGATCCTCGCCAGCCAGGGAATCCGGACGCGATTGTGGGGCTGCTTCGAAGACCAGATCCGGCAGATCGCGGCGGACCGCGAGAACCGGCGGTTCTTGCCCGGTCACCCGTTCCCCGACCCCTTGGTCGCCACCGCCGACATCCATGAGGCTTTCGCCGACACCCAACTCGTCGTCTCCGCCGTGCCCTGCCAGTTCACCCGCAACGTGTGGCAGAAAATCCAGGACGCCTACCCGTTCGGCGCGCCCGTCTGTAGCGTCACCAAAGGGCTGGAAATCGAAAATACCATGTGGCCCTCGCAGATCATCCGCGACGTGCTCGGCGATGTGCCCGTCGCCGCCCTGTCAGGCCCCAGTATCGCGCCCGAGGTGGCCCGCGGGTTGCCGGCCACGGTGGTGGCGGCCTCCGAAGACGTCGCCCTGGCCGAACTCATTCAGCGGGCGTTCAGCACCGAGTCGTTCCGCGTCTACACCAACACCGACCTCATCGGCGTCGAACTCGCCGGGGCCACCAAGAACATCATCGCCCTCGCCGCCGGCATCATCGACGGCATCGGGGCCGGCGACAACGCGAAAGCCGCCCTGCTCACCCGGGGACTCGTCGAGATCACGCGCCTGGGCGCGGCCCTGGGGGCGCTGCCCAGCACGTTCAAGGGACTCGCCGGGATCGGCGATCTGATTACCACTTGCATCTCACCCGTGGGCCGCAATCGCACCGCTGGCGAGAAGTTCGGGCGCGGCATGTCCATGGCAGAAGTGATCGAGTCCACCCCATCGGTCATCGAAGGAATCCCCACCACGGATGCGGTGCTCGAACTGGCGCTCAAGCACAATATCGAGATGCCCATTTCCAACGCGGTCTACTCGGTCCTTCATGGCCACCGGTCCCCCCGCGAAGCCATCCACGACCTGATGACCAGACAACTCAAACCCGAATACTGAACCGCATCACGAAGGCGAGGCCGCGACAACCAGCGCGCCCTGCGGCAAACACACCCTCCGCGTCGACCGTCCAGGGCGTTCCGCATCCCCGACGACAGAGCGGAACTCGCAGCCCGTGCACAGCGCCGCGACCGGGCATCCACCGCAATTCGCTATTCGTAAAAAATGGCTGGGGCTGCCCTAATGGAACAGCCCAAGCCTGGGAGGGAGAGAGAGAGAATCGTGAAACCCAGCCATTTGCGACATCGGCCGGGCGTGTTCTCTATGTTTTGTGGATCGTAGTGAAGGTCGGCGAGAACTCGCCCTTACGCACTCTGTTCCCTTCCGTATCCCTTCCTGACTCCGCTCCACCGGCACCGCGCGACGCGGTGGCTCTCGGCTCTCCACCCTCTAACACTGTGAACAAGTTTACTGGAAGGTCCGAATATATGCAAGCACCAAATGCAACATTTTTGACCGCCATCGCACGACCACCCGCGCCATAAAGTGCCATGCCTCACCCGCTTACGTTAACACCCGTCGCGCAACGCCAACATGACGGGTCAACCCTCGCCGGCCCGGAACCGATGCGCCTGAAGACAAGGACAACTTCTCCTCTTGTGATACTGCCAACGACGCCTTGCCGCAACCGAACGCAACCGCCGGCGCACCGAACAACCAGGCTAAAGTCCGGATGGAACGTCGCGTGCCGCGCACGGGCAGCCGTGACAGCAAGCACCACGCCGCTTGACGCTCCGCCGCGGATGGATTGATATGCCAACGGATCCACCGCGACTGCCAAAACGTTGAGCAACCTTCCATGGTTCGAATCCACCGTCTTACGCGGTTCATAGTCCCACTCGCGAACGCCCTGGCCGCCCTCGTCGCCGGATGCGAGCGCCAGTCCATGCCGATGGATCGGAACGTGCCCGCACCGCCGAAACGAATCATCGCCCTGGCCCCCAACGCGGTCGAAATCCTCTGGTCGCTCGGAGTCGAAGACCGACTCGTCGCCGTCAGCGAGTATACGACCTACCCACCCCAAGCCCGGTCGTTGCCGCGCATCGGAGGTGTGCGCGACCCCGACCTCGAGGCCATCCTCGCCCTCCAACCCGATCTCATCATCCTCCGCGGCCGACAAGATCGACTCGAATCGCTCTGCCAACGCCGCGGGATCGGCACATATCACGATCCCACCGAACAGCTCCCCGATCTCTACCGCACCATCACCCGGCTGGGGGAAACCTGCGATCGCCGAGAACAGGCCGCCCGCCTCATCCAACAAATCCGCGCGGATCTTGCCAAGGTGAAAACCTCAGTCGCGGGCCGACCGCCAACCCGTGTGCTGCTGTGCATGCGCGACCCGGCGCGACTGGCCAACATCACCACCGTGGCCCGCGGCTCCTACTTGCACGATTTGATCGAGATCGCCGGCGGGGTTAACGTCTTCGGCGAACTGGACGTCCCCTACCCGCGGGTCAGCATCGAAGAGATCGTCGCCCGGCAACCGGACGTCATCCTCGAGGCGATGCCCGGGTGGACGCCAACCGACGACCCGACCTCTTTGATCGAGCAGTGGCAGGAGCTTGACACCATCCCCGCCGTGCGTAACAGACGAATCCACGTGTTGACCGAGGACTACGTGCTGATCCCGTCGCCGCGCGTCACGTTGCTCGCCCAGGCCCTCGTCCGACTGCTCCACCCCGACTTGCCGGCGGATCATGGGGGACATCGGGATGAATAGCGCGGCGAACAACACTACCCTGCTCCGCCTCACCGGCATCCGGTTCGGCTATCCGGATCAGCCGGACTTCCTCGGCCCCCTGGATTGGCAAGTCGACGTCGGACACCTCTGCGGGGTCCTCGGTCCGAACGGTGCGGGCAAAAGCACGCTGTTGCGCATCGCCGTCGGGTTACTCCAGCCGTCGGCCGGCCGCGTCGAGCTGCGCGGAGCGCCGTTGCGCCGCATGGCCCCCCGCGAGCGGGCCCGACTCGTCTCCTTCCTCCCCCAGCAGCCCACGGCGCCCCCGGCGGCCACTGTTCAGCAAATCGTGCTCCTGGGCCGGTTCCCCCACCGGCCCTACCACATCTTCGACACCACCGAAGACCTGGTCGCCGCCCAACAGGCCATGGACGCCACCAATACCGCCCGCTTCGCCCACCGCCCCATGAGCACCCTCTCGGGCGGTGAAGCCCAGCGCGTCCACCTGGCCGGTGCCCTGGCTCAACGCCCCCAACTGCTCGTTCTGGACGAACCGACCGCCGCCCTGGACCTGTACCATCAGCTCGACGTCTTCGACCTTCTGCGACGCGAGGTCGACCGGACCGGGATGAGCGTCGTCGTGGTCACGCACGACCTGAACCTCGCCGCCCGCTACTGTGACCGCTTGCTGCTGCTCGACCGGGGCCGACCGGCGGCCAGCGGCGCCGAGAAAGACGTGCTCGCCATGGACGTGCTGGAACGCGTCTATCACGTGCGATTCACGACGTGCGAGAGCCGCGACGGGCAACAACGATGGCTCGCCCCGTCGAGGCGCCTCGACGCCGGCCCGGAGACCGCGCCGTGAGACCGTTGACACCACGACGATTCGCGCTGGCCACCGGCGGTTGCCTCCTGCTGCTGGCCGTCGTCACGCTCGTCAGTCCCGGCGTCGGCACGCAACCGATCGGACTCGTCGACGCGTGGCGCGCCTGGTTCGATGGCGACACCCACTCGAACATCTACTCCATCGCCTTCGAACTGCGGATGCCCAGCACGATCAAGGCCCTGCTCGTCGGGGCGACCCTCGCCATGTGCGGGGCCGTCTTCCAGACCTTGTTCCGCAACCCGCTGGCCACGCCCTACACGCTCGGCGTCGCCAGCGGGGGCGCGCTCGGCGCGTTGATCGCCATCTGTGTGGGCTGGCACGCCGCCCTGCTGGGGCTGCCCAGCGTGTCGTGGTGCGCGTTCGCCGGATCAGTAGCCGTCCTCGGCGCGGTCCTGCTGCTCGCCAGCTCGTCGCGACGGCTGTCGGGGAATGCCCTGCTGTTGGCCGGCGTGACCATCGGCTTCTTCTGCTCGGCCATGATGATGTTCGTCACGCACCTGTCGACGCCGGACGACACCTACCGCATCGTCCGATGGATGATGGGCAGCCTGGAGACGGTCGGGAGCGTCGAGGTGAACGCCCTGCTGGTCATTCTGATCCCGGTCTGGCTGATCCTGATGGCGCAGTCCCGGTACCTGAACCTCTTCGAATTGGGCGATGAAGTGAGCCGGACCCGGGGGGTGCGCGTGTCCGCCCTCTACGCCTTCTGCCTGGGGCCGGCATCGCTGGCCGTCGCCGCCGTCGTGTCCATCTGCGGACCGATCGGCTTCGTCGGGCTGATCGTGCCGCACGCCGTGCGACTCGTGCTGGGGGGCGATCATCGCCTGGTGTTGCCAGCCAGTGGATTGATCGGGGCGAGTTTTTTGATCGTGTGCGACTGGCTGACGGCCTTGCTGCCCGCGTGGTACGGACAGCTCGTCGCCCGCGAGATGACCGCCGCCCGGCTCCCCATCGGCGTCATGACCGCCCTGCTCGGCGCGCCGCTGTTCCTCTGGATCCTGCGCACGCGCCTGCAATGAGCGAAGAGCGAGTCGCCGATTACTTTCGGCGATCAAGTGGAGCCGGGTATCGCAGGCGTCCAGCCGAATGCCCCCTCTGGATCGCCGCCAGCGCGTACATGTTCAGGTGCTCGCAGAGCATAGCCACGCAGACATGACAACCTCCTCCGGGACGCTCCCGGCACCGCATCGTTGAGATGGAAAGTGGACTCCCGCAGCCGATGGCCGCCGTTTCACCGGGCAACGGCTCATCCGCTCCAGCGTTCCTCGGCTCCACCGCCCGACGGTTCCGCTTCATCGTCCGTAAGTCGCTCTGTATAATCGGCGGCCCGTGAATCCTGAATCGAAAGCGATTCCTTCTTACGCGAGAGCCGAATCATGCGAAGCCTCCTGGTGATGATGGCGACGGCAGTTATGACGCTCACAAACACCGTGCGAGCCGACGAGACAGCGGACGAACCCCAGCTCGGGGCCGCCGCGGTGGACCGGTTCGCAAACCTCGCCCTCGAGTGCGTGCATCAGGAGTACCCCAACAAGATCTCGCACGTGATGATCTCGGACGCGGACGCGAAACCACCCCGCGAACTGACGCCCGTGTTCTACGGCTGCTTCGACTGGCACTCCGCCGTCCACGGCCACTGGCTGCTCGTGCGATTGTGCCGCACATACCCCGACGCGCCGTTCGTTCCACGGGCCCGGGCCGCGCTGGCCGCGAGCTTCACCCCCGAAAAGGTGGCCGGCGAAATCGCCTACATCGCCCACGAAAAACGCGGGACGTTCGAGCGGCCGTACGGGTTGGCCTGGCTGCTACAACTGTCGGCCGAGTTGCACGAATGGGATGATGCCCAGGCCCAACAGTGGGCCAAGACACTTGAACCGCTGGAACAGGAAGCCGCCAGGCGGATCAAGGCGTGGCTGCCCAAAATGTCGCACCCCGATCGAACCGGCTGGCACAGTCAGACGGCGTTCGCCCTGGGCCTCACTCTCGACTGGGCACGCAGTCGCGGCGATCGTGACATGGAACGCCTCATCGAACGACGAGCCCGCGACTATTATCTCAACGATCGCGGGGCGAGCCTCGCCTTCGAGCCGGGCGGTCAGGACTTCCTGTCGCCCGCCATCGCCGAAGCGGACCTGATGCGACGCGTGCTGCCCCCCGTCGAATTCGCGGCGTGGCTGGGCGGCTTCCTGCCCGACCTGAACCTCAACGCGCCCGACCACTGGCTCGAGCCGGCCGTGGTGACGGACAGGTCGGACGGCCACCTGGTCCACCTCGACGGACTGAATCTGTCGCGGGCCTGGATGCTGGAGGGGATCGTGGCCGGTCTTCCGCCTGGCGACCCGCGGGCCAAGCCGCTGCTCACCGCGGCCAGCGCACACCGCCGGGCCGGGCTGGCCGCCATCAGCGATCAGGAATACGAAGGTGGTCACTGGCTGGGGAGCTTCGCCGTATACCTGGTGACGCGGCGCGGACTGTAAGGGCAAGCAAACTGCGAATCACAAACCGCGAACCACATACTCGGAGTGAGGCATCGTGTGCGCTCTGTGGCACGTGGCGTCAACGATTCGCTGTGCCTTCTCCCTTCTCCTCCCTCCGCCGAAGGCCTCCGACCGGTCGGCATTCTCTCGTGAAGCGACGCACGGAACAGGCAGGGTTCGCAATACGTGCGGTGAGCGGGTATGCTGAACAGTCACGGCGTCGCCGGGGCCGGATGACGCGGGTAACGGGGAGTGTCCTCGCGGTCGCGACGCCCGCCAGGCGCGTGAGACGGCGCCGGAGGTCGGGGATCGGCATCCCTTCCAACACAACGGTTCAGACGTGAATCCATGTAAGGGGTGTACCATGAACACCAGACGCTGGGTTGTGACGATGTTGGTCGCGGGGATCAGTATGGGCGTTGCGGTCCACGAGGCACGCGCCCTGGGTGCGTGCTGTCTCGCCGACGAGTGCCGACCGGCCGTGGACGAGGGCGCGTGCAGCGCGATGGGCGGTTTCTTCATGGACGGGGCGGATTGCGCCGACGATCCGTGCGGGACCGGGGCCTGCTGCGCAGAGCTGACCTGCATCATGACGGACGCTTACCGTTGCCTGATGGGCGCCCGGGACTTCCAAGGCGCGGGCACCGACTGCGCGGACGATCCGTGCGCGATCAGCGTCGGGGCGTGCTGCGTGGTGGACGAGTGCAGCATCGTGGAAGAGGACGAGTGCCTTGCCGCCGACGGCACGTGGCTCGGGCCGGGGTCGAACTGTGTACTGGACCCGTGCGATCTCGGCGCGTGTTGCCTGGGGGAAGAGTGTCTCGACGGGCCGCAGTACGAATGCGCGGCGGCCGGTGGCGAATTCATCCCGGGCGCCGCCTGCGAGACCGATCCCTGCGCCGAACCGGACGACTGCCCGCCCGGTTCACTATACTCGCAAACCAAGGACGGCCCGGACGATTTCAACGGGTATACGTCGGAGGCGTCCACGGGGATTATCCGGTTCGATGATTTCTTCGGTGTGGCCGGTTCGATCGAAGGCGTGCTCTGGTGGGGTTTCGACCTCATCTTCGATGGCACAGGATTCATCGAGTGCGAGGAACTGGACCCGCCCTTCGACATCACGTTCTACACGGATGCCGGCGGGTACCCTGGCCCGGCCGTCTGTTCGTATACGTTGATCGCCTCGCGCACGCCGTTGGGGATCACGTACCTCGGGGCGGAGTTGAACGAGTACAAGGTGGTGCTGCCCGAGCCGTGCGTGCTGGTGAACGGCTGGGTGTCGATCGTCGGACGGGGCGATCCCGACTGCCGGTTCATGTGGCTGAGCGGCGGGCGCGGCCGATCGTACTGCGAGGGGTGCTTTGCACCATGGGAAACCGAGGACCTGAGCTTCTGCCTGACCGGGCCGGTGGGCGGCGTGCCCGGCGCCTGTTGCGACGACACCACGGCCATGTGCACGGACGACGTGGATATCACGCAGTGCGTTGAGGCGGATCAGCGGTTCTCGCCTGGCAAGCCGTGCGACGACCTCGAGCCGGCGTGCGGTATCGTGCTCGGCGCCTGCTGCTTCGACGACGCCTCCTGCTCGCTGGAAATCGAGACCGATTGCCAGGACCTCGGCGGCAACTGGCTCGGCGGTTGGACGCTGTGCGAGCGGTGCCCCTGCCTGACACCGTGCCCGGGGGGCGGGGTCGCGGAGGGCGAACCCGTCTGCTACGACGGGTACGAAGACCTGTTTAACGGCGGGTGTGACGGCGCGGTCGAGGCGTTCTCACCGATCGCGCTATGCGAGGCGGTGTGCGGGCAAAGCGGTGTTTTTGTCAAGGACGGGGACTTCGTCCCGGACTACGACTGGTACGAGATCGAGATCACCACCGCCACGCTGCTCACCTGGACGGTGGAAGCGGAGTTTGAAGTGGGGGCGTGGGTCATCGACGGCCGGGCCGGGTGCGCCGGCGCCGTGATCCTTGACGCCCAAGGTCAGTTCGAATGTACGCCGGCCTCGGTGACGGTGGCGGTGGACCCCGGCACGTACTGGCTGGTGGTCGGGCCGCTCGCGGCCAGCGATGCGGCGACGTGCGGCGCCCACTACGTCGCCCGGGCCACCGCGTCGGGTGGCTGCCCCGGCGACTGCGACGGCGACGGCACGGTCACGCTTGCCGATTATCCGCTGTTTGAGGCCTGCATGCTCGGACCGGACGGCGGGGTCGAATCGGGCTGTACGTGTGCGGACATCAACGGCGACGGCACAGTGGACCTGCAAGACGGCGCCGGCTTCCAGCGCGGCCTTCGGCCGAGCGAGTAGAGCGTGGCCAGTAGAGAAAGACGAGAGCAGAAAGGAGAGGGTGGAAGAGGAGAGCAGCGCCGGGCGATTACGGCAACCGGCGCGGGTTGGCGAGGAAGCGGGCGACGGCCTGAGGCAGGACCGGTAAATCCCGCGCTACGATGGCCCGCCGCCGCTTTTCGGCACTATGCACGATTGGACGCCATCGCCACTCGGCCAACAAACCGACCACGGTGATTCCTCATCGCAACTCGTGTTTCGTCATTCACTCCCATTCCCGCGCAACGGCAAGACGGAAATCTCCTTGGCGTCTTTCGGCGGACAGAAGTCGAAATGACTCGTCCGGTAGCTCGGGTTGATCTGCCAGCGCGTCAGCGTCGCGATGTACCGCGGTGCCTGGTCCTTGTCCAGATAGTCGATGACCACCTTGTGCGGCACCGGCGAATCGCCGACCGCGATCCAGATCTGCCATTCGACACCGGGACCGGAGAACACCAGGTGATGGCAGTCTTTCCGCCCCGCCCGGTGGACGCCCAGGTATCGCCCCTCTTCGATCCCCTTGATCATGAGCTGGAATGAGTCGGTATACAACAGATCGACAAGCGGCGGCGTGACGCCGAACCGTTCGACGATGTCGTCGAGCATCTCGTCGATGCGGGCGGGCACCTTGGCCGTGCCGTACACGTTGTGCTTGCGATCGAACAAGGTCAGCCGGTCCCCGCGGTAATACACGCGGTGGTCGCCGCCCACCGACTCCGCCCGCACCCGAATCCGGTTGGGCCGCTCCACGTCGACCAGTCGCTTCGTGGAGACCTGGACCTTCTGACCGGACGGGTCGACCTGATCCATCGTGTCGTGGACCGCGAACGTGAACGTGCGGAGCCCGCCCAGGTACGTGCACATCGCTTCCAGCGTGTCGAACGGGTCCGGCGGGGCCGGCGGGCTGGCGGGTGCCGCCGGGGGCGCAGCACCTCCAGTCGCTTTCTCGTCCGGCGGCGACGCGACCTCGAACGCGACCTTCCCATCCTTCAGGGTCTTCTTGTAGTACACGCCGTTGTGGACGAAGTACGTTTCGCCATCGACGTCCACGGTTTCAAACTTGATCCCCGAGCCGTCATAGACCATCCCTACCGGCGGGTAGCTCTCCACGTACCGCGCGTTGCCTCGATAGTAGTAGGGATAGTAGTAGGGGTAGTTCCAGGGCTCGCGCGGGTGGGCCAGGAAGGCAAACCCGTACCACCAGTTGTACTTGTAGCAGTCCGGAACGCGATCCACGCAGCGATCCCGGTCCCGGCCCGTCACGTCGATCCGGGTTCCCCACGGCGTGTCGATGACGCCGCCCCGCGGCCGGTTCGCGTCGCCGAGCGGCGCGAGGTCCAGGGCGTGGCAATGATGGACCGGCCCGCCGACCGCGCGGGGTCCGCCGTACCCGCCGCCCCCGCAGCGGCCGGTGCGTCCGCCACGCCCCAAACGATGGCGATGACCCATCGACCCGTAATTGCGGCGGTATCCTTCGTACGCCTGTCGCCCCAAACTGCCGCGCCCGCCCCACTGCGTCGCCGAACTTCCGCGATTGGCCGGGTGCTGGGTCCAACTGTGCCGTGGGGCGGGGCTCACGGTGACCCAGCCCGACGCGCCAGGATAACGACCGGCCAGGTGAACTCCGCCGTAACCGATCGAACCGCACCCGCCGCTCGACCGGAACCCGCCGCCGAACCCCGCACCGCCACCGCCACCGTGGGTGACCACCGCGTGTTGCATGGCCACGGCCTCGCACGGGTCGGAACTGACCGCCACCAGAGGTGCCACCACCCACAGCACGCTTAATCGGTGAACGTTCATCACCAAAGTCGCTGGACGCCTCGACGTGGAACCGGCCGGTGGGTTGGAGACTGGCTGCTGGAGCATCACCTCGAGGCCCGGCCGGAGCCCACCCGGACGTCGATACCGCTCTCCTGCCAATCATCCTAGCCCCAGTCGCCGGAATCTCAAGTTTAGGGTATCCTGTTCGCCGCGAAGCGCGGAAACGGCGGCGTTAACCTGGCGGAACCAGTCTGATGGCATTCAAAATCGCGTCCGGCCCGATGCGGGTGGTCGGCGGCGAGACGGAAACCCACCTCGCCCGCGCCGACCGGTTCATCGTCTTCCGGCCCCAACAATACCCGGACCTCGGCTGGACGCGTCTCCGTGCCCGGCATGGGATGCGACGGTCCGCAATCGACCGCAACGCGAACCCGCAGGCAGTGGAGACGCACGCAAGAAAGTCGATGGTGTAATATGACTTCGTCCCGTACGACCCAATCGCAGTGGGCAGTGTGCAATCGGCTGATGTGTGCCGCCCTCGTGACGGTGGCCTGGACGGCGCCGGCGAAGGCGGGCGGCCAGGATCTCCGGGCCGCCGCCAAGATCCAACAGGAACTCGGCAAGCCGTTCTGCTACTTCCTGGTGCCGAGTGACGTACTGGGGTTCAAGGACTGCCCCGAAGGCACCCAGGTCACGTACGACGGTGCGTTCAATACCGGGTTCAGCGAGTTCGATCTCTTCGCCGGAGCCCCGCTTGCACCGGTGAACGAACGGGTCAAGACGCTGCACAACGGCTACCTGCCGATCGTCGAGTACACCTTCGTCCGCGACGGCCTGGTCTACAAGGTCCAGGCGTTGGGGGCACCGCTCGACCTCGACCCGAGGAACGTTCTCATCAACTTCATCCGGGTGACGGTGACCAATCCGTCCGCGGAGCCGGCCCGGGGCGGGGCGGCCGCCGAATTCGTCGACCGGCACGGCAAGGCACGGTGTGACCTCGGCTGCCAGGACTGGTACCGCGATCGGTACATGAAAGCCGACGTGTTCGCCAAGTCCGGCCAGGTGAAGGCCGACAGCGGCAAAGCCTGGCGAGACGAGCATCTCCTGTACACCTACCCCGAAAACGCGTGGCAGAAGGTCGGCGGTCACCATCACCAGGTCGCGTACGAGATCTCGCTGGAGCCCGGCGCCTCACAGCAGTTCGACTTCAAGGTCCCCTATGTCCCGGTCCACAAATCGCACGGCGCGGTAGTCGAGGCGATCGCGGCCGCAGGGTACGACGACTACCTCGCCCGGGTCGAGGCCTTCTGGGAGGACCAACTCCGACAGGCCGTCCAAATCGACCTGCCCGACCCAAAGGTCGTGAACACCATGCGCTCCAGCATCGTCTACGACCTGATCGCCCGCGACATCTCTTCCGACGGAAAACGGTACATCCAGAAGGTCAACGAGTTTCAGTACGACAACTTCTACCCCCGCGACTCCGCTTACATCATCCGGACGTACGACCTGCTCGGCTTGCACGACATCGCCGGCCAGACGGTCGAACACTTCCTGACCTACGACGACCAGGGCCGGCCCAACGGGCTGCGCCGGCTGATGCCCGACGACTGGGGGCAATCGCTGTGGGCGATCGGGTCACACTTCCGCTCAACCGGTGACTTGAACTTCGCGAAGCGCGTGTATTCGGCCATCCCGCCGCACGTAGCCGCCTTCGAGGCGGCGTGCCAACGCGACCCGCTCGGACTCTGGCCGGCCGCCGGCCTGTACGACAACGAGATGATCAACGGCCACTACACCGGCCACAGCTTCTGGGCCCTGCTGGGCCTGCGCGAAGCTATAAACCTCGCCCGGAGCCTCCACAAGGAGGACGACGCGATCGCCTTCACTCAACTTCACGACCGTTACCGGGAGCGGTTCATGAAACGGCTCAACGCGGTGGCCGCCCAGGCGGAAGGCTATATCCCGCCCGGCCTCGAGGATCCCGCCGCCGGCTGCGACTGGGCGAACGGGTCGGCCGGCGTCTATCCGTTCGGCGTGCTCAAGCCGCACGACCCGCTGGTGACGGCCACCGTGCAGACGATCCGCGACTACAAGTACCGCGAAGGCATCATGACCTATGGCCCCAATGCGTGGTACGTCAAGGAGCGCAGTCGCTACATGGCCCCGGCCGACCCCGGCTGGCTCCACCACTACGACACCTTCTACATCGCGCAGACCCTGCTGGCCCGGGGCGAGCAACGAAAGGTCATCGAGGATCTCTACTCCGTACTGGCCCACACCAGCGCCACCAACGCCGGGTTCGAATTCACCATCCGACCCTGGGGCGACCGCGACCCGAACGGCAACTACCCGCCGCACGGCTGGTTCGCCGCCCGGTACAACGAACTGCTCCGCAACATGCTGCTCCGAGAAGAGGACGACGACCTGCACGTCGCGTCCGCCCTGTCGCCGGTCTGGATCGCGCCGGGGAAACGGGTCAGCGTGGGCAAGGGAGCGACCACGTTCGGCACGCTGTCGTTCGACATCGACGCCACGGCGTCGGGGGCGGTTGTCGATTTCCAGGCACGGTGGCGCAACCCGCCGCGCCGCCTCCTGTTCCACGTGCCGTGGTTCGTCGAGCTGACGTCGGCCGCGGCGGACGGACAGACCATCAACAACGACGGCCGCGTGGTGGTGGTGCCGCCGACCGTCAAGAAACTCGAACTTGCATGGCGATGGAAGGAAAAGCCGGACCTCAGCTACCGCCGGGCCGTGCTGCATTACCTCGACAAGTACTATCACCGCCCGCCCGACGCGGACTATTGCTTCTTGTTCCCCACCCCCCGCCCGCCCCGCCTCCGCAACGAATTCGGCGTCTTTACCGAATCCATCGACGTGGACATGTACGTGCCGGGGGGAGCGGGCACGATCTATTACACTACCGACGACCGTCCGCCCGACGAGAAGGCCACCCGGTACACCGGGCCCGTACACCTGACGGAAACGACGACGCTCAACGCCGTCGCCATCACCGACGACGGCCGCCGCAGCGGCACGACGCAGGTGACGTTGACCAAGGCCGCCCCGCGCCCGCCCGACAATCCGGCCCGGTCGGCGCCCGGGCTTCGCTACCAGGTTTACCACGGAGTCTGGAAAACGCTGCCGGACTTCAGTGCGATGGACGTGATATCCGAGAGCACAGCTTCGACCTTCAGCCTGGACCAGGTGAACGTCCGGGATGATCACTACGGTATCGTGTTCAGCGGCTACATCCGGATTCCGCGCGACGGCGCGTACCGGTTCTTCACGGCCTCCGACGACGGCAGTCGCCTCAGCATCGGGTCCACCCGCGTCGTGGACAACGACGGCCTGCACATGTGGCGCGAGGAAAGCGGCGTGATCGCGTTGGGGGAGGGGCTGCACGCGATACAGGTCACGTTCTTCGAACGCGATGGCGCGGCTCGGCTGCGGGTGAGCTACGAAGGGCCGGGGATCGAGAAACAGGAAATCCCCGCCGCCGCGATCGCAAGAAGCGAATGAGTCGCACAGATTGGTAATCGGTAACTCGCCCTGTCCGACGCGGCGTTATCCGTACCCCAATTCGTGAAGATCGTCTTCGTCAAGTCCAAAGTGGTGCCCCACCTCGTGCAGCACGGTCTTGCGGATCTGCCTGACGATCTGCCGGCGTGTCCGACAGAGGCGTTGGATGTTGTTCTGGTAGATGGCGATCCGTTCCGGCCAGCGGTAGGGAGTGTTCACGCTCTGCATCGGCAACGGCGTGCCGTGATAGAGCCCCAGCAGGCTCCGCGGATCGTCGATGCCGACCGCCTCGCAATCGGCCGCCGACGGCATGTCTTCCACGTCGACCGACAGGTTCTCCAGGTACGGCAGGAACTGCTCCGGCACTTCGTCCAGCGCCTCGCGAACCAACTCCTCGAATTCCTCACGACTCACTCGCATGCGCGACTCTCTCGTTGGCAGCCGTCTTCACGTGCCCCCGCTCGCGGCCCAAGACCGCGGCCGCATTGTACCGCGCCGGGGCGAGCCGGTAGAATGCCCGCGACCCGCACGGATGCCGTGCGGCAATCGTCTGGCAACTTCCCGGAGGTAACTGTGATGACAAGAATCCCCGGAGGCATGCTCGTGATGACAAAACGACTGGCAAATCGGCGGCGGACAACGTGGGCGCGGTTGGCGATCGTGGCGTGCCTGGCCACCGGCTGCACGCCCGACGGGATTCTTCTCACCCCGGTATCGACCAATCGCGAGATGGTGGAGGAAACGTTCCTGCGCGACGGGGGTATCTTCGCCGGCAAGATCGCCCTCATCGACGTCAACGGCATCATGCTCAACATGCGTGAGCCCCAGTTCTTCGGCGAGGGCGAGCACCCGGTCAGCCGCCTGCTCGAACAGCTCGACAAGGCCCGCACCGACTCCCGGGTCAAGGCGGCCGTCCTGCGGATCAACTCGCCCGGCGGCTCGGTCTGCGCCGCCGAGCTGATGTACAACGAGATCCTGCACTTCCGCAAATCGGGCAAGCCCATCATTGCCGTGATGACCGACATCGGGGCCAGCGGCGGCTATTACATCGCCTGCGCCTGCGACGAGATCTGGGCCCAGCATTCCACGGTGACGGGCAGCATCGGCGTGATCTCCCAGTTCCTCGACGTCAGCGGCACCATGCAGAAGATCGGTATGGCCGCCCCGGCCATCACCTCCGGGCCGAACAAGGGCGCCGGCTCGCCGTTCAAACCCATGACGCCCCAGCAGCAGGAGATCTTCCAGGCGATGGTGGACGACATGTATGAGCGGTTCTTGAACGTTGTCGACGCAGGCCGCCCCAATCTCACGATGGACCAGATCCGCCCCCTCGCCGACGGACGGATCTACACCGCCCATCAGGCCCTCGATAACGGGCTGATCGACCGTATCGGCACGCTCCGCGAAGCGTGTGCGGCGCTAACGGAGAAAATCGGCATGGACGGCTACCGCCTGGTCGGCTACCGCCGCCCGCTCGGCTACAAGCCCAACTACTACGCCCGGGCCGGTTACGCCCCGACCGGCCCCACCGAGGTCAATATCGTCAACCTCGACCTCCCCGGCTGGCTCCGCACCGGAACCCCGCAGTTCCTCTACCTCTGGGCCCCCGGGCTCTGAGCGATCGGCGCGCGAAAACGGCCACCGGCTCGATCGGCCGAGGGGCGGCGAACACAAAGGGCGGAGGAGATTCTGCCCGCCGAACGAGGCGGCGACGGTCGCACGAGTAACCGTCCCACGTGCAGGGGTGACCGCCGCGCCATTGGTCCATTTGCAATTCGTGCACCCCGTGGGTCGCCCATGGCGACGCCGCCCGTTGAACGTGCGGCGGAACATTCGCGCGGCGCTGTTACGTCGGTTTGAAAACCGCTTGTCGTGCCGTCCTCCCCGTCTGCCCGTTCTCACCCGGCCGAAGGCCGCCGCCCGCCGGCGCGAACGCTACCGAGAGACGTGCGTCGCCGCACTGGCGTACGTGCGACCCCAATCGATGCCCGCCCGCTCCACCGCCGTGCCCGTGCTCGCCCGCGACACCGACACCAGACACCACACACAAACCGTCAACAAACACGCCGTCAGGACATATCTCTTGAACATATGGGGCCGCGCCTCCCTGCGCTCCTCACCCGAATGGGCGAACTGGCCAACCGTGCCGATGACCAGGGTAGGTAAACACCGTAGATGGCGTGTAAGTCTCCCTATCAACACGCATTGTGTCAACGGGAAATCGAAGTCTTCTCCCGATCGTTCCACCCGCGCAAAGCCGTGGTTTAGCTGGCGATGATGTTCACCAGCCGACCCTTCACCACGATCACTTTTCGCACCGTCTTGCCCGCAATGAACTTTCGGGCCGCCTCCGTCGACCGGGCCAACGCCTCCAGCGTCGCATCATCCGCGTCGGCCGGCACCGTGATCCGGTCCCGGATCTTGCCGTTGACCTGCACCGCAATCTCGACCGCCTCGTCCCGGGCCAGCCCTTCGGCGTACGTCGGCCACGGCGCGTGGGCCAGCGACTCGGTATGGCCCAGCCGCTGCCACAACTCCTCGGCGATGTGTGGCGCGAACGGGGCCAGCAGCAGCACGAACGGCTCCAGCGCCGCCCGGGACCGCTTCGCACGCGGGGTCATGAAGTTGACGAAGTCGAAGAACTTGGCGATGGCCGTGTTGAGTTTCAACTGCTCGATGTCTTCGCCCACGCCCTTGATCGTCTTGTGCAGCATCCGCTGCGACGCCTCGCCCGGCGGTTCATCGACCACCGCCGCGGCCAGCGTGCCGGTGTCCTCGTCAATGAACAGCCGCCAGATCCGCGACAGCAGCTTGAACAGACCGGGCACGTCCCGCGTGTTCCACGGCTTCGACGCCTCGATCGGGCCCATGAACATCTCGTAGAGCCGGAACGTGTCCGCCCCGAACTGGCTGATGATGTCGTCCGGGTTGACCACGTTCTTCAGCGACTTGCTCATCTTGGCGATGACCTGCTCCACCGATTCGCGTGTATCCTTGTGGCGGAACCGACCCTCGTCGATCTCCTCCACGAGGTCCACCGCCACGGTGGCGCCGCGCTGGTCCTTATAGGCGAATCCCTGGATCATGCCCTGGTTGACCAGCCGCATGAACGGCTCGGTGGTCGACACGTGGTCGAGATCGAACAGCACCTTGTGCCAGAACCGGGCGTAAAGCAGGTGCAGCACCGCGTGCTCCGCCCCGCCGACGTAGAAGTCGACGGGCATCCAGTAGCGTTCCGCCGTCTTGTCGCAGAAGCGGCTGGAATCGTGTGGGTTCAGGTACCGCAGGTAATACCAGCACGAGCCCGCCCATTGCGGCATGGTGTTCAGGTCGTGGCGGTATCGCTTCCCGTCGCGCTCCACCGTGACCCACTCCTTCGCCCGGCCCAGCGGCGGCTCGGGCATCGCGTCCGAGCCCTCCCCCACCGGGGTGGGCTTGAAGTGGTCCATCGGCGGCAGTTCGCACGGCAGATCGGCGTCCTCGTACGGCACCGTCTCGCCGTCCTCGCCGTGCAGAACCGGGAACGGCTCGCCCCAGTACTTCTGCCGGCTGAACACCCAGTCCCGCAGCTTGTAGTTCACCGCGCCGGTGCCCAGCCCGTTCCGTTCGAGCCACTGCGTGATCCGGGCCTTGGCCTCCGCCGTGGGCAGCCCGTTCAACGCGCAGATGTCCTGAACCTGCGCACCCCGGTTCGCGGCCGGCGAGTTGATGCTCGTCCCGTCGCCTACGAACGAGTCGACGAAGATGCCCGGGTCCTCGGTGAACAGGGGCACGGCCACCTGATTGATCCAGCTCGCGTCGCCGTCGAGGATCGCCGTCGCGTCCTGGGCCGTGACGCCGGCGATCGTGCCGGCCGCCCGCGACGCGGAGTCGATCACCTCCTGCGGGAGATCCGGTTTGCCCTTCTTGCGGCAGTACTCCGCGTCCAGCCCGCCCCGCACGATCTGCTCGTGCAGCCAATCGTCTTCCGGCAGCACCACCGCCACCATGGGCAAGTCGAAGTGCTTGGCGAACTCGAAGTCGCGGGTATCGTGACCAGGCACGGCCATGATGGCCCCCGTTCCGTATCCCATCAGGACGTAGTCCGCCACCCACACCGGGATTTTCGCCCCGTTGACCGGGTTCATCGCGTACGCGCCGGTGAAGACGCCGGTCTTCTCCTTCGTGTCGGCCGTGCGGTCCAGGTCGGACTTGCGCTGGGCGATGGCCACGTACTCGTCGACGGCCGCTTTCCGCTCCGGCATGGTGATTTGTTCGACCAGCGGATGCTCCGGTGCGAGGACCATGTAAGTCGCCCCGAACAGCGTGTCCGGTCGCGTGGTGTAGACGCGGATCGTGTGCGCCTCCGGCTTGGCCGGCAGCCCGGACTCCCGGCGCTGCGATCGCCAGGCCGCTTCGTCCCCCACCGTCGGCGCGTCGGGCCCGCCGGAGACGACGGGGAAATCGACCTCGGCCCCGGTGCTGCGGCCGATCCAGTTCCGCTGCATGATCTTGATCGGCTCGGGCCAGTCTAGGATTTCCAGGTCGTTCAGCAGCCGCTCGGCGTACTTGGTGATGCGGAGCATCCACTGCCGCAGTGGCCGGCGGAAGACGGGATGATTGCCCCGCTCGCTTCGTCCGTCCGCGGTGACCTCTTCGTTGGCCAGCACCGTGCCCAGCGCGGGGCACCAGTTGACCGGCGCCTGGTCGATGAAGGCGAGGCGCTGGTTGTTGATCACCAGGACCTTCTCCCCCTCGGTCAACTCGCCCCAGCGGCGGTGCGGCTGTTGCGGGTCCCGCACGAGCTGGAGGGCATCGTCCACGAACAGGGTTTCCGCCTCCAGCGCCAGTTCCAGTTCCCGGACGGGCCGGGCACGTCCGGTATGGCGTCGACCCTCTGCGTCGGCCCACTCGAACTGGTCGTCAAACCAACTGTTGAACATCTGGAGGAAGATCCACTGCGTGTGCTTGTAGTACTCCGGTTCGCAAGTACTGATCTCGCGGTCCCAGTCGTAGCTGAACCCGAACATCTTGAGCTGCCGCCGCATGTTCTCGATGTTGTTGCGCGTGGTGACGGCCGGGTGTACACCGTGCTCGATCGCGTACTGCTCGGCCGGCAGGCCGAACGCGTCGTATCCCATGGGGTGCAGGACGTTGAACCCGCGCATGCGCTTGTAGCGCGACAGGATGTCGGTGGCGCAATAACCGAGCGGGTGACCGACGTGTAGCCCCGCCCCGCTGGCATAGGGGAACATGTCGAGGATGTAGCACTTGGGCTTGGTGCCATCGAATCCGGGATCGCCGGGGTTGCCCGCCGCGAACGTCTTGCGTTCGTCCCAGTACCGCTGCCACTTGGCCTCGATGGTCGCGAAGTCCCAGGCGCCCGGTCGGCCGGTGCTCTGCGTGTCAGCCATAATGACGATAATACCTCCGAATTCCCATGTACGCGGGCATGCGCACGCGAACCGTTCAGTCTATCGATCGGGCTGCGCAGGGGCAACACGGGGCCGGACAGTCGCGTCGAACGCCCGCCCGCCTCCGCCGCCTGGCCCGATATCGTTGCTTACCGCCTGAAGCGGCCGGCCCGGTTTTTTTCGCGTCCGGGCTTGCTTCGGCTCGGATTGAATTCGACAGTTGGGGTGCCAAGACCTCCTTCTTCCTCCTCCTCCGAGGGAAGCCGCCAGGTTGGAGCGCGAGAGCGTCCGAGCTGGCGTTTTCCTTTTTACCGGCCGAACCTCGCGAGTCCGATCCGGCGCCCCGCGTCCCGCCCACCGGTGACGCCGCAACACGAAGGCGGTTCGACCCGGATAGGACCGCCGGATCGAACCGCCGTGGTAATCGACCGTTGATGATCAAGCCGCCGGTCAGGGTCCCTGCCGCAGCAGCCCGGACGTGCCGGTGGCTACGTAGGGCAACGCGCCGGAGATCACGGCAAATCCCACGTCCTCGAACGTGCCGTCCGGACTGTCCGTCGCGCTGATCTCGAGCCACGTACCGGCCGGATTATAGGGGATCTCGAGGTCGACGTCGCGCGACACCTGGATAGGGCCTTCGAACAACGGTACGTCCGGCTGTCGCCCGTCCGCGATCGTGACCAGGTACTGCTCACCGAAGCCGTCGGACGTGAACCGCAGGCTCACCGCGGTCTCGCCGATCGGCACGTACACGAACTCCGGAACCATCGGCTGCAGGAGCGCCACCCGGCCCGGGTCGCCGGTCAACCCGCGGATCGCCCAGGGGTGGCTGTACGCCGTGATCTCCGCCGTGTTTCCGCGCGTGTCCAAGTGGATCGTGTACACGCCCGTCAGGCTCGCCGTCGTGCCGATCGTGGTCGTGTGGTGCAAGTAGGCCGTGCCACTGGTGATCATGGTTCCGTCCGGACCATACAGGATCCACGCCCCGTGCGAATCACTCGAACCGATCTGTTCCACGGCGACATCGATGGCGATGGTCTCGCCCGCCTCGGCGTACACGTTGATGTGGTTGCTCCGGCGGAACCGGATCGGCTGCGGTGCCGTACCGGCCGGGTACGCGGGCACAAGGCCCGGATCGGGTTCGGAACCGCTCGAACACAAGGGAACCGCGAACGGAGCCGCGTACAGGTCACTCTCCGCCCCCGTGGTCTCGTAACGGTCCAACTCCTCGTGGGCCAACGCGATGGCCGCCCAGTAATCCTCGATGTCCGCGCAGAGCGGCGGGCCGGGATGCTCGGGCCCGAACATCTTGGCGATCCCGTAAATCCAGTACCCGGGCGTGTGGCGGCCGAGCGTGTACAGGTGACCGGCGAGGGCCTCCGGGGCGATGGCCGTCAGGTTGATGCCGCTGACGATCTCCGGGTCGACGCCTATCGCCTCATAATACGACTCGACGTCGGCGAGCATTTCGACATCGTAGCCCGTTTCGTAGGTGAGCTCCGTCCAGACCAGCAACTCGTGCGCGTCGCTGCTCAGGCCGCGGTTCAAGCCACGGTAGAACGGACCCGGGTATTCCAGCATGATCCCGGTGATCCTCAGGTCCGGATTCACGGCCAGCACGGCGTCGCGAGACTCGCGAGCCAGACCGGCCACCCGGTCTTCTTCCGCTTGATCATAGGCGGTCCTCAGTCCGCGGGCGGCGAGCCAGTCCGCTCGGCCGGTGGCCGCCACCGTATCGCTGTAGCCACGATCACTCAGAAACGAATAGAAGCACCCGTCGCACATGCACGCACCTGCGTAGAAGGACATGTCGGCGCCGTACATCTCCATGTCCAGCGAGACGCCGGCCAACGCCGGTCGGTTGAGCGATGCCTCCGCGGTCAGAACCATGCGGGTGGTGGCGGCGCGATCCCACCACACTTCGTCCGACGGGCACGGCGTGTTGGGCATGGTCTGGCCGGTTGGCGTGACATAGGCGTCAAAGCCGGTAATCCAGTCGAGCTCATAGATGCCGCACCACACAATGCCGAGCCAGAACTCGCCGTTGCCGCCGGACAACTCCGCGTCCAGTTCGTCCAGGTACCCGTGCGTAGTCGGGGGCACCGTCGTCCTCAACGTCGGAAACTGCATGCGAAAGGCGTTGAACCCCGCCTCCACGAGGTCAGGCACCACAAACGTCTCCCAGTCCTGCAGGTAAGCGCCGCGCACCGACCCGTCCGTGACCGGCGGGTCACCGCTCCCTTCCGGTTCGACGACAGTCGCCACCGTGTCGCTCGACATCAGGTCGCCGTAGACCAGCGTAAGCGTAAAGACCAACGTCAAGGCGTGGTCGGTCGGGACCGGCGCCGTGAACGTCGCCACCGGCTGGTCCGCCGTTTGAAGGGCCACCGGCGGACCGCCGACCTGGACCCATGAGTAGGTCACCGACTCGGTCTTAGGGACCGTGCTGCCCGTGCCGTCGAGCGTCACCACCGCTCCCGATTCGACCGTCTGGTCGGGACCGGCGTACGCGACTAGCTCGCCGCCCGGGTCCTCGCCGCCACCGCCCGACCCGGCCCCCGGGGCCGTGCCGCCGCCGCCCGGAACCGGCTGACCCGTCAGCGAGAAGAACCGGAAACTCGTGGCCGTCTGACCGTCCGATCGCGTGGCCGTCACGTCCACCCGGTACGGATCCGTGACGCGCAGCGTGTGGGCCACGCTTTCGCCCGTCGCCCGCGCACCGTCCGCGAACGACCATTCGTACGACACCGTCTGGCCCGATCCGATCGGCGTGGCCCGGGCCCACGCGCGGAGAGCCACCGCCCCCCCCTCATAGGCCATCTCCCCGTCGATCAGGACGACGAACGGGACCAGGCTCTCATCGTCGTCAGGGTCGAGGGCCACCTCGACAAACTCCGAAATCGTGTACACGAGCTGACCGCCTGGACTGAACACGTCCAGGCGCACCGCGTACATGCCCGGCTTGGAATACGTGTGCCGCGTGCTGTCCGAGTTGACGATCGTGCCGTCCCCCAGATTCCAGACGTACAGGTGCGTGTCGCGCTCCTCTTCCGGCACACCCAGCACCGTGAACACCATGTCGAGGGAACTGTCTCCCGATTCCGGTCGGGCCAGGATCCGCCGCTTGAACTCCGTCGGCTCGACGATCGTCGAATCCAGCTGCTCATCCGCCGGTGAGCCAGACTCTTTCGCCGTGCCACCCGTGTCGGTCGTGCCCGCCGCCGAGGGCGGTGCCGCATTGGTGGCGCAGCCCGGCCCCCCAAAAGCCACGCCGACGGCCAACAGGCCCATCACCAGTACGCCACCCGCCTGTCGAACCCAATTCAGGGCCAACGTCCGTCGATCCGTGCTCCCATCGTAACAGCGCATAACATGCCTCCTGCCCTCGTTTCCCAGCTTGCGTAACTACCCTGTCCTACCATTACATCGAATACATTTGCCCGGAAGACAATCGTTTCAGTGGTTCCGATAAGCCGCCGCAAAGCGCCGGCGACAAACTCAAACCAGCGGTGCAATCGCCGGGGCAACCGCCCGCCAACCGGCCGGGGGACGGCCGTTCATTCAGCGCAGGATCATTCACTCGACAGCAAACGGGGGTCGCATAATGAGCGAGTCAGCGTCATCGCGTCCGGAATGCCAAAGCGGTCGGACGAAGCGGGACCGATAAGCCGACCCGTCGGCGGCGCCGGCCCAGGGTTACTCGTGGGTTTCAATCGTGGTGGTTTCGACCTCGGATCGGTCGCTTGGCGGCGTGTACGTGTCGTGCCACTCCCCGGTGGACGATCCCATCCATTGCTTGCGACTGACGATTCCCATCTCGTCGTAGTGAATAAATACGTTCAGGTGCGCGTCGACGCGCTCGTAGTGCCACCGGTCGTCGAGCTTGTTCGTGGGCTCTCCCAGTATCTGTTCCACGTCCACCTTGTCCGACGAGTTGACGAGGATCATGTCGTAGTTCTCGCGGGTCAGTTTGTCCGCGCAACCGCACAGCACGGCGGACCCCACACCCGCGGCGAGAAAGAGCCTCAATCCTGATCGGTTTTTCATGGCGAATCTCCCAACGCCCGGATAATGTCAGCGTCGTCCGGCCCGGTTGTGCCGGCCGCGGGCGCCGCGCCCCCTTTTCGCCCGCGCCGGGCACCGTCGAATCATGCTTCCGGCTCCGCGAATTCCTCGCTTGCAATCGGAAGTTCAAGAATATATTGATCCGTCAGGTGCTCGCCCAACGGTGTGTTGTACGTGGCCACAAGCACGTACTTTCGGCTCGACGGCAGGACGTCTGATTCAACCTCCAGACGGAACTCGTACATTTGCGTGGTGGAACTCCAGTACTTGCGCCAGTCTTCCTCCGTGTTCAACGACACCTCCCACACGGCCAGTCGCGGACCGGTCGCAATCGCCGACGCCTGCACGAACTCGAAGAGTTCCACCCGCACCATGCCCACGATGTTGGCCGGGGCACCCAGCACGTTGATGGGACGCAGCAGCAGGGCGATGCCGTCCGGCCGCGCGTCTTGATCAAAGCTCTCGACCCGCGTGAACGGGGCGATCTGGATCTCCTGGGGCATCAGGAGCTTCAACGCCTCGCGCGTCTGCGGATCATCCAGCGAACCCGTGGGCTGCGTGCAGCCGACCCCGACCGCCATTCCCGCCAGGATCGCCCAACATGCGCTGTGGATGTACTTCACGAGTCGGAATCCGGTTTGAAGCCCGCCGTTGTCCAGCCGGACGATTGTCGCGGAGTCTATTCGGCTGAGTCCGGGCATGTCAAGAACGCTGCAACGCGGTTCGCGCCGTGCCGCCTGATTCGGTACGCCCGGGCAGCGGGCCCGCTGCTGCTGGGTCTGTGGTGGGCGGTGGCGTTCGCGGGTTGCCACACCGCCTCACCGCACCGCAACCCCGTTAACGCGTATCCTCTCGCGATCCGCTATGCCGTCGAGCCGTTGTACGGGCCGGGCGGCGATGCACCGCAAGATGTTATGGAACGCGACTTCACACGGCTGCGCGGGCTGGGGTTCAACACGATCCTCGCGTCGCACGTCGACGACGCACAGTGCGAGGCCCTGGTCGACATCGCCGCGTCACACGGGTTGCGCGTCATCCTGCCGCCGCGAGACCTGCTCTACTACGTGCGGACGGGCGAGCCCGCGGGGTGGCCCGACACGTGGAATCGTGCCGAGGATTCGGTCTGGTGCCGTGACGGGGTCGGATTGTACCTCGGTTCGGTCGGCGACGCCGCGTCGGCGAGCCGCGCCGGCACGATCGCGGTCGTTTGCCGCCGCCAGGCCCCCCATCAATCGCTGTACGCTTTGAGGCGATCCCAACACGTGCCGGCCGACGGTTGGCCGCCCGGGGTGGTCCCGATCATCCCCGTATCGCCGCGCCCGAACGATGCCGACATGCAGGCCTCCTCTAACCCTCCAGATGTGCCCCCGGGCCTCGCTGCGATCCCGGTTACGGCCCGCGGGACCACCACGGAGGACGGGGTCCGGTCCTGGCTGGGGCTGTACCACGCCGGCTTGTGCGCCGGCGGCACGGAGGGCGTGGTGCTGGATGCTTACGCGGAAGTGCCCGGACGCCAGCGGGGTCTGGTCGACCGGAACACCGGCCTGTCCCTCGAGCGCTCCGCCGTGGTCAAACGCATCCTCAGCCGGGCCCGAAAGTGGGGCCCGTTACTGCGCGGATCCCGCCCCGCCACCGTCCAGGGCGTTGAATGCCCCAGCGCGGATGTGCGGGTGACGCTGTTCGTCCATGGCCCGAGGCGGCTCCTCCTCGTGCGAAACCGATCGACCACCCGCTTCGCTCGCACCACCGTGCACGTCCCTCGGCAGCTTGGCGACGCGGCGGCGGAACGCGCCGTGGAAGTGGCGGCGGAACCGGGCGTGCTGGGCGGCGCCGTCTTCCGCAAAAGACGGGGCAAGATCGCCCTGGATGTCGATCTTGCCCCGGGGAATGCCAGTCTTTTCGAGGTCTTCTGACGCCTGCCGCTTCGCCGTGCCGTGGGCCGCCCGCGCCGTCAACGGCGCCCTCCGCCAGGACGGGCCGGCTCGCTCACGGCAGCAGGTACGGCATGATACCCCAGACCGAGTCGATAATAAGCGCGTTGCTGCCGTCCAGCAGGTACGGGGTCACTCTCGGTAGGATCCACTCCGAACAGCCCATCGGGACGATCGCCGGCAGTGCAAACATCGCCACCGCAAGTGTCTTGTACAATCGCTTTTTCATTATCCGATGTCTCCGTCCTGGAGGTTAGTAGGTCAACTTGACGTCCACGGTCACCCGCTGATTGAAGGTGTCGGTGCTGGGATTCACCAGGGGGAAACCGTACGCCGCACCGATGGAGGCGTTCGGGGTCAGCTTCCAGCGGAAACCGATGTCGCCCCACATCACAAAGGAGCACGCGACGTCATATGAGCCCAGGTTCGTAACGTCCAGCCCGCCCACCGCCAGCGGCATCCGGTCAGCGTCGCTGATGTAATGTAAGCCATGGACCTCGAACAAGGGGAAGAAGCCGGGCAGAATGTCGGGCAGAACCTCGTAATCGGTGTGTACGTCCCAGTGAATGATGTGGTTGCCATAGTTGCGGTTCATGGGGCATCGCCAGCCGGCGTCAGCCATGACATGGAACCGGCCCCATCCCTTGGCCATCGTGAGAAAGAAGTCCAGCTCGTTCGCATCGGCCGGCCCGCCCTGCAGGGCGCCGAAACTCCCGTTGTGCATCTCCCACTTCACGCCGCCGGCCGCCATGAGCTCGTGGGCCTCGCTCTGGATGAACGCGTACTTGAGGCCGATGCCCAGATCATTCCAGCCGCTGCCCTCGGACAGAATGCCCGCGTTCAGGTCCGTGTACCCGTCCTTCCAGACCATAACCTGCAACCGGTCGGTCAGGGCGATGCGGAACGGAAACGCCAGCATGTTGAGCTCCCCGCCGCCGATCTGCGAGTTGCTCGGAAAATCATGCCACATGTAGATGATCTTCATCTGCGTTTCGATCACCGGGCTCTCGAAATAGAGCGGGTTACCCACCGGCTCGGCAAACGCCTCGTGGAAGTCCGAGTTGGCACGCTGCCCGACCAGGAACCCCGGCCACGGCCAGTCGATGTCCGGGATCAGCCGGTCCGACGTGATCAGGTACGAACTCCGAACTGATTGCCCCGCGACGGGACCCTGGTTGATCGTTTCCTCTGTGATTTGTGTTTCCTCAGCAACCTCCGCTCCCTCGTCAGTCGTTGCAGGTTCGTTCGCCGGCTGCAGCGCGAACGAATACGGCGTCGAAAACGTCGCATGGCTCGCACCACTCCCGGCCCAGCTAGGCAGGGCCAGTCCCAAAACGACCGCCGCCATTAGCGCATGAAATCGCACTTGACCACTCCTATTGATCGGTGCCTGACTACTGTTACCGCGCCTATGCTCAGAGCGGGTGTCTGCCCGATATGTCGAAACCCGCCCGGCTGGTGGACCGCTCACCAGTCAAGCGGATTATCACCCCCCCTACGCACCGACGTCAACAAGAAATCGAGCAAGTTATCACAATCCGCGGCACCCCCTTGCCCCGACTCGCTTGGATCGCGATGATCGCCGCGGTCCGACCGCCCGTCCGGGAGTCAGCCGGCACGCGGAATCGGCCACGGCGCGTTGACGCATCTCGCCCGATGGTCTACGCTTATGCCCTGAGGGCGGACCCGGGCTCGGCACGCCGCCAATGGTGGGGGCGGAGACATAACGTATGAATTACGCTGAGGTTACGTTTGTGTGGCTTCTGCCGGTGGTGGCTGGCGTCGCCGGGCTCGCAGGGGGCTGTGAATCGCCCGACGCCAACCACGACGTACGACTCGTCGTATCGCGAACTCAGTACGAAAAAGACATCCCGATTCCGGACGGCTTTGAACTCGTCGAAGATGCCTGCGAAGACCAGTCGACCGGGACCCGGCGCCTCTATTTGCGGCACCGCTACGAGGGCCGCGCCGACAACAAGTATGCGGTTCGCCGGTTCTACCGCGAGCAGATGCCCCGGGCACGCTGGCACCTCGTCAGTGACGGCGGGGTAAACGGTGTCTACACACTTCGCTTCGAGAAAGGCACGGAAGCCTGCACCGTGGAGATCACTGACGCCGAAGGCGGCCTTGGCGGCGCCCGAACGCGAATCGAAGTGAAAATCGTGCAGGAAGAACGAGGCCAAGCTCCCGCCGAAGTACGGAACAAACCATGAAGCATCACCGCAGACAAGAACTACAGACCAACGAACTCGCCCAGATTCTCGCCGACATCCGCGAGAACTACTCTCGCTACGGCAGTTACATCCTCGGCGGGCTCGCGGCCATCATCGTGATCGCCGCCCTGGCCATCTACATCAGCCGGGCCGACGCCGCGGCCCGCGATACGGCCGTCCAGCAGATCATGGCCGCCCGGTTCGTCAATGATAATGGGCTCCCCCTCCCCGCCGACCAGGTCCAGAGCGCGATCGACTCGCTCCAGACCGTCGCGGATGACTCCAGCGATCCGGATATCACCCGGCGGGCGCTGATCAAGCTGGCCGGCGGCGTGCTCAACGTTTGCGTCTCCCAGCCTGACGCCGTGACCGCCGAACGGCTGCAAGCGGTCGAGAATGCCAGCAACCGGCTGCTACGCGACTATGGCCGCCAGCCGGTCGTGGCCGGGGCCGCCCTCCTCTTCCTCGCCAACGTCGAAGGGAACCGGTTCGTGCTCGACGGAGGTATCCGTCACCGCGATAAGGCCCGCGAGTACCTCACGCGGATCACCCAGAATTCCGAGAAACGGTTCGACGGCACCCCGTTCATGCAGCTGGCCCTCACCGAACTGAACAACCTCGACGAGACGTTCCAGACCGTTACGTTAGCGCCGCCCCGGCCGCCGGCGGCGGCCGCCGCTGAACCGGCCGGAGAGGGGCAGGTCCACCTCCTCACGGAACCCCCCCTCCCGACCGACCTGATCCCCGAGACGGGAATCGATCAGACGATGGAGGTCGAACAGCCGGAAGAGCCCCAGGGCAGCCCCTCCCCGGAGGAGCCCGAGGACAGCCCTTCGCCGGAGGAGCCCCAAGGCGGCCCCACGCGGTGAGAACCGAGTTGATGACGACTCAACCATGCGTGGCTTACCCGGCCTGTCAACGATACTCCGTGCCCGTACCAGCAGACCGATCCGTCGACGCCTTCCGCTCCTGACCCTCGTCGCGCTTGGCCCGATGGCGTGTGTCGCGGGGGCGTGCTCCGGCCCGCCAACCCCATTGCGGCCGGAGATCTGGGCGACCGACGACATCCACGCACCGACGCCCGCTGCGTCGTGGAGTGAGGATGCCGAACTTTTCGATCACGAAGCCCGCCGATTCGCGGTGGCCGGCGCCGCCGGCGAGACCCTCGGATTCCATCTCGCGGTTGCGGCCACCGACCGGGCGTTGCCCGCGATCGACCTGGCCATGGTCGACCTTCAATCCGGCGACGCTACCATTCCCGCAACCACGGTCCGGTTCCATCGCCTCCACTCGGTGCAGGTGGAACACTGGCCGGGCTGGCACATCCGGCTCATCGAGCCGAGCCGGCGGCGATCCACCGTGCCCGACGTAGTGGTCCCCGCCGACGCCCCCGTCGGGGGACTGCCCGCCGACGTACCGCCCGGCCAGACGCTGCACCTGTGGGTCGACATCGATATCCCCGACGACGCCGAGCCCGGCAGCTACGACGGCACGTTGATCATCCGATCACGCCGTCGCGTAGTGGAAGCACTCGGGCTGACATTGACCGTCTGGCCGTTCCGGCTGCCCCACCCGTCCCGCCCCGTGCTCCTCGCCGACCTGGATCATCGGGCCCTGTTCGCCCATCACCTGACGTACAACAACCGACCGTACGGTCCGCCCCGCATCCTGGCCACCAACCCGCTCCGGCAGGAACTCGAGTTCGTGCTTACCAGGACCATGCGCATGCTGGCGGAGCATGGTGTGTCGCCAGTCCTGCCGCGGCTCTACCCGACCATGAAGATCGGCGTGAACCGCGAACTGAAGATCGACTGGGCCGACTACGACCGCGTGGTCCAGGGGTTCCTGGACGGGTCGGGGCTCCGCGATGCCCGAACCGCGCCGCTGTGGCCGATCCCTTTCAACGAAGCGTTCCCGCCTCCGCCGTCGTATGGAGCCATGCACTCGCCGACCTATGCCGCCACGGTGCGGGACTACCTGCGGCATTGCGCGACGCACTTCGACGAGATGGGATGGCTGGATCGCAGCTACGTCGTCATTCCGCATGCCGATACGATCAGCGCCGAGGCCTGGCAGGCGGTCGGGTACTTCGGCGCCATCATGCGGGCCGCCCATCCCCGCCTCCGCCGCCTCTGTGCCCTCTTCCCGCAGGACATGACGACCTACGGCTGGCAGGGATTCCCCCACGGCGACGTATCCTCCTTCGTCGACATCTGGTGCCCGCCCGCCCAGTTCTATGACCCGGCGCTGGAACCGAACTGGTTTGCCCCCGAGCAATCGACGTGGCTTCACCTCGATCGCCCGCCGTTCAGCGGGTCCGTCGAAATCGCCGCCCCGCCCGACGCCAGCCGCGTGATCCCCTGGCAGGGGTTTCGCCTCGATTGCCCGGTGATCGCGCTGGGCTGCGCCAACGATGCCACGATGGACGCCGTCGACCTGACGCCCCAGGCGTGCATCGACCGCCGACCCGATCTGCTGATCTACCCCGGACGCCCCTTCCAATTGTCACTGCCGGTTGCATCCATGCGACTGAAGCGGCTCCGCCGCGGCATGCAGGACCTCGCCTACGTGCAACTGCTCAATGAGCACGAGTTGTCCCACGTCGCCGAGACGATCGCCGAGTCGCTCGCCCCGTTCGCCGCCGCCGAGGCGTACGGGGCCCATTTTGCCGACGGGCGTCCCAACGCGTGGGTGACCTCGCCCCAATGGTGGTCACTGGCGCGACGCGTGATGGCCGACGAACTGATCCGCCGAATCGAAGGCGCGGAGGCCGACGGGGTCGACCAACTCGCCGGCACCCTCCGCTGGCGTCAGTTCATGACCGAGACCCGCAAGGTCGAGGTGCGGGTGGACGGCGTCCGCGTGCGCCCGGCGGGTGGGCACAAAGGCGAGGCCGTCATCGACGTGCGGCTCACCATCACCAATCACACGCGGGTCCCCGTCGTCGGGACCCTCGCCTTCGAGGAATTACCGGTGGGGTGGTCCACCGACCCGGCACCGGTGGATGTCCCCCGCATCCAGCCGGGGCGGGCCGTCCGCGTGACGCTGACTGCTCGGGCCGGAGCCGTCACCTGGGACAACGATGGCGTGCGCTACCTGCCCATTCGCTTCGACTACAACCGCCGGACCCGGCGCTTCGCCGCCCGGCTCGCCTTCGTGCCCGCGCCGCGGCTGGCCCAGCCCGTCCCCATCAACGGCGACCTCTCCGACTGGCCCGTGGCGCCAGGAAACGTCGCCTCGGACTTCGTGCTGATCACCGGTGAACCGCAGGAGAGGTCGAACGGGCGGGCGGGTCGGCCGGCGTCGGCCACCCGGTGTCACGTCGGTCGCGACAAGGACTATCTCTACTTCGGCTTTCACTGCGCCAGCGGGGGCACGCCCGACCTGGAGGGACGGAGCAACCTCGTGCACTACGAGGACATGGTGCCGGTGGGCGAGGACCTGGTCGAGGTGATCATCGACCCGGAAGCCACGGACACCCGGTCGACCGGGGATCTCTACCACCTGGTGGTCAAGCTCTCCGGCGCCTGCTGGGAGCGGGGCATCGGCACCGAGCCGCCGACGGGGCCCCGTTGCGCCTGGGCGGCGGATATCCGCCATGCGGCCCGCTGGTGCGGCGATCACTGGGAGGCCGAGGTGCGGATCCCGCTCACCGCGTTTGGTCACCCGCTGCGCGACCACGAAGTCTGGGCCCTGAATATCACGCGGTTCGACGCGGTGGCTCAGGAGTACTCGAACTGGGCCGGGGCGGTGACCAACGTCTACGACCCGCTCTCCCTCGGCAATCTGGGCCTGTGACCCGCAAGCGGAGCCGGGCGGAGGCCGCCCGCCCGCTGGGTTCCCTGGGTGGGTGTTGATTTTGGCCGATCGCGACTTATACTGGGAGGACTCTGCAGGGGCTGCGGAGACGCAACAGGATGGTCATGCGATGAAAGACGATATTCATCCCAAGTACGTGGAGTGCACGGTCCGCTGCGGCTGTGGCCACCAGTTCAAGACGCGAAGCACCTTGCCGGAAATCCACGTGGAAATCTGCTCCAAGTGCCACCCCTTCTTCACCGGCCAGCAGAAGTTCGTCGATACCGCGGGTCGGGTGGAGCGCTTCCAGCGCAAGTTCGGCGGTGACTACTTCCGGAAGCCCGACAAGGCCAAAGGGGCGCCCGCGCCCAAAGCTTAGCTCCAGCAATCCGAATCCACGCCCAGGGCGTCCGTGCTGACCGGTCGATTTGGGCGTGGATTTTCATTTGGGCGGAGGACCGGGCACCACCGGCCGGGCACGGACGCCGTTCTCCGGGATCCTCCGCGGTAGTGACAACGTCGTGAACGGCTCACGGATGGCGTACCCATGGTCGACAACGTCGACGCCCGATTGCTGGCCAAGCTCGAAGAGATCGCGCAGAAGTGCGACGAACTGACCCGCGAGATGGCCGATCCCGCCGTCGCCCGCGATGCGGTCCGCAGCGTCGCCCTGGCCAAGGAAGTCGGCCGGCTCGGCCGACTGTCCGATCCCTACAAGAACTTCCGCAAGGTCCGTGACCAACTGGATGAGGCCCGCGCCATCATGGGAGATCCCTCGCAAGATTCGGATCTGCGTGAATTGGCCGAGTCGGAGATCGACGAGTTGCAGGCCAGTCACGACCGGCTGCTGGACGGGTTGAAGGAACTCCTCGTCACCGACGCGGACGCCGCCATCACCTCCGTCATCGTGGAGATTCGGGCGGGGACCGGCGGCGACGAGGCGGCCCTGTTCGCCCGGGACCTCTACGAGATGTACCTGCGCTACTGCGAGCGCAAGGGGTTCAAGGTGGAGGTCATCGACCAGTCCGGGGCCGACCTGGGCGGGCTCAAGGAAATCATCCTCAACATCAAGGGCCCCGACGTCTGGCGGTGTCTGGGCTACGAAGGCGGTGGGCACCGGGTGCAACGCGTGCCCGAAACCGAGGCCCAGGGGCGAATCCACACCTCGGCCGCCACCGTGGCCGTCCTGCCGGAACCGGACGAGATCAACATCGACATCAACTGGGACACCGACTGCGAGGAGTTCGTGTCGCGGGCGGGCGGCCCCGGCGGCCAGAACGTCAACAAGGTGTCGTCGGCGATCCGGCTCGTCCACAAGGAGACGGGGATCACCGTGTCGATGCGGGACGAGAAGTCGCAGCACAAGAACCGGGCCAAGGCCCGGCGCATCATGCTCAGCCGCCTGTACGACCACGAGATGCACAGGCAGACGTCCGAGCGGGCGGGCACCCGCCGGGCCATGATCGGCAGCGGCGACCGGTCGCAGCGGATCCGCACCTACAACTTCCCCCAGAACCGCTGCACCGACCACCGCATCAACCTGAACCTTTACAACCTCGACAAGATCCTCCAGGGCGAACTGGACGACCTCATCGAGGCCCTCCAGACCTACGACAAACAGCAACGCCTGAAAAACCTGTGACGTCGACTCGACGCCAGGTATCGCCACGAGGCCAAAAGGCGGTCTTCTTCGGCCGCTTCCAGTGCCACGCACTGGCACCATGCGCGGCACGCCATCTGTGATTCGTAATCCGGGATTCGCTTTCTACAGCTCGCCGATCTGCCTGAGCTGCTCACTGAGCGTTTCGTTGTCGAGCGTGTCGAAGTCGAGGGCGGTCATGCGTTCGATCTTCAGGCGGAGGCGTTCGGCGACCCGGATGGCGGCGTCGATGCGTTCCTGCTCGGTGCCGATCACGAAGGACGGGTCGGGCAGCGGCCAGTGAACGAGCCGGCCGGCGCGGATCCAGGCCGGGCAGAGGGAGGCCGCCGAGTCGCACAACGTGATGATCAGATCCATGGGCTGGTTGGCGAACGTATTCCAGCCCTTGGACCAGGCCCCGGGACGAAGCGGAACGCCCATGGCCGCCAGGGCAGTTTCGACCAGCGGGTGCACGAAGCCGGCCGGATCGGAGCCGGCCGAATGGGCGACGAACCGGTCGGGGGCGAGGTACGTCAACAACGCTTCCGCCATCTGCGATCGACAGCAGTTGCCGGTGCAGAGGAACAGGATGTCGCGTTTGCGCGCCATAAAGAACCTCTAGTTGGATGCCCTATCCTAGGCGTTGGCGGGCGGGAGGGAATCGCTATTTCAGTAATCAGCCATTCGCCACCGCCGCCCCCCGAGCCGCCTCCGGGGCTTGATAAACCCGCGTCCCCAGTCTACCTTGGGAGGTTCTGCAAACGGAGGTGGCGCATGTCTTGCCCCTGGCGGGTCGGAATCGGATACGATATTCACCGACTGGTGCAAGGCCGACCGCTGATGCTGGGGGGCATTCAACTCGCGTATCCGCGCGGGCTGCTGGGCCACAGCGACGCGGACGTGGTCCTGCATGCGATCATCGACGCCCTGATGGGTGCGACCGGGCTGCCGGACATCGGCGAACTGTTCCCCGACACCGACCCGGCGTGGAAGGACGCCGACAGCCGGGAACTGCTCGCCGGGGTCATGGTACGGGTCCGCGAGGCCGGGTTCGAACCGGTGAACCTGGATTGCGTGGTGCACGCCGAGCAGCCCCGCCTCTCCCCGTACAAGCGGGCGATGGCCGAAGCGATCGCCCCGCTGGTGGGAATCGCGCCGCAGGAGGTCAGCGTGAAGGCCACCAGCAACGAGGGGCTCGACGCGATCGGAGCCGGCGACGCGATCGCCTGCACGGCGGTGGTTCTGGTCGCCCGGACCACGGCGCAAGCAGAGCTTGCGTGAGTAGAAGAGCAGAACGAAGAGACGGCGGAAGGCGGCGCTGCGAACGACCCGTCAAACCGCCGAAAGCGGCGCCGCATCTGTAATTCGTCATTGGGAATTCGTGATTCCACAGGATGGCTTTGGGCTATGGCGATTCGAGTCTACAACACTCTGAGTGGGCGGAAGGAAGAGTTCCAGCCGGTGACGCCGGGAAAGGTCGGCATCTACCTGTGCGGCCCGACGGTGTACAAGCCCAGCCACATCGGCCACGCGGTGGGCCCGATCATCTTCGACGCCATCAAGCGATACCTCACGTTCCGCGGCTTCGACGTGACGTGGGTGGTCAACATCACCGACGTCGAGGATAAGCTGATCGCCGAGGCGGCGGCCCAGAACCTGGGCGTGTTCGAGCTGGCCCGGCGCGTCACCGACAACTACAACGACGCCATGCGGCGGCTGCATGTCACCGGCATCGACCACATGCCCAAGGCGTCGGAGTACATCCAGGACATCATCGACTACGTCCAGGCCCTGGTCGACAAGGGGGCGGCCTACCCGTCCGGCGGCGACGTCTACTTCGACGTCAGCGCCGACAAGGACTATGGCAAGCTGTCCAACCGGTCGCCGGAGGACCAGTTCGGGCAGCGGGAACTGGCCAGCGGCCAGAAGAAAAACCCGGGCGACTTCGCGCTGTGGAAGGCGTCCAAGCCGGATGAGCCGGACGAGGTCAAGTTTGATTCACCGTGGGGCAAGGGCCGACCCGGCTGGCATATCGAGTGCTCGGTGATGAGCATGAAACTGCTGGGCGAGACGTTCGACATCCACGGCGGCGGGATGGACCTGATCTTCCCGCACCACGAGAACGAGATCGCCCAGTCGGAAACCGCCACCGATCAGTGTTTCGCCAAGTACTGGCTGCACAACGGACTGACCCGGTTCAACACGAAGAAGATCTCCAAGTCGGACAAGGAGATGGCGCAGTTCATGGAGAAAATGGTGCTGACCCGGCTCCTCGAAGACCACGACGGGGAGCTGATCCGGTACCTGATCCTGGGCACGCACTATCGCAGCCCGATCGACTTCTCCGACGAGGAAGTGGCGGCCAAGCGGAAAGGGCTGACCACGTTCTACCGCCTGTTCGACCGCGTCCAGCGGGTGACGGACAGCAGCCCGTACGGCGACGCGGCGACGTTCAGCGGCGGGGCGCCGGGCGGCGACGGGGCGATCGAGGCGTTTGCCGAGGTCGTGCTGGCGGACCGGAAGCGGTTCATCGAGGTGATGGACGATGACTTCAACACGGCGGCGGCGATCGCGGTGCTGTTTGAGCTGGCCGGCAAGATCAACCGGTTCATCGACGAGCAGAAGCTCGAAACCGCCCCCCACGACGCCCCGCGCCGAGCCGCCCTGGCCGCGGCCCGCGAGCTGGTCGAGCTGGGCCGTTTGCTGGGCCTGTTCATCGAACCCCCGGTCGCCGGTGGCGGCGGCGAGAAGCTGGACGTGGTGATGCAGGTGTTGATTGACGTTCGCCAGATGTGCCGGAAATCGAAGAACTTCGAGGCGGCAGATATGATCCGCGACAAGCTGGCGGAGATCGGAATAACGCTCCTGGATCGGCCGGGGGGGACCGATTGGGAGGCGGAATAGAGACCGGAATTGGTAATTGGTTCTTTGTCATTCGGCCCGAAGGGCTACGGTCTCGCCTGTCATTCTCGTCGCCAGCCGTGAGGCGTAGCTCGGGCCGAAGAGTCTTACGAGGCCGTTTGCGATTCGTCCTTTCCAGCCGCTGCGTCTACGGGCGGCGAAGCAGCCCACCAGAAACGGGGGGTGGTGGGGAGGCTTGGCGATGGCGCAGACGTCGGCCCGGTCCTCCAAGGTGGTGTAGGCGACCCGCTCGTATTCGTTGAAGTCCATTCGACACCAACTGCTGTGATGGGCTTCCGCTTCGTTGCCGAGTAATACCCCGCGGCGCTTCGCGTTGCGCGGGTAGGTCAGCAGGACGCAACGGGTGGCGTGGTCGACCAGTGTGCGGACCAGTTCGCGACCGGCGTCGGGGGGGAAGTGCTCGAGCACGTCGCCCATGAAGATCAGGTCGTAGGCACCCAGGCCGTGGATCAGGTCGCGGATGTCGCCCACGTGGATGCGGTCGTAGATGTAGTCGTGGAGCGGGGTGAGGTACGGCGGGAAGACCTCCACGCCTTCGATGCGGGTCCGCCAGCCGTCCGGTCGCAGCTCGTCGGCTGCTTCCGCGTTCCAGATGTCGAGATACTCGCGGAACAGCATTCCGTACTTGCCGAACCCGACGCCGATGTCGAGGATGGACCGCGGCTGCATTTGCCGGACGGCGTGGACAATGACCGGGATGGCATAGGGTGCGCTGGTCGGCACGTTGGGGTCCTTCCGCGGATTCGACACGTGTTTATCGGCCGTGGGGGGACGCGACTTGCGGGTTGCCTGGACGGCGGGTGGATGGTGTGGGGCAACCTGCGGATCGCGGGGCGAGATGCACGGGTCGGGGGGGCACCGATCTGCGGCGTCGGGCGGATCAGCGTTTCTCGAACGCGACGAGCGTGCGGTGGTGGGCCACCGGTTGCCGGTCGCGAACGTGGAAGCGCGTGCCGAACACCTCCAGGAACCGGTCGAGCGTGACGTGGCGATAGATGTCCTCGCGGGCCCCGAGGATCTGCACGAACATGGGGTCGTCCGGGGCCACGAACTCGACGATCGCCCAGGCCGACGTGAGGTCGGCCAGCATGTCGCGGATCGATTCCAGGGGCAGTCGGCTGGTCACGAGCAGGTGGTGCACGAGGGCCAGCGCGAACACGCAATCGAATGAGGCCCGGCTGGTGAACGGCTGTCGCTCACTGTTCCGGAAGCCGATCCCCGGGCTGGGATTCGTGATGTCCATGACGAGAGGCAGGATGTCCAGCCCGGTTTTCCTGGTGCGGCGGTGGAGCGTGTCGACGCACGATTCATCGGTGTCGATCGCGACCAGGGGCACGCCGCGCCGGGCGGCCAACTCGGCATAGCGGCCGGTGTTGCAACCGATATCGAGGATCCGCGTCAGCGGGTGGGCCTCCAGGAACCGGGTCAGGAACGCCTTCTTGCGGGCGGTGTCGTCTTCGCTGTAGGAGTTATGGCCGGCGTAGTCGATCCATCGGCTGGTACCGCGGCTGGCGTCGCACAGCGAGTCCACCTTGCGGCGCAGCCGGCGGAGGTTGATCAGCAGGGGGCGCGGATCGGACGTGTTGCGTTCGATGCGGTTGCGCAGCGCGGTCCCGTTCGAGCGGTTGCACCGTTGGAGCTGGTAGGGCAGCCATACGTCGAGCCACAGCGACGCCCGAAGCGAGCCGAGGAAGCCGAAGCGATCGTACACGTTGTCCAGGTCCGCCCCCTCCAGGTTCGACAGGAAGTACTCCTTCAGGGTGGTCCGTCCGAACCGCGACATCAGCAGCGGGAACAGGAACATCCGGTAGAACTGGTGGAGCCCGGTCCACACGTCGCGGCGGGTCACGGCTTCGATCGACGGCACGTCGATGAACACGGGCAGGCCGCGGGCGAACTGGATGTTGTAGACGCTGGCGTCCTTGAGGCTGAGTTCGTGCTCGATCAGCAGGATCTGCAGGTCGAGGCAGCAGAGGGCGGCGTCGGCCAGCATCGACCGCGGCCATTCGTAGGGATAGCTGAGGAACGGGATCTTCTCGTGCTGGAGGAACGCGTGGGCGTGGGGGAAGTGCTGCCGCAGGGTGGTGTGGGCCGCGTCGTGTTCGCGGACCAGGCGGGTCGGCACGAGGCCGGCTTCCTGCTGGAGCTGCGTGAGCAATCCCGATCCGGACAACGCGTCGACGAGTGCCGCGCAGCGGTCGTCCACGGCGCGATAGACCTCGTCGCCGAGGTGGCACACGAAACCGCTCGGGTCGCGGAAGGAACCGGGGTCCCGAACCGGCCGCGCCGCCTCGTGGGCGTGGTTCAGCTTTTGGGCGGGAAGGCTTTCTGTTTGAACCACGCGAACAGCCCGAGTACCTGGTTGCGGAGAAACACCACGCCCCCCACGCAGCCCGCGATCAGGAACTGCAACAGCAGGCTGCCGGCGCCGGGGTCAATGTACGCCATTACGCTCGCAGGACTTTCCATCGCACACCTCAGTTGGAACGGGGCATCGCGACCCGCTCCGGGCGCGGTGCTGGATGCGTTATCGGAAATGCGACGGCGGCGGATTAGGCTTGAATCATCAATTGGCCGTTCGACAGCCCCCCGTGCCTTCAACGCCCGGTCAGCGTGGGGCGTTCGCAGGCGGCCAGCACTCGGGCCAGCAATCCCCGGCTGTCGGTCAGGTCAACGGCGGGGTCGAGCGTGTGGTCGAGCAGCGTGCGGATCCGTCGGGTCTCGAACCGGGTCTCGACGACCTGGGGCTCGTGCTGGCGGGGGAGCTTGACGATGAGTGGCACGTGGGTGAGCGGCGGCGCGACGGGCCGCCCCTCGCGGTCGGGGTCGAACATCCACTCGTGATCAGCCGTCAGCACGATCAGGGCGGCGTCGAATCGATCGGCCTGCGTCAGAGCGGCAACGAACCGACCCACCATATGATCGAGATTCCGCAGCGCGAGTTCGTACTCCTCGAGGTTGTGCTGGTCCCAGCGCACGTGGCTCGGGGGGCGGTACTCGCTTTGGCGGTCCTGCACGTAGGGGTAGTGCGGGAAGGGGCAGTGGAACAGGGCGATGGTGTTGGGCGGTTCGTGGCGGAGGCAGTACAGCACGTCGCGGGTGACGGACTGGTGGATGCGGACGGCCCACGTGGCGTCGAGGGCGAGGTGGTAGCGGGCGTGGAAGGTGCGGGCCCACGGATCGGTCCAGTACCGCATCGCGCGGGCGAGGTGGGCTCCCGCGCGTTCGAGCAGTGTGCCACCCGGGTACCATTGGCACCAGTGGTACCCGCGGCAGACGTCCACCTCATCGCCGAGCCAGAGTCGATAGGGCAGGCCGAATCCGACGAGCCAGCTTCGATAGCCACGGTTCGACGCCGCGCGAAACAGGCTGTCGAGTTCGCGGGGCGCGACATACCCGCCGGCGCTCTCGAAGCCGACCCGCCCGTCCTTGGTGACCACGTCCCAGTCCGTGTCGTAGAGCAATCGCGGCATGGAGCGCACGGTCATAGTACCCGGCGAGTGGGCGTTGTGGAACACCACGCCCCGGTCGGCGAGGGCGGCCACGTTCGGCATGTCGGCCCGCACGCGGTGGTGGTCGAAGGTCCGCTCGTACGACCACATGTCGAAGACGAAAACGTACACCGGCGGGACCTCGGGAGCCACGGCACGGCCGGCGGCCGGTTCCGGCGGCGGCAGCGGGTCCATCGGTGACGGGTACGTCTCGCAATTGAGCAGGTGGACGGGCAGGATGACCACGATGGGTGACAGGATCTGGCACAGTTGTCGCGTCCGGGCCACGAGCCATTCGCGGTGCGTGGCGAGCGAGTAGCCGGTCAGGCCGAACAGGGCGAGCCAGGCCGACTCCACCGGCATGCCGTGCAAGGTGATCTGGGGGACGTAGAAGGCGACGTTGGCGAGGATGCCGCCGCCGACCGCGAGGACGAAGACGTGGTGGATCAGCCGGGTGCACCACCGCGGCGTCCACCGGCGGCCGGCGCTTTCCACCGCGACGCACGCCAGGGCGAGGGCGGCGAGCAGGGCGATCAGGAAGACGGCGTCCTGCGTTCGCCAGTGTCGCCCGATCAGTTCGGCGCGGGTGGTCAGGTTGGCCAGGTAGGGCCCGAACAGCAATACGACGGCCACCTGAGCGCAGAGATACCGTACAAACCATTCACGTCTCGCTCGACTCGATTTGTCGCGGGCGGCGCGGGCGGCGCGGGCGACGGCCACGGTGCAGGCGCGCTCGGTCCGCGGGGCGGGTGACGGGGCGTCGTGGGTTGCCGGCGGTTCAGGCGTTGACACAGAGGTAGTCCTCGACATGTCGTTCGTATTCGTCGCGTTTTCGCCACCGTTCAATCGACGCCCGGACATATCCGTTCACCCCGCCCAGCACGATGGCCCAATGCACGGCGAGTGACAGCGGGTAGGCACGCCACGTTCTTAGCTTGGCGGCCACGCGCCGGCTCTTGTCGTGAAACGTCAGGACGAAGAAGTAGGCGGCGGCGACCAGCAGTAATCCCCAGGCGACCGGATGAGCGAGTCCGGCGAGCAGCAGGACAACGCACAGCACGAGGTTGCGCAGGTTGTACCGCAAGCTCTCCGCGCCGAGCTGGGTGTGTCCCCGCGTGCTGGCGTAGAAGCGGAACTGCCGGTAGACCCCGGCCAGGGAGGACCGCGGTCGCCAGTGGACAACGGCGTCCGGGACGAAGCGCCGGCTGACCTGCATGCGGCGGATCTTCATGTTGAAGAGGGTGTCGTCGATGGGCGTCCACTCCGGGAACCGTCCGGCCCGTTCCCACAGCGCCTTGGTGTAGGCGACCGAGCGGCACGACGGATTGAAGGTCTCGGGGTCGACCGGGTCGAGGGCGCCGCGCATGGTGGCCGTTCCGACCACCGCCTCGAGCAGGGAGTGCGGCTCGATTTCGTAGAACCCGGCCACGAAGTCCAGGTCACGGTCGTCCTCGAACGGTTGCGTGATGCATTCGAGCCAGCGGGGCTCGAGTCGGCAGCCGGTGTCGGTGCTGACGATGACGTCGCCGGTCGCCGCTTCGATGCCGATGTTGCGGCCGCGGCCGATGTTGGCGCCGGGGGCGAGGATGAGGCGGATGCGCGGGTTGCGACGGGCGGCGTCGAGGATCACGTTCACCGTTCCGTCGGTGGAACCGCCGTCCACCACGATGATCTCGTCGGGCAGGCGCGTCTGCCCGATCAGAGAGTGGAGTACGACGTTGATGCCGGCGGCGTCGTTAAGCACCGTCGTCACGAGTGACACGCGCCGGCAGGGAGCCGCGGTATCGCCGGGCGGCGGGGTCGATCGGCTCGGCGGCCGGTCGCCGAGCGGGCTGATGCGGGCGGCGGCGGGGCCCATCCGGTCAGCCGATGGGTTGCAGTTGACGTTCGGCAATCCGTTCCTTCCAGTATCTCAGGGTGTCGTGCACGGTTTCGATCAAGTCGTACGACGGCTCCCATCCGGCGGTCTGTCGCAATCGGGTGGGATCGCCGAAGACGGTGGGCACGTCCGCCCGGCCCGCGTTGCGGGGATCGACCTCGACGCGCAGATCGCCGCGGCTGGAGGCCCGCAGGGTTTCGACGATCGTTTTCAGGGGGACGGGGCGTCCGGAGCAGACGTTGTACACGCGGCCTGTGCGGCCGCGCTCGAGCAGTGCCGCGTACGCGGCCACGACGTCCCGCACGTCGGTGAAGTCGCGCACCGCGTCGAGGTTGCCCACGCGGAGCACCGGCGGTGCTTCACCCGCCGCGATGACGGCCAGTTGTTGCGCCACGCCGGCGACGAAGTAGTCCGGGGATTGCCGCGGTCCGCAGTGGTTGAACGAACGGGCGATCAGCACGTCGAGCTTGTGCTGGGCGACGTAGACCTGGGCGAGCGTCTCGCCGGCGGCCCGCGTGGCCCCGTAGACGTCGTGCGGGGCGGCCGGCAGTTCTTCGTGGAACCCTTCACGTCCGCACGGCTGGTGGCCGTACACGTGCGACGAGCTCACCAGCAACACGCGGCACGGATCGCCGATCTGCCGGACCGCTTCGAGCAGGTTGAGCCAGCCGCCGACGTTGGTGCGGTACGCGGCCCGGGGCTCGGCGTTGGCCTGGACGGGCCGGCTGATGGCGGCCAGGTGGACGATGCCGTCCGGTCGGGCGGTCTGCACAGTGTGGGCCACCGCCTCGGGATCACAGATGTCGCAGGCCAGCCACTCGAACTCCGATGATCGCAGCCGGTCGGGCGGTTCGGTGCGATGGTAAATGCCAATCGCGCTGACGCCGCGCCGCGCCAGTTCTTCCAGCAGGTACCCGCCGGCGAAGCCGGCGGCACCGGTGACCAGGATTCGCCTCATCGATTGCACCGTCGAATCGCCTCCTGCGTCCGCCGCGTTGTTGGGCCGGCTACCACGATTCGGCCGTGGCGGATACGGCGGCGGCCGCCGCCTCGTCGGGATCACGCAAGGCCACCTCCCGGCGGGCCCGCTTGAGGTCCTCGTCGACCATCATCCGGGCAAGGGCTTCGAAGGTGACGGTCGGGTTCCATCCGAGTTGTCGCCGGGCCTTCGAGGCATCGCCGATGAGCACGTCGACTTCCGCCGGCCGGTACAGTCGCGGGTCGATGCGCACGTGGTCCTGCCAGTCGAGATCGAGGTAGCCGAACACCGCGTCGAGGAACTCGCGCACGGAGTGCGTCTCGCCGGTCGCGATGACGTAATCGTCGGGCTCGCCCTGCTGGAGCATCAGCCACATGGCGTTGACGTAGTCGCCGGCGAATCCCCAGTCGCGCCGGGCGTCGAGGTTGCCCAGCGACACCTGGTCCTGCCGTCCGAGTTTGATGCGGGCGGCGGCGCGGGTGATCTTGCGGGTGACGAAACTCTCGCCGCGGCGCGGCGACTCGTGGTTGAACAGAATGCCGTTGCAGGCGAAGAGGTCGTACGCCTCGCGGTAGTTGACGGTCTGCCAGAACGCGAACGCCTTGGCGCAGCCGTAAGGGCTGCGCGGGTGGAAGGGCGTGGTTTCGTTCTGCGGCTCGCGGCTGACCCCGCCGTACATCTCGCTGGTCGATGCCTGGTACAGGCGGGGCCGACTGGGCATGGTGCGGATCGCTTCGAGCAGTCGCAGCGTGCCCAGCGCGTTGACATCGGCGGTGTACACCGGTTGATCGAAGCTCACCCGGACGTGGCTTTGGGCGGCGAGGTTGTAGACTTCGTCGGGCTCGATCTCGTTCAGGAGGGCGTGGATGCCGGCCCCGTCGGCGAGGTCGCCATAGACGAGTTGAGTGCGGGGGCGGCGACCGTCGGCCTCCGCGAGGAGGTGGTCGATCCGCCCGGTCGACGGGGTGGAGCTTCGTCGCACGAGGCCGTACACCTCGTACCCTTTGTGGAGCAGCAGTTCGGCCAGATACGACCCATCCTGCCCGGTGATTCCAGTGATCATCGCTCTGGGCATGCGTGGCGTCCCGGTGGCGGCGCGAGGCCGCGGTCACCCGTGTTTTCGGACCCTTCTTGCATGGTTTAACGGAACATCCGGCGGGGCGTCTGAAGCGGATTGCGTGACGGCGGGCGGGGCGGGAGGCGGCGCCCCCATAATGTCGTCAATCCGGGCGGCCGGACTGTCCGATAAACAATCGTCAAACGTACATGGCGATGGCGAATCGTGCCCGAGGGTCGGCACGCCGCAGTCGCGCTCCGGAGTGTGACGGGTGACGGTGGCGAGGCATCCGATGGAGAGGAACGCCGCGCGGTGCGCGAACGGTCCGAACCGGCCATCGTTGCTGTGCATTGCCTACGCGTTTGCCCCGATCAGCCGGAGCGGGACGCATCGCACGCTGGCGTACATTCGGCACGCCGACCGCATGGGATGGGACACGACCGTCATCACGGTGGACGCGGCTGACGAACCGATCGACCTCGGTCTGGTGGCCCGCGTGCCACCGTCGACGCGGGTCGTCCGCACGCCGTGGACGCCGGTCACGCAGCAGGCCAAGGATCTGGTTCGGCGGGTGCGGCCGAAGCACGACGCGATCGACGCCGGCACGGCGGGCGGGAGCGAGCCGGGATCAAGCAATGGGTCGGACCGCCGCGGGGTTCGCGACTGGGTGTCCCGGCTGATGCTCACGCCGGACTCGCGGTTGGGTTGGGTGATTCCGGCCTTGCGGGCGGCGAAGCGCGCATGTCGTCGCCGGCGCCCGTCCGCGATCTACTCGACGAGCCCATACGCCAGTGCGCATCTCGTCGCGCTGCTGTTGTCGCGTTGGGCCCGGCTCCCCTGGATTGCCGACTTCCGCGATCCGTGGCGAGGTAACCCGTTCCACGACGCCCGCTATCGCTCCATCGAGACGTGGGACGCGTGGCTGGAGCGGCGGGTTTGTCGTCACGCGACACGCGTCATCTGCAACACGGTGCCGATGCGCGATCAACTGGTGAGCCGCATGCCGTGGGCGGCCGTCAAGAGCGTGACCCTTCCCAACGGCTACGACGCGGAATGGATCGAAGCGGTTCCGCCGGCCCGAACCTACGGCCCGGGCAAATTCGTGTTCGTGCACTGGGGCACCTGCTACGGGCGGCGGAGCCCGGTGCCGCTGATGCAGGGATTGCGGTTGCTGGCCGACCGGGCGCCGGTGCTCGCCCGCCGAGTCTGCGTGCAGTTCGTGGGGGACGCCCGGTACGAGGGCGACCCGCTGCGCTCGATCGCCGAGCGGTTCGGGGTCGAAACCATGGTGGACGTGGTGGGCATGCGGCCGCATCGCGAGGCCATTGCCCTCGCCCGCGGCGGAAACGCGGCGCTGGTGCTGGGGGTCAGCGGTGCGGGGAGTGATCTCCAGGTGCCCAACAAGCTGTACGAGGCGCTGGCCATCCGCAAGCCCATCCTGGCGGTGGCGGCGGACGACAGCGCGGTGGTGCAGGTCCTGGCCGAGGCGGCGGCCGACAATCTCGTCTGTGACCCCGAGGACGCCGCGCACATCTCGCTCGGTCTCGAGATGATGGCGGGGCAGGGCGGTGGATTTGTCGATGAACCGTGGTCGGGGGCGGCCCGGTTCGACCGGCGCTGGTCCACCGAAGCGTTCGGGGAGATGTTGTGCGCGATCACGGGCCAGCTCCTCAGCCGCGAAGCGCTGGTGATCGACGAGCGGGAACCGGTCGAGCCCGAACTGGTGGGGTGCGGCAGCGAGGCGCCTGTCAGGTGATGCGCGAGCAGAACAGCACGAAAGCCAAGCCGCAATCCACCCGGGCGTGGTTCGTTCCGGTCGTTGGGATCACGGCCTATGCGTGCATGCTCACTCATCTTGCCTGGATCGGGGGCGATCCCTACTCCAACAACGACGAACCGCGGCACCTGGTGACCGGGGCGTTCATCTGCGACCTGTTGCGCGAACTTCCGTACGACGACCCGGTGGGATTCGCCCAGCAGTACTACATCCAGTACCCGAGCGTCGGTGTGCTGCTGTTTCCACCGTTGTTTCACTTCCTCGAGGGCCTGGTCTTCCTGGTCGTCGGGGTGGGGAGCGGCGCGGTCAAGTGGTTGATGACGGCGTTCGTGGCGGCCCTGCTGGTCGGCTGGTGGTTCTGGTTGCGGTCCCGGACGGACGCGGTGGTGGCGACCTGGTCGGTGCTGCTGGTCGGACTCGTCCACGACGTCTTTGATCTGTCCGGTCACGCGATGCTGGAAGTTCCGACGCTGGCGTGGATGACGCTGGCCGTATGGTGCTTCGACGTGTTCCTGCGTACGGAGCGATCGCGGTGGTGTCTTCTGGCCGCGGCTTGCGCGTCGGGCGCGGCGCTCACGCGGTTCCACGGACCGATCGTGCTGGCCCCGCTGCTGGTGCAGTTTCTGGAGGCCGGCAAGTGGCGGCTGTTGAGGCGCCCGGTGTTGTGGGCGAGTGGCGTGGCGGGCATCGCGGCCGTCCTGCCGTTCATGTGGATCGGCACGTTCACCGCGCGATCGTGGACGGCGTACACCACGTACCAGGGGTTTCCGGATCTTCGGTTCCTCGGCCGGCAGATCGTGGAGTCGGTGGGCACGGCGCCGGGCATCCTGTCGCTGGTGGGCCTGGCGGGGATTGTTCTGTTGCCGGTCCTGCGCCGGCACGGGTACGGGGTCCTGGTCGCGTGGGTGGCGGCCACGGTGCTGACGTTCCTGGCGATGGCCTATCGCACGGAGCGCTACCTGATCTATGCCTGGCCGCCGCTGGTGACGCTGGGGGTGATCACCCTGTTTGCGGCGGTCGGGCGGGGCCGTTTGCGTCCGCTCGCCCACGTGGCCCTGATCGCGGTGGCGGTGGGGAGCGTCTGGGAACTGGGATCGACGTACCGGCCGGCGCTGGGCGGCTTCGATTCGGCCGCGGCGGCGGCGGTGCACGCGTCGCGCACCAAACGGGTCTTCATCCACGCGCGGCAGGACGGGGCGTTCATCTGGAACGTTCGGTTGCTGGACCCCGATCTCGAGTACAGCGTGTTCCGGGCGAGCAAGACGCTGGCCATCGGGCGGGGCGATCACTTCTCTGCGGACGCGCACGTGCTGGAGAGTGACGAGGCGATCCTGGCCCGGTTGGATGCCCTGGGAGTGGACGTGGTGGTTTCGGCGGACAACCCCGAACTCGACAGTCCGCCGTTTCACCGCCTGATGCGGTTGCTGAGCACGGATCGTTTCGAAGTGCTCGATCGGGTAGCAATCCGCCACGGGGAGGGGCGGATCCGGGATCGGGAGTTGACGGTCTATCGCTATCGGCGTCGACAGCCGGCCACGGACACCATCGTGCTGCCGCTGCCGACGTGGCGTCCGGATTGCGAGTTGCGGGCGGATCTCTCGCTCTCGTTGCGGGGTTGGCGGCAGCGGCGCGACGCGCGGGCGATGTAGCATCGCCGGCGCGGCGGGGTCTTTCGGAGGTATGGCGGCAGCATGTGGCCCTGGCGGACATGTGGTTTCTTCGGCCTGTTCCTCGCGGCATGCGTGCTTGCGTTGTACTACCCCGTCATCGCCGTCGCCAACTACATGCTGATCTACCAGATCGTGCCGGGCTCGCGGTGGTGGGGGATGCCGATCCACGCGCTGGGCGTTCGATTCTCGCTCTGGGCGGCGCTGTCTCTGGTGGCGGGGATGTTCGTGTCGTGGGTGACCGGCCGCGCCGCGGCCCGCCGGCCGTTCATCACCCTGTGGGAGATCTTACTCTGCGGGCTGGTGGGCGTGGCGGTCGTGGGGTACATCAGCATAGAGACGCCCCATCCGCGCCAGTGGGCGATCCTGGAGAAATTCACCAAGATGGTGATCTTCCTGCTGTGCATGACCCATCTGGTGGCGACGCGGAAAGGCGTGCGGGTCGTCCTCTGGGTCCTGGTGGTGGGCAGTCTGTACCTGGGCCATGAGGCGTACACGACGCCGACCCGCGAGTTTCTGACCGGTCGACTGACGAGCATCGGCGGTCCGGACTTCCACGACTCGTCCGGGTTCGCGGCCCACATGGCGGCGATGGTGCCGTTGATCGGAGTGACTTTCATGACGACGCGGCGCTGGTGGTGGCGGGCGCTACCGCTCATTTCCTCAGTGTTCACGTTCAACGCGATCATCCTGTGCCGGACGCGGTCCGCGTTTCTCGGTCTGATTGCGGGCGCGGTAACGGCGGCGTTGATGGTGCCACGTTCGTGGCGTTGGAAGGCGTACCCCGCCCTGATCGTGTTCACCATCGGGGCGTACAGCCTGGTCGACCAGAATTTCATCAATCGCATGGAGACCATGGTATCGGCGGAACAGCGCGAGACCGACGCGGCGGTGAACATCCGGCGCGAACTCTGGGACGCGGGCTTGCGGATGGTGAACGATCACCCCATGGGAGTGGGGATCGGCAACTTCCCGATCTGGGTCGGCCGGTACGAATGGCATCTGATGGGCCGGTCGTCGCACAACACGTTCATACTCTGCGCCACGGAGTTCGGGGTCCCCGGCTTGCTGGTCTTCGTGGGGATCATCCTGACCTCCGCCTATCAGTTGTTCTGGGCGTATCGCCACTCCGACGACACGGACGACCCGGCGGAGACACGGCTATGGGTGTACGGGGTGCTGGTCTCGCTCGTCATCTACCTGGTGGCGGGGCAATTCACCGAACGATTCTACACCGAGTCATTCTGGTGGGTGATGGCGATGTCCACCTGTATCCGGCGCGCCGCGCTGAACGAGATCGCGGAACGCATGCCGCGGGCGGTGGGCGACGAGATTCCGGACGAGGAAATACCATATGCGGCCAAGCCGGTGCCAGGCTGATGCCGGACCGCGACGCCCGCGGATCCTGCACGTCGTCAATGCCCTGGACGGCGGGGGGATGGAACGCACCCTGCTCGCGGTGGTGGGTGCGACGCTGCACGGGCGGCTCGAGCACGCGATCTGCACGCTGCGCGGTCCGGGACCACTGGCCGACCGTGTCCCACCTTCGGTGCCGCTCCTCTGCCTGCGGGCTCGCGACCGGAGTCGGGCCACGTCGTTACGGCTGGCGCGGGTGATCGCCCGGTACCGCCCGGATCTTGTCCACGCCCGGAGTTGGGGCGTCTGGACGGACACGGTGCTGGCCAACGCGGTGATGGGTGCGCGGCCGTTGTTGTTAGGGTTCCACGGGCTTGACGCGAAGCCTGGATTCTCGCGTTCGGATCGGTGTCGTGCGTACGTGATGCGTCGCTGGAGTCGGCGGTTCGCCTGCGTCTCGCATGCCGGGCGCGATCAATTGCACCGGGAACTGGGGATCCCGGCGGACCGGATCGCGGTCATTCCGAACGGGGTCGACACGCGGCGGTTCGCGCCGCCGAGTCGCGAGAGCCGGGCGGAGCGGCGGGCCGCGATGGGATTTCCGCCGTGCGCCCTGGTCGCGGGGACGGTGGGTAATCTGACCCCGGTCAAGGATCACGCCACGATGCTTCGCGCGGTGCGCTTCTGTCGTGACGCCGGCGTCGACCTGCGTCTGATCATCGCCGGGGAGGGAGCGCTGCGTGACGAGCTGGAGCACCAGGCCACCGATCTCGGCATCGGAGCCAGCGTCCGGTTCGCCGGCCCGTGCGGCGACGTGCCGGCCTTGCTCGGGGCCATGGACCTGTACGTGTGCTCCAGCCGCTCGGAGGGGATGAGCAACGCCATCCTGGAGGCGATGGCGGTGGGCCTGCCCATCGTGGCCACCGCGGTGGGGGATAACGCCCGGTTGATCGACAACGGCAAGGCGGGCGAGTTGGTGGCCCCGGCCGACGCCCAGGCCCTGGGGGGGGCGATGGTTCGGTTGGCTCGCTGCGAATCGCGTCGCGCGGCATTGGGGTCGGCGGCGCGGGCGCGGGCGGCCGAACAGTATCCCTTCGCGCGATGCGTGCAGCGGCATCTCGACCTGTATCATTCGTTGATCGGACCGCTCAGGTAGCGGACGTATAGACCCGTTCGGTTTGCGGTGGGGCCGGTGCGGTGATCTCGTGGCTGACCTGACCGGGGCTGGTGGTGACCGACTCGCGGAGCTTCCATGCCGCGCAGATGGCCAGTCCCTTGTGCCAGTCGACGCTGTACCGGGGCGAGAACGCGCTGAAGTGCGCCCGGTAGTCGTCGAGGGTGTTCTGCCAGACGTTGTCCTCGTCCTTTCGCCCGGAGAGATCGGTGACGATGACGAGCACGAACACGCCGCCGGGTCTGAGGTATTGCATCAGGATGGGCGTGGTTCTCATCGCCAGCGGTGATGCCAGGTCGTAGTGATAAATGCCGCAGCCGCGGGTGAAGACGACATCGAAGGCCTCGACGTCGAGCGGCAGTGCGTCGCGGAGGTCGGCGCAGATGTAGCGTCGGGTCGGGTAGTGTTCGCGGGCCCACCGGATGCCGGTCTCCGATTGATCCACGCCGATGCAGTTCAGTCCCATGTAGTTGAGCAGGTTGGTGTGGAAGCCGGCCCCGCAGGCGGCCTCCAACACGCGTGCCCCGCGGGGGATTCGAAACCGTTTGATGAGGTGTTTGCGGTGCCAGAGCCATTCCCGCACGAAGGAGTACTTCCAGCCGCCGTCGGCGTAGAACCAGTCGTAGTGGGTTGAGTTTTCGTCGTACACGGCGGGTCTCCTGTCGCCCCTGGGGTCCGATGGGCGGGCGGTATGCGGTTTATCGGTATTCGGGACCACGGCTCTGAAGCCGCCGTCCGATAATGCGGATGTCGCCGCCTCGGGCTCGAAGTTGATTCAGGCGGGTGGCGGGGCACCCGATAATCCATACGAAGAAGACGGGGAGATTGTGCCGGTGCACCGCGCAAGTCGCGGCTTGGGCAGGGGTGGTACCGCCCGTGTGGCACCGGCGCCGTCGGATCGTTCGTCCGAGACGGCCTTCTGTGGATCGAAGGGAGTTCGGTTCGCCAGGCGAACCCGGCGAGGCGGGTTTGTTGGCCGCATCAGGATTGAGCCATGTCCAGCGATCGCAAACGGATGAGCGACTCGGGTCGGAACCGGGGCGCACAGGTTCAACACCGGGAACGCGTTGCCTCCGACGAGTCGCCGCTCGCCCAGGCCCGGGCCACGGTGGCGGAGACGATGCGCGTCGTCATCCTGCGCCGGTGGTCGTTCTTCGTTCCGTTCTGCCTCGTGAGCACGCTGGCCGCGTTGGTCAGTCACCAGATCCCGCGCAAGTACGCCGTAACCTCGATGCTCGAACGGCGTGAGAACCCGGTACTCAACAACCTGGCCGCCCATCGATCCATGCGGCTCGTCAAGGACAGCAAGTTCACGGTGAACCGCGACCTGCGCCAGGTGGACTTGATGGAGGAGGTGCTGGACGAGACCGGTTTGACCGACGACCTGCCCCGCGATGTAAACGGGAACCTCACCGGTTCGGGCAAGAAGATGCGCCAGTCCCGGGCGGCCCACTACGCGGCGGGCGTCTCGGTGAAGATCACGTCGTACAACGCCGAGACGCTGGTGGACAACATATCGATCACGTGTGGAGGCCGTGACCCGACCCACCTGGCGACGATCTGCAACGCCCTGCGCGACGTCTACATTCGACGGACCCGGGCCAACATGACCCAGAAGCTCGAGGAGCTCATGAGCTACTTCGAGAAACAGGCCGAACAGTGCCAGGAGCAGATGAAGGAACTCAACCGGGCCCGCCTCAGCGAGGACCTGAGGAGCATCGATTTCGACGTGACGAACCCGCGCTCGATCGTGAACCGGATCAACCGGCTGGACAACGAGCGGGACGTGCTGCTCCAGGAGCGCGAGGAGTTGGACGTCCGGCTGGAGGCGTACCAGGAGAACCTCGAACGGGTCCGGCAGTTGGCCTCCCGGTCGGTGCCGACCGTCGCGTCCGCCGAGCCCGATGCGGAGCCCGTCTATCGCAGCCCGATGTCGGTGCAGCTTCAGTCGAGCATCGCGGAGCTTGACCGCAAGATCTACGAAGAGCGCAAGTCGAACAAGAAGACGCTCAAACATCCGGATGTCCAGGAGCTGCTGGGCCAGCGGGCGTTGCTGGTCCAGCGTCTCGCCCGGCAGAGGGAGGTCGATGCCCAGGTGGCCCCGGAGCAGGTTCCGCCGCCCGCGCCGGTTTCCGCCCCCAATGACACGTGGTTGGCACAGATTGCCGAACTCGAGACGGAAATCAAGGCCATGACCAACCAGAAACGGCGGATCGAACACTCGCTCGACGTCGTGGAGGCGGACCTGAAGGACTACCGCGAGGTGAAGGCCGAGATCTACGACAACTACCAGAAGCACGAGGACGTGGTGGAGGCGTTGCGGGCCGTGCAGCAGGAGTATTCCGCACACCGGGTCACGGTGGCCAAACTCGACAGCCTGCTCACCGCGGACGAAAGCGAGCGGGCGGTCGGGTTCACCGTGCTGCGGGAGGCCCGGCCGACGCTGACACCGACCAACCCGAAGGCGGACATCGTGCTGATGGTGTGCCTGCTCCTGGGAGTGATCAGCGGAGTCTGCTGCGTGCTGCTGGCGGAGATCTTCGACCAGTCGTTCCACACCACGAGGCAGGCCAGCCGGGCGCTGGGCCTGCCGGTATTGGAGTGCATCGACGAGATCGTCACCGCGGCCGACCGGGCCCGCATGTTCCGGCGCCAGGTGCTCTTCGCCCCCGCGCTGGTGTTCGGCCTCCTCGCCACCGCGACGGCGAGCAACGCGCTGGCGTACCTGAACCTGAAACGTCCGCACACCTATCAACGCGTGTTGGCGCTGCCGCAGGAGCTCTGGCAGCGGGCGACGGCAGACGGGAGTGAAACCGCCGGCTTCGATCTCCCGCATTACGCGACGGTGGAAGAGCCGACCCGCCCCGCGGCCCGCTTGGCCAGCCGCGCCCGGCCGCGGGATCCGGACGGCCCGACCGTGACCGGCCGGAACCTCATCGAAGACTTCGACACCCTGCTGCAGCGGGTGGGCGGTTACCCGTCGATCCCGTCACCACCATCATCGCACTAAAAGCGATCGGGCCTCCTGCGTCCGGACGCTGCCGCTGGTAAAAACGTGGTCACCCAACGTCGCGCCGGACGCGGCGCACGAAAGGGGTATCCGCAATGAGGCGCCAACCGGTCGGCGCCGCCTGATCACGGATACTTCGCCCGGCTCCCGTCACGTTTGGGACACGACCTGCATGTTCCTCACCAGCTCGGCCAAGTTGCACACTCGAAGCTTGCTGAAACACTGCGCGCGATGTGCCTCCACGGTCTTCGGACTGATACCGAGCGCATCGGCAATCTCTTTATTCGCCTTTCCAGACGCAACCCACTCCACGACTTGGCGTTCGCGGCGCGTGAGGGTTGCGAGGCGTTCCTTGAACTCCCGGATTCCATGTTCGCGCTCACGCCGGCTCGCATCCCATGTGATCGCCTGCTGAATGCGGTCCAGGAGAAGCTGATCGCTGGCCGGCTTCTCGATGAAATCATGGGCACCGGCTCTCATGGCCTGCACCGCTGCACTCACATCCCCATGACCGGTCAAGAAGATGACCGGCAGCTTGATTTCGCGCTCATTGAGGATCCTCTGCAACTCCAATCCGCTCATTTCCGGCATGCGCAGGTCCAGAACGAGACACCCCGGCTGGCCATGATCGTACTCCTCGAGAAACTCCTTGGCCCGAGCGAAAGTCTGGGCTTCCAGGCCTACAGATTCGACCAGCCAAACCAGTGAATCGCGAAGGCATTCGTCGTCGTCCACTATGAAAACGGTCGGTCTACGTTCCATGAGCATCGTCTGTCCTGAACCGTCCCGTGAGTCCTCTTGGCCATTCGCTTTTCATCGACCCGCTGGACGCGTGTTCTTGCATGCACAAGCCCAGCTACCCGATGGCGGGCGCTGCCGGCCGCGCTCATGCGGCTCTCGGCTCAACCGACGACTTCCAATCGTCGTCGCCACGCGGGTCAACGCCTGCGCCGATCCACCGCCGAGGTTCCCTGCCGTCCACGCCGTCATCGCTCCGGCTGGCCGACGCGATACAGAGCGTCCCGGATATGGACCGCGAGTTTAGTCAGTCGTTTGCGCACGGTGACGGCGGTGAACGGCTTCAGCCGCAAATCACGCCAATCCACATAGTTGCGTCGGAGCAAGGCGCCGACAAGAACATCCTGGGCCACTTTCCTTTGGTCGTGAAGATTCGGACATTCGATGTAATACACCGGCAGGATCAGGTCGCGCCGCTTGAGAGCCCGCTCGCGATGCAGAAACCGTTTCAGTTCCGCGCGGCATGCACAACTGTTCAGAAAGCTCGGCGTGACTATCGGAATGAGAAACGTGACGTCGTCCAGAGACTCATTGATGCGGTCTTCCCAACTCTGCCCCCATTTGATGTCGTCGATGTCCTGAAATATCGGGAATTCCTGGCCGATATGGACGCGCACTTCCGCGCTGAGCCGCCGGCGCAGCTCGGTGATCGAGCCGTCCGGGCAGCGATCGTCGCACCGGGCATAGCTCATGAAGGCTGCCGGTCTGTTCGTCAAGCTTTTCACCGGACGGATCTCCGTTGTGCATCCACGGCGTGGAGGTGGGCGGTCACAACACCCCGACAACGCCGAGGCCGATACGGGCGGCCCAGCGCCGGTCACGTCGACGGGACCACCTCCCAGGCGAGACCCAGTACGCCGCCTGCGGAGACGCGCCCCTTTCAACGCCTGGATGGGAATACCTACATGCGGCAAAACCCGCGATGTTTACGCCATGTCCCTTAGAAAACATCGTTATAATTAAGGGATAACCCGTAAATGCATCCGGGTCAAGTGGATTCTCCGCGGGGCCGTCGGCTCGCCGACGAGCGGCAGGCAGGCGGTGGGTCTTAACATGTTCCAAATAAGCGATTTATGATGAGCGATGGCGACGACGGCAATCCGATCGATTCTCGATTCGGTCGACCCGGCTGTTGTGGTCAATGGTCTTGGTCAACGGCCGCCTCACGGCTCTTCGTCGTCGACTTCGGTCTCGTCGCCGATGGTGGGCTTCGGATACGTGACGAGAAGGGCCATGGCCATCACTACGCCGCACATGTCGGCGATCCAGTCCCGGACGGACGGCGTGCGATGCACGAAGCCCTGGAGCCACTCGTCGGCGACCCCGTACCCCGCATAGATAAGCGTCCAGCCGATCACCCACCCGGTGTTGATGGTATGACCGCGACTCACCGCGGCCCGCCCGCCGAGCATCACGAGCACGAAGTACGCGACAAAGTGAAGCACCTTGTCACCGCCGCGCGGCATGGGCAACCCCTCGGGCATCGGCCGGTGGGTGAGCACGAACAGCGCGGCCCAGCACCCCAGCCACAGCAGCGTCAGCGGATGCGCCCAGAATGGCCGGCGGGGCACGTCGTGCTTTGGCTGGTCATGCGATGTTGACAATGGAGGAGTCCGACGCGTCGGGAGGATCGATCTTCAAGGACACCTTTTCCGCCTCGGCCTCCGCCCGCGGTTCGGCCGCGGCGGGACTCCGGTCAAGCACCTCCACCGCGAGTCGCGCGTAGTCGAGCGCCCCGTTGCAGCGCGGCTCGTAGTCGAAGATGGACATGCCGAAGCTCGGGCATTCGGCCAGCTTGATGTTGCGGCGGATGACCGCGTCGTACAGGCGGGCGTCGGCCCAGGGCACGTCGGTGCCTCGCGCCTCGTTGAGGAAGGCGCGGAGGTCTTCCACGACTTCGGCCGCCAGCCGCGTCCCCGCCTCGAACATGCACAACACGACGCCCCCCACCTTCAGGTCGGGGTTGATCCGGCGCTGCACCAGGGTGACGGTTTCGAGCAGCTTGCTCATGCCTTGCAGTCCGAGGAAGTGGGCCTGCAGCGGGATCTGCACCTCGTTCGCCGCGGACAACCCGTTGATGGTCAGCACGCCCAGCGACGGCGGGCAGTCGATCAGCACGATGTCGTAGTGGCCGTTCGACTCGGTGAGCGCGTCGCGCAGCAGTACGTCCCGGCCGACGACCGAGACCAGTTCTGACTCGGCGCGGGCCAGAGCGGTGTGGGATGGCACGAGCCACACGCCTTTGCGAATCTTCATCGTGGCGTCGTCAATGGGCAGGTCGGCGGTCAGGACATCGTGGATACTCGGTCGTTGATCGGACGGCTCGGCCCCGAAGTGCAGGGTGAGGTGGGCCTGCGGGTCGAGGTCGATGACCAGGACTTTTTTCCCCCGGGTGGCCATCGCCACGGCGAGGTTGCACGCGGTGGTGGTCTTGCCCACGCCGCCCTTCTGATTGATCACGGCAATGGTTCGCATGGGGTCCTCCTTGGCCGCACCGCCATGGACGCGACGACCGCCGGCAGGTGGGTTTGGGACTCCTCTCGCCGGACACGTCCGGCCATCCGACTCGAGTGGTTTTCCGGCGACCGGCCCGTGATGAGGCCAGTCGGCAACCGCGCCACATGTCCATTATACGCCAAAAGTTGCCCAATGTAAGAATCCGGGCCGGACGCGGGCGGCGGGTGGCGATCTATCCGGGCGCCAGCACGGCCGCCATCATCAGCATCACGCCGAGCAGCGTGATGAACACCCCGCGCGTATAGTGCGGCCGAATCGGGAGGAACTCGATCGCCCACGGCGGCAACCGCCGGACGCGGAACACCTGCAAGCCCAGCCCCATCGTGGGCAGGCTGGCCAGGATGCCCACGATGCGGCCCACTCCGAACACGTCGAAGATTCTGGCCGCCACCATCAGGGCGGCGGCGGCCACCCCGATCCAGAGCCCCACGAGGAGGATGTCATTCACGTCCTTAAGTTCGTGGATCAGGTAGACCATGTTCTGAGCGTTTCGGCGCACGTCGTTGCGGTTGTAGACGTAGCCGCATTCGGGGCAGCGGTTGTTGGGCAGTCCGGTGAGGTTGTAGCCGCATTCCGGGCAGATCGGCGGCAGCCGTTCCTGCCATTCATGTCCCAGCATGGCGTCGAGGGTGGCTTCGTCGAATGGCATGGCTGCGGTTCGCCTGCTGCGGAGTCAGTTCCCAGTCGTTGCCAGCCGCTTGAGCGCCGCGGCGGCCGCCGTCACGTCGGGTTGTGATATTATCGCGCCGCACACGCAGATGCATCGGGCACCGGCTGCCACGACCTCCGCCCCGTTCGCGAGCGTGATGCCGCCGATGGCCACGATGGGAATCGACGTCCGCCCCGACACCGCCCGGAGCAGCGCGGGGCCGGGGATGTGGTCCTGCGGTTTTGTGGCGGTCGGGAACATGGGGCCGACGGCCACGTAGTCCGGCCCCTGGGCGATGGCGGCGTCGGCCTGTTCGATGGTGTGCGTGCTGACCCCGATGAGCGGGCGGGGGCCGAGGATTCGACGGGCCAGCGGCACGGGCAGATCGTCCTGGCCCACGTGCAACCCGTCGGCCCCGGCGGCGAGGGCCAGGTCCGCCCGATCATTGGCGATGAACAGAACGTCACGTTGGTGGCACAGGTCGGCGAGCCGGCGGGCGCGGTCCAGCCACTGCCGATCGGAGAGGCTCTTCTCGCGGAGTTGGAGGCAGTCGGCCCCGCCGGCGATGGCCGCCTCGGCGGTTTGGTACCAGTCGCCCGTGCACAGGGCCTCGGTCAGCAGCACATAGAGCCGCACGGCGCGGAACCGGGCGGCGGGCATGAGCCGGGCGCGAACGCACCGCTCCAGTTCATAGCCGTCGTACCGCAGCCGTTCGACGGCCCGGCCGAGGTCGCCGCCGACGGTTTTGCCGTATTCCTCGATGACGCGGAGTGCCTCGCCGAGTCGCTTGCCCGCCGCGATCACGACGTCCGACGCGTCGGCCCGGCGGTACTCCTGCGCCGTTTGCACGTCGGTGCCGACGTCGTCGACGATGGCCCGGGCCCGCACGATGTCGTCCAGGCCCGCGGCGTGGAGGGCCGACTGAAGTCCGTGCCGGATCCGCTTGGCGCGTGCGCAGAGCCCCGCATCGTCGAGGGCGAAGCGGGCGTAGTCTTCCATCACGCGGGCGGCTTCGCGGGCCCGGTTGGCGTTGGCGTCCAGAATGCGTGCGACGGACGGTTCGATGGTCATTCTCCGACGGGCCGCACTGGGGCTCCCCGTCCCCTCGGTGCATCTTGACAGCGACCGGCGGTTCCGTTTTGTTCAGGTGGCCGATCGGCCGGGAAACGTAGCTGAATTTCATACGCGCCAGGAGCGAATCATGCAAACGCCGAACATGGAGTATCGACGATTGGGGCGATGCGGCACCCAGGTCAGCGTGCTGAGCCTCGGGGGCTGGACGACGTTCGGCGAGAGCGTCACCGACCCGGCCCGCGTTCGCCGCCTGCTGTTCGCGGCGTTCGACGCGGGCATCAATTTCTTCGACATCGCGGACGCCTACGCCAAGGGGGACGCCGAGCGGGTCATGGGCGAGGTGCTGTCCGACCTGCCCCGCCACCGGCTGGTGATCTCGAGCAAGGTGTTCTTCCCCATGTCGGACGACATCAACGACCGGGGGCTGTCCCGCAAGCATATCATGGAATCGGCCGAGCGGAGCCTCTCGCGGATCGGCACCGACTACCTGGACATCTACTTTTGCCACCGGTACGACGAGGACACGCCCGTCGAGGAGACCGCCCGGGCCATGGACGACCTGGTCCACCAGGGCAAAATTCTCTACTGGGGCACCAGTGAGTGGACGGGCAAGCAACTCCGCGAAGCCCATGAGGTCTGCAAGGACCGCAACCTGTATGGTCCTCAGGTGGAACAGCCACAATACAGCTTGCTCGCCCGGGCCAAGTTCGAGGAAGACGTTCAGCCCGTCTTGAAAAAGCGCGGGATGGGGGCGGTGGTGTGGAGCCCGCTGGCGGCTGGACTGTTGACGGGGAAGTACGACGACGGCTTCCCCGAGGATTCCCGCTTCGGTCGGGTCAAGTGGATTCGCGACTGGATGTACAGCGACGCGCGGCGGGATCAAGTGCGTGCGTTCAAGGACCACGCGGAGGCGTTGGGCTGCACTCGTGCTCAGTTGGCGTTGGCGTGGGCAGCCCGGCAACCGGGCGTCTCCAGCGTGATTACCGGGGTGACCCGGCGGGACCAGTTGGCGGAGAATCTGGCCGCCCTGTCGGTGGCGATCAGCGACGAAGTCGGGCGGGCATTGGACAAGCTGTTCCCGCCCGATCGGGAAGATGGGAAGAGCTAGCGGAACGTGAGGCGGGCGGGCGGCGGCCAGGCGTCCGGCCTCTTGCCGAGGCCCATCGCCGTGAGTAAACTGTACTGCTCGCGCGGTCGGGAACGCCATACGCCGCTACGGAAACTGCGCACGTCACGCAGGAGCGGGACTCGCTATTATCGACAATCTACAAGCGCGATTGAGGTGTAACGTGAACTGGCTGTTTCGCCTGGCGCCGTCTTAGGTGTGTGAAACGAATCAACTCGGATAGGAGGTGCGACATTGGCGGTGGCTCCGGTTGGTACGCATTGCATTCTGGAACTCTATGACTGTTCCCCTGATCTGCTGAACGACGTTCTCTTCATTCGCGACACCGTCGAACAGGCGGCGAAGCGAAGCCTTTCCATACTCCTCGATCTTCGTAGTCACCAGTTTTACCCCCAGGGGGTAACGGCTGTGGCGCTGCTGGCGGAATCGCACCTGTCGATCCACACGTGGCCCGAATACGGGTACGCCGGGGTGGACGTGTTCACGTGCGGCGACGACGCCAAGCCCGAGCAGGCGTGCGAGTATCTCATTCGTCGTTTCGGAGCGCGCAAGCACTCATTACGGGTCGTGCCCCGTGGTGCCGCCGCATCGGAGGCCGCGGGCGACCGTTCGCGGGAGACGAGTTTATGCCGGGCTCGCAAGTAAACGCTGATCTCTGGGTCACCGAATACATCACGCCGTACGACGTTTACAGCCACGGAGTGACGCGGGTCATCGCGCACGCCCGGACGTCGTACCAGGAGATGTACATCGTCGAGACGGGGGCATACGGCAAGGCCCTGGTGCTGGACGGGAAGTGGCAGTCGTCGCTGGGAGACGAGTTTTTGTACCACGAACCGCTGGTGCAGCCGGCTTGCGTGGTGCACGGGGCACCGAAGACCGTGCTCGTGCTGGGCGGCGGCGAAGGGGCGACCGTGCGGGAGGCCCTGCGGTGGAAGACGGTCGAGAAGGTCGTGATGGTGGACATCGACCGCGCGGTCGTGGAGGCGTGCCAGCAACACCTGCCGGAGATGCACCAAGGGGCATTCGACGATCCGCGGACGGAGGTGGTGATCGGCGACGCGGTGGACCACCTGGCCGGGGCCGAGGGTCAGTGGGACGTCATCATCTCCGACCTGTCCGACCCGATCGAGGAGGGGCCGTCGTTCAAGCTGTTCACGAAGGAATACTTCGAGTCGTGCCGCCGCGCGTTGCGGGAAGGGGGCTGCTTCGTGGTTCAGGCCGGTCCACTGGCCCCGCCGGAGATGGCGTTGCACGTGCGGCTGGTCAACACGGTGCAGGCGGTGTTCGAGAACGTGGTGTCGTACGGGTCGCACGTGCCCACCTACGCCTCGCCATGGGGTTTCGCCCTGGGCCGCAACGGCCCGATAGACCGGCTGCCCGACCCGGCAGCGGTAGACGCCCTGCTGGCCGAACGCACCACGGGCGGGCTGCGCATGTTCGACGGAACGTCGATGCTGGGCATGATGGCGGGGTTCAAGCACATCCGGGAAGCGATCGCGGCGGAAACGCAAGTGTATACGCTGGCGGAACCGCCGAAGTTCTTTGGAAAGGGAGTGGTGGGGGGAGAGGGATGAACAACGTATTACGAATGGAATAGCGAGAAGCGAACGGCGGATCATCATAGCACTCTGCTGACCTTCGAATGGACAATACAACGCCAGCGTCACGTCCTGACCCCGGTCCGAAGGGATCTTCCGCGGTTCGGTCCGTTGCATCGGCCATTCCATCCTCAATACTTCGATACGGCTTGGGGATCATCGTCATACGCCGTGTTCGGGTTTCCGGCGGTGGGCGATCTGGTCTGTCGCATTGGACATGATACGATTTCCCTCGGCCGGCCGGTGATCGGCCTGGCGGCCAAGCACTGGATTGCGATTGGCGGGAGACCGTTGTGGCTCGACGTTTTCGGCGGATGGTGGATGCGGTGATTCGGCAGGCCCGGCGGTTCAAGACGGCCGACCGGGTGGTGACCCGGGTGGCGCGGGTCTGGTATGAACTGCCGGTGCCGCCGCTGCATTACTACAGCCCGCTGCCCGATATTCCGGCCGTGGAGCGCAACCGGGCGCGGTGGTATCTCGATACCGGCTGTCCCGGGATCGACTGGCGCGAGAACGAGCAGATTGCGCTGTGCCAGGCGCTGGCATCGTTTCGCGGCGAGTTGGGCGACCTGCCGGATTTCGCGCGGTTGTGGGCGGAAGGTTGGGGCGAAGGGTACGGCGAGATCGAGGCGTACTTCTTTCACTGCATGGTGCGATACCTCAACCCGAAGCGGATCGTCGAGATCGGGTCCGGCGTCTCTACCCGCTACGCGTTGCACGCCCTCGAGATCAACGAGAATGCCGACGGCGTGGGCAGCGAGATGGTCTGCATCGAGCCGTATCCCAAGCCGAAGCTGCGCCGACTGGCCCGCGACAAGCGCATCACGCTGCACGACAAGCTCGTGCAGGACGTCGATATGGCCGTGTTCGACGCGCTGGCCGCCGGCGACATGCTGTTCGTCGATTCAAGCCATTCGGCCAAGGTCGACAGCGACGTCCACCGAATCTACTTCGAGGTCCTGCCCCGCCTGGCCGAGGGCGTGGTCATCCACGTGCACGACATTCCGTTCCCCTACCTGGCCGTCCCGCCGGAACACTTCATGCACCGCATGTCGATGCTCTGGAACGAAGCCCCCCTGGTCCGGGCTTTCCTCATGTACAACGAAGCCTTCACCATCCTGCTATGCCAGAGCTACCTCCACCACCGCCACCCGGAGGTAATCAAGGCGTTGGTTCCCACCTATGATCCGGCCAAGTTTTTCCCGTCATCCCTGTGGCTTCGCAAGCGCCGCTCGCCTGGGGAAGGAGGGGGTGCAGGTGAGGGCGTCGGTACCAAGACCGCAGCCAGACCCCTTTGATCACCGAAGGCGACCGTCAACCATTCGCGATCCGCTCTCTGCTATTCGCCATTCTCAAACCACGCACCGTTCGCGTATCATCGCCCGGTAGGCCGGTCCGGGGTCCGGGTAGGCGAACTTATCCGGCAGTTGCCATTTTTGGAACAGTTTACGGTTGTCCTCTTCGAGGGCGTTCGTGTCCTCGGTCTTGCGTTCGTCGATCAACTCGTCGTGGTACACCAGCGCCTCGCGGCAGCCGACCACTTCGAGTCCGGCCTCGCATTGCACCTTCAAACTCAGGTCAGGGTCCCAGGCGCTGAAGTAGTACCGCAGGTCGAGGTACCCGAGTTGGTGCAACAGCCGACGCCGCAGCAGGCCGAAGTTGGCGTAGGGCATGCCGCGCACGTTGTAGATGCTGTAGGTCTCGCCGTCATGCACGACGGAGTCGAGACGATTCCATTGGCGGTCGAAGTTGTGGTAGAAGGCCACCATTCCCACGTCGGTGAGGTCGGGGCGTTCGATCATGCGGACCGCCGCTTCGACCGCGCCCGGCAACGGGTAGGCGTCGTCGTTGAGCCACATGACGTAGGTGCCCCGGGCCGCCCGGAAGCCCTTGTCAAACGCACGCACCGCCCCCTCCCGCCGCGTTTCGCGGATGTACCGGAGGTCGGGCTGGGCGGCAAGCCACCCCTCGGTGCCGTCGCCGTCGCTGCTGCCGACCACGATCGTCTCGTGATCGATGGCCACGTGGCGGCGGATCCGTTCGATGCAGCGCTGCAAATGGACGAGGCGGTGGTAGGTCGGGATGATGATGCTGACGGTCGGCGTCTCGGGCGGCGGATCGGACATACGGCGACTCCCTGGACTCCACGGACCGGCGGTACCCGGTACTATCGGCACCCGTCGCCCGTCGCCTTGAACGGGTCGACCGGGCACCGGTGGCCCCGACTACGCACTCGGGCTAGAATCGGCCCTGACCGGCGTGGCGACGGATTCGGGAGTGGTGCGGGTGGCGATACTGGTGGGCATTGATGAAGCCGGCTACGGCCCCGTGCTCGGGCCGCTGGTGGTGACCGGCGTGGTCTTCGAAGTGCCGGACACGGATCCGACGGGGTGTCTCTGGACACGGCTGCAGCGGAGCGTGACGCGAAGCGTGTCGCGCCGTGACGTTCGCCTGCCGGTGGTGGACAGCAAGAAGCTCTACCACCGCCAGGCGGGCCTGGTCTCACTCGAGCGCACGGCGCTGACCGCGATGCAGGTGGGTGGCCAGTCGCCGGCGTCGTTGCGCGACTTGCTGGAACTGTTCTGCCCACACGTGCTGGATCAACTCGATCCATATCCGTGGTACCGGGATTTCGACGTGGACCTGCCGACGGCGGTGGACGCGGCGGACGTGGCCACCCGCGCCAACGCGCTGGCTCGCGATTGCCGCGATCGCGACGTGCGGTTGCGGGGCATCTATAGCGAGCCGCTGCTGGAAGGGCACTACAACCGACTGGTGGGCAGCACGCGAAACAAAGCCGTGGTGCTGCTCGGACTGGTGCTGCGCATCATCGACCGTGTCCGGTCGACGGCCGGCGGTCGCGCCCTGCACATCTGCGTCGACCGCCACGGCGGCCGCTTGCATTACGGTCCGCAGTTGATGACGGCGTTCGACGGGTACGCGTTGCAGATCGAGGAGGAGTCGGCGGAGCGCAGCGCGTACGTGTTGCGCCGGCAGGAGGCGTCGCTTCACGTCGAGTTCGCCACGGAGGGCGAGGAGCGCCATCTGCCCGTGGCGCTGGCCAGCATTCTGAGCAAGTACCTGCGCGAGTTGTTCATGCTGGGCCTGAACCGTTATTGGCAGCGGCGGATAGACGGCCTGCGCCCGACCGCGGGTTATTACACGGACGGCAAGCGATTTCTGGCTGATATCGAGGGGGAGATGGGGTCGGCGGGTGTGGACCGTCGGCTTCTCGAACGGTCGCGGTGACGCTGTATCGATGGGGAGACGTTTTCGTTGACAGCGCAGTGTGGTATTGTTAGCCTGCTGCAGGCACCTTGGGAGTGAGCATAGACGTGTCTCTTCAGAACTGGTCGGAAAACATCATTGTCGCGGAGTTGCAGGACGACCCGGCGATCACGGACGACCTCATCGCCCTCTCCGAGCAGATCCAAGCGAATCCACATCTGAACGTCGTGCTCGACATGACACATGTTTCCTACCTGAACTCTTCGAACATCGCCCGGCTGATCGACATCCGCGAGCAGGTGGCGGTGAACAACAAATGCAAGCTGATCCTCTGCGGCGTGGGAACCCACGTCTGGGGCATCATGCTCGTGTCCGAACTGCACAAGGTCTTCGAGTTCGCGGACAACGTGGCCATGGGGCTGGCCTCGGTGCAGATGGCGTAGGGGGTTCCCGTTCGATAACCCGGCGGAGGAGTGGACGGAGCGGAGGTCGTCTGCACGGCCGGCGTTTTGCGTGCGCGGGCCCGACGCTTCCGCCGCCGCGCACACCGTTCGCGCCGGGGCGCGTACGTGCTCCGTGGTCTGCTCTGATCAGTCCGTGCTCTGGCGGCGTTGGGACTTGCGTGTCTTGCGACGGCGTCGCTCGGAAGGCTTCTCGTAGTAACTGGTCCGCTTGATGTCACGGGTCAGGCCTTCACGCTGGCACAGGCGCTTGAACCGCTTCAGCATCTGCTGGACCGATTCGTTTCCCCTGGGTCTGATCTTGATCACGGGTCCTCCAATCCTGCAGGACGTGCCACCGTACCTGCTTCAACAGCGTTCACTTCGCCCCGCCCCGACCAGAACGGGGCGCGCCGGAGCCACGCCCGGCGCCGGCGAACAGAGTGTGGATTGTACGTCATTTCGACCGGTCCCGCCACCGGCTGCAGCCGGATTGTGGGGGACGGGGCGACGGCTGACGAACAAGGGGCGGCATCCCGGATCGACCCGCGTCCCGGCGGAGGGGGAATCGCCGTAATGCGATTTCTGGTGGGGAGTTACGCACCTGCCCCGGTCGGCGGCTCGATCGCGTCGATGATCTTGGCCCCCACCGCGTCGCCCCACACATTCACGGCGGTGCGGAACATGTCGAGGATCCGGTCGACCCCGATGATCAGGCCGATCGCGGCGATCGGGATGGTGGCCTCCCCGGGGTGGCTCGCCAGGACACTGTTGTTGACCGCTTCGAGCACGATGACCATCGTGACCAGCCCGGCGGAGGGGATCGAGGCCGCCCCGACCGCGGCCAGCGTGGCCGTCACCGCCACCAGAACCAGCTCGGTCAGCCCCAGCGTAACCCCGTACGCCTGGGCGAGAAATACGACGGCGACCGCCTCGTACAGCGCCGTCCCGTCCATGTTGATGGTCGAGCCGAGCGGCAGCACGAAACCGGAGGACCGGCGACTGACGCCTCCGAGTTCGGTGGCGCATTCCATGGTGACGGGCAGAGTGGCCGACGAGGAGTCGGTGCCGATGGCCGTCATGATCGCCTGCCGCATCTGGTGGAGGTACCGGTACGGATTGCTTCGCACGAAGAGCCAGTAGGTCAGCGGCAGAATCACCAGGCCGTGGACGGACAGCCCGACCAGCACGATGGCCATGTACTTGCCGATGGCCGAGGCGAACGTGCTGAGCCCGATGCGGGCCACGGTCCAGGCCAGCAGGGCGAACACGCCGATCGGGGCGATCCAGATCACGGCGTGGACCATCTTCATCAGCACGGCGAACGCGGCGTTGAAGAAATCGATCAGGATGCGGCCCTTCGCCCCGATCATGGTCACGACGACGCCGAAGAAGATCGAGAAGGCGATCACGGGCAGGGGTTGGCCGGTGCCCTGGACGGTATTGGTCCCGTAATCGATTCCGCTCGCGGCGCCGACCACGTTGAGGGGGATGATCTGCTCGACCAGGCCGCGGAAAGCGCCGACCAGGCCCTGCTTCTGCCGCGCTTCGAGCGTGGCCACGGGGGCTTCGTCGGCGTAGGCGGCCTCCGCCTCGGTCCGTTGCTGTTCGCTGATGGCCTCGCCCGGCTGGAAGGAGGTCACGAGGAGCAAGCCGATGGTCACCGCGATCAGCATGGTGGTGAAGTAGTAGATCAGCGTCAGGATGCCGATGCGGCCGAGTTGGCGGAAGTTCCCCACGCTGGTTACCCCGACGATCACGCTGGTCGCGACGAGCGGGATGATCAGCATCTTGAGCAGCCCCATGAAGAGGGTGTTGCCGAGGAAAGTGAACACCGCCAGCGCGCCGGCGTGGGCGTGCGTGCTGTCGCCGTCGACCATTCGGAAGTCCGGGTCGTACAGCAACTGTCCGACGATGGTGCCGGCCACCAGGCCGACGAGGATGAGGACTGTCAGGAGCCATCGGGAGGACATGGGCCTGTTCTCGGGTCCGAGTTGGTGTTCCAACGCGATGCAGCCTGCCCGGCTCACGCCGGGGGGTGGCTCGGCGGGTGACCGCGGCCGGGACGTATCGTACGGGGCCGCCGGAGGCCGAACAAGCGGGAGGTCGTTTTTGACAGGCCGGCAGGGGGTCGCTATCATCGGCCCGTGCACCCCCCAACAGAGGACAAATCCTCTTCCGGCACTCCGGCGCCTCGCGCCTGCGTAATCATTCCCGCCCGATTTGGCTCGACTCGATACCCCGGCAAGCCGCTCCTGCGGGAGACGGGCAAGTACCTCATCCAGCACGTGTACGAGCGGGCGGCGCACGCGTCGACCGTGGCCCGCGTCCTGGTGGCGACCGACGATGAGCGGATCCGCGACGCCGTGGGCAGCTTCGGCGGCGAGGCCGTCATGACGCGATCCGACCATCCGTCGGGCACCGATCGCGTGGCCGAGGTCGCCGCCGGCCTGGACAACGAAGTGATCGTCAACGTGCAAGGCGACGAGCCGGAGTTGGAGCCGTCGTGCATCGATGCTCTCGTCTTGCGGTTGTCACGGGACGCCGCGTGCGTGATGGCCACTTGTGCGTGCCCGTTCTCGGTCATGCCGGACAGCGACCCGGCGGACCCGCACGCGGTCAAGGTGGTGATCGATCGCGGCGGTCGGGCGTTGTACTTCTCGCGCAGCCGGGTGCCGCACCTCGCGGATCCGGCGGCGGCCGACGCCTGCGCGGCCCCCTACCTGCACCTGGGCATTTACGCGTACCGCCGCGATTTCCTGCTCGCCCTGGCCCGCCTCGCCCCGACCCCGCTGGAGCGGATGGAGCGGCTCGAGCAGTTACGAGTGCTGGAGCACGGTTACTCGATGGCCGTCGAGATCGTCGAGCGGGCGGTGGCCGGCATTGATACGCCTGATGATTACGCCGCGTTCGTGCGGCGAAACCAAGCGCAAACGGCATGATTACAAACGGCATGAATCACGAAACGACCCGTCCAACCGGAAGCTCCAGAGAGCACCCATGACGCCCGAAAACATTCTCGCCAATCTCAGCCACGTGTCCGACGAGACGGAGTTCTATACGCTCATGCCGGAAGGCTACAAGCCGGGCCGGACGAAGTTCGTGATCGTGTTCGGCACGGTCATGAGCGGGCTGGGCAAAGGGATCTTCTCCAGCTCGCTGGCCAAGGTCATGCAGGACAAGGGGTTCTCCGTGGCCCCCATCAAGCTGGAGGGCTACCTCAACCGGGACAGCGGTACGCTCAATCCCTACCGGCACGGCGAGGTGTTCGTGCTGGACGACGGGATGGAGTGCGACATGGACCTGGGCACCTACGAGCGGATGCTCAACATGAACCTGTCGCGCCTCAACTTCTGCACGAGCGGGCAGATCTTCTCCGAAGTGCTTCGCAAGGAGCGGAGGGGCGGATACCTGGGGCGCGATGTCCAGATGATCCCGCACGTGACGGGCGAAGTGAAGTACCGGCTCCGCGAACTGGCGACCCGCACGCAGGCGGACATCGTGTTCGTGGAGATTGGCGGGACGGCCGGCGACGTGGAGAACGCATACTTCATCGAGGCGATGCGGCAGTTGGCGTTCAAAGAGGGACCATCAAGCTGTTGCTATGTGGCCCTGACGTACGTCCTCGAGCCGCCGACCCTGGGTGAGCAGAAATCGAAGCCGGCCCAGTTGAACATCAAGACGCTGATGGCGATGGGGATCATGCCGCACATTATCGCCTGCCGGGCCAATCATCCGGTGACCACCAAGGTGCGGGAGAAGCTGGCTTTGTATTCCAACGTCCCCGTCGAGCGGGTATTCTCGATGCACGACCTGGAGAGCGTGTACCTCGTGCCCGACATGCTGCGGGATGCCGGGATCGACTCCGCGGTGCTCGACATCCTCGGGCTCACCGACAAGGCGGACGCGGCGGCGGAACGGACGGCCCGTGACGCGTGGGGCGCGTACGTCGCGCGGTACCGGTCGGCGGACCGGCCGGTGACCATCGGAATCACGGGCAAGTACACGTCGCTGCGTGACAGCTACGCGAGTATCATCCAGGCGCTGGAGCACGCTGGCACCCAGCTCGGGGCGAAGGTGCGGATCGAGTGGATCGACAGCTCGACGCTCACCGCGTCGGACGTGGCCCGCAAGCTGCGGGACGTGCACGGCATCATCGTACCGGGCGGGTTCGGCGTGCGGGGGGTGGAAGGGAAAATCACCTGCGTGCGCCACGCCCGCGAGCAAGGCATCCCGTACCTCGGCTTGTGCTACGGCCTCCAGATCGCGGTGATCGAGTACGCCCGTAACGTCTGCGGGCTCGCCGGCGCGAACAGCACGGAGATCGACCCGGACACGCCGCACCCCGTCATCGACATCCTGCCCGAACAGAAGCGAATCGAGGGGCTGGGCGGCAACATGCGGCTCGGCGGTCGTGACATCGCCCTGACACCGGGCAGCCGCGTGTCGGAGATGCACGGAGGGGCGACGACCATCCGGCTCCGGTTCCGACACCGGTACGAGGTGGAGCCGAAATACATCGAGCAGTTGGAAAGCAGCGGGCTGGTGTTCAGCGGGAGATCACCCCATCACCCGATCATGCAGGTGCTGGAACTGCGGGCCGAGCAGCATCCGTACTTTATTGCCACCCAGGCCCACGCCGAGCTGACCTCCCGGCCACTCTGCCCCGATCCGCTGTTCGTGGGCCTGGTGCGGGCGGCCCTGGTCCACAGCGGGGCCGGCGTCGACGAGCCGAACGGCGATCCGACCGATGCGCCGTCCCGCCATCCCGTCACGTCACCGTAACCGCCGCACGGCCAGCGTCGCCCGAAGTTCATTGAGAAACGCCTCGATGCGGTGGTGCACGCTCGAGGTATGCGTGACGATCAGGACGCCGCGATACTCGGTCAGCGAGGCCCAGTCACCGCCGTTGTCACGCCACGTGTCGGGTTCGATCGACTCCCGGATCACGTCTTTCAGGTCCTCGACGCGATCCTCACGCTCCGTGTGATTGAGAGCGAGTGACAGCATATGCTCATACTCATCGATGGATCGAAGTTCCGTCCGTGTTGGGCCGGACGACGCACCCCGTTCCTCGGAGGCGATCTCGGAAACAACCCGGGCGAGTATATGCCGCTCCGTCGGCTCAAGCGGAAGATCGATCAGATCCTGGCAATCGTAGGAACGCGTGTAGGCCATGATGGCGCCCGATGAACTCGACGTGATGCACAGGACTCCCTGGTCGACGCCGCACGTAATCCCATAGGAATCCCCGTCATTGATTTCGAGGAGCATCGCTTTCACGACGGCGCCGAGCGGCACGTTGCGCAACCGCAGGGTGATTGGATGCGTGCGGGACAGGCGCCGGTCCTCCAGGCTGGCCCAATCGACGTACAGGTTCAGTTCGTAATCACGGGCCAACTGCCGCAACGCCTCCTCGGCGGGGAGCTGATTGAACTCGGCGGAGTTCACGGTGCGGGCCAGCGTGTTGAGCGTGGCAAGGTTGTGCTTGTCTTCCGGCGGATAGGCCGTAATGCGGAATTGCTCGAACGCCCGTTGCGCCTCGCATATCGCGCCACGGGCCGCAGGTTCCGTTTGCTCCGGCGGCTCAAAGCTGGTGTGGGTGCCGGCCGTTGCGGCGGCGAGGCCGGCGACGAGCAGGGCCCCGGCGGGTGGCAGGATGGACATGGTCCCACTCTCCTTGTGTGATTCGTGTTCGTCGTGGGCCGGATGCTCGGTTGCCGTCGATGCTATCTCCATTATCCGCAGGCCGGTTTCCAGGGTCAATCGCGGGCGGCGGACGCGCGAGAACGCCCCCACGGGCCCATCCCACGTCGGTTGGCGGCCTCGGGCGGAAAATGGTATCCTGGAACGCTCGAGCGGGGACAAACGACAGGAGCGCATCGCCGATGGTTCCGATCACGTTGCTCTGGTGTGCGACCTGGACCGCCATGTTCGGGGACCCATCCACCCCATCCGACACCACCGTCCGCTTCGCCGTGTTCAACATCTGGGAACTCAGCGCGGCGAAGATCGACGAGGTGGATGACGAAGGCCACGGGGCGAACCCCCAGCTACGGCATGCCGCGGCGATCATCCAGCGCATACGCCCCGACGTGCTGCTGATCAATGAAATCGATTTCGACGAGGCGGGCCGCAACGCGATCCACTTCCGCGACCGGTACCTGAAGTTCGCCCAGGCCGGCCTCGACCCCGTCAACTACCCCTACGTCTTCGTCGCACCGGTCAACACCGGCGTGCCCACCGGGCGCGACCTGGACAACGACGGCAAGACCGACGGCCCGGGCGACGCGTACGGCTTCGGGCGGTACCCCGGCCAGTACGGCATGGCGTTGTACAGCCGGTTTCCGATCGACGCCGACGGCGCCCGCACGTTCCAGAAGTTCCTGTGGAAGGACATGCCGAAGAACCTGATGCCGGATGGCACGAACGGCAAGCCGGCGTTCTACTCGGCGACGGAAACGGCCATCTTCCGCCTCTCCAGCAAAAGCCACTGGGACGTCCCGGTGCGGATCGGCCGGACGGTCGTGCACGTCCTCGCGGCGCACCCGACGCCGCCGGTGTTCGACGGGGCGGAAGATCGCAACGGCCGCCGCGCGTTCGACGAAATCCGCCTGTGGGCGGACTACCTGACCGGCGGCGAAGCGGCGTCGTACCTGGTCGACGACCGCGGCCAGCGCGGTGGGCTGCCCAAGGACGCCCCGTTCGTGATCCTGGGTGACATGAACGCCGACCCGGTCCTGGACCCCGCCCGCTACGGCCAGCCGGCCATCTACCAGTTGCTCAAGCATCCGTGGGTGCAGGACCCGATGCCGCAAAGCGACGGCGCGGCGGCGCACGCGAAAGACTACCCGGGCGACAAGGCCACCCGCACCTGCGATTTCGGCCGAATCGATTACGGGTTGCCGTGCAAGGACCTGAAGGTCGCGGCCGCGGGGATGTACTGGCCGCCGCCGAAACATGATCAAGCCGACCTGGTCCGGAACCGTCAGGCGTCGAGCGATCATCGCCTGGTCTGGGTCGATATCGAGCTGGGCGTGGAATCGGCGGAACCCCAGCCGCCGCCGGTGCCCTGACACCGCGCCGAGGGCACCGCCACGCGGTCTGCATCGCCGACGAGGAACGAGCCATGGACGTGATCGATGTCATTCGTAAGCGGCGGAGCATTCGCGACTACGCGGACACGCCGGTCGAACGGGACACGCTGCAACGCGTGCTCGAGGCGGGCCGCCTCGCCCCGTCGGCCAACAACCGCCAGGAGTGGCGGTTCATCGTCGTCACGGATCCCCAGCGCCGTCGGCAACTGGCCGCGGCGGCCAACGCCCAGCAGTTCGTCGCCCAGGCGCCGGTGGTGATCGCCTGCTGTGCCGAGCACGACGGGCGGGTCATGCGGTGCGGGCAGCTGGCCTATCCCATCGACGTGGCGATCGCGATCGATCACATGACCTTGCAGGCGGCGGCGGAGGGGCTAGGCACTTGTTGGATCGGGGCGTTCGGAGAGGACCAGGTCAAGCGGATTCTCGGCATCCCGGAGGCCGTCGTCGTGGTAGAACTATTGACGGTCGGGTACGCGGCCGGTCCGCCGCGGCCCTTGGAACGGCTGCCGTTGGACACGCTGGTTCATTGGGAGACCTGGTGATTGCCGGCGAATGCCGCGGGGCGATGCGGGAGGTACGGATGGATCGTAAGCGACTGGGTTGCGGCGTATTGGTGCTGTTGCTGGCGGGCGGCGTGGCGGGGGCGCGCGACCCGGGCCCGGTACCGACGGGCGCGGATTTCCGACGCATCGTTCGCCAGGCCAAGGCGAAAGTCTTTCCCGCGGTGGTGTTCGTCAAATGCGTCCGCGAGGGGCACGAGACGGGCAAGCGCGAGAGCCAGGAGGTCTCGGGCAGCGGCGTGATCATCTCCCACGGCGGTGAGGTGCTGACCAACTGGCACGTGGTGGAGAAGGCCGTATCGGTGCGATGCCTGCTCTACGACGGCCGGGCGTTCACCGCCAAGGTGCTGGGGCAGGACAAGGACATCGACCTGGCCATGCTGCAGTTGGAAGGCGTGGACGGCGATCCGTTTGACCACGCCGAGATCGGCGACTCGAACGCCCTCGAGGAAGGTGACTTCGTGATGGCGATGGGGGCGCCGTGGGGCATGAGCCGGTCGGTTTCGATCGGGATCGTCTCCTGCGTCCGGCGGTACCTGCCCGATCACAGCGAGTACAGCCTGTGGCTTCAGACGGACGCGGCGATCAGCCCGGGCAACTCGGGCGGACCGCTGGTCAACACCGACGGGCAGGTGGTGGGAATCAACACCCGCGGTGTGATGGTCGGCGGCGACATGGGCTTTGCCATCCCCTCCGACACGATGATGCATTTCGTCTCGCAGATTCGCGACCACGGCAAGGTGGATTGGAGCTGGACCGGTTTGCAACTGCAGCCGCTGCGGGATTTCAATCGCGACATCTACTTCGACGCCGACCACGGCGTGATGGTGGCCGGCACGGATCCGGACAGCCCCGCCGAGACGGCCGGACTGCGGGCCAAGGACCGCGTCGTCAAGGTCAACGGCGCGCCGGTCGACGCGATGACGGAGGAGGACTTGCCGCACCTCCGCCGCCTGTTCGGCATGTTGACCAAGGACGCGCCGGCCGACGTCGAGTTGATCCGGGGCGGCGAAACGGTGCGGGTTCAGCTCACGCCGCGGGAGAAGGGCCGCGTCGAAGGCGAGGAGCTGGACTGCCCGCGGTGGGACCTGACGGTCAAGACGATCAACCAGTTCGACAATCCCGAACTGCACTTCCACTGCCAGGAAGGCGTGTTCATCTACGGAATCAAGATGCCGGGCAACGCGTCGTCGTCGAATCTTCAGGAGCATGACATCATCCTGTCGATCGACGGCAAGGCCGTGAAGACGCTGCAGGACGTGAAAGACATTCACACCGCCACGTTGGCGGAGGTGGCATCGAAGCACCGGATCCTGTTCACGGTGTTGCGCAACGGTCTGATGCGGCAGGTCGTGTTGGATTTCGCCCGCGAGTACGACAAGGAATAAGCCTGCCGAGGAGAACGCACGCATGACGGCATGGGTTTTGATCGCGCTGTTTTGGATCGCCGGGCTTCAGTCCGAGTCGGAATCGCTCGCTCCCGACGACTGTATCAGGCTCGCCAACCGGGTGAAGCCGTCGCTGGTCGACGTGGAGTATACGCTCCAGTACGACCAGGGTGAGAAGCCGACCGGGTACCGCTATCACGGCTTCGGGCGCCATGATTTCGAATCGCTGATTGCCCACGAACGCCCGGCGGCGCTCAGCGGCTTCCTCATCGCGGAGCAGGAAGTGGTGGCGCTGGACCTTCAGATCCATCCGCGATTCATCAAGGATATCACCGTCCGCTTCGGCGACCACACGACGGCCGCGTCGATCACCGCCGTCGCGCTGGACCAGAACGCGGTGTTCCTGCGTCTAGCCCAGCCGCTGCCCGGCACGCGACCGCTCGTGTTCGACGCCGGGGCGTCCGACCCGTACGTGAGTGTGTCTCGCAGCCTCATGTTCGGGACGTGGCGGACCGACGTGGACCCGTGGTCGCGGCGCTACCTCGAGACGTCGGCCGGTGAACGCTTGCTCCGTGCGGGGGCCAACACCCTGATCACCGATCGCCTCGGCACGCCGGTCGGCGTGACCATGAACGCGTACGTGCCGGCCGATGAGGAGTGGCGAGGATCCCCGGCGGACTGGGCGAAGCTGACCCTGGCGGAACTGGACGATCACCTGTCACGCATCGAGTCGACTGCCGACCAGTGCGTGCTCCGGGCGGCCTTGAGCTTCCGCAGTCCGAAGGACTCCGCGGGTGGCGAACCGTTCCGCTGGAGTTTCGACGAGAAGGAAGAGGATTCGACTGAGCGGAACGTGGCCGCGCTGCTGCTGGATGAGTCCACCGCGCTCGTGCTGGCGGAGTTGAAGCCCGACGTCACCGCCCGGCTGGAGCGAATCCGCGTGTTCCCGACGGACGGCGAGCCGGTGCCGGCCGCATTCGCCCATACGCTGCGACACTACGGCGCGTTCGTGGCCACGCTCGACACGCCGCTGCCCGGTCCGGTACGCGTCTCAAAGAAGCCGATTCTCACGCTGCGAGACCAATTGCAGATCGGCGCACGGATCCGGCTGCAGGGCGAGAAGCGGGTGGCTCATTACGGACGCCAGCGTGTGCAACAGTACGCCGCGGGCTGGCGGAGCCAGACATACCCCGGTCTGGGGACGAACGATGAGGAGAACATCTATCTATTCGACCTCGACGGCGCGCTCATCGCGTTTCCCATCAGTCGGCGCCGCGCCGTGTCGGACGATAGTCGATGGGCCCGCGACGACTGGACTCTCACCGCGGCGTCGTACGTGGGGCAGCTGTTTGACGACCTCAGCGCCCATGTCGATCCGAGCAACGTTCCGCTGCTGGAGGAGCAGGAGAACCGGCTGGCCTGGATGGGAGTCGAACTGCAGGGGCTGGACCGCGAGCTGGCCCGCATCAACGGCGTGTCCCACCTGACCCGCGATGGGCAGACCGGCGCGCTGGTGTCGTACGTCTATCCCGACTCACCGGCCGCCGCGGCGGGGATCGAGCCCGGCAACATCCTGTTGCGGTTGCGGGTGGAAGGCGAGCCCAAACCGGTGGCCGTGGAGGCCGATGGCGACGGCTTCGGTTTTGACAGCCTGATGTTCGACATGCTCGACGATCTGCCCGAGGACTTCTTCAGTAACTTGCCGCCACCGTGGCCGTCCGTGAATAACAAGCTCAACAAAGCACTGGTGCGGATCGGATTCGGCAAGCGCTACAAGGCGGAGTTGTTCCGCGGCGGAGACGTGGTGCTGAGGGACATGCAGGTCGAGGAGAGCCCGCCTCATTTCGACTCCGCTCCGCGGTTCAAGTCGGAGCGGTTGGGGATGACCGTTCGGGATCTGACCTACGAAGTACGACGCCACTTCCTCAAGCGGCCGGACGATCCCGGCGTGATCGTGTCCAAGGTGGAGCCGGGCGAGAAAGCGGCCGTGGCCGGGATCAAACCCTACGAGATTATCACCCACGTGAACGATCAGCCCGTGACCGGGGTGGATGCCTTTCGCGAGCAGACCAAGCAATCGACCCAGTTGCGGCTGACGGTGAACCGGATGGCCAAGAACCGGCTGGTACGGATAGCGCTGCCGGAGGAATGACGAATGGCCGGTTACGCATTACGAGTGGAATAACCAATAGCGAGACGGCCCCTTGGTCGACGGCTGGCACGCGTCGGATGGGTGACGGACGCGGGAAGACCGACTGGTTTTGCGTGGCACCGGATCTCCGACGTTGCCGTCCATGACGATAGCGCGAATGGCGCGAACGAAGCAGCACCTCCCTCCCCGACTCCCACGCGGCGAAGTCATTCACTCCCCGCTTTCGTTACAAAGTACTTACAGCCGCGGCTGCGTTCGTGTTGTAGACTGAAGACAAACACCCCGTCCTGAAGGAAGACGGTCCGGAAACAGACGAACCTGTCCCGTTGCGGAAGGAGATTCGTGATGCGCCAAATCCATGCTCTGATGTCGGCGGCGGTCATCCCGGCCCTGGCGGTGCCCGCCTTCGGGCTCGAACCTCTGCAGACCAAGGGGACGATCGACGCGGTCACCGTTTACCGCGGACAGGCTCTGGTCACCCGCCTCATCGACGTGCCCGGGCCGGCCGGATTGCGCGAGGTGGTGGTCACCGACCTGCCCGACCGAACCGTGATCGGCAGCGTGTTCGCGGAATCGGCGGACGGCATCGAGGTGCGGTCGGTGCGATTCCGACAGCGGGCGGTCACGCACGACGTCCGAGAAGAAGTGCGCCAGCTCGACGCGGAAATCACCGTGGTCAAGGACAGCATCGCGGCCAACGAACGCCACCAGGCGGTGGCCGCCAAGCGGCAGGCCTATCTCGCCCGGCTCGAGAGTTTTACCACGGAGACGGTCGGCGTCGAACTGAACCGGGGCGTGCTCGACGCCGGCACGTTGAAGGAACTGTCCGAATACGTGTTCGAGAACTGGGCGGCGCTGGCGGAAACGGAGCTGAACCTCGCCCGCGAGCACCGCGACCTGGCGGACCAGCTCGACCTGCTCCAGCGGAAGCGATCGCACCTTACCTCCGGGCAGGATCGCACGGTGCGCGAGGCGGTCGTGTTCGTGGAGATTCCCGCCGATCAGGGCGGGCGGCTGCGGCTGCGGTACATGGTCGACCACGCGAACTGGTGGCCGTCGTACAACGTGCGGACCGACCGGCAGCGCGACGGCGTGCTCGTGGAATACAACGCGGCGATCCAGCAAATGAGCGGCGAGAGCTGGGCGGACGTGGAGATGACGCTGTCCACCGCGACGCCGTCGCTGGCCGCCGCGGCGCCGGCCCTTGCCCCGCTGCAGGTCGGACTGACCCTGCCGGCCCCGAAGGTCCCGGCCGGCCAAGGCGGAAAAGACTCGTTCGCCGACGCGAAGCAGTCGTTGCGGCATCGGCGCGTCGAGCTGCAAAACGCGTGGAACTTCGACGCCGTCATCGCGGCGAACGGTAGGCAGCAGCAGGCGCTCGACCAGTTCGACGAGCAGTTCCGGGAGCGAAGCGTCGCCTTGGACTTCGGACTCAACGACCTCGCCGCCGAGTACCAGAAGCTGGAGATCACCAGCCGGGGCCTGGAAGGGAACCCGGGCGGTGGAGGCGGCAGTGCGGACGAGGGAATCAGCGTGACGTACCGGTTGGCCAGTCGCATCACGCTGCCCAGCCGATCCGATCAGCAGTCCATCCGCATCGCGTCCCTGCCGATGGACGCGGAGTTCTACCGGGTGGCCGCCCCCGTGTTGACGGACTTCGTGTACGAGGAGGCGTCGCTGTCCAACCGCAGCGACCTCGTCCTGCTGGCCGGCCCCGTCACCGCCTACATCGAGGGCGAGTTTGTCGGGCAGGGCCAGCTCCCGACGGTGGCGGTGGGCGAGCCGCTTTCCATCGGGTTCGGGATCGATTCGTCGCTGCGGGCCAAACGGACGCTGGTCAAGCGGGAGGAGCGCATCCAGGGCGGGAACCGGGTGATCGACTTCACGTACGCCCTGGGGATCGAAAACTTCGGCAACCAGCCGGTGGCCGTCCGGTTGCGCGATCGCCTGCCCCAACCGCGCGGCTCGGAAATCAAGGTGACCCTGGTGGACACCGGCCTGGAACTCAGCGACGATCCGGTGTACCGGGCCACCGGGCACAAGCAGAACATCCTTCGGTGGGACATCGAGGTGCCGGCCACGACCAGCGGCGTGAACACCGAGACGATCGAGTACCGCTACCAACTGGAATTCGACAAGGAGATGGCGGTCGGATAACCCCGGCGACGAGATACCACGCAATAGGCACGACAGGCCGGGCACGGCGATCCAACCACGCATCACGCCGACGCGGTCACCTCCTCCGCGTCGGCGTGATGCTCGCGCGCTGGGTCGATCTGGAGGTACGGCGTGAGGTACTTCACGCCGAGATAGAACGGAATGGTGTCCAGCGCCGCGATGAGGACCTTGTACGCATACGAGGACACGACGATTCCGACCAGAACCGCGGTGGAATACTCGCCGGCGACCCACGCCGCGCCGAACGTGATCGATACGACGGCCACCGTGTCCACCATCTGCGACACCATCGTGGACCCGTTGTTACGCAGCCACAGGTGCCGGCCCCGCGTGAACTTCTTCCAGAAGTGGAACAGGAACACATCGACGAGCTGGGCGGTCAGGTATGCGGTCATCGACGCCACCACGGCCATCGACGTCGCGTCGAAGATCCTCTCCAACAGCCCCACCTGCCACGGCAGCGGGTTGGCCACCGACGGCAGGGCGTTGGCCAACCACAGCGTCCCGATCACGAACAGGTTGATCACGAAGCCCACCAGGACCACGAAGCCGGCCCGGCGACGGCCGTAGAACTCGCTGATGAAATCGGTGCACAGAAAGGTCAGTGGATAGGGCAGCACGCCGGCCGGCACCTCGAACCGGAACCGCAGCCACGTGATGCCGGCCCAGGTCGTCGGATGGTCGCGGCCGATGTTGCCCAGCCATTCGGGCGACAACGCGGCCGGCCAGGGAATCGAGAAAAGCACGAGGAACTTGGTGATCCCGATGATATTGAGCATCGCCATCGCCCCGACAAACAGCCCCGCAAACACGAAAAAGACGCGTTCGCGCCGCTCGTGCAGGGCCGAGAGCGTGTGCACACTGTCGAAGGGTTCCCGGCTCATGGGACGTGCAGGATAGGTGGGGGAGCCAGGGATGGCAACAGGCGCGGCCGGTCGTACCGATCGCAGGGCAAGTACCAAGTACCAAGTACCAATTACTAATTACTAATGACTAATTACTAATGAGCTTGACCTGGGAGAACGTATTTGCCCAACAGGGCCAGCCGGCGTTCGCGACCTGTAAACGCGAATGGTAGCGCTGTCAAATTAGTAATTAGTCATTAGTAATTAGTCATTAGTAATTAGTCATTACTAACTGCGCCGCCGCCATCACGGCGCGCGAGAGGCGCTCCACCACGGCGTCCCAGGTCTCGTCGGCCACGGTGCGGGTGCGGGCGATCCGCTGCGACAACGATGACAGGCGAACCGCCGTGTCGCAGGACCGGGCGAACGCGGCGGGATCGGCCGCGATCATCACGTCCGGCTGATAACGCTCCGCCTCAGGCAGCGGGGTGGAAACCACGGGCAACCCGGCGGCCAGGTACTCGCGAAGCTTGATCGGGTTGACGTTGCGGGTCATGCGGGTGCGGGCGAACGGCAGCAACGCGGCGTCAAACGCCTTGCAGTAGGCCGGCAATTCCGCGTAGGGGCGCCGCCCGAGGAGGTGGACGTTCTTCAGGGCCGCCAACCCGGCATGACGCCGGTGGTCCGCCCCGATGAGCACGAATGAGTACCCCGGCCGGAGCCGGGCGACGTCGGCCAGCAGGTCGCAGTCGATCCAGTGGTGGATCAGGCCGAAGAACCCGAGGATCGGCCCGTTGCACGCCCGCAGGTCGGCCGGTTCCGCGAGCTTGGTGTCCAGCGCCTGCCGGAAGTGTGCCACGTCCACGCCGTGCCGCACGAGGTGCGTGTTGGCGTGCCACTGCCGCTTCGTCTGATACAGCGTGGAGGACGTCGTGATGACCACGTCGGCACATTCCATCAGGCGGCGTTCCGCGGCGGCTACCGTCTCGCGGTCGAAGTCCTCGAACTCGGTGTACTCATCCACGCAGTAGTAGACCAGGTGCTCGCGGGGCAGGGCGTCGGCCAGGTACGCTACGTCGGGCGCGAACGTCCATAGCTGAACAGGCAGGTTGCGGCCCCGTTGCACCATGTGCACCGCCCGGCGGATCTGCTTTGCGACGAGCCAGCGGTTGAGGGCCTGGCAGGCCGCGCCCCTCGCGCCGGGGATGACAAGCGGTGTCAGTTGGACCATCCGGTCGTGAATCGGCTTCACGCCGCCCATGACGTTGCGGAGCGTGGACACGATGGCCCGGGCATCAGTGGCGGTGGCCTGCGGGCGGCGCGTCCCGCGGTAATTGACCCAGACGATGTCGTTGTACCGGCCCAGGATCTTCATCACCTGGTGCTTACTGGTGGGATCGTAGTCCCAGCGATTGGCGATGCAGACGATGATGCGGTCCTGAATCATGCCGATTGATCGAAAGTCGTGCCTGCCGCCGCCATCGCCCGCGTGGTCCCCGGCGTCTCCGCGCGCCGCTACCGGCGCTCCTTGCTGTAGTAGTCGTTGTAGTAGCGTGAGTACGGATAGTAGCCGTAATAGTAGCCGTACCGGGCGTTCCGCTCGTTCTGGCCCACCAGCACGCAGCCGGCCACCGGGATGTTGTTGACCTGAAGCATCCGCACCGCCCGCCGCACCACGGCGCCGGGTGTCCGATTCATGCGGATCACCATGACCACCGAGTGGCAGATCTGGCCGATGACGCCGACATCAGTGACCGTCGTGGCCGGCGGCGTGTCGACGATGACGTACTGATGCTGCGTCTGGAGTCGGCGGAAGGTGGCGGCCATGGCCTGGGACGACAGGATCTCGGCCGCGCTGCGATCCCCCATCGTGCCCGCCGCAATGAATGAGACGTTCCCCAGCACGGTGGGCTGCACGATGTCATCGAGCCCGGCATTGCCGCGCAAGAGATCGGCCAGGCCGGGTGTCGATTGCTGATTCAGCAGGCGGGCCAGCGATCCGCGACGGAAATCACCGTCGATCAGGACGGTTCGCATGTGCTGGATCTCGCCCATGATGAGGGCCAGGTTGGCCGCCGTCACGCTTTTGCCTTCCTTGGGCACCGCGCTGGTGACCGCGAGCACGTGCGGGTTGTTGCTCACGTTCATGCTGAGCAACCGCGTGCGCAGCGATCGGTACTGCTCGGCCACCATGGATGACGCGTCGTAGTACGCGACCAGCGACTCGGACATCCCTTCCGACGGCAAGACGACCGGCCGCGGGGCCGGCCCGGGTTCCTGCGGCGGCAGGCCCGGGGCGGGCGGCTCGACGACCGGCACGCCCGGCCCGGCGACCGCCATGCCACCACCCATGGTGAGTTGGCGTTCGCTCTCGGCCTTCTTGAGTGCTTCGGCGATCCTTCCCATGAGACTCTCGGTCCCCCGGTCGGGTCGGGACTACCAATCCGTGTACACGTCGTTGGCGGCCTTGAGCGTCGCCGGGAACGTGTACGCATTGATGACCGGCTGGAACGGGAACAGGAACTCGTTGATCCGCAGACCGAGCCAGCCCAGCGGCGTGGGCGGCACGTACACGATGTCTCCCGGTTCGAGCAGCACGTTCATCGTGGTGTCACCCTCTTCGTACATCTTGTCGACGTCGACCGTGAGCACGTGGCGCTTGTCCTTGTCCGGATTGGCGCGGATGACCTTCACCTGGCTGCGCCACGCGATGAAGCTCAGTCCGGTAGTGGCTAACGTGTCGAGCAGCGTGTTGCGGCCCGTGTAGGGAACGATCTGCGAACCGCCGAGTCCGCTTGTGCCGTTCCCGCCGCCCACCTGTCCGAACACGTAGATCTTCTTGCTCCGGTACCCGGTGATCCGCACCTGCACCTTCGGGTCTTCGTAGTACTCCTTCAGCAACGCGGTGAGCTTGGCGGCGATCTCCTTGGCCGTCATGCCGTCGACCCGCACCTCGCCGAGCAGGCGAAGCGTGATCTTGCCGTCCGGTTGGAGGGCCTGCGTCTCGCCGTCGATCTCGGGCACGCGTGGCGCGCTGATATTGATGGTGTCCGGGATACCGACGCGATAGTCGATGGACGCCGTCTGTTCCTTGTAGGCCATCAGCCAGTTGTGAATGGCCTGCTGGTCGGCGGCGCAGCCGGTCGTCATCCACATCGTGGCCGCAAGCAACGTGACGATTAGCGTTCGCATGACGATGGCCGTACTCGAATGGAGGGCGCCGATCCGTGGCACGAGCAACGCTTCGTACGCCCGTCAATGCCTTCCTTGGTCCGACCCGCCGCGGAACCGGGGGCCCGCAACTACCGCCTACTCACCGATTTATCGGGTTCCCTGGGATCGACCTGAACGTAGATGGCATCAAGATTGGCCCGTGCGGTTATAGGACGCTGGCCGCCGCGTGGCGGCGGCGCCAGGGCGATAATTATCGCTCCGTGTATCTCAAGGTCCGATCATTGACGCCCGATATCCCACACGATCACGCAGCCGGAACTGCGTGCCCCTGGTTCTTATCGGGGTAAGTCCCGTGTACGCAAAATCATTCGGACTTCGCGATCTGCCGTTCAATAACACGCCCGATCCGCGCTTCTTCTATCCGACGCCCGACCACGAAGAAGCCGTGGCCACGCTGATCTACGCCGTGGGTGAAGGCAAAGGCTACGTCCTGCTCACCGGCGAGGTCGGGACGGGCAAGACGCTCGTGTCGCGCATGATGCTGCGCCACTTCCAGGATCGGGTCGCCTTCGCCACGGTGAACCACTCCTGCACCTCGGCCCACGATCTGATTCGGCTGATCTGCGCCGAGTTCGAGCTGAACACCGATCCGAACGACAGCACCGCCGCGTTGATCCATCGCCTCCAGGAATTCCTGCTCAAACGATTCGCCACCGGGACGCCAGTGGTGCTCGTCCTCGACGAAGCCCACAACCTCCCCCGCGACGCCTTCGAACTGCTCCGCACGATCGGGAACCTGGAATCGGACGACGCCAAGCTGTTGCAGGTCGTGATCGTCGGGCAGCAGGAGCTGCGGGCCCGGTTCCAGGCACCGGACATGCGGCAGCTGCGGCAGCGACTGTTCCGCTCGTGCCACCTGCCGGCCCTGACCCGCGAACAGTGCGGCGGCTATATCCGGCACCGCCTGCAAGTGGCCGGGGCGACCGAGGAGATTTTCGACGAGTCCGCCATCGACGCAATCTTCGAGTTTACCCGCGGGCTGCCCCGAGAGATCAACACCGTCTGCGACAATGCCATGCTCAGCGCGTACTCTGCCGACCGAACGCAGCTCGACGCCGAGTTCGTGCAAACCGTCATCAAACAGATGTTGCCCATCGGTCGCGAGACCGCCGCCGCGCTTCACGTGCCCAGTAGTAACCCCGGCGCGATGGCGCCGGCCCCCAGTCGGCCCGGGCCGGTCGCACCGGCGGCCGCCACCATGTTCCCGCCGTCGATGCCGGTCTACGCGCCGGCGACCATCGAGTCCACGGGGAGTCCCTGCGGGTTCGGCGTGCATCAGCAGATCGCAGATGTCATCAGGCGACTCGAATCGATCGTCTCGGTCGATGATCAGCGGATCCGGGCACAGCAGGCGCTCGGCGCGGAACTCACGAATGTCGCCGGGGAAATGAGCGTGGCGACCCCGGGCGTTCGGGCCCTGCTGGAACGGCTGGACTCCGTGGAGCAGCGGCTCGCGGAACAGGAAACGACGGCCCGGGTCTCGGTGGAATCCCTCGAGGAACGGGTCCTGGGGCTCGGCGAGGCCATCACCGCCGCCCATGAGCAGAGCGCGATTCAGACGGCCGAACACGAGAAGCTGGCACGACACGTCAGCCGGTTCGCCCGCCGGTCGGCCGACCAGACCAAGAAACACGAGGAGCACTTGGACGAACTCAAGAGCCAGGACGAGTTGACCGTCAAGCGACTCGCGTCCCTGGAAGCGCGGGTGGCGGGAATGAGGGCGGACCACGCGGCGCACATCCAGCGGCTCGAGCAGTTCGCGTCCGCGATGGAAGAATCGCGGTTCGCGGCGGCGGAGGCGTTCAACCAGGCGATGGGCACGGCCGGTCCGGCGCCGAAGCTCAGTCCGGCGGCCGCCTTCCCGGCGAGTGCGACGGCCGGGCATGGGTCACGCGGCGGCACGACATCGCCGCCGGCGGTGACATTGGCGGACGATTTCCGCTTCCAGCGGCTGTCGGCGGAGGCCGAATCGCTGGCCCGGCAGGTGGCCGACCTCGATGGCCGTGTCAGCCGGGTGATCAAGGACTCCGGGTTACAGGTGCAGGTGCTCGAGCGGCTGGCTGACGCCGCCCGGGAGACCCGCGAGGTGGCCGACGAGGCCAGGCACCGGGCCGACGAGGCCATCCAGCACTCGGAACACACCCGCGAGCAATTCGCGGAGTTCGCCGACGCCGCCCAAGAGCGCCAGGCACGCACCAACGAGACCACGGAGCGGGTGAGCCGGATGGAAGCGACGGTGGAGCGTCTGTCCGACGACTGTGCCGCCAATGCGGGCAAACTTGAGAGCTTCGCCGATACCGTCAGGGACACGCGGCGGGCCGCCGGCGAGTCGTTCGAGCAGGCGGTCAAAACGATGGGGAAAGCGGAGGAGCTTGCCCGGCGCGTCAATGAGCAGGTCCGCCGCCTGGAACAGCGCGTTGCCAGGGCGGACGGTCACACCGCCGGCGCCCGCGAGGTTCTCGATCGATCTTCGGTCGCGGCGCCCGCACCGGCAAAACCAAATACCAATCGGTCGCGCCGACTGGACGACGTGGTCGCCCGAAGCCGGATGTCCGCCGTTCGGCTGCAGTCCGGGCTGCACGGGCCAAAAGACGTGCCTTCGGTGGGCATGACCGATGCGCGCGTCTCGGCCGATGCCGCGGAGTTGTCACCGGCCGGTGCGTTGGCCCGCGAGATGGCGGGCTTGGCCGACATGGTGGTCGGCGCCGTCTGACACCACTTGCTCGCGTCCCATTCCGACCTTGCGACGCGCCTTGCAAGGTTGATCCGGGATGCTCCGGGCAATTGGACAGGCTGGCCGGTCGGTCCCATCAACGCAGCAGACCGAGCCGGTCGTCTGCCAGGAACCGTCTCGGCCTACTGGCCGCTTCCTTCCCCGCCCGTGTGGTCCCAACGCTCGAGCGCCCCCCCGTTTTGGCCGGCCTCACGATCGCAGCCGCCCATCGTCTCGATGGGCCGCAGGCGTCACGGATGTCTGCGGGTGACAGGGCCGCGCCGCCACCACGACAGGTGAGACGATTCCCGCTTCCGATTCCCCGCGGTCAGCCGGACGCCGATCGATACGCGTTGCTGACCATACCCGCATTGCCGCCACCGTTCCCGAGCCGAGTGCCGCGGGCGGCGAATCGCTCGTACGAGACTCCCTTTTATCGCGTCTCGGTTAAGCAGGAGTTAGCGAAACTTGAATTGCCGGTTAAAAGCCGCTCTTCCCTATTCACTTCACCCCATGCATCATGTGTTTCATCGGCCGGATGAGCATGGCCATCAGCAGGGCTCCGGCGCCGCACATCACGACGAAGATCAGGAAGTACTGACCGGGCGGCAGCTTGCCCCAATAGGCGCCGAAAACCTGGGCCGCGTATTCGGCCGCCGCGGTGGCCAGGAACCAGCCGCCCATGAACAACCCGACGCGGGACGGCGGGGCGAGCTTCGTCACCAGCGACAGACCCACGGGGGACAGGCACAGTTCGCCCATGGTCAGCACCATGAAGAAGGCAATCAGCCACCAGACGCTGACACGGAACTTCGCCGATTCGACGTAGACCCGGTCCACGGCTGCTTTGAAGTCCGGCTGTGCCGCGGCGGCCAGAAACTCGACCCGCGTTCGCTCCTTGACTTCGCCCATGGCCGTAAGCACGCGAGTGGCAGGATCCCACGACAGAACCTTCTTCCGGTTCTCCCCTTCGCCTTCGAAAATATCATCCAGCGCGCTGATGTCGGCGGGCATGGACTCCAGAACCGTCGAAATGCGCCAGCCTTTGTCTGCCCGTGCCCTTGCGTCCGTCTCCGCCTGCTCCACCAGCAACACGACCTCGCGATAGCACTGCTCGGCATCGGACCGGGCCAGCCTGGTCAGGGGCTCCTGGTTGCGCAACAGTTCGTCGATCGCCTCGATGAGGCGGAGCTGGGCAACGTGCTCCTCATGCGTCGGCTGCCGGGCCGTGCGCTTCGCAAACCGATCGAACTCGGCGACCAGTTGGGGTGGCGCTGTCTCGGCCAGCAACCGTAGCCGGTCCAGGTCGGCGAGCACACCGCTCATCTGCAACTGTTTGGTTTCGGCGTTGTACTGCAACCGCGTGGCGCCGTAGTGTATGTGCTCTTGCTCTTTCCCTTCCTCCGCTCCGTCCGCTTTGCCCGCCTCGTCCTTGCTGCCCGAGGGCACGGTATACACCTGGCCGTTGGTCTCGACACCGAACACGGACGGTAGAACCGCCAGCGGGGCGGCGCATGGTTGGTTCTCGGCCTTCGCGGCCGGCCACATGATCCCGAACGCCACCGCCACCAGGGCCAGCCCCGTCACCATCTTGCCCGGTGTCGACGGCTGGAGATTCCGCTTGTCGAGCCATATCCAGAAGAACGCAAAGACCGGGGCCAGCGTGATGATAAAGAACGGATTGAACGACTGCGTCTGGCCCGAGGTGATGGACGGTTTCCTGAACCAGTCCGAGACGGATTGCCACCAACCGGTCTCGGACGCCGTCTCGTTCAGGGTGACAGAGTCCAGCGCCACCGAGGGCGGCTCCGTGGAGAGCAACTGCAGGTTCGTGTGCTTGTCGGCCCACACCAGCATGGCGTTGGGGCTCTGCTCGAAGGCCGTCCAGAACAGAATCACGAAGGCAAATACGATCAGCAGCACGATGATCCGGTCGCGCACGACGTGCGGCGGATGAGCGGGTTTCGCCCTGCCCGGGCCCTCGGCCGGCTCCTCTCCCTCGTCCTCCGCCTCCTGGTTGAACTCGACGAGCGTGCGCTGGCCGATGACGTAGACGATGAGGCCAAACACCATGCCCACGCCGGCCGCGGCGAATCCGTAGTGATAGCCGTAATGATGCCGCAGCCAGTCGCAGATCAATGGGCCGATCAGGGCCCCGAGATTGATGCCCATGTAGAAGATCGTGAACGCACCGTCCCGGCGCGGGTCGCCGGGTTTGTACAGACTGCCTACCTGGGTGGATACGTTCGGCTTGAGGAAAGCGACCCCGGCGATGATGAAACCGAGGGCCGAGTAGAAGAACGGCTTCGCTTCGAACGCCATCAGAAAGTGCCCGATGGTCAGCAGCACCGCGCCGAGGATCACCGCCCGCCGGGCTCCGAGGTATCGGTCGGCCACGAAACCGCCGATCACGGGGAGCCCGTAGGCGAGGGCGGAGTAGACCCCCAGCAGATGCGAGGCGTCCCCCTGCGACCAGAAAAAATGGTTGATCATGTAGAGGACCAGGAGGGTCTTCATGCCGTAGAAGCTGAACCGCTCCCACAATTCGGTGAAGAACAGCACGTACAGGCCCTTGGGGTGTCCGAACATGGCGCGCAGCCTCCGGATAAAGATCGACTTTGAGCGTGGAACATACACCGAAGCGCCAGCGGGTGCCAACGCAAAGCCGGTTCGTTGCCATCTGCCCGACCGCGCGGTACGCCGCCCGCCCCATGGACCCTCGTATCAGTATTGAAAACGTCGATTCCGGCGGCCGCCACGCATCGGCCCGCCCCGGTTGGGGCGGGTGCGGCTCGCAAGCGCGCGCCACCACCACCGTTCCGTACTTTGCCTATATTTCCCATAACTTCTATTTTTTCGTATTGGGTTTCGAGGGGTACGACCGATAACTGAATCCGCGGGGCGAGTGGGAAGATGATTGGCTGGTGTGGGGAAACGAACGGAGATGAGTGTCATGAAGGCGCGGTTTGGCCAGTGGATGGTGTTACTGATGATGGCCCCTCTGATGGGGGTGTTTGCGTTCGAGGGTTGCACGGCGAGCACGATGCGGATCGTGGCCCAGACGCTGGAAGATCAGGCGGACGACATCGACGGCGGCGACAAGGACTTCGGCGAGTGGCTCGCTGACGAGATCAAAGATTGGTGAGTGGCACAGGGCCGCCCGCACCGCGCCGCGGGTGGCCTGCCACTGATCCTCGCGAGCCTCGCCGAATCGTCCGGCGGAGAGAGTGAGCAGGGAGGCTCCTTTCCCACCGGGCTTCCCACGGTGGTTTGCTGGGGCCGGCCGCGCGGGACGTGAAGCGGGACCACCCCATTGACCCGCGGCGGGGTCGCGCGCGGACCGCGCTGGCGTCCGGGGTTTTGCGCGACTATCCTGGACGATCATGTCCATCGTGGTGCGCAACTTGCGTCTCGGTCTGGACGCCGCCGAACACGACTTGCCGGATCTGGCGAGCAAGCGGCTCAAGGTACCGTCCAGGTCAATCCGGCAATGGCACCCGGTGCGGCGGTCGCTCGATGCGCGGGACCGGGAGGACATTCACTTCGTCTATCACGTGGAGCTGTCGCTCGACGGTGGGGCCGCCTCGGAGCGTTCCGCCGTCCGACGGGCCAACAACCGCAACGTGGCCATCGTCCGGCCGCAACGGGCTCACAACCCAACCCCTGGTCACCGGGTGCTGGAGCACCGCCCGATCATCGTCGGGTTTGGTCCGGCGGGCATGTTCGCCGCGTTGCGGTTGGCGGAATACGGCTACCAACCGCTGGTCATCGAGCGCGGTCGGGACGTGCGGACCCGGCACCGCGACGTGATGAAGCACTTCTATCGCGAGCGGCAGTTCAACGCCGAGTCGAACCTGCTGTTCGGGGAAGGTGGAGCCGGCACCTACAGCGACGGCAAGCTCTACACCCGCATCTCGGACCCCTTCGTGACCACGGTCATGGAGCTGCTGGTCCGCGACGGGGCGAACCCGGACATCCTTGTGGACTCGCGGCCGCATATCGGCAGTGACAAGCTACCGCACATTTGCTGGCGCATCCGCGAGCGGATCGAGCGGGCCGGCGGCGAAATCCGATTCGGGCGCCGGCTCGACGACATCACGGTCGAGGACGGGCGGCTGACCGCGGTTCGGGTGAACGGTGAATGGCTCGAGGCCGGGCCGGTGATCCTGTCGGTCGGGCATTCGGCCCGGGACACGATTCGGATGCTGGCCCGGCGCCGGGTCCGGCTGGAGGCCAAGCCGTTTCAGCTCGGGGTCCGGATCGAGCATTCCCAGAGCCTGGTGGATCGTTGGCAATACGGGACGGCGGCTGGTCACGACCGACTGCCGCCGGCGGAGTATCACCTGGTGGCGAAGGGGGCGGCCGGTCGGCACGGCGACCTGTTCAGCTTCTGCATGTGTCCGGGCGGTCAGATTCTTCCGACCAACGAGTCACCGGGGCTGATCGCGACGAACGGGGCGAGCAAGTCGAAGCGCAGCGGCGCGATGGCGAACTCGGGACTGGTGATCACGCTTCAGCCGGAGTGCGTCGCATGTGATCCGATCTACGGACTGGACTTCGTGGAGCGGTGGGAGCGGCTGGCGTTTGAAGCGACGGGGGGCACGTACGAGGTCCCGGCGCAGCGGGCGAGCGATTTCCTGGATCATCGCGAATCGGACGGAGTGCTGGAGACGACCTACCCGCTCGGGGGGCGGTGGCGATCGGTTCGGCACTTCGTGCCGCAGGAGGTTGGCGAGTCGTTGGAGCGCGGCCTGCGGATGCTTGACCAGCGTCTGCCGGGGTTCGCGGGCGACGAGAGCATCCTGACGGCCCCCGAGACGCGGGCGAGCAGTCCGGTGCGGGTGGTACGGGAGATCGTGTCGCGGCAGTCGCCGTCGTGCGCGGGGTTGTATCCGTGCGGGGAGGGGGCCGGCTACGCGGGGGGGATTATCAGCGCGGCGGTCGATGGGATGAAGTCCGCCGATGCGGTGATTGGCGAGTACAGTCACCCCTGACGGGGCGAATTACCGATTACCCATGAGGCCTCACACGGGTGCCCTGGCCGCCCATGCCGACGCGTAAGCTGTCCCGCGCGAGCGCAGGCCAGTCCTTTCGCCCGGCAATCAGGCCGTTCGTCACTCGCGCGCGCACCGACACGCCCCTCACTTGAGACGCCTCATTGGTAATCCATAGTCGGCAATTTGCAACCAAAGCCGGCGCTTCGCACGGAAATGCGAAGCGCCGGCTTTGCTGCTTGCTATTCGTTGCAGTCGGTCGGCGGGCTACTTCTTGTTGACATTGCCGCCGGCGGCGTTTTTCGGCATGGCCTCCACCTTGGCCTCGCCACCCGGACGCAGCTTGATGATTCCCCGCGGCTCGTCGCCGCCGGACGCAGCAGCTCGCTTGGCCGCCGGCTGCGGCTGATCCTTGCCGGCCAGGATGGCGTCGATCCGCTGCTTGTAGTCCGGCAAGTTGCGCGGCTTGAGCTTGAGGCCGTTGATGAAGACGGTCGGCGTGCCGCGGACCTTGCACTTCCGCGCCTCGGCGAGGTCGGCCGCCAGCAGCTTGTCGATTTCTTCGGTGCTGGCCATGACCCGGTCGAACTCGGCCAGGTTCAGCCCGAGTTCCTCGGCGTATCCACGGAAGTCGCTCACTTCGAGCTTCTTGGGGTTGGCGACGATCTTATCGTGCATCTGCCAGAAGCCTTCGGTGCCCTTCTCCCGCTGCGCGAGGGCGCAGGAGGCATGGGCCGGCTTGGCCTTCTTGTGGAAGCTCAGCGGGAAGTGCTTGAAGACGACCCGCACGTCGTTGGGGTACTCCTTCATAATCTGCTCGAGTTTCGGCCATTCGCGGATGCAGAAGGGGCACTGGAGGCACACGAACTCGGTGATGGTCACCTTGGCGTCCTTCGGACCCCGGATCGGCGAGTCGCCGACGTTGATGTCATAGACGGTGGTGTCGACCGGCGGCCGCTGCGGCGGCGTTGCCCTCGGGTTCCGGCTGGCCGACTGGATCTTCGTCACGTCGTTCTGCAGCTTGCGCACGTCGTTGCGCAGGGCCCTCACGTCGTTGCGCAGCGCCTTGATCTCGTTGAGGATCTGCTGGATGGCGGCATCATCGCCGCCGGAGCCCACGTCCTGGGCCACCGCCACCGTGCTCAGCAGCATCCCGCTTGCTGCCGCAATCAGCATCATTCGCGTCATCGACTTCATCTCTTGGCTCTCCGTACTAAACGTTTTACCAGCTTTGACGTCGGCGGCGGGACGCCCGAGGCCCGCTCCGCGCTCACTTCCACCTTTTGCCGCGCCGTCGAGGATCGCCACGGGGCCACCGCGGCCAGGGCCATGGGCCGATTCGACACCGGGTCGATACATCGAGATCCCCGGTACCCCGGACGCCCGCAACAGTCACGAGAGGTTAGTCTACCCGATTCGCCGGGGGGGAACAACACGGGCCGCCGGGCATGTTACATGCGTGTGACGCTACTCGGGCAGCCAGAGAATCCCGGCGATAGTGGCCGTCATCCAGCTCGCCAAAGCACCGCCGATCATGGCACGCAGCCCGAGTGACGCAAGCTCGTGGCGCCGATTCGGGGCGATGCCCCCGATTCCGCCGATCTGAATGGCGATCGAGCCGAAATTGGCGAACCCGCACAGGGCGTAGCTGGCGATGACCTTGCTCCGGTAGCTCATCGGGTGGTCGGACGCCATGATCTCCTTCAGCGAGCTGAACGCGATCAGTTCGGTGGCCACGATTTTCTCGCCCAGGAGCCCGCCGAACGTCGCGGCGTCCTCCCAGGGGACCCCCATCAGCCAGGCCAGCGGCGAGAACGCCCAGCCCAGGATGACGCTGAGACTGAGCGATTCAATGCCCCGGGCGTCGAGGAACGCGCGGACTGCGTCGTACTCGCCCAGCAGGCCGAGCGGATAGTCGATCATCGCGATCAGCGCGACGAAGGCGAGCAGCATCGCCCCCACGTTCAGGGCGAGGCGCAGGCCATCGCCGGCCCCGCTGGCGGCGGCGTCGATGACGTTCACCGTCGTCCGCTCGACGGAGGCCTTGACCACGCCGGCGGTGTTCGACACCTCGGTCTCCGGCACCAGGATCTTGGCCATGACGAACGCGGCCGGTGCGGACATCAGGGAGGCCGTCAGCAGATGCTTGGCAAAGATGACTTGCTCGTGCGCGTCGCCGCCGGCGAGCAGCATGACGTAGAACGCGAAGACGCTGCCGGCGATGGTGGCGAACCCGCCGGTCATCAGGGCCATCAGTTCCGACCGCGTCATGGTCAGCACGTAGGGCTTGATCACGAGGGGGGCCTCCGTCTGTCCGACGAACACGTTGGCGCTCATGGCCAGGCTTTCGGCTCCGCTGACGCCGAGCGTCTTCGTCATCACGACGGCCATCACCCGCACCAGTTTCTGCATGACGCCCAGGTGATAAAGCACGCCCATGAGTGAGGCGAAGAAGATGATGGTGGGCAGGACCTTGACGGCGAAGATGAAGGCCATGCCGGCGTGGGGGTCGTCGTACAGCGCCTGGCCGATCGCCTCGTTGTCCGACAAGGCGCCGAAGATGAACTTGGTGCCGTAGTCGGTGAAGCTGAGGATCCGGGTGATGACTTTGGCGATGCCGTCGAACAGGTTGCGGACCACGGCCACCCGCAGGATCAGTACGGCGAGCACGAACTGGAGCGCGATGCCGCCCAGGACGGTTCGCCAGTTGATGCGTCGGCGATGGGTCGACAGGGCGCAGGCGATTCCGGTCAGGGTGACCAGTCCGAGCAGTCCGATGAGGCGCTCCATGGCCGCGTTTCTATCGGTTCCGCTCGGGCAGTGCAATACGCGGGGGCGTCAGGGGGGCGGCGTGAAGCAGGTCCGGCAACGGGGCTCGTAGCTTTCCGCGCCGCCGACCACGATGGCGCTGTCGTCGGCGATCATACGCTGCGAGAACTCGGCGACACCGCCGCATTGGGCGCAGCGGGCGGTCGTTCGGATCGTCTCGTCGGCCATGGTCAGCAAATGTGAGAAGACGGGGAAGGGGTTACCGCGATGGTCGACGTCGACGCCGGCCAGGATGAGCCGTCGCGGGGTTTCGCGCAGACGGCGGCAGACGTCGACCAAATCGGGGCCGAAGAAGTGAATCTCGTCGACGCCGAGGACGTCGAAGGCCGCCGAGCGGGCGTCGATCTCGTCGGGCCGGCTGATCGCGACGGCATCGATGGCGGCGCCGTCGTGGGTCACGATCCGGTCGGTGGCGTAGCGGTCGTCGCGGCGCGGTTTGAAGGCGATGACGCGATGGCCGGCCCGGGCGGCGGCGGTCAATCGGCGCAGGAGTTCCGTGCTCTTGCCGCTGAACATGCAGCCGCAGATGACTTCAAGCCGGCCTCGTCGGGTGGGCATGGGGTTCATCTCCTGGTGCCGCATCATCGTCGCGCAAATGCCGCTTCACAACCGCGCCGATGCGACACGACTCGAGTGTACCGGACGCTGGGCTGAAAGCCGGCGGTAGTACCGCTCGCGCGCTTCTCGGCTGATTCGATCGCTGAAGGCGACCCCTTCACCCGTCGCCGTTCGCCTTTCTGAACCCGCGCCGGGGTCGGGGAACGGTGGGCCGAGCTTGCGCTGCAGTTCGATGAAGTCGTGCAGATCGACGTCCCGGTCGTCGTCGTTGTCGAACGCGTTGCGGCAGGCGGAGTGTCCGCCGGAATCCAGTATAGCAAGCCCGAACCCGCGCGTTCCAGAAGATGCGCAAGCGCGTCCCCGGACATGAAAACGAACACCAGCCCCGAGGCGCCGCAAGGGCCGCCATTCATTCGCTAATCTTCACCCTCCCCGCGTGAACTCCCCTATGCGGTCCATCGCCTTCCGCAGCGCCGCCAGCGCCGCCCGGGTCCTCGCCACCACCACATCGCGGGACACGCCGAGCCGTTCCGCCACCGACGCCACGGGGTGGCTCTCGATGAATCGCAACTGGAGGACTTGGCGATGGTGCTCGGAGAGTTTGGCCATGCAGGCCAACAGGGCGCCCACCGCTTCGTCGCGGCGGACGGCCCGGCTGGGTGTGACGGAATCGGCGTACAGGTGATCGAGAAGATTGAAGCACGAGGCGGACGGGGACTGGCCGGCCGGCGCCACTTCGCGGGTGACATCCCGCTTGCGCCGGTGATGGGCCCGCTGCACGTCGATGAGTTCGTGGTCGAGGATGGTGGCGACCCAGTTGAAGAACGCCGCCGGATCGCTCCCCTCGAAGCGGTCCAGGCGGTTGAACACCTTCAGGTAGACCTGCTGAAGCACGTCCTCCGGTTCCACCTTGCCCCGGAGGGCGAGGTCCATCCGGCCGGCGGCGCGGGCCCGGAGGGCGGGGTGGATGCTGGCCAGCAGCTTGGAGACGGCCAGCGGGTCGCCCGCCCGAGCCGCCTCGACCCACGATTCGCGCTGTCTGGCGATGTCATCGGTCATGGGCTCACACCAGTGGCCCCGGTAATCGGCGTGAATCGATGTCAGACGCCTGTCCCGGGCCTGCTACATCATAGCAGAACCACGAAGTCACAGGAGTTCGTAGCCGTGGACGCTGCCACCTTCTGCTCAGCCGGTATTTCGATGGCCCCCGGGCCCCGGCGTTCCAGAGGCGTAATCGAGGATTCCCGGCCGTCCCGCCCGTCGGTCGTGCTGAAGCGCCGGATTGACGCGTTGATCGACGAGTTTTTCGAGCGCCGGCAGCGTGGCGAACCCGTCACACCTGAGGCCTTCGCGGCCGAACAGCCCGACCTGGGTGACCAGTTGCGGCCATACCTGGAAGGGCTCTCCATCCTTGACCGACTTCGCCCGGCCGCGCCGGCCGGCGACGGGGGGCGGGCACCGGGCCTCCCGCGGTTTCCCCAGATCCACGGCTACCGGATGCTCGAGGAGATCGGCCGCGGCGGGATGGGGATCGCCTACAAGGCGTTTCAGGTCACGACGAAACGCGAGGTAGCGATCAAGGTGCTCCGCTCCGGCCCCTTCGCGACGCCGTCGCTGCGGCGGCGATTCGAGCGGGAAGTCGAGCTGGCGGCGAAGTTGTGCCATCCGGGCATCGTCCGCGTGCTCGAAAGCGGCAGCGTGGATGAGCAACCGTACTACGCAATGGAATACATCGACGGCACGCAATTGCAGGACTATCTCGCGTCCGCGCAGCCGGACCTGCGTGACCGGGTCCAGCTCTTTCGCTCGATCTGCCGGGCGGTGCACTACGCGCATCAACGCGGAGTGATCCACCGCGACCTCAAACCGGCCAACGTGCTGATCGACCGCGACGGCGAACCGCACATTCTGGACTTCGGGCTGGCGAAAGCCGCGGATCAGAGTGACGCGGACGAATGCTCGACCACGTGCCTTTCGTTTCCCGGTCAGATTCTCGGAACGCTCTTTTACCTGTCGCCGGAACAGGCGTCGGGGTGCCGTGACGAGATCGACGTTCGCACGGATGTCTACGCGCTCGGCGTAATGCTTTTCGAGGCGGTGACCGACTCGCTGCCCTACGACACGTCGGGCTCGGCATCGCACGTGCTTCAGCGGATCATGGATCACACGATGATTGCCCCGTCTTCCCTGGCACCGGCGATCAAGGGCGACCTCGAGACGATCATACTGAAAACCCTCGAAAAGGACCGGGACCGGCGCTATCCATCCGCGGCGGACATGGCGGAAGACCTGCGCCGCTTCCTCGATGGGGAGCCCATCCTGGCCAAGCGGGCGAGCGCGTTGTACGTCCTTCGCAAGAAGGCGGTCAAGCACAAGCGAGCGATTGTCGGAGGGGCGGCGGCGTTGTTGATGGTGGCGGTAATGCTCGTGATCGGTGGCTGGATGGAGCATCGTTCCACCGCGTTCGCCCGGCGACAGGCGTTGAAGACGCAGCGGGCGCTGGAGGCGGGGGCCGCGGTGGTTGCTCACGCGCGGGCCTTGGAGCGAGCCCATCCCGAGATCGCCGAGACGTGGTTGGTCATGGCGCAGGCTCAATACGCGGGCGGGCAGCCTGAGGCCGCCTTGCTTTCCCTGGCTCGAGTGGTCCAGCACTCCCCGGACCGCTGGGACTGTCGCGCGTTGCTGGCCGACATGTACCGCGACAGCGGACGGGCGGATCGGGCGTGCGAGCTTGAACGCGAAGCCCCCGACAAGCCGCCGGATACCGCGGAGGCGTGGTACGTACGATCGTTCGCCACGCTGGACGTCCGACGCGCACTGGCGTGCGCGGGGGAGGCCGTCAAGCGTGACCCGACCCACGCCCTCGCCTGGATCCGCATCGCGTACCTCCGCCTTCAGCTCGGCGATTTCGACGGTTTGCCGGATGTGGCGGACCGGCTGGTTCAACTCGGCGAAGATCCGAGTGAGTGGACGATCTTCAAGGGGCACGTGCTCCGGCACCAGGGTCGATTCAGGGATGCGATCGAGGAGTACACGCTCGTCGTGCCCGATCGGCCGGACGCGCGGCTTCACCGTGCCCATACGCTACGTAGGATCGGTCGATATGAGGAGGGCGTGGCGGACTACACCGCGCTGCTCGCTACGTCGCAGGGCACGCAGGACGTCTGGCACCGCTATCAGCGGGCCACCCCGCTCTGGATCCTCGGCCGGCGGGAGGAGGCGATCGAAGACTATCGCCAGGTTCGGGCCCAACTAGGTCGGCCGTGCTACGCGGACGCCCGGCGGTACCTGATCCTGATGGAGTTGGGGCGGCGTGAGGAAGCGGCGGCAATCATCGATGCGGCGCTGAACGACGCCGACGAAGCGTGGCTCAGCCAGATCTTCCGGTGTCTGTCCGGGTCTCAAACGCCCCGGGAACTCACCGCCTTTGCCGCGCGCAACAATCTCGAACAGCTCTGCGAGGCCTACTACTACGCCGGTGAGGTGTGCCTGCTCCACCGCCACGTAGAGCAGGCGCGGCGGTTCTTCGAACAGTGCGTCGCGACCGGCGTCCGGTATGACCGGGACACGCAGTTCGACACGCCCATGAACGAATTCGAGCTGGCGGAGTGGCGACTCCGCTCGCTCGACATGTAGGTCGTCCGGCACCAACGAAAAAAACGGATTCTTCTTCGTCTGCGGAGGTGGATGTCGTTCCTAACCCGGCGGCCGGGTGTGGCTGCTCCCGACGACCCGGCTGGGCCCGCCTGTCGGCGGATCAGCCGGCCGCACGGGACGTACTACTGCCGCGTGCAGGCCATCGACTCGGGCCTGGCTCGCTCCCCGTGGTCGCACGAAGTGGCCGTCCACTACGACAAGGGCGACTTCGACTGCGACGGCGACGTGGACCTGCTCGATTACGCCGAGTTCCAGGTCGCGTTTACCGGCGAGATCCGGACGGAGGCGTGTTGCACGCCGGGTGGGTCGGGGGATGGGTCGGGGATGGGACGGGGATGGGTCGTGCGTGGAGTTGCCCCCGGCGGAGTGTACGGCGGTGGGCGGCACGCCGCAGGGGGCGGGGACCGACTGCACGAGCGTCGAGTGTGCACCGCGGCAGGCGTGCTACGATCCCGACCACGCGGGCCCCGAGGTGCCGGTCGGCGACTGTCTGGCCAGCGGCAGCGTGCTGCAAGGCGACGGGTTGACATGCGATGCCAACCCGTGCGGCGGTCACGTCCCCTGCCCCCCCGGCGGGCGGGCTGAGAGCGAGGTCGGCGGCGAACTCCACAACAGCGGCTGTCTGGTCGACACCCCGGTGTTCGAACGGCTCGAGCCGGTGATGACGGACTGTGGCACGGTCGTCGCGGAGGGCGGAACACGTGACTTCGCACGATCAGGTGCGAGCCGTGCGGGTAGCGGCCGGCGGACCGCGCCGGCAGACGCGGTGTGAATCGACCACCTGTTCCCCCGGGGGGCAGAACACCGGGTGGAACAAGAACACCCGCCCGCGAATCTACTTCCGGGCGGGTGGCACTTGCCCTGACGCAACCGGGGCCAGGCAGGAACGGAAGGGTACCTGTTAGTCGTAACGAGCTATCAGACGTACCAACGTGACAACCCCACTATCGTCTCCGTTCATTGCCTGGCCCCGTGCGGCCTTCGGCCGCGAGGGCAAGGGAGCAGTCGAGCAGGAGAACAGTAGAGCGAGCACGCAGCGACGGGCGGGTTGATCGGCAGGAAGTGTCTCGTCCCCTCCCGATAGACCGAGGCACGCCGAACGCGACCTGCCCCCACACCGTTGATCGCCGCCGGCGATCACTCCATTGGTGATTTGTCATCTGTCATTGGCCACTCACTGCCGCAAGGCTTCTGCCTTGCGCAACACGCGGAGCAGGTTCTCGCCGAGGATTTTTCGAATGTTGTGCGGCGAGTAACCACGGTTCAGCAGCTCCTGCGTGATGTAGGGGTACCCCGACACGTCCTCCAACTGGAGCGGCATGATCGCGACGCCGTCGTAATCGGAACCGAGCCCGACGTGGTCGACGCCGGCCACCCGGGCGATGTGGTCGATGTGATCCACAATCGTATGTACGGTGCCGTGCGGGATCGGGTTCGCGTCCCGGTATTCCTTCCAGGCCTTGTCGAAGTCTTTCTTGTCCGGGTACCGGGCTTTCAGCTCCCGTTCGGTCTCGAAGTAGCCGGCCATCGCCCGGGCACCTTGCGGGTCACTGTAGCCGGGGAAGAAATTGACCATCACCACGCCGCCGTTGTCGCGGATCATGCGCAGCACGTCGTCGGGCACGTTGCGGACGTGTTGGGCGACGCTGTAGGCGGACGAGTGGGATACGATGACCGGCGCGGTAGAGACCCGCAGCGCGTCGCGCATGGTGTCAGCCGAGACGTGGGCGAGGTCCACCAACATGCCGAGCCGGTTCATTTCGCGCACGACATCCTCGCCGAACGCGGTGAGCCCGCCGTGCCGGGGTTCGTCGGTGGCCGAGTCGGCCCAGTCGTGGGTTTCGGAATGGGTCAGCCCCATGTAGCGGGCTCCGCAGTCGTAGAAATCGCGGAGCGTGTCGAGCGAGTTCTCGATCATGTGTCCGCCTTCAACCCCGATCAGCGAGGCGATTCGGCCTTCTTTGTGAATGCGAACGATGTCGTCCGCGGTGCGGGCCAGTTCGAAGGTCTCCGGGTACCGCTGGATCATGCGGTGGATCAGGTCGAACTGTTCGAGTGCCATCTTGGTGGCCGTGTGGGATCGCAGGGTCTCCGGCGGCACGTAGACGACCCAGAACTGGGCCCCCACCCCGCCCTTGCGAAGCCGCGGGATGTCGGTATGCAGCGTCGGCTGCGGCTTCGCAATGTCCAGGCGGTCGAACGACGATCCGCCATCGGTGCGGATCTGCCACGGCAGATCGTTGTGGCCGTCGATGACGATGCACGAAGCGTGCAGCCGCCGGGCCGCGTCGGTCAGTTCGATCGGCCCGCCCTCGCCGCCCGCCCGCCGCCCGCTGTCCGGTGACTGCGCCGTCGCCAAGCCGGCAACGACGAACCCCGCAGCCACGACCGCGCCCAGTACAATAATATGGTATGAGTCCATCAGCAGCTCATCCTCTTCCGCCCATCACGTTCCAGGCCTCCTCCGAAGCAACGGCTTGATTCCGCACACCACTCACTCTGTGCTTCGGACGGAACATGCCCATACAGTCAAGGAATGAGGTCGGACCGCTAATCGTCGAGGGACGCGTCGACCTCACCTGTTTCCATTCCGTGGAGTGGTGATGAATGGCACCAGCGGCGTCACAATCGCCACGTTCGATGAGCAATCGTGGCGACTTCTTGCTTCGCGGCTCGCGGTGGCCCACGCGCAAGCGATTAACACCTTGTCCGGCTGAGTGAGTCATTCTTCGGTCCGGTCGAACCTCCAGCCTGCTTCCCGCTACACGTTTGTTACTGTTGACCGCGCACCAGTAAAGCGTACCGGGTACGGTTCGTTGACGCCAAGCCGAGTGTAACGTCTCTCATCGCAAGAGATTGCGCGACCGCCCATTCGTACCGGCCACGCTTATTCGCACGGGGAGGCCTGCGGAGCCGGCCTCCCGGGTCCCGGCCATGCTTGCTTCGGAATAACCGGATTATGCCTGTAAGGACACCGGCCGGACACCGACCAACGGGGTGTGGAGAGGTCGGCGGAGAGACCTCTTCTTTGCACGGTGCGCCGGCCCGGAGGGCGAGCGCCGCTCGCGCGGACCGGCGCCAGGGGTCCGCGTTCCACGGGGGACCCGTCGTCATGAGCAAGCACTATAAGGAGTGAGCAGAATGAACTCGTCGAGAATACCATTTGCACGCGTACGTCACACTCGTGTTGCCTTGGCGACGGTGGCCGGCGTCCTGCCGTTCGTTGGCGGTCTTGCCGGCGCTTCCGCAAGCGACTGGCCGCTCTACTCGCACGATTTCAACAACTCGAACTTCAATCCCGATGAGTCGGAAATCACGGCGCGAGACGCACGATTCCTGCGCCGTGCGTGGGAGACGTTCAACGACGACACGCTGGTTTCCGAACCGACGCCGACGGGCTTCATCCTGGAGGGCGCGCTGGGGCTGGAGTTTCCGGGGCCGGTGGCCGGTGTCGTGGCGTCGCCGATCGTTCGCGACGGCACTCTCTACTACGTGGATGCGTTGGGAACGGTGTTCGCCCGCGAGGCCGCGAGCGGCTCGATTGTCGACCCTGATACGCACTGGACCACTACGCTGGTGGATCCGGATTTCGCGAGCGGCGATCCACCCGCCTCGCCCGAGTTGTTCTACACGGCTCCGATCGTCACGGAGGATCACGTGTGGATCATTGGATCGGTGTACGGCCGGATCCATCTGGTCGAGCGGATCGGCGGTGCCGAGGTCGATTTCGACCCGAGCACGCCGGAGGTCGATCCCTTTCGGCTCGCTCCGGATCGGGAACTGGCCTCCGTCTTGGGTGACCCCGTCATCGTGGAAACCGGCGACCGCGTGCTGCTTATCGTGAGCGTCAACGTCATCGTCAACGACGCCCTCCTGCAGGGGCACGAGACGGGCTTGTCGATCGCTTATGACGTCACGAATCCCGCGCAGCCCGTTGAATTCTGGCGCCGGCGCACCATTGACATCGATCCAGACACGGGGTTTCCCTATGGAACCGGCGTGTCGGCCGGCGCCGGGCTGGCGGTGGATTTTGAGCGCGGCTACATATGCGGCGGCACCGGTCAGAACACCTCGGTCCCCTACGAAGGCTATCCCGATCCTGATCTGGCCCCCGCTGGTTATGTGGATCGAAGCGACTCGCTCTACGCCATCGATTTTGAAACCGGCGAATACGTCTGGACGAATCAGTTCCACGTTGGCGATGTCTTCGATCTCAACAACCCGGTATCCACGGGACCGGGCCGCCCGGACGGCCCGCGCGACGCCGATGTCCTGGCCCCGCCGGTGCTCTTTTCGGCCCGCGTCCACGGCCGATGGCGAGACTTGGCCGGTGATGGAAGCAAGGGCGGTCGCTTCCGGGCCGTTGATCGCGACACCGGTGAGACGGTCTGGGAACGTCAGATCAGCCGTCCGACCGGCATTGGCGGCATCCAGGCCGGGGCGGCGGTGGCCGACGGCGTGGTCTACGTCGCGGGCTTCGAGGGGATCGACGACGGTTTCTCCGATGCCCAGTTCGGCACGTCGCTCGATACGGGCAATTATCCCAACGCGTTTTTCGCCACGTTCAGCCCCGCATTCTGGGCAGACGTCGAGGACACCGCGGACGATGGGGATCCGGCCACCGGGATGCGCATCAAGGTCTACGCCCTCGACGCGGCCAGCGGGCGTTCACGATGGCACTTCCGGCACGGCGTCGATTACGTTGAGTTGTTCGCCGGGGCGGCCCTTCGCCACGTGTCGGTCACGCACGACCTGGTCTTCGTGACCACGTCGTCGGGGCAGCTCTTCGCGCTCAGCGCCCGAAACGGGCGCGTTCTCTTCCATGACCAGACGCCCGACCTCAACGAGGTGTTCGACCTCGGCCTGGGAAAGCCGCACCACGCGAGCATGAACGGCGGCACGGTCATCGCCAACGGCATGCTCTACGTCCCCTTCGGGGCGCAGAACAACCCCTCCGGCGGCATCTACGCCTACGAGATCAACCACCGCCCCATGGCGGTCGACGATCGGATCCACGTGCACCGCGGCGAGACGGTGGTCATCGACGCGCTGGCCAACGACTCCGATTCCGACGGTGACCGGCTGCGGTTTGTCCGCGTCGCCCGGCGCGATGTCGATCTCGAGGACGGGGCGCCGGACACGATCGCGCGTCCGTTTGGCACCATCGTTGTGGTGAATCCGGGCGACGATCCTTCTCAGCCGGATGCGGCGTACCTGGAGTTTACCCCGTCGCACCGGTTCCATGGATCGCGCCGATTCGAATACACGATCGAGGACATGGCCCCCAACCGGATGGTGAACGGTGTCGAGCTGGAAGAGGCGAACCCGACGCATACGCCACGGCGGAGCAGCGCGAAGGTCCGCGTGTTCTGAATCGAGGATCGGCAGGAGCTTACCGGTCTAGGACGCATTCCTCATCAGGTCTTGTCGCGAGTCGTCGTAATGGCTTGTGGATGCGAGCCAGGCGACCGAGGCCCGCAGAGGCGACCCTAAACGGGTCGTCGAGCAGGCCGACCGAGCATGGCGAAGCAGACGCAAGGCATTACGGCGACGCAGCAGAGAACTGGGTAGGAATGCGGGCTAGGACGGCTCGAGCCGCGCGAGGTGGGCTTGCGCTTCGATGACCAATGGATGCCCGGGGCCGAGGCGTTGCTCCAGGATCCGCAGCGCCTTGTGCATCATGACGGCCGCCTGCTCCGACTCGCCGCGAAGCTCGGTGACAATCGCGAGTTGCATCAGGGTGTCGCCGACGGTCAGGTCGTCCGGTCCGAGCGACGTCTCGCGGGTCTCCAACGCGGCGCGGAGCAGCGTCTCGGCTTCGTCCAGGCGGCCCCGCTCCTTCAGCACCATCGCCAGGTTGTGCTGGAGCATGGCCGTATTGTGGCGAACCCGCGGCGTGGCCTGATTTTCGTCCGCCGCCCGGGCGAGGCAATAGGACAGCGCCTCGCGGAACAGTTGCTCCGCCCCCTCGAGTTCGCCTTGCACGGCCAGCAACTCACCCAGCTCGTTCATCAACACGTTGGTCATCACGTGGTCATCGCCCAGCATGCGGCGGTGCATGGCCAACGCCCGGCGCACGTACGGGACGGCCTCGGCGAGCAGCGGGGCGGCCGCCTCGTCGTCGCCGTTGTTGTGCAGGGCACGTGCCAGGCCGATGACACTCTCGATGATCATCGGGCTGCGACTGTCGAGCAAGGCACGGTGGATGCGCAGCGCCTCGGCCAGGTGTCGGGCGGCCGTGTCGTAGTCGCCGCGCCGTTCGGCCACGCCGGCCAGGCGGTTGAGCGACTCGGCGACGTCCAGGTGCGTGTCGCCCAGCTCCTTGCGCCGGGTGGCCAGCACCTCGCCGAACAGCCGTTCGGCTTCAGCGAGGTCGCGATGTTCGGCCAGCACTTCGGCGAGATCGGTCTTGATGTGGGTGGTGGTCGGGTGCTCGTTGCCGAGGCGCTCGCGGGCCCGTTCGAGGGCGGGGCGCAGCAGGGCCTCCGCCTCGTCCAGCTCCCCTTTCCCGTACAGCAAGTCGCCCAGGTCATCCATGCGGAGGATGACCTCCAGGGACTGCTCACCCAGGGCCGTCCGCGACAGCTCCAGCGCGGCGCGGAGGTGCGCCTCCGACTCCGCATACATGCCGAGGGCGGAGTAGGCCCGGCCGATCGTGCCGTGCAGCGAGGCCTTCACTTCCGGCTCGACCTCCAGATCGTCTTCCATCCGGCGGGCGGCGGCATCGAGCACCTCGCGCACCCGCACGTCCTGCCCGCTGGCCCCCGGCCGGACCGAGGTGATCATGTCCTCGAGAAACGCGACCACGGTTTGCGCCTGGGCCGTGGCCCGCAGGGCTTCGTCCCGTTGCCGTTCGGCGACCCGCGCTTCGCGGGTGATGCCGACCACCGCGACCAGCACCGCGGCCAGCACGAACACGGAGGCCACCACGACCACGGTGTGGCGCCGGGTGAACTTGCGGGCGCGATAGAGTACGGTGTCGCGGCGGGCCGTCACGGGGCGGTGTTCCAGGTAGGCGGCCAGGTCATCGGCGAACGGTCCGATCGCCGCGTAACGGCGGAGTGGTTCCTTTCGCAACGCCGTCAGCACGATGTTGTCGAGGTCCCCTCGCAACCGCCGGCTGAGTCGCTGAGGCGTGCTCTCGCGGGTGGCACTGACGGACTGCGGGGTGAGCCAGCGGGTAGGGCCCGTGGCGTCCGCGGGCAGCTCATCCACTCGCCAGACCGCGGAACTCGGCGGCAGCGGCTCCGTCTCGAGCACCGTGCGCTCGACGTCGCGAAGCGGACGCCCCTCCGTCCGGTACGGCCGATGCCCGGTCAGCAGTTCGTAGAGCACCATCCCCAGCGAGTAGACATCGGTGGCCGTGGTCGCCGGCATGCCGCGGATCTGCTCCGGGCTCGCGTAGGCCGGGGTGAGCGCGAGTTGGAGGGTCAGCGTCTCGGCGGGCGCGGCCGACTCCGGCTGAAGCAGCTTGGCGATCCCGAAGTCGAGCAGCTTGGGCTCGCCATCGTCGGTCACCAGGATGTTGCTCGGCTTGAGGTCACGATGAATGACGAGATTGCGATGGGCATGCTGCACGGCGGCGCACACGCGCAGGAACAGGCGAATCCGCCCGGCGATTCCCAGCCGCTGCGCGTCGCAGTAGACATCGATCGGCTGCCCGCGCACGAATTCCATCACGATATACAGGTCGCCGTCGTTCGTCACGCCGCCGTCCAGCAGCCGGGCGATGTTCGGATGTTCGAGCAGTGCCAGGGCCTGTCGCTCGAGCCGAAAGCGGCGCCGGCTCTGCTCGTCGATCAGGCCGCGCCGGATCAGCTTGATCGCGACTTCCTTGCGGAACTGCTCGTCGGCCCGCTCCGCCCGATAGACCGTGCCCATGCCGCCCGACGCGATCGCCTCCAGCAGCCGGTACGGACCGATCCGCCGTTCGCCGTGGACGCCGGAATCCGCCTCGTCCGGCCCGCGAGCATCCCCGCGGACCGGCGGCGAACGCAGGAACGCCAACGCGTGCGAGCTGGCGCTCAGCAGCGCCTCGACCTCGCGCCGAAGGTCCGCGTCGGCTCCACACGCCGCGTCGAGTCGGGCGCCGCGCTGCTCCTCCGGCAAATCGCACACCATCAGGAACACCTGACGAACCTGTTGCCAGCGATCGCGATCCACTTCACTCCCCCGCCGAAAGCTCACGGAAGAGCCAGCCCTTCGCCATCTTCCACATGCGCTTCGCGGTGATCGGGGCCACCCCCATCACGCGCGCCGTATCCTCGAAGGTCAGCCCGCCGAAGAAGTGCAGCTCGACCATCTGAACGAGCGGCGGATCCAACGCGGCCAGCTTCTCCAGTGCTTCGTCGAGAGCGAGCAGATCGAGATCGGCGGGCGGGACCGGGGCGTCGACCAGGTCCAACGGTACGCGTTCGCGATCCCCACCGCGCTTGGCCGCCTTGCGCCGGCGGGCATGATCGACCAGCACCCGCCGCATCGCGCGGCCGGCGACGGCAAAAAAATGACTCCGGTCCTGCCAGGATTGTCCCGGATTCCCGACTAATCGAACGTAGGCCTCGTTGACGAGGGCGGTCGGTTGCAGCGTGTGATCGGCCGCCTCGCCGCGAAAGCAGCGGTCGGCAAGCTGGTGCAACTCGTCGTAGACCAGCGGCCACAACGCCTTCGCCGCCTCGTCCTGACCAGCGGCCAGCCGCTGAAGCAGTGCTGTGACGTCGGAGCGCGCGGTCATGCGAGGGATCCCAACAAGACATCGGCATCGAACCGTTTTTCGCTGATACCCCGCACGGCCCGAATGCGCTTCCCATTGTAGTCAGTCGTCACCGGCGACTCCAGGCAGCGTGCGGATGCGAAGGCGGCGGCGCTGATTCAACCCGGTGAGAGGGGTGCCGGGTTTCTTGTCGTTTGGCGGCCCTCGGCGCGCACGTTGGAATTTCGACCCTGATCGAAACTTTACGCCGGGCTGGCGAACACGTCGCGGTCCGATAGAGGAGGCGAAGCCATGCACAAACTCGCAATCGTGCTGTCCACCTGTCTTTGCTGCGCCCCGGCGCTGGGCCAGGTCGTGGAGACCCAGTCGGACTGGTGCGGCGGACCCGACGTCTTCGGCCCGGTCCCGCACTGGGGGAACCAGTTTCTGTCCGCCAGCGACACCGCCTGGCGTTCCATCTCCGGACAACTCGCGCTCGCCGGCACGCCACTGGAGCCGCCGGTACAGAGGGTCATCGCCGCCGACGCCGGCATGCCGCATAACTGCGCGGTGGGCGACGTGGACGGGGACGGCGTTGTCGACGTGCTGTCAGTCGACCCCCTTTCATCGTACCCGCACGGCGGAGTCTTCTGGTGGAAACGACAGAGTCCCGGCCTCTGGACCCGGCACGTGGTGGACGAAGATTTCTACGGGGCGCGACACGCCAGCGTGGCCGACGTGGACCGCGACGGCGACCTGGACGTCCTGGCCGCGGCCTACTACGGCGATGAAGACGTCAGCCCGGAAGGATGGCGCAACGGGCGATACGCGTGGTTTGAAAACCTGGCCGGAGACGGCACCGCGTGGACCCAGCATCTGGTCGGCGAACTGTTCTGGGGAGGGAATTACATCGACGCCGGCGACCTGGACGGCGACGGTGACATCGACATCGCCGGGTCGTCCGAGCTGACCCGCGGTGTCTGGGAACAGGCGAGCGACATCACATGGTTCGAGAACCTCGACGGCGACGGCACGGAGTGGAGCCAGCACGAACTCGAAGAGGACACCATGGGCAACGAAGCACACGTGGTGGATCTTGACGGGGACGGGGACATGGACGTGGTCAGCGCCGAGGAGGCTCGCATCGGCTGGTGGGAAAACCGGCACGGGGACGGCAGCCTGTGGCTCAAGCGCTACGTAACCACGGAGCTTCGCAGCCTGGCCTGCCTCGACGTGGGCGACATCGATAACGACGGCGACCTGGACATCATCGGCAGCAGTTTTCACGTGGGCTTCGTCGCCTGGTGGGAGAACACCGCGGGCGACGGAACGGTCTGGTTCCCGCGGTACGTCGCCTCCGCCAGTTACAGCCAGATGCTCGAACTGCGGGACATCGACGGGGACGGCGATCTGGACGCGGCGATCGTGATCGGGCTGAGCAGTGGGGCGGTCTACTGGCTCGAAAACGTCTCCGGCGACGGGATCGTCTGGGATGCACACCTGATCACCAACCAGGTGGACAGCTACGCCCGCGTCGCGCTGGGCGACGTGAACGACGACGGCCGCCTGGACGCCGTGGTCTCGTACGAAGGGGCTCCGGAACCGCCGACGCACCAACTCGCCTGGCACGATTTGACGGTGTACCAGGCCGAGGGCGACTTGATCAGCTCGGTGCTGGAGCGGGGCGCGGGGCGCGTATGGGGCGAGATCGGCTGGGACGCAATCGTTCCCCCCGATACGGGAATCGGCGTCCAGGTCCGCGCGTCCGATGACCCGTACGCCCTCGGCGCGTTCGTGGACGTCCCGGCCATGGGCACGGACCTGGCAACCCTCATCGACGCGGGATCGCGCTATTTCCAGTACCGGATCAACCTGTCCACCGCGGACGAAACGGTCTCGCCGGTCGTCCATGACATCGCGGTCAAGCGCTACGCCACCGGCGACTACGACGGCGACGGGTACGTCACGTTGGACGATTTCAGCGCCTTTGCCGCCTGCCTGGCCGGACCCGGCGTGATGCCGGCCCCCGCCGCGCCGCCGCCCACCGCGGAGGAATGCACGCAGGCCTTCGACTTCGATGCCGACGCGGACGTGGACCTGCTGGATTTCGCCGACTTCGGCATCGCGTTTACGGGCGCATAGCGCACGACGCGTGCGCAGAAAGGGAAGGAACCGGAAATGAAATCGCCTCAAGCTACAAGCCGGGCATGCCTGGCCCTCGTGATCGCGGCGTTCGCGGTGCCGGCGTATGGCACGGTAGGCGTGCGGGTGATCGTCGAAAACCGGGCCCCCGACGACGGCACCTGGCTCACGCCCGTCTGGGTGGGGTTCCAGAACGGCAACTTCGATCTCTACGATCCGAACGTGCCCGCGTCGGACGAGCTGGAGCGACTGGCCGAGGACGGCGACCCCGGGCCCCTGTCCGACCGGTTCGCCCTCCAGATGCCCGGCGGCGTCGACGGGTGGATCGGCACCGGCCCCATCGCCCCCGGCGAATCGGTCGAGCGGACCTTCGTCCTCGACAACAACGATCCGCAGATCCGCTACTTCACCTACGCCACGATGGTCATCCCCAGCAACGACGCCTTCGTCGCCCTCGAAAACCCCACCTCGCGGGTGATCTTTGACGGCTTCGGCAGCTTCCTCGGCGCCTTCATCACCATCGGCGGCGACGACGTGCTCGACGCGGGGACCGAGGTCAACGACGAAATCCCCGAGCACACGGCGTTCTTCGGTCAGACCGAGCCGGACAGTGGCGTCGACGAGTTCAGCGTCGTCCACGCCCACCCCGGTTACCTGGCCCCGGGTAGCGGCGGCATCCTCGACGACCCGATGTTCGCCGGGGCGGATTTCACCGCGCCCGGCTACGAGATCGCCCGCATCGCGATCGTTCGGTCGGATACGGTCGTGTCCAGCGGCCCGGTCTACGGGACGTGGGACCGGGACGGCTCGCCCTACCTGCTCCAAGGGGACGTCGTCGTGCCGTACGGCGAGACCCTGACCATCGAGCCGGGCGTGCAGGTGGTGTCGCTGTGCGATTGCCGGATTGTGGTGGAGGGCACTTTGCTGGCCATCGGCACCGAAGACCAGCCCATCGTCTTCACCAAGGACTCATCGATCGCCGAGTGGCACGGGCTGCACTTTTTCTACACGTCCGGACTGAGCCGGCTGTCGCACTGCATCGTCGAGTACGGCGCCGCCGACGACGCCGCCCCGGACGACCAGGGCGGCGGCATCTACGCCGAGCTGGCCTCGCTCGCCATCGACCACTCCATCATCCGCTACAACTACGCCTACGCCGGTGGCGGCATCTACTGTGAGCTCAGCGAATTAACCGTCGACGACAGCCAGATCATCGACAACGAGGCGCTGTATGGCGCCGGAATCGCCTGCTATCACTCGCAAGCCGTGTTGCACGGCAACGAGATCACGGACAACGACGCCGTCGCCTACGCCTTCTCCGTGTCCGGCGGCGGCTTACGCCTGTCGTACACCGACGCGCTGCTCGTGAACAACAACATCAGCCACAACCAGGCGTTCGTCGAAGACGTGTATGACCCCGGGCACGCGCGGGGCGGCGGGCTGGCCGTGTACGGCCGGGCGCTCGTCACGCTGATCGGCAATCGCATCACGAACAACCTGGCCCACGCCGCGTACGAGTACGGCTCGACGGCGTACGGGGCGGGCCTCTACTGCAGTGAGGCGGAGCTCGTGCTGAGCCACAACACGATCGCCGACAACGTGGCGGAGGCGCTGCCCGAGTGGAACGAATCGCACGGCGGCGGCCTGTACGCCCTGTCCTATGGCGGCTCCGTGACGATCCACGACACGATCCTGTGGGGCGACGCGCCGCAGGAGATCAGCGCGGTGAACGAGTACGGCCGGGTGGACATCTGGGTGGACTACTCGGACGTCGAGGGCGGCGAGGGCGCGGTCGAGATGACGCCGAACAACGAATTGCACTGGCTGCCCGGCAACATCGAGAGGGATCCCGCGTTTGTTGATCCCGGCGGGGACGATTATCACCTGGCGGACGATTCGCCCTGCATCGACGCCGGCGACCCGGCCTCGTTCCCCGACCCGGACGGCACGATCACGGACATAGGGGCGTTCCCGGTCGTGCAGGAGGGAAGCCTGCTGGCCGACTTCGACGGCGACCTTGACGTGGACAGGGTCGACTACGCGCGGTTTGCCGAGTGCGTGGCCGGTCCGGACGCGACGACGCCGCCGTTCGCCTGTCCGGCGGAGGACTTCGCGCAGTCGGACCTGGACGGCGACCTGGACGCGGACCTGTTCGACCAGGCCCTGTTCCAGGAAGCCTTCACGGACTCGCAGACGGGCGCGTGCTGCGTGCGGGGCGACTGCCTGGAGATCCCGGCGTACGAATGCTCGCGGCTCGACGGGATCGACTACGGCGCGGACACGCAGTGCGTGGACATCGCCTGCGACCAATGGACGTACAAGAACATCACCGAGTCAACCACAGGGTACTGGCAGGCCGGTGCGGGCGTGTCCGTGGCCGACGACATGACCCTGGTCGGCAGCGGGGAACGTCGGCTCTATCACTACGAACTGCTCGTCGGCGCATGGGAAGGTGATCCGTACGAATGCACCGCGGAGTTGTGGACGGGTTGCCCGGGTGACGGGGGCGAGCCGATCGCGGGAACCGCTCGCACCTGGACCGACGTACCGCTCCTGCAGTTGGTGCTGCTGGAGGCCGACGTTGATCTCGTGGAGATTCCCGAGACGGTGTGGATGGTGGTGACGTTCAACTCGGACTATGCCGGCTGGTTCGTCGCCGACGAGGCCGAGTTCGGCTACACGCAGGACATCTACGGCGAGGACGTGGACCCCTGGAGCTGCACGGAGGTCATCCCGGACGACGAGTACTTCCGCTACTACAGCGGCTTCTGGGCAGTACTGCGCTGCCGCTAAGCGAGGCCGATGACTCGGCGGCCACCAAAAAAGCCACGACACGACGCCATGCATCGCCGCCAGGCAGGGCCAACGGGGCCGGAAGCGGCAAACGAAAGCTAAACTACATGGCCATTGGAAGCACCGCCATGCACAGGCGGCTGCGCGTTCGATGGCGATTGGGCCCATGGCCGTTGGAGGTGGATCACCCGCCCGTCCAATCGACCGGACAAAGATCGGTGGACCCGGGGCGCCTGGCGTCGGGCGCGGCACAGGCACGAAAAGCGCGGACTCGAAGCGGGTCGGCTTCTCGGCACGGTACTTCTGCCCGAGGCGCAGAATCGCTGGTGCGCCACCCCGCCGCGCACGCGGACGCCCCGCGGCGCAACCTGAGACCCTTGTTGTTTAACGCATTGAAAACTGGGCGATACAGGACTTGAACCTGTGACCTCCTGCATGTCGAGCAGGCGCGCTAGCCAACTGCGCCAATCGCCCCTCAATGGCCGATCCGTCATTCAACCGCACGGCGGGGCGGTTGTCAACCGCACCCACCGCGCGGGTCGTGTCGGCTGGTGATTGCTACCCCGGTCGGCCGAAGCGTCCAACGATCGCCGGTCAAAAACCCCAACCGGCCCGCCGCCCGACGGCCCCGCGCCCCGGTCCCGCCTCACCGCCGTACGCCCCGGTAACCGCTCCCCAGCGTCCGGCAAGCGAAGCGTGCCGCACGAACTGCTCCACTGCGCAGTTGATCACCGGCTCCCGGCGAGCCCGGCATGCCGCCCTACGTGGCGCGGCCGCGGAGGGGCTCCGAATCCGGCGGCGGCGGGGCCGGACGCGCGGCCTCGTTGGTGGTCAACAACGCCTGGGTGATCTGATCGCCGACCTGGATCATGCCGTCCGGCGTGTACGGCACCATCATGATGGTCGACTTGCTGTGGGCGCCGACGGCCGTCACCGTGTCGTAATGCTGCGTCAGCAGCACCATCTTGGTCGCCTCCTCCGGCGAGATGCCGGCCTCGGCACACGCCTCCACCGACTCCTTCAGACCGTTGGCGATGGCCAACCGCTGCCGCGCGATACCGACGCCCTGCAGCTCCTTGGCCCGGGCCTCCGCCTCCGCCTCGGCGATCACGCGGATCTTCTTGGCCTCCGCCTCGTTCTTGGCCGCCTCCTTCATCCGGGCCGACGCGTTGACCTGGTTCATCGCCGCCTTGACCTTCGCGTCAGGCTGGATGTCGTTGACGAGCGACTGGATGATGGTGTAGCCAAACTGCTGCATCGTGTCCTCGAGCCGCTCCTTGACCGCAATGGCGATCTTCTCCTTCTCGCTGAACACGTTGTCCACGTCCATCTCCGGGACCAGGGCCCGAACGGTGTCGAAGACGTACGAGCTGATCTGCTGGTGCGGGTTCGACAGCTTGTAAAACGCCGCCAGCACCGAGTCTTCCGCCTCCTGCACGTAGAACTGGACCGCGATCAGCAGTTCGACGAACACGTCGTCATGCGTCTTCGATTCGACCTTGATCTCCAGCTCCCGCACCCGGTGCGAGATGCGGCCCGCCACCCGGTCGAAGATGGGCACCTTGAAGTTCAGGCCCGGTGCGGCGATCGCGTGAAACTTGCCGAACCGCTCGACGACCGCCCGGGTCTGCTGGCTCACCGTGAACAGTCCGCTGAGCAACAGTAACACGACCACAAACGCAATAACTCCGAGGGCTATCAATCCGCCTAGCATGGTTCCGATCTCCTTTCAGTGACCCGGCCAGAACTGGGATCTCACGGCGTCGGCCCGTACTCGGCCGACACCAGCGTCACGTCGACTTCGTGCACCGGCTTGGTAGTCTCATCCGACAGTTCCCAGGATGGAATCTCGATCTTGACGATCTTGTTCACCGGCAGGGACTCGATGGTCTGGGTCACGGAGAACCGTACCCAGCCGTCGCTGTCCTTGCCGCTGAAGAGAACCTTGATCTCCTCGAGCGGGTATGCCCCGTTGAACAGCGAAACGATAATCGGCTCGGTGCCGAGCAGAAACGACTGCCCCGACGACGGGCCCCACCGATAATGCAAATGCTCAGCCTCGTGGACCGGCTGGAACCCGTCGGGGGCGGCGGCCGGATTCGGATGCTGCACGCGGCCCGCCGCCAACTGGCCGCTCCGCCCGGGCGTCAGCGAGAGCCCGCACCGGGCGCAGAACCGGGCCGCCGAGGGGTTCTCGGACCGACAGCGAGGACACTTGCGTTTCATGGTTGACCCTCTTTACGCGACCCGGGCGCGACAGTTGTCAAACGTTGTAAGGCACCGCCGGGTCAGCTTCTCTATAGACAATGTACCGCATGGCGGGTTCGCGGCGCACTATAAACGGCCGGAGCCGTTGTAATCGCGGATCCGGTCGTGCAGCCGAGCTTTAGACGCGCGTGCCGCGTGCCCTCACGCCACCCCCCGGCTCAGCTTGTATCGTCAACCTGACAGAGATGGTTCAGCCGCCCGGGTGAGCTACGGACCGCCGCGTCGCGGCGAATTGCTGCTGGCCGCTGGGCATATACCGATGAGTCGTCGCGTTTGGACGGTCCACCCGCCCATGCCCCCACGCCGCGTCAGACGCATCACGCATGCACGGAGTCATCCAGGCGCACAAGAAAAGGCGCCCGCCACACCATCAAACTGCACGGCCCCGGCGCCTCATTTGTGATTCGTCGTTGGTAATCGGTGATTAATAATGCAAACCCACCCATCCCGGCCCCAAGCGCATCACACCGTGAAGGATGACGAGCGCATACAAGCCCGCCACCACATCATCCCCCACCACTCCCCATCCGCCCGGCCAGCGCCTCTCGATCCAGTTGGCCGGCGGCACCTTGATGATGTCGATCGCCCGCTCCAGGAAGAACCCCAGCACGACCAGTTGCCAGGTCGGTGTCAGGTGCATGGCAGGAACAGCCGTCATGGCCACGAAGTAGCCGGCCAGCTCGTCCCACACGAGCTTGCGGGAATCCTTCTCCCCGAGAATCCGGTCCCCCACGTCGTGTATCCAGACCGACGCCAGTGTGACAGACGCCGTCACCGCGATATACCCCCACAGGGGCAGACAGGCGTGCATGACCAGGTACAGGGGAATGCCCGCCGCGGCGACCGCCACCGCGCCCGAGGCGGGGGCGTACCCCAGCGGGCCGATCGACCCGATCAGCAGCAGCGCCCGTTGTCGTGATGTACGTTTGGATTCCATGTCCCCTCGCCGATGGTACGAGTTGGCACGAAAACGACCGGACCGGCCGGCTCCACCCGGCGCGACGCCCCGCCGGGCGGTGTCCCATCCCGCGAACAGCACGCACCGTCGTGCCTGTCCCCGCGCGGTTATCGCCCCGTCCAACCGCCACGTGACACCAAGCGTCGCATGCCGGCCCGGACCTCCGGACCGGTTGCATATCATTCAGATTGCTCATAGTATGCCGCCGGGGGTCGATACTCAAGGTAGACGGAATCAATCGATGGAATCACGCTTCCTGGACACACTGCGCGATCGAGTACTCGTCCTGGACGGGGCAATGGGCACCAGCATCCACGCGATGCACCTGCCGCTCGACGACTACAACGGACTGGAAAACTGCAGCGAAGTGCTCGTGCTCACCCGGCCGGACGCGATTCGCCGGATCCACGAGTCCTTTCTTGCCGTCGGCTGCGACGCGGTCGAGACCAACACGTTCGGCGGCAGCCGGATCACGCTCGCGGAATTCGGGCTCGAGGAGCAGACCGTCGAGATCAACCGCAAGGCCGCCGAACTCGCCCGCCAGGCGTGCGACGCCCACCGCACGAGCGACAGGCCGCGGTTCGTCATCGGTTCCATCGGGCCCGGCACCAAGCTGGTCTCGCTCGGACAAGTCGCCTGGGACCGCATGCTCGCGAGCTATCAAGACCAGGTTCGGGGGCTGCTCGACGGCGGCGTGGACGCGCTGATTGTCGAAACGTGCCAGGACATTCTACAGGCCAAGTGCGCCGTCGTCGCCGCCCGGGACATGATGGCCGAGCGCGGTCGCGAAGTGCCCATCATCTGCTCCTTCACCATCGAGACGACGGGCACCATGCTGATCGGCACGGAGGCGGCCGCCGCGGTGACCGCCCTGGAAGCCTTCGACGCCGTCCACGCGATCGGACTGAACTGCGCGACCGGCCCGGCGGAAATGGCCGAGCACGTCCGGGTCGTCGCCGACATGACCACGCGGATGATTGCCGTGCAACCCAACGCGGGCCTGCCGCAAGTCGTCGACGGCGCGACACGCTACATGCTCACCCCGGACGAACTGGCCCGGTGGCTGGTGGAGTTCATCGAAACGGACGGCGTGAACATCGTGGGCGGCTGCTGTGGCACGACGCCCGAGCATCTCGCCAAGGTCGTGGAAGCCGTCGGCACGCGCCGGCCCAAACCACGGGGCTCGCAATACGAGCCGTCGATCAGCAGCATCTATCAGGCCGTCACCATCCGGCAGGATAACGCCGTGCTGTCCATCGGCGAGCGGACCAACGCCAACGGCTCCAAGCGGTTCCGCGAACTGCTCGCCGCCGGCGACGTCGACGGCATGGTCCAGATGGCACGGGAGCAACTCCGCCACGGCAGCCACCTGCTCGATGTCTGCACCGCCTACGTGGGACGCGACGAAGCCGCGGACATGGAAAAGGTGATCCGGCGTTTCACCACCGACGTGCCCGCCCCCCTGATGATCGACAGCACGGAACCGCCCGTCATGGAGACCGCCCTCAAGCTGGCCGGCGGCCGCTGCATCATCAACTCCGTCAACCTCGAGGACGGCGAGGGGCGGTTCGACATCATCTGCGGGCTGGCCCGACGATATGGTGCCGCCTTGGTCGCACTTACGATCGACGAGGAGGGCATGGCCAAAACGGCCGACAAGAAACTGGCGGTGGCCAAACGCATCTATGATCTCGCCGTCCATCGGCACGGCCTGCGGCCGAGCGACCTGATCTTCGACCCGCTGACCTTCACCATCTGCACGGGGAACGAGGACGATCGACGCCTGGCCCTCGAAACGCTCGACGCGTTGCGGCGGATCAAGGAGGAACTCCCCGGCGCCCACACGCTGCTGGGCCTGTCCAATGTCAGCTTCGGGCTCAGACCGCCCGCCCGCAAAGTGCTCAACAGCGTCTTCCTGCACTACGCCTACGAGACGATGCTCGACGCCGCTATCCTGCATGCGAGCGGAATCGTCCCCCTCTACAAGATCGATGAGCACCACCGGCACGTCGCCGAGGACCTGATCTTCGACCGCCGCCGCGACGACTACGACCCCCTCATCGAACTGGTAAACCTCTTCCCCGACGACGCGCGGGCCAAGGCCAAGGAAGAGGAGGCCCCCAAATCCGTCGATCAACGACTCAAGCTGCGCATCATCAACGGCGACCGGGTCGGGCTGGAGGACGATCTCAACGAGTGCATGACCACCACCCGCCCCCTCGACATCATCAACGACATCCTGCTCGACGGGATGAAGACGGTGGGCGACCTGTTCGGGGCCGGCCAGATGCAGTTGCCATTCGTGCTCCAGTCCGCCGAGACGATGAAAGCCGCCGTCGCGTTCCTCGAGCCGTTCATGGACCGGGCGGACAGCACCGAGCGCGGCTCGATCGTTCTCGCCACCGTGCGGGGCGACGTGCACGACATCGGCAAAAACCTCGTCGACATCATTCTGACCAACAACGGCTACGCCGTGCACAACCTCGGCGTGAAGCAGCCGATCAACACGATCCTCGAGGCGTACGAAAAACACAACGCCCACGCCATCGGCATGAGCGGCCTGCTTGTCAAGTCGACGGTGGTGATGGGCGAGAACCTCGACGTGCTCAAGGAACGCGGGATCCGCGTTCCGATCATCCTGGGCGGCGCGGCCCTGACCCGCAAGTATGTCGAGGAGGACCTCCGGCGCCGCTACGACGGCCCGCTCTTCTATGCCAAGGACGCGTTCGACGGGCTCGATCTGATGAACCAGATCAGCAGCGGCGAGGCGATTGAGCCACCGTCCGCCAGGGTCCCCGCCGCCCGCCGCGTGGTGGACGCCGAACCGGTCGGCCCGATGCCGGCCCGGTCGGGCATCGCCCGCGACGTGCCCGTCCCCACCCCGCCGTTCTGGGGCTCGCGCGTCGTGGAGAGAATCGATATCCGGGCCGCCCTGCCCTACATCAACCGCAAGATGCTGTTCCAGGTCCAATGGCAGTACCGGCGCGGCGGCCGGCCCAAGGAAGAGTACGAGAAGTTCGTCGCCGCCGAGGTCGAGCCGATCTTCCGCGAACTCGTCAACCACTGCGAACGGGAAGAGATTATCGAGTGTCAGGCGATCTACGGCTACTGGGCGTGCCAGGCCGACGGCGACGTGCTGATGGTGTACGATCCGAACGACACCAGCCGCTGCGTAGCCAGGTTCGACTTCCCCCGCCAGCGCAAGAAACCGTACTGGTGCCTGAGCGATTTCTTCCGCCCGGTCGAGAGCCGCGAGATGGACGTGGTCGCGTTCCACGTGGTGACGGCCGGCCGGCGAGTCACCGAAGTGGCCCACGAATGGCTCGCCCGGAACCGCTACCGCGACTACCTGCACCTGCACGGGCTCGGCGTCGAGATCGCCGAGGCCCTCGCCGAGTACATCCACAAGCAGATCCGGATGGAACTCGCCATCGCCGACCAGGACGCCCGCGAGATCGAACGCCTCTTCCAGCAGGGGTACCAGGGCAGTCGATACAGCTTCGGCTACCCGGCCTGCCCGCGTCTCGAGGACCAGGTCAAGATCTGGCCGCTCCTTGCCCCCGATCGAATCGGACTGACCCTGTCCGAAGAGTTCCAGATCGACCCCGAACAGAGCACAAGTGCCATCGTGTGTCATCATCCGGAAGCGAAGTACTTTAACGTCAGATAGACGCGAATCACCAATGACCGATCACCAATTGCTCCTGGGGCACCCCGGCCGATCGGTCTGCTGACCCGGCGTGAGTTTCTGGTCCCAACGGCGGCGCGAGGGCACCGCCCGTCGGTCGCCGGAGGCGGCCACCGATCGGCGATTAGCCGTTGGCGATCGGCCATTCGCGCAGCGCGCCCGCTCCTCGCGCCCTGGCTGGATCGACCAGGGCCAGCAGTCCCAGGCCCGCCAGGAAGAACACAATGAGCGCGACGATGGACAACCGGGCCGAGCCGGTGAGCTGCGCGATCACCGCGAACGCGAACGGGCCCCAGATCGCCGAAAACTTGCTGAACACCGTGTAGAAACCGAAGAACTCCGCGCTCGCGGCGGCGGGAATCATCGAACCGTAGAACGATCGGCTCAGCGCCTGCGAGCCGCCCAGCACCAGGCCGACCACCACGCCCAACACCAGGTACTCGACCTGCGTCTCGATGAAATAGGCATAGATGACGACGCCCGACCAGAGCACCAGCGTGACCATCACCGCCCGCTTGGTGCCCAACCGGTCGGCCACCCGGCTGAACACCACCGCCCCCACCATCGCCACGCCCTGAATGGCCAACAGCGTCACCATCAGGAACGTGGTGCCCAACTCCAACTCCTGCTTGCCGAAGATGGTGGCCATCGTGATGACGGTCTGGATGCCGTCGTTGTAGAGCATGAACGCGATCAGAAACAGCACGAGATGCCGGTACCGGCTGACGTGGGCGGTGGTGGTCAGCGTGCGCCGGAACCCGACCGCCGCGACGGCTAGCGGCCGCGGCCAACGGGCGTACGGCGCCGGCACCCGCTCGAGGGACGGTTCCTCCTTCAGCAACACGGCGGTAATGATCGTGAATCCCGCCCACCAGACGGCGGTTGTCGCGATCGCCACCCGGGCGGCCGTCCCCTGCGACATGCCCAGCGCTTCGTGCCCGGCGATCAGCCCCAGCGCCAACGCGAACTGCAGCCCGCCCCCCAGGTACCCGTACGCGTAGCCGCGCCCGGACATGCGGTCCAACCGATCCCCCGAAACCAACTGCGGCAGGAATGCGTCGTAGAAGACGTTGGCCCCGACGAACCCGACCTGGGCCCCGATGAACAGCACCAGCGTCAGCACGACGTCGCCCGAGCCGCAGAAGTACAACAGGGCGGTGAACAGGCTCCCGCCGTAGGCGAACGTCAGCAGCAGTCGCTTCTTGGCCGCCGTGAAGTCGGCGATCGCTCCCAGCACCGGGGCGAACAGAAACGACACCGCCGCCGCCACCGCCACCGCCGCCGCCCATAGCGTGCTCGCCTCGTAGTGGGTGCCCCAAAGGTCGACGCCGTCCGGCCCCACCACCGCTTCGGCAAAGTACGCCGGCAGCACCCCGGCTAACACCGTCGTCGCGTACGCCGAGTTCGCCCAGTCATACATGCACCAACCGAACTCCCGCCGCGGGTTACTCAGTTCGCTCGACTTGAGTTCCATGACCCCCCAGACTCCGCGCCAACCGTCACCGCCCCAGCGGGCGGCATTGTACTCGATTGCCTGACCAAAGGCCGCGCCGCTCCCCTGATCCACTGTTCCCCCACCGAGAATCGCCGCGTATGCCATGGCCGCCTAGGTAGGTCGGACCCCGCCCGACAACGGCGGGCCAGGTATTCCGACAGCCCGCGGACGCCCGCGGTACAAGCGCCGTGGCGTTTTATAACGGCAGCGCATTGCAACATCGCTGAGCTACCGACACGACAAACGGATGCATCACGGTCACCTGTGCCGTGGCGGGGCACGCATCCGGCAACCAAACAAGGGGGGCACGAAATGGAGATGTCGCGCGGCCTGTTGGCCATCCTCGCGCTGCTCGCACTGGGTTTCTGCCTGGACGTCGCCAGATGGGTAGAGGGCGGTCCGGCGTTGTGGGTCGGTCTCGCGCTGCTGGCCGGCCGCATCGCCGCGATCATGGACATCCTGATGCGCACCAGGGGCGGATGGTTGCTGGCGATCGGATTCTTCGTAGCGATCATCGCCTCGAACCTCGCGGCCCTCGGGCAGATGGGCGGGGTCGCTATTTTCATGGGCCTGCTCATCCCGGTCCTGTGCCTGGGCTACCTGGTCATCGTACGGGCCGAGTTCGAATAGGAACGACGGGCGCCGCCGAAGGCTGCCCGGCCGGGATGGACGCGGCCAGGCCCGCCCGAAGGTTGCTCGGCGAAACGGCGAGGCGGCGAGGACGGGCCCCACCCAACGGCCCTAAGCTGACGCCTGACATCGGTACGCCGTTCGCGACCGCAGGCGTGAAGTCGCGCATCACGCTGAGAAGCGTACGAACGGTAGTACCGCCCCGCCGCTGCTTCCCGTGCAAGCGATCCCCATGGGCGATCGGCGGGCCGAGCCCACGTCGGGCGATTGCCCCGAACGCCGCCGTTGGGAGCTATTGGGCACCGCCCGACATCGGCGCATCGCATGGGGTGATGACGCGCGTCGTGCGGTGCCTGCGGCCAAGCGTCCATGGTGAAAACCGTACGTGGTTCCCCCATTACGCCCGGACCCCGGTTCTGCTATCGTCCCCCCAGGGGGAGGGGGGCGCACTGTGGAAAGCACGGACGCTGTCTCGCTCCGACCCTCGCGCACGGTGCCGCCGCCCCACTTGCTCAACGACTCAGTTTCGCTTCGTACGCGAAAGGCACATCGCGCAAACAAACGCGCCACGCATGTCTGGACAGGGTACGGCAGATTCCGAGCCGACCGATCGCGCTTGCACGAACGAGTTCGCCGGCCTCAAGGCCAGCGGCGTGGCCGCAAACAGGTCAGGCTCCGCCCTATCAGAAACCGGCGCCCGGCCGCCTCGCCAACCCTCGCGACGCCGTTCGAAACGGCTTTGTCGCCGCCGTGCAAGCCGGATGCCGGCGGGACCAGGCCCGCCGCCCGCCCGACAGGCCCCGCGGAAAGTTCCTGAATTCCGCGTCAAACCCACCTGATCACCCGGCTATTCTCCGGTGTAATGAATGGAAGGTGGAGAATCGGAGCTTGGAGGATCAGGAGAGAGACGGCTACTTGAGAGAGAGAGTAGCCAGCGACCCCGTTCGTGCTCCGGCAAACGTGTTGACCGTGTCACGCCGTGATAGAACGCGGGTTGAAAACCGGGTGCCGTCGCCCGGCCCCCGGGCCGCCCCGCGCGCCCCCCCCACGCCGCAAACCACCCCCAAGCGGCGGGGCCCACCCGCGCGCAAAACTACCACTTCCCAGTGCCTCTGACGCCTGTGTGAGTGCCCTGTCCCTGCTCCCTCCAGCATGGACAGGGCATTTGCCTGCGCGCTCGAGGGGAGGTCAAACGGTGTCACACCGCACGCAATGGCATGAACGGGGCCCGGCCGGTCTGCATCATCGTTACGAATTCGTCGAACAGATAGGCCGAATCGTGCGGGCCGGGGGCGGCTTCCGGATGGTACTGGACGGCAAAGACCGGCTCGCTGCGATGGGCGAAACCCTCCACGCTCTGATCGTTCAGGCTCCGGTGCGTCATCACCGCCCCCGCGGCCGGCAGCGAATCCGGCGTGACCGCGAAGCCGTGGTTCTGGCTCGTGATCTCCACCCGGCCCGTCACCACGTTCATCACCGGATGGTTGATCCCGTGATGCCCGAACTTCAGTTTGTGCGTGCGAGCCCCCATCGCGAGGCCCAGTAGCTGGTGTCCCAGGCAGATGCCAAACAGTGGCACCTTGCCGATCAATGCCCGGACCGTGGCGATCGTCTCCGTCACCGGCTCCGGGTCGCCCGGGCCGTTACAGACCATCACGCCGTCCGGCTTGTGCTCGAGAATCGCCTCCGCCGCCGTCGCGCAGGGCACCACCCACACCGCGCAGCCCCGCGACGCCAGGTGCCGCAGGATGTTGCTCTTCGCCCCGGTGTCGATGGCCACCACCCGCAACCCGTCGCGAGTCGCGGCGGCCGGCAGCGAGGTCGAAGACATGCCCGACGCCGCCCCGGCCGGCACGGCCGGCCCCTCCGCGGCCCGCGCCGCCGCCGGACCGTCCGGCCCCGCCACCGGTTCCGGCAGCGGCTCGGTCCAGTCGTCCGACGTGGCCCGGGTCACGCGATCGGCCAGCTTCCGCCCCACCATGCTCGGCGAGGCCAGGGCCTGGGCGACCAGCACCCGGTCGTCCCGCTCCTCGGTCGACATCACGCCCCGCAGGGATCCATGCACGCGCAAGCGACGCGTCAATGCGCGAGTGTCAAGCCCTGTCATCGCCACGATCCCGTGCTCGGCCAGGTACGCCCGCAAACCCCCCGTCGCCCGCCAGTTGCTGTGCCGTTCCACCAGTTCCCGCATCACGAAGCCCGACAGGAACGGCCGGCGCGATTCCCAGTCCGCATCGTTCACCCCGTAGTTGCCCATCATCGGCGCCGTCATCACCACCAACTGCCCGCAATACGACGGATCGGTCAGTACCTCCTGGTACCCGACCATGGCCGTGTTGAACACGACTTCACCGGTCACCGTGCCCGCCGCCCCCACGCCCCGGCCGGTGAATACGGTCCCGTCTTCCAGTGCGAGCTTGCACGTCATGCCGGTCGACCTCGCCCCACGTAATCCTGCACCGCGGCCACCGGCGCCTCGCCCCGCCGCAACGCCCGAATCGCCCCCACCGCCGCCCGGGCCCCGGCCAGCGTGGTGATCAGCGGGATGTTCTCCTGGATGCACGCCGCCCGCCAGCGACCTTCCTCCCACGCCGCCCCCTTGTGGATCGGCGTGTTGATCAGCATGGCCAGCTCACCCTCGTGGATCATCTTGAGGAGGAAGGGATAGACCTCGTCCTCGTGCTTCGACACGATTTGCGACGGCACGCCGCCCTCGAGCAGCGCCGCGTGCGTGCCGATCGTCGACACGATCTCGAACCCCATCTCGTGCAGCTCGCGAGCGATCGAAACCACTCGCGGCTTGTCCGGGTCGTTCGTGCTGACCAGCACGCGGCCCTCGGTGGGCAGCGTGGTGCCGGCCGCCCGCATCGCCTTGGCGAACGCGATGGGGTACGAGTCATCCATGCCCATCACCTCGCCGGTGCTCTTCATCTCCGGCCCCAGCACGGCGTCCACGCCGTGGAACCGGTTGAACGGAAACACCGGCGCCTTGACCGACACGTGCTTGGGGGCCTGCACGTCGCGGATCCCCGCCTCACCCAGGGCCACGTTCAGGCTCCTGCCCAGCATCACCTTGGTGGCGATGTTGGCCCACGGCACCCCGGTGGCTTTGCTGACGAAGGGGACCGTCCGCGACGCCCGCGGGTTCACCTCGAGCACGTACACCGTCCGTTCGTGGATGGCGAACTGGACGTTCATCAGCCCGCACACGTGCATGCGCCGGGCGAGCAGCTTGACCTGGTAGGTGATCTCGTCGATGAGCGACGGCGACAGCGAATACGGCGGCAGCGTACAGCAACTGTCACCGCTGTGGATACCCGCCTCTTCGATGTGCTCCATCACGCCGCAGATGTCGCACCGGCGCACCTCGCCATGGTCGCCGACCAGGCCGTAGTCGCTCACCGCGTCGACGTCCACCTCCACCGCGTCGAGCAGGAACTTGTCGATCAGGATCGGATTACGACGACCGCTTACGCTCTCCCGGTCGCTCGCCGACCACGCCCGGGCCACGTATTCCTCCAGGTCGGCCGGGTTGTTGCATACCTCCATCGCCCGGCCGCCCAGCACGTACGAAGGCCGGACGATGATGGGATAGCCGATCCGATCCGCGATCCGCAACGCCCGCTCGGGCGTGTCGGCCACGTCGCTGGCCGGCTGCATCAGGCCCAAGTCGTGGATGATCTGCTTGAAGTGCTCGCGCTCCTCGGCCAGATGGATGTTTCGCGGGCTTGTGCCAACGATTGGCACTCCACGGGCCGCCAGGCCTTCCGCCAGGTTCAGCGGCGTCTGGCCGCCGAACTGCACGATGACGCCGCGCAAGCGCCCCGACGGCGCCGACGCCGCCTCCACGCCGCCGGTCGGCGGCACAAACGGCTGCCCGTTAAACCGCTCGCAGACGTTCAGCACGTCCTCGTGGGTCAGCGGCTCGAAGAACAGGTGATCGCTCGTGTCGAAGTCGGTGCTGACCGTCTCGGGGTTGGAGTTGACCATCACCGCTTCGTAGCCCATGTTCCGCGCGGCCTGGGCGGCGTGCACGCAACAGTAGTCGAACTCGATGCCCTGCCCGATCCGGTTCGGACCGCCCCCGATGATCACGACCTTCGCCGTGTCCGACACGCGAATCTCGTCGTCGTAGGCGGTGACCACGATGTGCTCGTCGTCGAGCGGACGGTAGCCGAACGGCGGGCGGATGTCGCGCAACTCGATCACCCGCCGTACCCGGCTGCGACCGTCGCCGCCCTGCCGCGGCGAGTCGCGCAGGTCCGCCACCGCCTGCGGGTCGCGGATGATCGTGGTCACCGGGCCCTCGTGCGTGGAATAGTAGTACGGGGTCGCGGCGTCGAACTCCGCCGCGCACGTGTCGACCAGCTTGTACACCGGGCGATGCCGCCGCAACTCCTGCAACGCGGGGGACTGCCCGTCCAGGTTCCACACGTTGCAGAGCTGGATGTCCGAGTAGCCCAGCCCCTTGGCCCGGCGATAGAGGTCGTGGACCTTGCCGTCCAGTCGACACGCCCCGCCCGCAAGGTCGATCGACTGCAACTCATCTTCGAACCTGACCAGTTCTTCGATCTGGCTGAGAAACCACGGGTCGATGCCCGACAATTCGTGCACCGTGTCCAGCGACCAGCCGAGCTTGAACGCATAGCGAATATAGTAGATCCGACCCTGGCACGCGTGCGACAGCTTGTCGCGCAGCACGTCATCCGGCACCGGCCAGCCCCGGGCCGACTCCTCCTCCCAGTCGCCCGGCGCCTCGCCGAGATTGGTGCCGCCGAAGTACACGCCGCCCTGATCCGACTCGCCGCCCGCCTCGTCGACCCACACGTACTCGTCCCCCCGGCGGTCCTGGACGGCCTGGTGGCGGAACCCGTGCAGCCAGAGATCGTTCGCGTCGAGACCCAGCCCGTACCGCTTGATCTCCATCGACCGGATACACTTCTGCAGCGCCTCCTTGAAGGTGCGGCCAATGGCCATCGCCTCCCCCACCGACTTCATGTGCGTGGTCAACGTCTCGTCGGCGTCGGGAAACTTCTCGAACGCCCACCGCGGCATCTTGACCACCACGTAGTCCAGCGTCGGCTCGAAGCAGGCGACCGTTTTCCGCGTGATATCGTTGGGAATCTCGTCCAACGTGTAGCCGATGGCCAGCTTGGTCGCGACTTTCGCGATGGGGAAGCCGGTGGCCTTCGACGCCAGGGCCGACGACCGCGACACCCGCGGGTTCATCTCGATGACCACCATCCGTCCCGTCGACGGCTCCACCGCGAACTGGATGTTCGAGCCGCCGGTCTCCACGCCGATCGCCCGGATGATGCGAATCGCGGCGTCCCGCATAACCTGATACTCGCGGTCGCTCAGGGTCATGGCCGGGGCCACCGTGATCGAGTCGCCGGTGTGCACGCCCATCGGATCGAGGTTCTCGATACTGCACACGATGACCACGTTGTCGTTGCGGTCCCGCATCACCTCCAGTTCGAACTCTTTCCAGCCGAGCAGGCTTTCCTCGATCAGGATCTCGTTGATTCGCGACAACGCGAGACCGCTGCGGGCCAGTCGCCGGAAGTCGTCGCGGGTGCGGGCGAAGCCGCCGCCGGCCCCGCCGAGCGTGTACGCCGGCCGTACGCAGCACGGCAGCCCCACCTCGTCAACCACCTTCTCCGCTTCGCGCAGCGAATGGGCAACACCCGAGCGCGGCAGGTCCATCCGGATCGACGCCATCGTTTGCTTGAACGCCGTCCGGTCCTCCGCCCGGTGGATGGCATCGCGATCCGCCCCGATGAGCCGGACATCGAACTCGGCCAGAATCCCGCGTTCCGACGCCTCGACAGCACAGTTCAGACCCGTCTGACCACCCAGCGTCGGCAGGATCGAGTCGACCGGCGTGCCGTTGGCGGCCTCCCTGGCCAGCACTTTGGCCAGCACATCGGGGGTCACGGGCTCGATGTACGTGCGGTCGGCCACCTCGGGGTCGGTCATGATGGTGGCCGGGTTGCTGTTGAGCAGGACGATGCCGATACCTTCGTCGCGGAGGGCCTTGCACGCCTGGGTGCCGGAATAGTCGAACTCGCAGGCCTGTCCAATGACAATAGGCCCGCTGCCGATGATCAGGACGCGTCGGATATCGGAATCCTTGGGCATGCTCCTCGGAGGCTCATGATCGGGCCGCGGCTCCTTCCCGGGCGGCAGAGCATACCCGCTCAACGCCCACGGTTCCAGCCCGTCACCGGCCGCGGGCGACCGACGGCGCACCGCGTCGACGCCTCGGTCACCGGGCGCTGCGATCCGCGACACCTGCGCCGATGCGCGTCCAAACCGCCGCCGCTCGTTTATATTGTATTCAAAATAATTCCTGCCAATGACATGCCCGGCGGGTCGAGGCAATCTACTGTAACTATATGTTAGAAAGAATAGTATGACTGACACCGTCACGAATGCGTGACAAGACAAATATTTGACAGAAAGCATATTTGCGGTATGGTTCAGGCAGGCCCGTCACGCTAGCGGCCGACGGGCCACCACGAATGCGACCACGGACCGCGTACCCATATACCGTCCACCGGATCGAAAGGAGGAGTCCCGTGCTCACCGTCACCGACGCCGCTGCCGCCCGCCTCCACGAAATGGCTGAATGCGGACCGGAGGGCAAGACGCTCCGGCTCGAGCAGGAAGGGACACGACTGGGATTCGTCTGGGATGAGAAAAAGCCCGGCGACAAGGCCATCGCCCACGACGGCGCGACGGTGCTGGTCTGCGACGAGCAAACGGCCGGGAAGCTCAGCGGCCGAACCATGGACGTGAAACAGACCGCCGAGGGGCCCGCCCTGATGCTGACGTAGGGGGCGCCCGGCGCCTCGAAACCACCACGATGCGCGACGCCTCGGCACGCGCGCCGGCGGTCCCCCACCCCCACGCCCGGGGCACCGTGAACGTCCACGGGACCGCCTGCCTCCATCCCACCGCGACGCCAACTTCGTTCGCACAAAAAGCAAGTGAAGACCGGCCATCCGCTTACCTCCGTCGTCGGCGTCATAACGTAATTCGTTTGTGGACATAGCTTTAGAAAATCAAACAACCCGCTTCCGCGGCGCTTGCGGGACCCGCGCGGCTGGTGCTATACTTGCAGTTCAATTAAATTTCCGCGGGGACGAGGAACCATGGGAAACCGCTTGACGGTGGAGAACGAAATCGTGGCGGCGCTACGCAGGATCATGCGGGCGGTTGATCTGCACTCCCGGCACCTCGTGCATGAAGTCGGCCTGACCTGGCCGCAACTCGCCACGCTGCGGGCCGCCGAGCGGCTCGGGGACTGCTCCATCGGGGCGCTGGCCCGGGCCGTCCATCTCGGCCAGCCCACGCTGACCGGCATCGTCCAGCGCCTGGTGCGGGCGGGGTACGTCAATCGTTCGCCCCACGAGAAGGATGGCCGCAGCGTGAACATCACGATCACGCCAGCGGGCCGGACGTTGCTGCAGAACGCGCCGTCGCTGTTGCAGGACCGATTCCACGCCGAACTGGCCAAGCTCAAGGACTGGGAGCGGTTTCAGACACTGGCCTCGCTGCAGCGGATCGCGGAGATGATGGACGTCGAGGCGCTGGACGCGTCGCCAATCCTCGTGGCCGGACCGGTGAACCCCAACACGACCGGGACGCAAGCGGAGGCGATCCCCGCCGAAATCGCGGCGGAAGCCCTCGCGTGGCCCGCACCGCGACCATCCCCAAAGAAGAAAAAAGTGAAATCCGCAAAATCGAAGAAAGGAACGGAGCGCTGAATTCATGACGACCAGAGTAGCCCGAGTACCCCAGAGACGATCGTCGACCGTCGAGAACGGCAAACTCCTGGTGGCTTTGCCCGAGCCGAGTTTGTCCATGACGCAGGACGCGGAATGGTGCGTGGTCCGCGACAATGGCCAGTGGCGGCAGATTCGCTTTCACGACTACGACGCGCTATACTCGGTCCCGGGCTTGTACGAACGGATCATCTACGACATTCTGCGCTGCGACTCACCGAAGGTCGTGCGCAGCCTGCTGGAAGCCGAGCTGTCGCACGCGAAAATGAACGCCGGCGAGCTGCGCACTCTCGACCTCGGGGCCGGTAACGGCATGATGGGCGAGGAACTCGCCGACCTGGGCGCCCAGTTCATTGTGGGTGTCGACATCATTGAAGAGGCGGCGGAGGCAACGAAACGCGATCGCCCGGGGGTTTATGACCGCTACCATGTTGTCGATATGACCGCACTGGACGAGGAGGAGAGGCGCAAACTGGCGAGCGACCGGTTCAATGCGCTGACATGCGTTGCCGCGCTCGGTTTCGGCGACATTCCGCCGCGGGCCTTCGTGGCCGCGTACAACCTGATTCGCCCGGGTGGGTGGATCGCCTTCAACATCAAGGAAAGCTTCCTGTCGAATCGAGACCCTTCCGGGTTCGGCCGCCTGATTCGGGCCATGCGCGACGATGGCACGCTGGAACTGCGCCAGTGCCGGCGCTATCAGCACCGCCTGGCGACGGACCGACACCCGATCCACTATGTGGCCATGGTCGGCATCAAGCGAGGCGACGTTCCGGAGAGTATGCTCCGCTGACCCCGGGACGGGGCACGGCGGGCGTCCGCGCGGCTACCGACCTCGATGCGGTCTAAGTAACCGGCCTCTACAGGTGGTGCTTTTTGCGCTTGTTGTACAACGTACGGCGTGACACTCCCAGCTCTCGCGCCAGGTCGGTGTGGGTCTGGCGGGATCGTTCGATCGCCCGGGCCAGCAGGCGACGTTCGCATTCGTCGAGCAGTTCGGTGAACGTCGAGCGACCGGACTCCATCATCGTGCAGGCGTTGTCCACCACCTCCGACACGAATACGCCCTCGTCCGAAGGCGAGTCCCCGCTCGACGAACCGGCCCCCACCGCATACAGATCGTCCAGCGTGATCCGGTCCCCCTCGGTCTTGAAGGCCAGCACGCGGCGGATCAGGTTCTCCAACTCGCGGACGTTTCCTTCGAAACGTTGGCGCATGATGAATTCATGCGCCGCATCGTCGAGGCCAGTGATCGGCGTGGGGCAGTAGTCGGCGTACCGCTTGAGGAAAAAAACGACGAGCAGCGGAATGTCTTCCGGGCGCTCGCATAACGGCGGAATATCGATGCGAATCACGTTCAAACGCTGAAACAGGTCCAGCCGGAACGTGCCGCGTTCGACCAGCGCTTCGAGCGGGCGGTTCGTCGCCGCGATGACCCGCACGTCCACCGATTGCTCCTCATCCGCGCCGACCGGCAGCACCCGTCCTTCCTGCAGTACGCGGAGCAGCTTGGGTTGCAGCCGCGGGTCCAGGTCGCCGACCTCGTCCAACAGAACGGTGCCCCCGTCCGCGCTTCGGAAATGACCCAGTCGATGGTCGGTCGCGCCCGTGTACGCGCCGCGAACGTGCCCGAACAGCGCGGAGTCGGCCAGCGAGCCGGCGATCGCCGCACAGTTGACCGAGATCAAACGCCGGCGGGCACGCTTCGCATCCAACCGATGAATCGTCTCCGCCAGAAGCTGCTTGCCGGTCCCCGACTCGCCCGTGATCAGGATCGGAACATCCGAGATCCGCGACGCGCGAACGGCCCGGCGTAACACGTCGCCCATCGCGCGACTGCAACCGACCACGCCGGTGCTTTCGAAAATCTTGTCGACGGCCGACGACCGGTTGAAATCCCGCAGGCGGTCAAACCGCTCCAGCGACTTGGCCAGTTGGCCACGCAACAGATCGCGGTTGATCCCGTTGGCGGTCTGCTGCACAAAACTGCTCGCCCCCGCCTGGATCAAGTCGGAGAACTGCTGTCGACTGAGGGTGCCATCCACCACGACGAGAACCTGGGATGCGGGCAACTGCCGGCGGACGGTCGCGACCATGTCGGTGATGCGGTCGACATCCGACCCCTCGCTGATGCGGTCGGACGGTGACCGCCCGTCGACCACCACCAGGGCGACCGGGCGAACCGACGCGATCATCGCCGCCGGATCGTCGACCGGACCGACTTGAAGGACCTCGAAGCCCATTCCGCCGATCCCCGACGTCAATTCTTCCAGCCGCGAGGTCGGTCCTGGAGCGACTTGGACGAACAGCAGCCGGCGGGCCGCCGATGTCGTTGTCGGTCGTGATCGCACTCTGTCCCTCCCGATCCTGGCATCCAGAGCGGCGGGACGAGCCCCTGCGATGACGCGCGCGTGCGAGAATTCGGAAAAGACGCGAATTCTCGCAGCTCGCCGACGTGTTTCGCGCGCTTCACGCGCAATCCTCTACCTTCTACAGGCTGGACAATATGGGGAATATGGCAGAAATGCCTTACCTCTCTCGTCTCCTCCCCACGTCCAACTCTCCCCGCTCTCGGCTACCAGATTATCGGAACGGGCAGGGCATGTCAATACAGAACGGGGCGGAAAGGGGGGTTTATCTGGGTGATGCACGTCCCAAACTGGCTTCATTACGGGCCTAACTGGATTATTATTGCGACAGACCTGTCGCGAGCATCCAGCCCAGGAGGCCGCCGAACAACGCGCCGGTGAGCGGATGACTGGTGCAGGCTCACCCGCCGCCTCCGGCGCGGCGGGCGCGATGGCCCACGTAGCCGCCGAGACCGGCACCGACCAGAGACCCCAACATGCTGATCCACATCGCTGGCATCGTTGACTCCTGCCGGACGCCCGGATTCGCGGCGCCGATCGTAACACCCCATTGTAGGCCGAACCGATCGGCGTGACCACGTGCGGCGGCTCGCAGTCGAGCGGCGGGCAGGATGTTGCCGACACTGATTCAAGACGGTCCGTTGCCCGCGACGTGACCTGACCCACGACTCCATGCGACGAGGAACCATGTCGGACACCCACCCGGACAATCCGAGATCGCTGGCGGCGATTCGCTCGATGATCGATGCGGTCGACCGAGACATGTTGCATCTGCTGGCCCGCCGCACGGCGCTGGTGGGCGAACTGGCGGAGTATAAACGTCGGCACGGCGTGCCGATCCGCGACCTCGCCCGCGAGAAACAGATCGTGCGCGACCGTCGTGCCCTGGCCGAGCGTCTGGCCCTGGCACCGGAGGTCGTGGAGAGCGTGTTCCGGTTGATCATGTGGGAGAGTCGAGACCGGCAAGCGTCATTACGGGCTGAGGTTCCGTTGGATGTCGAACCCCGGACGGTGGCGGTGATCGGTGGCCTGGGGCAGATGGGACGTTGCTTATGCCGACTCTTTGAGGATCTGGGACATTGCGTTCTCGTAGTGGACGTTGAAACTGAGATCACTGCGGCCGAGGCGGCGTCCGTAGCGGACGTCGTGGTGATCAGTGTGCCGATTGCTGACACCGTCTCGGTGATCGAGACCGTCGGCCCGCTCGTGCGAAATGATGCGCTACTTATGGACGTTACGTCGATCAAGGGGCCGCCGGTCGAAGCGATGTTGCGCTGCTCGACGGCCAGTGTGATCGGGACACATCCGATGTTCGGGCCGTCGGTGCATTCGTTGCAGGGGCAGCGGGTGATTCTGTGTCGGGGTCGTGGTGAGGCGTGGGAAGCGTGGCTGCGCGAAACACTCCACGCCCGCGGGCTGGTGGTCCGTGAGGCGGACCCGGCCGCACACGATCGCGCGATGGCGATCGTCCAGGTGCTGGTTCATTACCGCACGGAGGTGATGGGGAAGACCCTGGCCAGACTGGGGGTCTCGATTGACGAGACACTGAGCTACACGTCACCGATTTACCTGCTCGAGTTGCTGATGACCGCCCGGCATTTCGGGCAATCGTGGGAATTGTACGCCTCGATCGGCATGTCCAACCCGGCGGCGGAAGAAGTGACGGCGGCGTTCGCGGCGGCGGCCGGCGAAGTGCGTGACCTGATTGTGAACGGGGACGAGGAAGGGTTTGCCCGGATGTTCGCCGAGACGCGGGAATACTTCGGGGAGTTCACGTCCCAGGCGCTGGAGTTGTCCAGCTACCTGATCGACCGTCTGGTGGAGCGGGCATAGCCCGGGTGGCCCCGTCGACCATCGCGGATAACCGTTCAGCCCTCGAACGCGCACCGAGCGGGTGTTTCGCCATCGTCGCGCTCGCCCGGCCCGCCGTAACTGCATACCAGGCACGACTTTCTCCAAAAGGCCGACTCCCCCCGAAGCGTACCGGCTACGGCCTTCTGCATTGCGTAGGCCGCGGATCTCCCCACCGCCGAGCGTGTCCGATACACATCCGATTGACGCCGGGTCGGTCGGGCCCGCCATACCGCACGAATCGTCTTCGCCGCCGGCGTCACCCCGCGGCGCCTGCCTATCGCGGTGGATTTCTGTTATGCTGCTCGGCTTGCGGCCGGTCGGGCCGGTGTTCCTTCGCTCAGTGAACGGAGTTGTCACGATGATCGATCCCCGGATGACGAAGCTTGCGGACGTACTGATTAACTACTCGACGGCGCTGAAGCCGGGTGAGAAGATCCTCATTGAGGCGATCGACGTGCCGCACGAGATGACCTGTGAGTTAATCCGCATGGCCCGGCAGGCGGGGGCCGATCCGCTGGTCACCCTCAAGAGCAATCAGGTGATGCGGCACCTCCTCACGCACGGGAGCGAGGCCCAGATGCAGCTCATCGCGGAGACGGAAGCACTCCGGATGAAGGGGGTCGACGCTTACATCGGGCTTCGCGGCAGCTACAACATCACCGAGATGGGCGACGTGCCGGGCGACACGATGAAGACCTACCAGTCCGTGTGGTGGAAGCCGGTCCACGGGGAGATTCGCGTGCGGCAGACGCGGTGGGTGGTTCTCCGCTACCCCAGCCCGTCGATGGCCCAGCAGGCCCAGATGAGCACCGAAGCGTTCGAGGAGTTCTACTTCAACGTCTGCACGATGGACTACCGCAAGATGGACGCGGCCATGAAGCCGCTTGAGAAGCGGATGGCCGAGGCCGACCAGATCAGGATCGTCGGTCCCGGCACCGAGTTGTCGTTCTCGATCAAGGATATTCCGGCCGTCGGTTGCAGCGGCAAGCTGAACATTCCCGACGGGGAAGTGTTCACGGCTCCGGTTCGCGATTCGGTCAACGGGACGATCCAGTTCAACGCCCGTACGCTGTACCAGGGGGTGGTCCACGATGGTATCCGGCTCGAGTTCCGCGACGGCCGAATCACGGACGCCAAGAGCAGCAACACCGGGCATCTCAACACTGTGTTGAACAGCGACGACGGGGCGTCCTACGTCGGCGAGTTCGCCATCGGGTTCAACCCGTACGTCGTCCGACCGATGCTCGATATCCTGTTCGACGAGAAGATCGCCGGTTCGTTCCACTTCACCCCCGGCTCGGCTTACGAAGACGAGGCCGATAACGGCAACCGAAGTTCCGTGCATTGGGACATGGTATGCATCCAGACGCCGGAGTACGGCGGCGGCGAGATCTGGTTCGACGGCGAGCTGATCCGCAAGGACGGGCAGTTCGTGCCGGAGGATCTCCGGCTGCTGAACCCGGAGAGTTTGAAATAGAGCGGCCGGCGGCCGAGAAAGGCGAGAGTAGAGAGCAGCCCCGTTGGGCGGCGCGGCCTTCAACCGTGTGGGAGCATAACACACTTGGAGTTTGTTACGGCGCTATTGTTCGAGCGGCCGGCGTATCTGGTTCCCGTGCTGCTCGTCATTCAGTTCGTGCTGGTGCGCCGGTGGGCCCAGCGGCGGACGAGTCAGGCCCGGCGCGCGATGCTGTTCGGGTTCGCCTGTATCCCGCTTCTGCTGGCGGTTCAGGCCCTCGTGCAGACGGATCGGGAGGCCCTGATCGCGCAGTGCCGCGCGGTGGCGGCCTTGGCGGAAAAGGGGGATGCGGAGGGTATCGGACACCACATCGCGGCCCAGTTCGAGACGGAAGGACTGGACCGCGCCGCGATCGTGAGTCGGATGCAGAAGGGGCTGAAGGCCGTCCACCCCGAGAACGTCAAGCTCAGCGGGTTCGACGTCACGTTCCAGTCGGGCCGTCGGGCGACGGTGATCTTCCAGGCGTCGGCCCGCGTGTACGGGCCGTACGAGATAACGGGCCGGCAGTTGTCGAAGTGGGAGTTGCGGTTCGAGCGAACGGGCGGCCGATGGCAGATCATCTTTCTGTCACCCCGCGAGATCGTGGGCTTTCCCTTCAATTCCCTTCGCGAACTGCTCTCCGCGGTGGCGGGCATTTGACCTCGCCCGCGCCCGCGTTGCCGCCACCCCGCCGTGGGCGGCCCGCCGGGGCGATGCTGGACACTCGTCCACCGGCTATAATGACGCGACGCGACGTCCCCCGCGCCCCGTGCTCGGTCAGTGGCAGGGCGGTCGAGGCGCGTCGCAGGACCCGGGTTTGGGTCACGTTTCAACGGCGCAGATCGTGAGCATACCCGGCGTCACCGTTTCCGCTGGAGGAATCGATTGGCAATCTCGGGGCTGCCTCGTCTCGGTTTTGATGCTTGCAGGTGATCGGGGCTGGGTTACCATCGGCCCCAGTTTCCATGTTTTCGTCAGTTTCAGCCCATAACCCAGCCGCATGGTCACGCCAACCGGCACCGGGGGACGTGCTCATGCTCAATGAGGATGGTCAACAGTGCATCGTTCGTTAATCAGCGTGGAGCGCGGCGGCAACGGGAATCGGCGCGGGGGAATCGGTTCGAGCGTCGCGGTGTGGCCGGCGATCGTAACGGGACTGCTGCTCCTGGCGGGTGGCGCGGGTTGTCAGCCGACGAGCACTGCGCCGGCGGGAGGCGGCGGCGCGGTGGCCGCCTCGAGCGCGTGCACCAACGTGCTGGGCGCGGTGACGGGGACGACGTCCGATGATTGCGTCGTGCAGATCGCGTCGGACGCGGCGTTGGCGGCACCGGCGATCGAGATCTACAAACTGGACGCGCCGGCCGGTCAGGGTCACACGTTACGCACGCTGTGCCCCAACCCGGAGGGGTGCGACGCGTTGTACGCCATCGGCGAAACGGCGGACGGCCTGGTCGAGTTGTCCGGTTCGGATTCGGACCCGCGACCGGAGTACATCGTGGCCAAGGCGACGTACTCGACGCCGGCCGAGAACGCGATCGGCGTTTACTTCGGCGAGTGGGACGCGAAGGGCACGTTGGCGGCCCACGACGAATGGCAGGCGTTCCGGTGGAACGGCGAGTTGCGTTTCTCCGCCCGCGGCTACTTCGGCGAAGGGGACGTCACTTTGACGTTCGAGTTCTGGCGGCGCGACCGGGATGCTTCGGGCGGCGCGGACGCCGCCTGGCTGCGATCGCCGGCCGGCACGGTCACGCTGCGGGCGGTGCCCAACACCCAGTGCCACTGCTGTGACGGGTGTAACACTACGGACTCGTCCGCGGATTGCGGATTGACCAGCCGCGAAGCCGCGGGAGGGTGCCAGGAACTGGCACGACTTGTGGCCGGCGATGCCAGCGCTCGCGTTTTCGCGGGCGGCGGCGATCCCATCCGCGCCCCGCGGGCGTGGCGGCTGGCCAACGGCGACATCCAGATGCGGTTGGACGGGTGCCAGGAATCGGTCATCGTGACTCCGGCGCCCGACTACGTGACCGGCCTGGTTATCCCGGAAGAGCAAGCCGGCCAGGACGGCACGCTCATCATCCGCAATACGAATCCGGACCAACGGCGCATCCACACCTACGAGCCGGGCCCCGACGGCACCACGTTGCGGCTCGTGCGAACCGCATTCTACAACTACGAGGTCGAATGCTCCTACGTCTACGACCGCGAGGGCCGACTCTCCCGCATCGTCAGCGGCGAGCCGTCGTCGAGCACGTTCATCCAGCTAACCTACGACGACGAAGACCGTCTGATCCGGCTGGTGCCGCAAATGTTCGGCCGGCTTCGTGAGGAGCGGGCGCAAACGCTGATCTACGACGGCGACCGCGTGGTGGGAGTGGAGGGAGGTGGCTGTACCTCGTGCGCCACCCGGCAGAAGCGCATCTATCACGACGCGGACGGGCGTCTCGAGTCGATCACCGATGCCGACGGCGAAGAACTGGAGCGACTGTCCTACGACGAAGCGGGCCGGCTGGTCCTGCACGAAAAGCGGAATGACGCGAACGAGCTGGTCGTCGTCAAGGCGATCGCCTACGACACGTCGAGCGACGGCCGGCGGACGGTCACCGTCCGCGAGCCGGTCTCCGACACGATGGAGCGGATCGCCGTCGAGAAGTACGACGCCAACGGGCGTCTGACCCGGCTCAAGGAATACACCGACCTGTTCCCGATCGGGAGCGCGCCGAGCGGTGACGCGCTTGAAACACGGTACACCTATTCCGTGAGCCGCGATCCGACCACCGGCATTCGCACCCGCGTCACGGAAGTCACCAATCCGGCCAGCGTGACCTCGGTGACCGTGCTGCGCTGGTTCGAGGCGCCGGCCGAGGCGGCGGACGCGTCGCTGGACGGGGCGATGACGCGATTGCTCAAGGCGGCCAGCGGTGACCCGTCCGGCGAACCGGCGGGCATGGCCGACCTGCCCGGGGCCCCCGCCCTGCCGGGGGAGGTGACGGCGGTCGCGTCGCGCTACCTGTGGACGTACACCCGCGGCCGCGACGGCGGCGTCACCGACTCCGAGGTGACGGCATCCGTGTACAACGAAGCGGCCGGTACGCACGTCCCCGTCTACCGCGTGGATCGACGCGGCGGCGCGACCGAATTGCGATACGACGCGGACGGCCGGATCGCAGAGCGCGTACTGCCGGCCGTGGCCCTGCTGGAAGGCAAAGGCATCGTCCGGGCCCGCACTACTTACGCGTACGACGAGCGCGGTCGGCTCCGCCGGGAAGGTCGCACCGGCGCGGCGGACGACATGATCTACACCGACTACGAGTACGACGAGTTCGGCCGCATGATCGGCCTGACCGCAAACGCCGCGGCCGCCACCGCGAAGGCGAAATCAGCCACCCGCTACCGCTTCAACAGCTTCGGCGAGCAGACGGCCGTCATCGACCCGCGGGGTACGGTGACGGAGACTGTTTACGACGAGGCAGGCCGGGCAGTGGACGAAATCGTCTACGTCGACGGGGCCGACGATCTCGTCCTGGGCCAGACACGGTACGAGTACGACGACCACGGCAACCTGGCCCGTGTTCGCACCGCGATCGATGACGAGCCGTTTGCCTTCGGCTCGCCGAAAGCGTGGTCCGACACGACCTACACCTATGACACGGCTGGCCGCCGGATCGCCGAGTCCTTGCCGGGCCCGGACGGCAGCACGATGACCACGACCTTCCGGTACGACTACCAGGGTCGGCAGATCGAGCAGGTCAATCCGAACGGATCGATCAAGCGAACAACGTACGACGGGCTGGGCCGCAAGGTCGAAGAAGCCACGTCGGGCCGGGGCGTGGAGCCGGTGGTGGATCGATACGTCTACGGCCCGGACGGCTGGCTGGCCCAACGGATCGATGCCTCCGGTGAGGCCACGCGCTACGAGTACGACGAGTTCGGTCGCCAGCGCTCCGAGACCCGGGGTGACGCGACCCGCACGGAATACGAGTATGACAACGCGGGACTGCTCCGCCACACCGAGGTGCTCGACCTATCCGACGATCGCGTGTTGTCGGATACCGTCGTCACGCGCGATGAGTTGGGCCGACAGATTGTCTCCCGCCGGCGCGCCGTCGCCGGTGTCGACGGCAAGACCGACGCCATCCGGCTGCAGGTGTTCGACATCGAGGGGCGGAAAACGGCTACGATCGACAAGGCGGCGAACAACACGAACTTGCGAGAGTTCGAATCGGGTGACCGCCAGCGACGAACGATCTTCGACGCCCTGAACCGGCCGATCGCCACTATCGATCCGATGGGCACGGTCACCGAGAACGAATACGACGCGGCTGGCCGGCTGGTGTCACGCACCGTCGATCCCGGCGGACTGTCGCTGACGATGACCTACGTCGCCGACGCCCGGGGGCGGACGCGCCGCGTGACCGACCCCGACGGACACACCACCGTGTACGACTTCGACACGCGGGGGAAACCGACACGCGTGTGGCAGGTCAACAAGGACGGCGCACCGCTGTCGCAGTCCCGGCTCGAGTACGATCTGGGTGGCCGGCTGACGCGCATGATTCGCATGCGGGATCCGGCCAGCAACGCGGCGCCGGACACGAATCGCGATTCGATCACCGAACGGCGGTATCACCCGGGCGGCGCGGCCGGCGCGGGCAAAGTCTCGCATCAGATGGTGAACGTCGGCGACCAGGTCCGGTCGACGACGATGACCTACGACGGCATCGGCCGCCTGACACGCGTCTCGCACCCGGTGGACCCCGACACGAACTTCGAAACGTTCGAGTATGACGCGAAGACCGGACGGATCGCGGCCCACACCATCTCCGATCCGATGGGCGTCCGTCGCACGGAATACGTGTATTCGCCGTCGATGAGCGAGGTGATCGTCCGTCAGATCGGCAGCGACGGGTCGCCACCGCTGGAGTCGCGGTACACGTACGACGGGCTCGGGCGGGCCACCAGCGTCGTCGGCCCGGACGGCAACGAAACGCAGGTCCGCTACAACCTGCTCGGGCTCGAGATCGAGCGCACCGAAGACGCCGGCGGGCTGGCCCGGGTCACCCGCCGCGCCTACGACCGCCATGGGAACCTCGCGGCAGTCATCGCGGCGGACACCACCGCCGAGTTGATTACCGAGTACGAGTATGACGCGGCCGGTCGACGTACGGTGACTCGCTATCCCGACGACGGCGTGGGAGGCGAGTCCGGTGAGATCCGGCAGCGGTACGACGCGGCGGGCCGACTTCTGGAACGGGTCGACCAGCGGGGGATCGCCACGCGGTACGAGTACGACGGCCGCGGATTGATGATCCGCACGTTCGTGCCGGGCGGCGGCGTCGACCACGCGTTCGCGTACGACGGCGCAGGGCGGTTGACCGACTATGCATCGGACGATCGGAACCACGGGCATCGCACCTACGACGGCCTCGGGCGGCTGGTGGCGGAAGAGCAGACGGTGGACGGGGTGGTCAAGACGGTGTCGGCTGAGTACGGTCCGGCCGGCGACCGCGTGGCGCTGACCTATCCGGCGGACACGGCAACGGTGCTTGCGTTCGAGTACGACGAAGCCGGCCGGAACACGCGCATCCGCCGGGACGGTCGTCCCGTTGTCGAGTACGTTCACCACGGCGACTTTGTCACGCAGCGGCGCGTGCTGACCGACCAGGCGGTGGCGATCGAGACGGCCCGGCACTACGACGGGCACCGCCGCACCATCGGCATTCGCAACGTGGTCGGCGAAACGGACCTGATCTCCTTCGCGCTGGATCGCGACGCGGTCGGTTCGCCCAGCTCCTGCCGGCAGAACAGCGATGTCGTCCCGACGTGGGACCTCGAGTACACCTACGACACGCTCGGTCGTCTGACACGCGTCGACTACTTCGGCGCGGTGACCGGCGACGAGCGATTCGAATACGACGCCCTCGGCAACCGTGAGCATTACTGGGCCCGGGAGTGCGAGCCGACGGCGGCCGGCGAGGGCACGGCCTACCGGCACAACGAGGGCAACGAGTACACCCAGGTTATCGACAACGACGTTGCGGCGGCCACGCGGTACGACGCCGCAGGCAACCTGGTGCTCGACGAGCGCGGGTACGGCTACGAGTACGACCACGGCAACCGGCTGGTCCGCGTCTTCGCGGATGTCGACGGCGACGGCGTACGCGATGCGGGCGAAGCTGTACACGCCGAGTACACGTACGACGCGCTGGGCCGTCGCACGCAAACGACCATCGACGGTCGCACGTTGCGTTACGTGTACGACGACCAGTCGGTGCTCGTCGAGTACGACGATCGAGACCCGGCGACGCCCTACCGCTGGTATATCCACGGGACGACCTACGTCGACGAGCGGGCGGTGATGTTCACGAATGATCCGGACGTCGGCGACGCCGGCACGGATGATTACTACTACCTGCTCGGTGACCTCGACAACGTGGTCGGGATCGTGGGCGACCGCGGTCAGCTGGTCGAGGCGGTGCAGTACGACGCGTACGGCATGCCGCGACCGTACGGGCTGGCGGGTGACGAGGATCACGACGGGGACGTGGACGGCCGCGACTACGATCGTCTCACGAAGACGGGCGACGCGGGCGGTGCGCCGGCGCCGCCCACGGCCGGCCTGACCTTCACCGCGGCGTCGGGCGAAGCCGGTGAGATCTGGTTCACGGGGGCGATCGGTTCGGCGGAGTACACGCCGGCTCCGCCGGAGGCGTTCCGCGCCAGCTCGCCGGGTGCCCTCAGCCATTATTACTTCACGGGTCGGACCCTCGACGTGTTCGACGCGCAGGCGATGTCGTTGCAGTACTCGCGGGCCCGGCATTACGACGGCATGCACGGCCGGTTCCTCCAGCGCGACCCTACCGGGTATCGCGACGGCATGAACTTGTACAACTATGCCCGATCGAACCCGACGCGTTTCGTGGACCCGTGGGGCTTGGAGAGTGACGGAAAGGACTACCAGCGCTCGCCGACCCTGGGTTCCGTTCAGGAGATAAAGGCGCTGCACGGTTGTCCGTGCATCTTCACGATGCGAACGCACGCCTACGGGCTCCCCTACCACGACGGCATTGAAGCGATGGTGCAGGAGCTCCTGCAACTCAACGTAGTCGAGAAGTACATCGGCGTCGGGCACACCTGGCTGCGGCTGGAGGCGGACGGCTCGGTTATCCAGGGTGGTCACTCGGGCGAGACCGGCGTGGCGGCGAGAAACCCGCGGATCACCTCGGACTCGTTCCTGTACCTGTCAACCGGGTTGCTTCGCCTGGCGTTGACGCCATCGAACTGGCCGAGCCCCATGCCCCATCTGGAGTCGTATGCCGATCCGGCGAACCCGGTGGCCTGGGCGTTCTACCTGTACGAGGACGGGTTCTGGGCCCCGAACTCCGCCTCCCACCCGACCATCACCCGCGAGTGCAGCTGGTGCGTGAACTCGGAGCAGGCCCGGGCGATGAAAGCGAGGATCCATCACTTGCGCGAGGCGGGCGGAGCGGCGCTGGCCGAGTTCGGCCTGACCGGCTGGCAGTGTTCGGTCACCGCCCAGTCGGTCGGGGAGGAAGGCGGCATCCATTTTGAAACGCGGGTCACGCACGACGTGCCGCGGTCGATCAACGTCTCGTTGTTCGGTGTGACGGCCCCGCTCCCGTTGTGGTCCAACCGACCTGAGCTGAGCAGCATCACCTTTGCGGTGCCCGACAAGTCGCAGGACGAGATGTTCTACTGGCGCGGCCCGGAGGCATACCACAAGATCTGCAAGCCGTAGGACCGCGGCAAAGATGCGCCGGTCATCAAGACCCGAGACCGTCACGGTCCGGCCCGGGCGGTCCGTTCCTGTTTGTGCCCGGTTTGTCCGCGTCCTGGAAGCCGGCGCTTCCGCCCGCCGCACGGCCTGGTGTGTCACGCGGTCCGGTCACGAATCCGCCGCCGGTTCCACCTCGTCGACGGGCATGAGTTTCCGCACCTGCGAGGCAATCTCCGCGCCGACGCCGTCTTCCTCGTCCGCCACCACCTGCGCTCCGGCCATCGCCAGTTGCCAACGGTGCAAGTGATACCGCGCCCGAACCACGATCATCGTATCCGGCGACAGCGAACGCACCTGCTCGATGACTCTCCGCGACGTCGTTGTGTCCGGCACCGTTACCGCAACCACGCGGGCCGTGCCCACGTGCAGCCGCTCCAACACTTCCGCACGCGTGGCATCGCCGATGTGTGTCTCGAGCCCGTAGGATCGCGCGACGGCCGCCGACTTCGGGTTGAGTTCAACCACCACGATCTTGGACTGGTGTTCCTGCAGCAGCTCTTCGGCCACCCGCTGGCCGGCCGGTCCGAAGCCCACGATCACGACGTGGCCACCACGGTCCGCCCCGGGCTCGCTCGTTTCCGCCGCCCGACTCGCCCCGCCGGCGGGCCACTCGCGCCACACGGCGGCCAGACGCGGCGCCACCGCCACCAGATACGGAGTCAGAAACAGCGTCACGATCGTGGCTGATACCATCAGCTTGAACAGAGCGTCGCTGATCAGTTCCGCATCCAACCCCACGTCGGCGAGCACGAACGAAAACTCGCCGACCTGGGCGAGGCACGTTCCGGTCGCCACCGCGTACCCGAACGACCGGCGAAACAGCCATACCGCTCCGCAGGTCAGGACCGTCTTGCCGACCACGATCGCCGCCACCAGGGCCGCCACCGGCAGCCAGTGACCGACCACCCACCGCGGATCGGCGAGCATGCCGATCGAACTGAAGAAGAGCGTCACGAACAAGGTCCTCAGCGGCGCGACGTCGGCGCGAATCACCGTCGCGAACGGCGAGCCGGCCAGCAGGATCCCCGCCACGAATGCCCCGATCGCCGGCGACAGGCCGATCCGGTGGGCCGCCCACGCCGCGCCCACCACCATGACAATCGCGAGCAGCACGGGCAACTCACGATTCCGGGCCGCCTCCCTTACGCTCAAGAGCACCGGGGCCACGCGATTCAGCAGCACGTACGACACCCCGGCAAACAGCGCCGCCGCTCCGATCGCACGCGCCAACTCCCAACCCGCCTGTCCCAGCGAACCGGCCCCCGCCAGCACCGCGACCAGGATCACCATCGGCAGCACCGCCGCATCCTGAAGCAGCAGGATGCCCAACGCGTTGCGCCCGTGAACGCTGTCGATCTCCGCGCGGTTAACCAGCAGACGCAACACGCAGGCCGTGCTGCTCAACGTGATCATGGCGCCCACCGCCAGCGACGACCGCCCGCCGAGCCCGCCCGCCAGACAGATACCCGCCGTGACCAGACTTGTCAGCACGATCTGAAGCGTTCCGGCCCGCAGCGCGAGCCCACCGATGCTGCGTAAACGGCGCCAGGAGAACTCGAGCCCGATGGCGAACAGCAGCATCGCCACCCCCAGTTCCGCGATCGTCGACACCGCTTCGTGATTCGGCATCCAATCGAGCGCATGGGGACCGAGCAGCGTGCCCGCGAGCAGATAACCGAGGATGGCGCTCTGCCGCAGTCGCTCGCAGAGACCGCCCAACACGATCGCCGCCGCCAGCAGGAACAGGATATCCAGCAGGGCCGTCCAGAGATCCACTGTGAGCCTCCCGCCTCGCCCCCCAGAGCCGCTCGGCAACGGACATTCGTTCCCACCCCGAAGCCACGGCCGGGGATTCCCCGTCTGTCGAGCCTCGAGCCGGCATCGTACGCGAGCCACCGATCCGACTCCAGCCAAAACGATCTCCTCCCCCGCGGAGCACGCCCATACCCCCGCGCCGTCGGGCCCCGTCCGGCCGTAACATCTCCGGAACAACCAGTCCGCCCCGCACCCCACCCACGCGGCTTGCCTCACCTCACCGCGCCGTTTGGACCGCCTGTAATCACCCACGTCGCCGAAACGCCTCGTCCCGCGTCCCCGTTGATCGCCGATGATCGCCGAAGGCGATCACCAATTCATCATTCGTCATTCAAACGCCGCCGGCCCGGCTGTGCCATCTCCTGGCACGGCTCGGGCCGGCGGAAGAACTACCCGGCTTCGTCAATACCGGAACGCGGTCATTTGCCGGTGGCGGCGAGCGGCGGCTCCTCCGGGTGTAGGATCAGGTCGACCACCGTGGCGTGGCTTGAATGCACCTGCACCGGCCAGCCACGCGGAGCGTAGCCTTCCGCAGCGGCCACGATTTCGTACCGGCCGGGGCGGACGTCGATGAATCGATAGAAACCGTCCTCGTCGGTGAGGCGACGGGCGACGACCTCCGGCTCCTCGCCCGGCTGGATCAGCCGCACCAACGCCCCTTCCAACGGGACCGGCCGCGCCTCCGGCTCGTCCGCGGCCAGCACGCGCCCCACGACCATACCCGGCCGATGAGGCGGGGCGTGCGACACGAACAGCGCCGACGCCCACCGCGGCAGGCATCGGTTCGAGACCACCGCGATGTGGAACGGGTTCGTGATCATCTCCAACGGACCGGGCCAGTTGTTGACGGCCACGTCGATCACCGTCGCCCCTTCGCAGCGAGTCGCGCGGGTGATGCCGATGGCCGGTCCGCCGCCTGAGGTCCGCACGCCGAGGATGGCCACCACGACCACGGAGTCCTCGAAGTCGATCTCCGGCAACGGCGGGGCCGGATCGAGCGGAGCGGTGTGGTGCTCCCAGAACCAGGCCCACGTCTCGTGGTCGCGGATCACCATCCGCAGACCACGGAACCGCGGACTGTGCAGGCCGAACCCACTCACCGGACCGCGACCGATCGTTCGCACACGGCACTCGCAGCAGCACGCCGCGTCTTCCGTGCACTCGTCGCAGGACTCGATCGCGTCGGCCACCAGCTCGTCGGTGGGCGCCACCGTCTCCTCGATCGTCGTTTCCCCCTCCGCTACGTACTCGATCGTCGGCGCGAGTTCCGGCAACTCGGCGTTGATCGAACCGAACGGCTGCCCCCACAGGGGCCCTGCCCCCATACCGATGGCTGCACATGCGCAGACCATGACCATGGCTCTGGACATTGGCTTTCCTCCTTTGTCTCACTATCGGGATTTGCTACACGCCCGGCGTCGCCACGCCGGGTAGGATGACCGTACGGACCGCGTCCACGACGCGGATCGAGGCTGGCCGCGCGTCCGGCCGGTCTTCAATGGACCGTCACCGCCGTGCAGGACGCCGGCGGCCGCGTCCGAATGTCTCCATCCCCAGCCGCTGTTGCACGACAGGCCAAACGAAGAAACGGACGTGGCTATTGCGACGCGTTTCCAAAAGCAGCGGCCCGGCCTTCGGCCGAGAGCGGGGCGGCGGAAAGGAGTGGAGTCGTTGACCGGCGGTCTCGCCTGGTGATCGCGGAAGGCGATCACCAATTGCGGATTGGCGATTCGCGAGTCCCTTCCGCCGGTCGGCGCGCGATCAATACAGGTCGTATCCCGTGCCCGATTCATCCAGGTCGTCGGTGTTGGCGACGATCAGGCCGGTGCGGCTGTTGTAGACCCATCCGATGTCGGTCGCGGTCTCGTCGATGGTCGGGCCGGTAGCGGCGATCATCACCTTGTACGCCCCGCGGTTGGGGCCGACGGAGAGAACGGGGATTCCTTCCTCCAGATACGGGCCGAACAGGTGCTCGTCGGACAGGCCGACGTGGCCGTTGACATCGGTGCGCTGGCTCAGTTGCTTGATGAAGGTGTCGGCGTTGTTGTCCCGGGCGGGAAACTGTCCGTTGTGTTCGGCGGCATAGAGCTCGATCGCCCGACGGAGCCGCGCCAGGTCTTCGTGGAGTGAGGTATCGGCGACGCCGCGTGCGGCGCTGCTGATCCGCGGCACGGCGACGGCGGCGATCGTGCCGACGACGGCGAGGATGATCACCAGGTCAACCCAGCCGAATCCGGTCCATTGGCGGTCCTGTTTCATGCCCGATCCCGTTAGGCGACGAAGCGTGAGCGGCTGTTCCGACGGGTCCCGAACGACGGTTCCTGTGCTCACGATATCGTCGATGCCTCAGCGGTGCTTTAGACCCCGCACCGCTCTTGACCGGAACGACGCGAGAACATAGAAGAAGCCACAGAGTATCGGCCGTGTTCCATGGTGCCCGGCTGGAGAATGGGACCGAGAACGCACTCGTAACGCGCAGGGCGCCGATAACGCGGCACGTTGGGAACGATGACCGTGACGGCACACGCTTCCGGGCCTTCGCACTCGCTCTTCGACCGACGGCACGCGATGATCGGGATGGTCCACGTCGCGGCGCTGCCGGGCACGCCGCGCAGCGTGCATGACATCTCCACCATCGTCGGCAGCGCGGCGGAAGAAGCGAGAACACTCGCCGACGGCGGCGTGGACGCGGTGCTGATCGAGAACATGCACGACGTTCCGTACCGCATGCGGCAGGTGGGTCCGGAGATCACCGCGGCGATGACGGCCGTGGCCTGCGCGATCCGTCGCGTGGTGAGCCTGCCGCTGGGCGTGCAGATTCTGGCCGGGGCGAACCAGCAGGCTCTCGCGGTGGCCCAGGCGTCGGAGGCGGATTTTATCCGGGCCGAAGGTTTCGTGTACGCCCACGTGGCCGACGAAGGCTTGATGCCGGACGCCGATGCCGGCGCCTTGCTGCGGTATCGTCGGGCGATAGGTGCCCGTCACATCGCGGTGTGGGCGGACATCAAGAAGAAGCACTCGAGTCATGCAATCACGGCGGACGTGGACCTGGCGGAAACGGCGCGGACGGCGGAGTTCTTTGGCGCCGACGCGCTGGTGGTCACGGGGGTGGCCACCGGTCGCCCGACCGATCCGGCGGATCTCGGGACGGTCAAGCAGGCGGTCGGGGTACCCGTGGTGGTCGGGAGCGGGGTAACACCGGACACCCTCGAATCGCTCTGGCCGGCGGCCGATGCGTTCATCGTCGGATCGCACATCAAGACCGAAGGCCGATGGCACAACCCACCCGACCCGGTGCGATTGCGCGAGTTGATGGACCGGGTGCTCGCCCTCCGAGCCACGGACTGACACACGCCGCCCGCCCGCCCGCCGCGCCGCATCTGTAATCGGCCGTCCGTCTTCCGGCATCCTCCCCCTCCGTTCCTTTCACTTCCCGCAACGTTGCCGTTGCCGTCCTTGCCTGCCTCGTTACAGCCCGACCAGCCCGCCCAGCCGGCCCCCGGCCGTCGCGCCCGCCGCGGGCTCCAACCCGCGTCACGCCCTGCCGCCGGGGGATTGTGAACCAGGATCAGTCGCTCGATAGTCATCTTCGCTCCCGTGCCCAACTCCATCAGCTCTTCGAAGTGTGTATTCTTGTGTGACGAAACGAGCAACGGCCAGCAACCCTTCGCA
>CAZBUJ010000003.1:0-166721 GCA_964495075.1 uncultured Phycisphaeraceae bacterium
GCATGTCGGTGGGGAGCATCTCGGCGGACGTAGACGGGTGCCGGAGGACGACCTGTCGCTCCTCCTGTGTCAGGGGGCCGGGATGATCAAAAATGTCCTCCAACACCCACAGGGCGACGTCCATAAAGAGGGCGGCCAGACCGAGCGGTGCGAGGTTGATGGCGGACCGGGTTTGTTGTGCGGTGCCGCGTCGGAGCGAGTTTCGCACGGCGTTGCCCACGACCAGGCTCAGGTAGAACACGTTGGCGGGGTGGTCGGTCAGGTAGCAGCCCTCTTTGCCCGGTCGCATGATCATGGCCGCCGCCTCGGGGTGTTCGTTGAGGTGGTGAGTGATGTAGGCCATCGCCTCGTGGACGCCGCGCAGGTCGAGCCCGCGCAGGGACATCCGGGCCGCGAACTTCTCCCGTGCCGACGTCATGGTCGAAAGCAGCTTCTGGCGCGCGGTGGCGGCCACCTTCCGGTCGCGGGCGACGTCCTGAAAGGAAACGACGTCGTCCAGCACCGGGTCGAGGATGTAGATGATCAGCCGCGGGTAGTCCTGGCGGAGGGTTTCGATGTCGAGACCGGTCAGCACGCGCCCCGAGGCGAGGAGCACCTTGCGGTCGTAGATGACCGGCTTGGCGAGCCGCATGCCCGGCTCGAGTTCATGAGGTTGCATGTAGACGGGCATCGTGAGTGTATCCGCTCGCATCCTTGCGGCGCGCAGCGCACGTGGCCTGCGCACGCCGCCGGCGATGCGGCGCCGCACCAAGTGACTATCGGGAATTAGAGGGGTTTGGATCATTTAGCGCGGGGGGTCCGATAAACGGCCAACTACAGATAACCAAGGAGGCGTCTTGTGCGAGCCGTTTGCCGGCCGGAACGCGCGTCCATGGCCCAGGTGCCGCGGCCGTGTTGTGGCCCGGACCGTCATGCCGTCATCGCCCGACTCACCGGCCATGGCGCGCCAGCGCCCGTCATGGACAGCGGGTGATGGGTGGTCCTTACTCTCTCACGTCCGGCCACTTTACCGCCGCGAGGTCCTGGAGCCGCGCTCGGTCCGTCAGATCGACGTGTAGCGGCGTTACGACCACGTAGCCGTCGATCAGGCGGCGCAGGTCGGTATTTGCGTCGTCACCGTAATCCTTGAAGCTGCCCCGCAGCCAGAACTGCCGGCTGCCCATCGGCCCTTCGTGCTGGGCGTAGTGATCGTCCATGGTCTGGACGGCCTGTGGCACTACGCGGACCCCCTTGGGTCGATTCGGCTGGATACGCGGGATGTTCACGTTGACAAGTGTCCCGGGTTGGAGTCCGTCCTCGACCAGCTTGTCGATCAGGGAGCGAGCGATTTGCGCCGCCCGGGCGAAATTGAGTTCGCCGCCGTGCTCAAGCGACACGGCGACCGACGGGATGCCGAGCAGTGCCCCTTCCGCGGCGGCGGCGACGGTACCGGAATAGAGGATGTTGATCGAGACGTTAGCCCCGTCGTTGATGCCGGAGACCACGAGGTCGGGTCGCGGGTCGACCAGCTCGCTGACGGCAAGCTTGACGCAATCGGCCGGGCGTCCCCCGATGGCCCAGCCGTAGAACTCGTTCTGCAAGTGGACCCGCGAAGCGGTCAGCGGTGCGTTGATGGTGATGGCGTGGGCCGAGGCGGACTGGGCGGAGTCCGGGGCGGCGACGCTCACGTCCCCGAGCGAGGTCAGCTCGCGATACATCGCGGCGAGCCCCGGGGCGAGGATCCCATCGTCGTTGGTCAGCAGGATATGCATGCCGCGATTCTAGATCGAGCGGATGGGGTGTCAACGCGGGCGCTACCGCCACGCCCCCTCGCGCGCTAGAATAGGGCGATGAGCCTGCCCACACTGACACGCGACCAGGTCCGGCGGGTCGACGCCGTGGCGATCCACGAGCTGGGAATCCCGGGCATCGTGCTGATGGAGAACGCCGGCCGCAACGCGGCGGACCGGATCGACGAAATCCGCGCCGCCCGCGGGGGCGACCGGGTCGTCGTGGTCTGCGGTCCGGGAAACAACGGCGGCGACGGATTCGTCATCACCCGGCACCTGTTGAATCGCGGCGTGGAGACGCGGGTGTACCTCGCCGGCGAGGCCGCCCGACTCACGCCGGATGCCGGGACGAACCATCGCATCCTCAAGGCGATGGGTGTGGCGATCGCGGCGGCGGGCGCGGCCCCGTCGATCCGGGAGCTGCTGCAAGCGATTCGGCCGTCCGACGTGGTGGTTGACGCGCTGCTTGGCACGGGGTTTCACGGCGCGGTGCGTGAGCCGTTGGCCAGCTTGATCAACGGGCTGAACGCGGTGTCCAAAACGGCGTTGGTGGCGGTGGACGTTCCGTCGGGGCTGGACTGCGATACCGGCCAGCCGTGCAACGCGACGATTCGGGCCACGCAGACGGTGACGTTCGTGGCGAACAAAGTGGGCTTCAGGCAGCCCGGGGCCGCCGCGTACACGGGCGACGTGACGGTGGCGGATATCGGCGCGCCGCCGTCGCTGGTGGCCCGTCTGTCGGGATGACCGGAGCCGAGTGTCACGCATGATGCAGCGGAGATGGACAACGGGGGATCGCCGGTCGCCGCACGGCGCAGGGTGGGCGGTCGCGTGGCGATGGGCGTGCCTTGCCATGCTGTCCATCGCGTCGGCGGTCGGCGCGGCAGCCGGCGACGAGGAGCCGCCCATCCCGATCGACACGGCGGCCGAGGCGGAATTGCTGGCCGTGGTCGGCGACGGGTTTGCCATCCGGCGAACGCCGCACTTCGTGATCGTACACAATACCTCGGACGAAGTACTGGACGACTTCCTCCGCCGCGCGGAACGCACGTACCAGGCGATTCACCGGTTCTGCAAGGCGGGCGAGATCCCGGTCACCACGCCGGAGTCGCGGCTGGCCGTGTTCTTCTTCGAGACGCCGGAAGAGTTCGTTCAGTACGGCGAGTCGATCGGGTTCAGCAACCCGGCGGCGAACGGCGTGTTCTCGATCTATTTGAACCGGTCCGCGTTCTACAACACGCTCAAGTCGCCGCGGGTGGAGCACCTGTCGACGGTCATCGACGACCTGTCGACCCAGTTGTCCGATCGGCGGCGGCTGTCCCGGGGTCAGCGGAGGTCAATCAGCCAGCGGCTGCACACGGCGCGGAACCAGCGGGATCGGTACGTGACGCACGTGAACCAACTGGTCGTCCAGCACGAAGTCACGCACCAGACGTTTTACAACATCGGGGTGCACACGGTCGGGGCCCAGAACCCGACCTGGCTGGTCGAAGGGCTGGCATGCCTGTTCGAGACGCCGCCGACTTCCACCGGGTCCGGGTTCGGAACGATCAACCAGATGCGTTTGCGTGACTTTCGGTCGTGCCTGACCGCCGGGTCCGAAGGCGACCGTCCGCAGGCGGCCAACCTGAGATACGCCTACCTGGAGGGACGTTTCGTGCCGCTGCGCGAGTTGACGGGGGAGCACGATCGCCTCGCCCGGGGTGACCGGAACATCGTGTATCATTACGCGCAATCCTGGGCGCTCGTGCATTACCTCCAGCGACGCTATCAAAAGGCGTTCGCCGCGTATATTCACGCCCTCGCCCAGCGCAAGCCGGGCGTGACGTACACGCGGGAGCAAGAGATCGACGCCTTTGAGGCGGCGTTCGGGCCGATCGACGAGATGTTTGAACGCCGGTGGGTGGAGTACATTCTGGAGCTTCCGTACCGGCCGGGGAGGATAGGAGGATGAGTTCCGAATTACTAATTACCAATTACTAATTACTAATGAGGCGACTTTGGCGACAGGTTTGCTGGCGGCAGAGGGCGTGTCGGCCGATCACGCTCGGGCGGCCGCGTGGTGCGACTCGTCACAGCACCACCACGCGATGTGCTGTCCACCGTGAGCGGCGATACCAGTACGGTGCAAGCCACGCCAGTAGCCATTCCACCGCGTCGCCTCATTAGAATCTTACTCCGCAACATGAGCGCGGTTTGCGCGCATCTTTTTACGGCGTACACACAAGTGCTGTTGACATAAGCTGTTCCAGACGCGCGGTTTCGACTTTGGTTGCGGCCGAAGGCCGCCTTAGTAATTAGTAATTGGTAATTGGCAATTCCGATTGCTCGCTGCAATCGGGCTGGTATGATCGGTTTTCCGGTCGTCGGTAGGATCGAGTGGAAGGGCTTCTGTGAACGTCATCATCGCGGGTGCGGGCCAGGTCGGGCGCTATGCGGCCGAAGTGCTGGGCGGTACCGGGCACAACGTCACGGTCATCGATCTCCAGCCCAGCGTCTTGCAGGCGCTGGAGGATACGGCGGACATCCGCACGCTCACGGGCAACGCAGCCCACGCCGACGTAATCCGCAACGCGGGTGGCGAAGACTGCGACCTGTTCGTGGCCGCCACGAACCTCGATGAGTTGAACCTGCTGAGCGCGGCGGTGGCGAAAGGGGTCGGAGCCCGGAAGTGCCTGGCCCGCGTGCACCACAGCGCGTACTTCGAGCAGAAAGGTCTGGACTACGCGGCCCATCTCGGCATCGAGCAACTGATCTGCCCGGAATACGTGACGGCGATGGCGATTGCCCGGATGCTGCGCAATCCCGGCGCGATGGCGGTCGAGGACTTTGCCCGCGGCCGCGTGGAGCTTCAGCGATTCGTGGTGGAGGCGTCCGCTCCGGCGACGGGCGTCCGGCTGGCGGAACTCAAGTTGCCGCGTGGTGTTCGGCTGGCGGTGATCGAGCGTGGCGAGCACGCGTTCCTCCCGGATGCGGACTCACGACCAACGGAGGGCGACATCGTCCACCTGATCGGCGAAACGAGCGTGATCGAGCAGGCGCGTCGCTTGTTCTACACGGGCAAGACGAAGCGCAAGCATGTCGTCATCATGGGAGGTCCGGCGATCGCCGTGTGGTTGTGCCGGGCGTTGAAGGGACGCCACTTCTCGGTTCGCTTGTTCGAAACCGACCCGGCGCGAGCCGAGGAACTCGCCCAGAAGCTCGATCACGTGACGGTGATCCAGGCGGACCCGACGGACCCGGCCCAGTTCGAAGAGGAGCATATCGGATCCGCCGACGCCTTCGTCGCCCTCACCCGGGACGACGAGCACAACATCCTCGGCGCCGCGCAGGCGAAGACGTGGGGGACGGCCCATTGCATCGCGGTGGTCGAGCGGTCGACGTACATGCACTTGCTGCAGCACGTCGGGATCGACCATGCGTTCAGCCCACGGCAGGTCGCGGCCAGAGAGATCCAGAGTCTGATCGAAACGCGTCCGGTACGGTGCCTGGCGAGCCTCGCCGAGGGCGCGGCCGACGTGTACGAGGTTCGTCCGTCCGCGAACGGGCCGGCCACCGATAAGGCCTTGAAGAACGTCAAGATGCCGGCCCATTCGATCATCGCCGCCATCCAGCGCGAGGACGGCGTCATGGTGCCCGGTGCCAACGACACCATCCGGGTGGGCGACACGCTCATCGCGATCGGTCCCCACGGTACCGAGAAGGAATTCCGCAGACTCTTCGCGGGGTAGCCAGCGGCTCGTGAACATACGCTACGTGGGCTCCAATCTCGGGTTGTTGATCCTGGTGCTCAGCGGCGCGATCGCCGCCGTCGGCACCGGCTCGGGGATCGCGCATTACGCAGGCGTAGCCGGCGAGGCGGTGGCGTGCCGTGCCCTGCTGGGTGCGGCGGCGATCGGCTTCCTCGCCGGGTTGGCCATGTGGTGGTCGGGGCGCGGCTCGGGGGGGCAGCTCGGCCGTCGCGAGGCGATGCTGCTGGTGGCATCGAGCTGGTTGATCGGGGCGGCGTTCGCGGCGGCTCCGTTCCGCGCATGGACCTTGCTGGAGCCGCATCCCGAGAATCACGATCCGGCGTTTCAGTCGTTCGCGAACTGCTACTTCGAGGCAATGAGCGGGTTGACCACGACGGGGGCAACGGTGCTCGTCGACATCCCCTCCGTGCCGTCCAGTCTTCTCTTGTGGCGGGCCCTGACGCACTGGCTGGGTGGTCTCGGCATCATCGTGCTGTTCGTGGCCGTCCTGCCCACGCTGGGGGTCGGCGGCAAGCGGGTGTTCCGGATCGAGTCGCCGGGTCCGACCCCCGAAGGTGTGCGACCCAAGATCCAGGAGACGGCCCGCGTGCTGTGGATGATTTACGTGGGCTTGTCGGCAGCCGAGATTCTCGCGTTGAGGGTCCTGGGGCTCAGCTGGTTCGAATCGGTCTGCCATACGTTCGCGACGCTGGCCACGGGCGGATTCAGCACGCGCAACGGAAGCATCGGCGAGTTGGACACACCGGCGATCGACGCGGTGATCATCGTGTTCATGCTGCTGGCCGGCGTGAACTTCGGCATCTACTACCAGTTGATCCGCAAGCGGTGGCGGGCGGCGGTCGGGGATCCGGAGTTGCGCACGTATCTTCTCGTACTGGCAGCGGGGTCGATGATCGTCCTGATCGACATCCTGGATCATCCGGTCGTGACCACGGTCGGTAAGGAACCGATCACGTCGTTCGGCTCCGCGTTGCGGTACGCGGTGTTTCAAACGGTGTCGATCCAGACGACAACCGGATTCTGCACGGCCGACTTCAACCAGTGGCCGGCGTTGTCCCGGACCGTCCTGGTTCTGCTGATGTTCGTGGGCGCGTCGGCCGGTTCGACGGGCGGCGGCGTGAAGATCGTCCGCTGCCTGATCACGGTGAAGGTGTTGTGGGCCGAGGTGGAGCGGGTGTTCCGGCCGAACGTGGTTCGGGTCGTCAAGATCGGGAGCATGCCGGTGGACTCGGACCTGCGGTTGGCGACGTTGGCGTACGTGGTGCTCATCGGCGGCGTCTTCGTGAGCGGCGCGATGGGGATCCATCTGCTCGAGCACGGCAACAACTGCGACATAACGACGGCATTCACGGCGGCGGCGGCCACATTGAACAACATCGGGCCGGGCCTGGGGCTTGTGGGGGCGGTGGAGACGTACGCGTGGTTCAGCATTCCGAGCAAGCTCCTGATGAGTCTCCTGATGGCGCTGGGGCGTTTGGAGATCTATGCCATCGCCGTTCTGTTCGTCCCGCGGTTCTGGCTGCGCGAATAGGCGCGCGGCGAGGCCGGGGCCGGCGGTTGCCTTTTCCCCCCGTTTCCCCCAGAATACGGCTCTACCGGCCGGGCCGGTCGGCACCATCCCCAGTGGAAAGGACGGGAGCATGGCTCTATTGACGGATCGTAAGGGTCTGGTTTTCGGCGTTGCCAACGAGCGGAGCATCGCGTGGCACGTGGCGAAGCACGTGATGGACGCCGGTGCGACGTGCGGGTTCGCGCATCTTCCGGGCGAGAAGATGGAGCGCCGCGTTCGCAAGACGCTGGAGGCCAACGATGTTCGCGATGCGTGGATGGCCCCGTGCGACGCGGCGGAGGACGAGGACCTGGACCGCGTCTTCGATCAGGCCGGCCACCACTTCGGGACGTTGGACTTCGTCATTCACTCGATCGCGTTCGCCGACCGGGAGTATCTCCGGGTCGGCAATTTCATCGACACGCCGCGCAGCGTATTCACGCAAGCGTGTGATATCTCCGCGTACACCCTGCTGGCGATGGGCGCGCGGGCCAAGGCGATCATGCCGAACGGCGGGTCGATCGTGGCGATGAGTTACTACGGTTCGGAGAAGGTCATCCCGGGCTACAACGTGATGGGTGTTGCCAAGGCGGCGCTGGAGGCGACGGCCCGCTACCTGGCATTCGACCTCGGCGAGCACCGGATCCGGGTGAACACGTTGAGTCCGGGGCCGATCCGCACGTTGTCGGCCATGGCGGTGGGCGGAATCGACGAGATGTTCGAGTGGGTCGAGAAAAAGGCACCCCTGCGTCGCAACATCGAGGCCGACGAGGTGGGCAAGGCGGCGGTCTACCTGGTGAGCGATCTGTCGAGCGGGGTGACCGGCGAGAACATCTACGTGGATGGCGGGTTCAACGTGGTCGGCGTGTAGCGAGATCGTCCGGTAGCGTGGTCGACCGGCTGCGCCGTCAACCCGCTACGTGGTCAGTGGCGCGGAGGCCCCGTCAGCGGCCCATTCCTCTCCCTTTGCCTCCCCCCTGCTTGCGACTACCATATCGAGGTCGGCGGCGGTGCCGCGCGGCACGATGGGAGGATCCGGCATGGGCGAAGGAAGGGGCCAACGGCGGCCTTACGCGGAGATGGCGTCCCGCGTGCGAGACCTGGCGTTAGGAACGGCGTCGTGCGAGGACGCGATGACGGCGGTGACCGACGTCCTGTGGGACGGGCTGCGCGAGCACGACGTGTCGTGGGTCGGGTTCTACACGGCCGCGGCGGACGGCGCGTCGCTCGATCTCGGGCCGCACCGCGACCGGCCGGCCTGCACCCCCATCGGGCTCAACGGGGTGTGCGGACAGGCGTACACGGCTCGGGCGCCGATGGTGGTCGAGGACGTACGCGGTCTGGGCGGGGCGTATATCGCGTGCGACCCCCGCGACCGGTCGGAGGTGGTGGTGCCGGTGTACGACGCCGACGGCCTGATCTGGGGCGTGCTCGACCTCGACAGTTTTAAGCAGGGGTCGTTCGGTGATCGCGACGTCGAGGGGCTGACCGAGGTGCTCTCGGCGGCCTTTGGCGACTCGGCGGTGCGTCGTTCCGGCGGATGATGCCGCGGCCGGTTGAGGGATAGTCGGGTGAAATCACTCCCGCGATTAAGCGTCGAGAATCCGATCCTGGTGAACCTGATCATGTTCGCCATCATCGTGGGTGGGGTGTACAGCGCGTACACGCTGGTGCGGGAGATGTTTCCCGAGTTCTCGCCGAACCAGGTGATGATTGCCACGCCGTACCCTGGAGCCTCGCCGGCCGAGGTGGAAAAAGGCATCGCCATCAAGATCGAGGAGCAGATCAAGGACATCGAAGGCGTCGAGCGGATGCTCACCACGCTCCACGAGGGCTCCAGCTCGATCCTGATCGAGTTGCGAAGCGACTTCGACGAGCTCGACCAGGCGGTCACCGACGCCCGTGACGCGGTGGACTCGATTCCGCGAGACGACTTCCCGGAGGAAGCGGAAGAGACGATCGTGCGCCGGTTCGAGCCGAAGCTGCCGGTGATCTCGGCCACGATTTTCGGCGCGGTCGGCGACAAGGCGCTGAAGGAGCTTGGGCTGCGGCTCCGTGATGATCTGCTGGCCCTGCCGGAGGTGACGGACGTCGAGGTGAGCGGGACGCGGCTGGACGAAATCTCGGTCGAAGTCCGGCCGGACCGCCTGATCAAGCACAGCCTGTCGTTCATGGAGATAGCGGAGGCGATCCGTCGCGGCAACCTCGACGTTCCGGGCGGGCAGGTCAAGACCGCCGACGGGAACGTGGCCGTCCGCACGCTGGGCGAGTCGGACGACGCGGAGGTGATCGCGGACATCGTGGTGCGGAGTGACCCGACGGGCCGCGTGATTCGGGTGGGTGACGTGGCCGACGTGGTCGACGGGTTTGAAGACGCGGACATCCTCGGCCGGTTCAACGGCAAGCCCGCGGTCAGCGTGACGGTATACAAGACGGCGGACCAGGACGCGATCGTGATCTCGGAGATGGTGCGGGCCCTGGTCGCGGGCAAGCAGCGGCTGCCCATCCAGACGCAGGGGTTCGAGGACGGCTACAAGCTCTCCGGGCCGATCGAGAAGATCTACGAGGACGCCTGGGCGGACCCGTACACGGACCTCTTCGGACAGGTCGAGGTCCAGACGCACACGAACCTGGCCCGGTTCATCGAAGGCCGGCTGGACCTGCTGCGCCGCAACGGCACCTGGGGACTGACCCTGGTGTTCCTGTCCCTGCTCGCCCTGCTGAACTGGCGCATCGCGTTCTGGGTCATGATCGGCCTGCTGCTGGCGATTCTCGGCACGTTGATGGCGATGAAGGTGGCCGGTCTGACGCTGAACCTGATCAGCATGTTCGGTCTGATCGTCGTGCTGGGTCTGCTGGTCGACGACGCGATCATCGTGGCGGAACACGTGTACAGCCACGTCGAGGAGGGCGTGTCACCGCGCGACGCGGCGATCATCGGCACGGAGGCGGTGACGAAACCGGTGACGATCGCGATCGCGACCACGATCGTGGCCTTCGCCCCGCTGCTGTTCATCGAGGGTCGGATCGGCGCGTTCATGGGCGTGTTGCCGTGGATCGTGATGTGCGCGTTGACCATCTCGCTGTTCGAGGCGTTGACGATCCTGCCGTCGCACCTGGCGGAGTGGCTCAGGCCATTCGAGCCCGCCACGGCGGACAAGCGGGCCGCGGCGGCGGGCCCGCTGCGGCGGATCAACCTTCGGCTGCGGGCGATCCAGCAGCATTTGCTGAAGGACATCCTGATCGCGCGGTACGAACGGTTCCTCCGGCTGGCGGTATCGTATCGGTACGTGACGATGACGGCGTCCATCGCGTGCCTGATCGTGGCCGTGGGCGTGGTGAGCAGCCGGCACGTTCCGTTCGTCTTTTTGCAGAAGATGGATTCCGAGACGTTGATCGCACAACTGAAGATGCCCGTCGGCACGCCGATCGAACGGACGGACGCGGCGATTCGGGTCGTGGAAGAGGCCGCGATGAACGTGCCGGAGTTGAGCACCCTGTACACGCTGGTCGGCGGACAGGTGGACATGCGGGAAGGCACGGCCAGTGCCAGCAGCCATCTCGGCCAGTGCATCATGGAACTCAAGCCGATCGAAGTCCGCGAGCGGAACAGCGAGGAGATCCTTCGCGAGTTGCGGGCCACCACCGGCGAGTTGCCGGGCGTCAACTCGCTCCAGTTCGAGGGCATGCAGGGCGGCCCGGGGGGCAAGGCGATCGAGATCGAGATCAGCGGCGAGCGGGTGGAGAGCCTGCTGGCGGTCAGCGAGTACCTCAAGAAACGGCTTCGCGAGTTCGCGGGCGTGTACGACATCACGGATGACTTCGACGCGGGGCGCCGCGAGGCGCAGATTGAACTGCTGGACTCCGCCCGGGCGTTGGGCCTGACGACCGAACTGCTGGCCACGCAGGTGCGGGCCGCCTTCTACGGGCTCGAGGCCCGCAAGGTGCAGCGTGCCCGCGAGGACGTGAAGATCATGGTCCGGTACCCGGAGTCGGCCCGCCGACAGGTGTACGACCTCGAGTCCATGTGGATCGCCACCCCGAGCGGCACGCTGGTTCCGTTCACTGAAGTGGCCCGGATGACGGAGGGGGAAGGGTACGCCACCATCAGGCGAAAGGACCAGAAGCGGACGGTGACCTTGCAGGCGGACGTCGACGACACCGTGGCCGCCGCACCGGAGATCGTGGCGCAGTTGCAGCCCGACTTTGCCGCCCTGCAGGAACAGTATCCGGGCATCACCTTCGACCTGGCCGGACGGCAGCGGGAGTTGCGCAAGTCGTTCGGGTCGCTGTGGAAGGACTTCATCGTGGCGATCCTGATGATCTACGTGTTGCTGGCCGGCCTGTTCAAGAGCTACGTGCAGCCGCTCATCGTGATGACGGCCATTCCGTTCGGCCTGGTCGGTGCCGTGGCGGGTCACTATGTGATGGGCTATCCGCTCACGATTCTGTCGGTCATCGGGCTGGTGGCGTTGACGGGGATCGTGGTGAACGATTCGCTGATCCTGGTGGATTTCATCAATCGCCGGATCAAGGAAGGGGTGGACGTGTTCGAGGCGGTGATCGCGGGCGGCCGGGTCCGGATCCGCGCCATTCTGCTCACGTCGATCACCACGATCCTGGGGCTCGCCCCCCTGCTGGCGGAGACATCGTTTCAGGCGCGGTTCCTGATTCCGATGGGGATTTCGATCGCGTTCGGGCTCGCCTTCGCGACGATCCTGACACTGGTCGTGGTGCCGTCGCTGTACATGATCGTCTACGACGTGCGGCGCGGTCTGGCGGCCATGCGGGGGGTCGTTCCGCCAATCGGTCCCGGCACGAGGGCAAGGATTACCGATTCCTAATTGCCAATTCGAAGCGCCGCCTACTCGCGCACCTGCTGATAACCTCCGAAGTCGAACACGTCCACGTCCCCGTCGTCGTCGAAGTCGGCGAGGCGGCAGATGTCGCCGCACTCGATTCCTTCCTGGGTGGGGCCGTCGAGGCACGATTCGAGGATGACGTAGTCCACCAGGTCGATCTGCCCGTCGCCGTTGAGATCGCCCTTGGTGGCGTGCGGCGGCAGCGCGGCCAGGCAGACGTGGACGTCACACAAGTTCCCCGCGCAGTCGGCAATCAGCACGGTGCCCACGCCGTCCACGCGGGGATTCGTCAGCTCCACCGCGTAGCGGACGATGGCGTCGCCCGCTTCGAACGCGTCCACGCGCAGCGTCAGGTTCACCGCATCGTCGAGCAGCTCGATCGAGCAGACGCCCTGATCGAAGAACGCGGAGTCCTCCACCCGGCCGTCGTAGCGCGGCGGGAAGGTCATCGACTCTATGGTCAGCGACCAGTTGTCGAACGTGCCCACGCTATAGACCGCGTCGTCGACCGCCCGGAGCGTATACGTCCCCGCGGCCGGGTTGCCGTCGAGCTGGGACAGCATGGCGGGCGGCTCCGGCTGGTACGATCCGGTGAACGGGGCGCTGCCCGCGGTGATGGGCTCGGCGGCTTCGTCGTCCAGCGTGGTGTCCGTGAAATTGTTGCCGGTCGAGCCGACGTCGCTGAATAGCGTCAGGAAGGTCGGGCTGGTCAGGGTCAGGTCAACGTCCTGGTCCATCGGGTGCGTAATGTTGACGGTGATGTCGACGTCGCTGATCCGATCGACGTGGGGCACGACGATGCTGGAGCTGACACCGGCCGGGTTGTCGTCCGGGATCTGGGCCGGCAGCTCCTCGCCGCTGAGGTACCGCCGGGTGCGGCGGATGGAACCGGTGCAGTCGGGGGCCGAGGCGTCGATCCACACGAGCCGGTGCCGGCGGTAGCCGGTGACATCGGTGACGCGGACGTAGCCGCGGCCGTTCTGGTCCGGGTCGACGAGCCCGATGACGAAATCTACAGCCGTGGCCCCGGCGGGCGGATCGGGCGTGACAGACACGATCTCCAGGTTGTTGGCGAACGGGGCAAGTTCGACCGAGGCGATTCCACTGTCGCCCGGTTGGTCGTCGGTGGCCGTGCCCTCGAACTCGAACGTGATGCCATTGACGGCGCCCGTCACCGCGGGCGGTGACTGATCGGCCGCCGCGGGTGCCAAGTCGACCGGCACCTCGGTGGTATTGCCCCCGCAGTCGGTGATCTCGAGCGTACCACTTCCCGGCTGTTCCGGATCGACGAGCGTCACGACGTAGTCGACTTCCTCGTCGAGCGGTTCGAAGTCCGCCTCCACGGTGAGGTTGGTGGCGCCGGCGTCCAGCTCGATGGCGCAGATGCCGGACTCGGGGAACGGCTCGGAGGCGGTGCCGGCGTAGCGTTCCGCGGCACCGGGTGAGACGACCGTCGCCCGCCAACGCCGCAGGATCGAACGGACCGAGGTGGAGGGACGATCGCGGAAATCGCCGGCCATCAGGTCCCACCGGCCGCCCGTGTCGAACCCGTCGAACACGAACAGCATGTTGTCCCGGTCGTCATCGTCGATGCCGTCGCCGATGACCTTGCCGCGACCGTCGGGCTGGTGCGGACCGATGAACTCGATCGACCCCAAGGCGGGTTCGAGATGGGCATCGTCCTCCACCGGGGCGTCGTCGGTCAGGGCGATTTCAAGGTTGTCCTTGGTGAGCCCGACGCCGCCCCGCTCTTCCATGCCGACGCGGTTGATGAGCGACGCGAACTCGCCGTCGTGGGTGAGCGTCGAGGCCAGGCGGCCGACGTCGCGGGTGTTGATCGTCAGGTCGACGAGAACCCGGCCGACGGTCACCGCGTCCGGCACGGTGATGCTCGATATCACGCCGTCGGGGTCCGACGTCGGCAGTTCGGCCTGCACTTCGGCGCCGAATACAAGGTCCCGGGTGGCGTCGCCGGCGTTGGACGGTGGCGTGTCGTCGGGGAGCCCGACCAGGCTGACCGCCGTTTCGCAGGTGTTGTCAGAAATATCCGTCACGACGACGGTGCCGGTGCCGGCCCGCGACGGGTCAATCAACGTCACCGTGTACGCGACCTCCGGGTCGCCCGGCGTGAAGTCGTCCGGCATATTCAAAATCACGTTGTCGGCATCGACGAGTTCGACTGACGCCAGTCCGCCGGGGTCACTGGCTGTCCCTTCGAACACCTCGGGGTTGGGGAACCCGGCGTCGAGCCGCATGGACCACCGCACCAGACGGCTCCCGCCGCTTGAGGTGGACGAGGCGTCGACGACGTTGAGCGTCCAGATACCCTGCGCGGCTTCCCCGTTGAACTGAGCAAGGCCGCCCGGATCGTCCGGCAGCCAGATGCCGGTATAGGGCTCGTCACTCGAGAAGATGCTCATCATCTCCTCGCCGTCGTCGTCGAAGGTGGCCTCGGTCATGTTGTAGGCGAAGCTGCTGCCGCGACCGCTGACAACGTCGACCCGGGTGCCGGCCGGGCTGATGAGCGAAACGCCCAGGTCCGGTACGCGTGACGTTTCGCAGGTGACCGTCACCGTCACCTTGCCCACCACGCCCGACTCCTGCACTTCGATTTCGCTGTCGATCCCCGGGCCGTCGGGCTGGTTGTCCGGCACGTGAATGGGCTCGTGTCTACTGCGGAACACGCGGTCGCCCGGAACGACCACCGCCCCGCCGCAGTCGGGTGCGCCGGCATCGATCTCGATGGCCGCGCACGTCGTGTTACCTCCGCAATCGGTGATGACGACCTTGCCGGCCCCGCTCTGCTGGGGGTCGAGCAGCCCGATGTCGAACGTCACCGTCGGGTCGCCGGGCGTCAGCGACAGGCCGCGGATCTCGAGGTTGACGGTGTCCGCCGCAAGCGAGACGTCGCAGATTCCGCTGTCGCCGGCCTGAACGTCGGACGCTTCGACGGCGACGGTGTCGGTCCCGAAATCGGGCGTGATGCTGTCGATCACGGGATCCACGTCTTCGGCCGGATCGGGCGTCACGTTGTTGCGGAACACGGCGAGTTCATAGGTTCGACCGGGGCCGAAGTCGGTCGGCTCGCTGCCCGTCACGCGAACCGTGTAGGTGCCGCTCAGCGGCGCGATGAGGACAAGCGCCTCGGCGGGATAGTCCGGGACCTGGTCGGGATCGACCGCGTTGACGTCATCGTGATCTTCGATCAACACGTCACCGTCCGGATCGAGCACGTGCAACGCCGCATCGAGCGCGTCGGGATCGTCCGCGTCATCTCCCCCGCTGTCGCGTTCGGGATCGCCGTCAAGGGCGATGTAGACCCAATCCCCGGCGGTCGCGTCGAACACGAAATAGTCAGCGTCGTCCTCGACCAGGATCGTACCGGCGTAGAACTCCTTCACCCCGCCGTCGGCGAAGCCGGGCGTGTCGTTGGGCTCGCACTCTGGCGTCGGCCGCCGGCCGGGCGGCTGGAGCCCGTAGTGGAGTCGGTAGCGGGCGAAGGTGCGGTTGGTCCCGGCGGTGTCGGCCTTCAGATAGTACGTGCCGTCGGTGAACAGCCTCGCCCCCGCGATGGTCGACGAGAAGGCCGAGCTTCGCCAAGTGACGGTGGGGATCGGCGAATCGGAGCCTTCGCCGTCGTCGTCGTCGAACTCGATCATCGTGGTCCCGTCACCGGCGAACAGGCGCAGTTCGGAATCGATCGCGCTGAGGGCAGCGTTGCCGTTATTGACGAAGGCGTAGAGTTTGGTGCCCGCGTCCGCCATGACCGACCAGTAGTCTTCGTCCGCCCCGCCGACGATCTGGCCACCGACGGCCCCGGCCGACACCGGTGAGGCATCGACCGCGTCATCGTTGGGTTCGACTTCGGTCACGTCGTAGCCGGCCGCGAGATCCACCAGCAGCGCGTACTTCGCGTCGGGCACGCTGAGGGTGGCCGCATCGACATAAACGTAATAGGTCGTGTCGTAGTCCAGGGTAACGACCACGGTCTCGGCCTGGCGGACGGTGCTCGAGGTATGGCTGGCCGCGCCGAGGCAGCCGGGCGGGAAGAACGGCGGGCAGGAATCGGCGACGTAGAGGAAGCCGTCCCACGCCGCGCCGCCGGGGACGAGCGTGAACACATAGTCGCCGGCGTCGGACGGATCGGGCCCGGTCGTAAACGCGTACACGTGGTCGACGCCGGGCAGGAACGTCCCGAATGGGTCGGCCACGTCGCAGCGGCCGGTGCCTTCCACGAACGTGAAGTCGTCGACCGCGCCCGTCAACGTACCGACCACGGCGGTCGGGAGCGCGGCGGAGATCATCGCCGAGCCGGTGCAATCCTCGGCCGACGCTGTCGGGGCATCCGCCACCACGAGCGTGAACTCGAATTCCTGCCCCCGCGGCACCGATTCGGTGCTATCAACGACGATCTCATATTCCGTGCCCGCGGAGAGCGATGCGATTACCGTGTCGGATACACCGCGGCCGTTCTCGTCCGCGCCGGCCACGAATGTCCCGGTGCCGGCCTCGCGGACGTAAACGCACAGGTTCGGCACGGGAACGGTCCCGCCGGAACTGGCGTACACCGGCACCTCGATCCACGGGATCATGACGATCCAGACGTCACCGTCGGCGGCCGGCGTGAATGTGTAAAAGACGTCCGGGCCGGGGACGGCCTCGAGACCGCCGAGTGTCGTGGTGTCAATGGTGTTGTCGCCATTGACGTTGGACCCGGTGACGACGACCGGCAGCGGGCCTACCGGCTGCGCGGTGTCGGGCGTGTCGTTGGCCGGCGGAGGGAAGGCGGCGTCGGCGACGCCCGCCACGTTCAGTGCGACAAGGATCGCGGAAAGCACGCCGGCAAGGTGCAGGCGGTGAACTTGCCTCGACATGGCTGGTGCTCCTTTCCATCAGCGGATTTGTCAATCGATGACATCGAGAGGCGCCGCATCCCAGCCCGACGGATCCCGGTTCGCTTCTCCACCCCCGTGCGACGGATCAAGACAGCGTTCCGCACGGGTGTTTGCGTGTCGCTTCCCCGGCCAACCCGGCGCCGCTGCGTACAAGTAGATCAGAATCGCAGCACCAAGTCAACGCGGCGTGCAGGGTGTCACTGTTGTGCGCCCGAAGCGCGGTTCTGCAATGCCACTTTAGATTCGGGGCGACACGGCGCGGTGATGCGTATGGCCGGGGGGCGTGGCGTGTTGGCCCCGGGTTGCAGCGGAATGGCGCGGTCGGTACACTGAAGGCGTCGGTCGGGAAAGAACGTCGTTGATTGCCTGTCACGGTAGCGCTGGGACCCATGCCCGCCCTGCGCGGTCCGCGGTGCAATCCCTCGGCGATTCGAGGTATGGATAGCGCGTAAGCGATGAACGGAGTGAGGCCACCCTCCGGCAGCCGTGGCGTGGCCAAGGGAGTACAGGTCAGATGAGCAAAGCGACGCTGGTTCACGGAATGAGCCGTCTGGCGTGCACCATCGGTCTGGCCGTCTGCGCGTGGATCAGCCTTGCGACATCCGCGCGGGGATCGGAGACCGACACGCCCCGCTACTTCTACGATGCCACCGGGCGGCGGGCGGTCCAGGTTTCGCCGGACGAAGTGCTGGTCAGTGTGAAGGCATCGGTCGCGTCTGCGGACGGCACGCGTCCCGCGTTTCTGCCGGAACGCGTGGTGCCGGACAACCTGCCCGCGGCGGCCGACGAGCTCGAGGCGCGACTCGCCCGGCGCAATCTTCACGTGGTACGCAACGCGGATCGACAATCGTTGCAGAGCACCCCGGGCGTGGCGTACGCCCTGCCCCTGCTGTACCGCAACGGCTCGAGCGTTCCGATCTATCCGAGCAACCGCGTAGTGGTCGCCTTGCGCGAGGGGGCCGCGGTCGATGAACTCCGGGTCATCGCCGACTCGTTTGGCTGCGACGTCGAACGGTGCCGGCGCGGGCCCAACCGCTTCCTCGTTACGGTCCGTGACCCGTCCGCGGTGAGCCCGTTGACGGTGGCCAACGCGCTGCACGAGCGGACCGACCTGACCGCCCACGCCCACCCGGATTTCTACCTGCCCAAGGTGGCCTACTCGCCGCCGGTGATCGAGGATCCGTACTACCTGTCACATCAGTGGCACCTCGACGGCGACGAGGCGAAAGGGGCCGAGCCGGGCACGGACATCAACGTGGAGGCGGCGTGGGACGATGCTCACGGTCCCGCCGCGGAGGGGCTGCCGAGCGTGCGGGTGGCGATCCTGGACGAGTGCGTCGAGAAGTGGCATCCGGACCTGTTTCCGAACTGGGCGGCGGGCATCGACTACGACGTCGACCCGCCCGACGACGATCCGAGCCCGGACGGCGGACAGCGGCACGGGACGTCGTGCGCGGGGGTGGCGGTGGCCGCCGGGAACGAAATCGGGGTGCGAGGGGCGGCCCCCAACTGCGGCCTGATCGGGGTCAAGTTCTTCGGCGCCTCGCTCAGCGAGATGGCCGATTCGTTCTACTTCTGCGTCGATCCCGACGGCAACGGCGATCACGCCGACGGGGCGGCGATCCTCAGCAACAGTTGGGGATTCGCGGACGGCACCCTGCTGCCGGACGACGTGGTAGCGGGCATCAACGCGGCGGCCACATCGGGGCGCAACGGGCTGGGCTGCCTGGTCCTGTTCGCCGCGGCCAACAACGACCACACGATCAACGGTGTCTCCGCCCTGGCACAGCTTGAGACGGTAATGGCGATCGGCGGCACGAACAGCAACGGCGAGCACACCGAGTTCAGCGACGTGGGGCCGGAGTTGGCCATCGCCGCCCCGACCAACGATCGCGGGGACGACGGCGTCCGCCTGCCCTGGCTCGACATCACGACGGTCGATAACACGGGCGAGAGCGGCTACAACGGCTTGCCCGATCTCGACTACACGAACCGGTTCGGCGGCACGAGTTCGGCCACCCCGCTGGCGGCCGGCGTGCTCGCCCTCATTCTCTCGCAGGACCCGGCGATGACGGCCGCCCAGGTCCGGGCCATCGCCCAGCACACCGCGGTGCGGGTGGACGAGCCGTACGGCCGGTTCGACGGCATCACGGGGCACAGTCACCGGCTCGGGTTCGGGCGAGTGGACGCCGGGGCGGCGGTGACGGCGGCCCATGCGGGCGTTCGCTGGCCGGACCGGATCAAGACGTTGTCGGCCAATGCCGCCAGCGAAGGCGTCAGCCTGACGTGGGCTACGCCGGCGAACGACTACGCGGCCAGTCTGCTCGTACGATCGGGCACGCCGTTCGCGTGGATGCCGGTGGACGGCGAGACGTACGGCGTCGGCGACGAAGTGGCCCCGGGCGTGCGGGTCGTGTACGCCGACGCCTCGGGCGGGTTTCTCGACGAAGACGCGACCACCGGAGCGTTCTTCTATGGCGTCTACCCGCGGAGCCCGGAGAACCGGTACGGCTTCGGCGCGAAGGGGCACGTGATTCACGAGCCGTTGACACTGTTCTCCGACAACGGCGAAATCCCCGATCCCGGGTGGACCCACGGCGGGCCGGGGGACGAATGGTCGCGGGGCACGCCGACGTCGGCCACGTCCATCTTCGGGCAGTCGGTGGTGGGCAGTGGTCCGCTGGCCGGGCTGCGCGGGCTGCGGGCGATCGGCGGGGACAACTGCTGGGGCACCGACCTGCGGTCGCAGTACAGTGTCAACGCCGATGCCTATCTACAGACACCGCTGATCAACCTGGCGGGTGTCACGGTGCCGGTCTTCCTGGAGTACTACGACTGGTGCCTCCTGGAAACGTTCTATGATCGATGTCGCGTCGAGGTGGTGGACGCGGACGGCACCATCGTCGGCACGCTCGTCGAGGACAGTGGCGGCGACTACGACTGGACGCACCGCGTATACGACCTAACGCCGTATGCCGGCCAGGCGATCCGCGTGCGGTTTCGGCTGCTCAGTGACGGGTTGCTGCAGCGGGACGGGTGGTTCCTGGACGACATTCGCGTGGTCACTGCGGGGATCGTGCCGCTTCCGCCCGTGGCCGAGCACGGCTATGTCGAAACAAGCGAGGATACCTGGACGCACGTTTTGCTGCAGGCCCGCGACCCGAACCCCGGCGACGTACTGGAGTACGTCATCCGATCGCTGCCAGAGCATGGCACGCTGTCGGACCCGTTCGGCGACGTGATCGGTGACGTACCCTACACGCTGCTGGCGCTGGGCACGGTGGTGACGTACACGCCGGAGGCGGGCTACCAGGGTCCGGACGGGTTCACGTGGCACGCCACGGACGGTGCCCTGGAATCGAACGAGGCCCGGGTGGCGCTGTCGGTGGGCACGCCGGTGGTGGCCTACGCGTTTCCGCTCGACACGAATCCGGGCTGGCTGGTGGAGGGGCAGTGGGCGTTCGGCCCGCCGCAGGGTCGAGACGGGGACCCGTCCACCGCCTACACCGGGTTGAACGTATACGGCTACAACCTGGCCGGCGCGTACAGCAACCTGATGCCGGCTCGACATCTGACGAGCATGCCGCTCAACTGCAGCGGTCTGTCCCGGATCACGCTTCGATTCGTCCGGTGGCTGGGCGTCGAGTCGGCCAACTGGGACAGTGCATCGGTCGAGGTGTCCACCGACGGCGTTTCCTGGCACCCGGTGTGGACCCACGCCGGTGACGATCTGCAGGAGACGGAATGGAGCGTGCAAACGTACGGCGCCGGCATGGTGGCCGACGGTCAACCGTTCGTGCAGTTCCGGTGGACGCTGGGGCCAACCGACGGAGACGTGACGTTCAGCGGCTGGAACCTCGACGACGTGGAGGTGCTGGGCATCGGCCGGCCGGCCGACAACAACCCGCCGTTCGCCGAACCGGCCGCGGTGTCGACGGCGAAGGAAACCGCGGTGGCGATCACGTTGGCCGGTCGGGACGCGGAATCGGATCCGCTGACCTACACCGTGGTCGCCCTGCCGACGACCGGCGTGCTGGCGGACCCGGTCGGCGGCGTGATCACGGAGACGCCGTACACGCTGACCGATGGGGCACGGACGGTCGAATACACGCCGGAGGACGGCTTCGCCGGCGAGGACGCCTTCGCGTTCCAGGTGGACGACGGCGAATTGTCGTCGAACGTGGCCACGGTGACGGTCACGGTCATCGACGCGGCGGACTTCCCCTTCGAGGACACCTTCGAAGCGGGGCCGCCGCTGAGCGCGCACTGGTCGACGCGTTCCACGGGGACGGGGCGGATCGTCGTCAATGACAACTACGATCCGGACGGCGCCTACCACGTCACGATGGACTCGTCCTACGCGGGATCGTACAGTGCCAACGAACTGACGCTGGCCGTAGACCTGGAAGGCGCCTCGTTCGTTCGGCTGGAGTACGACTGGAAGGACTTCGGCGAGGAGGCCGACCCGCTCCCCGATTCGTGGACGGGGTCGACGCAGGGCGACGGCGTAGCCATCAGTGCCGACGGCATCACCTGGCACCGCATCGCGGACCTGTTCGACCCGGACGGTCAGCGCGGCGACGCGGGCGACGACGAAGCCGCTCCCCTCCGGTCCGGCTTCTACCAGACGGTGATCATTGACTTGGACCGGGCGGCGTCGGAGGCGGGGATGGCCTACAGCAACACGTTCCGGATCCGGTTCCAGCAGTACGACAACCAGCCGATCGATTCGGACGGCATCGCCATCGACAATGTCAAGCTGATCCAGGGCACCACGGACCCACTCATCGCGACGACCGCGTTGCCGGACGCGTTCGTCGATCAGGCGTACGGGCCGGTGGCGATGACGGCCGTCGGAGGCGACCTGCCGCTGACGTGGTCGGTCCTGGACGACTACGGCGAGGAACCGTTGGGCGAGAACCGGTTCGCCGCGGTCGGCACGGGCCAGGGCTGGATCGGCGGTAACGAAGTCTTCGACTACACGTTGCCGTTCGCGTTCCCGTTCTACGGCGGGATGCACACGCAAGTGAAGGTCGCGATCGACGGCTGGATCAACTTCGGCGACTATGTCGGTTCGACGTACAACAACAGCGAACTCCTGCTGAGCTATAACCGGCGGATCGCCGTGCTGTGGGACAACCTCCGCACCGATCAGGGCGGCGACATCTACGTCGATGAATCCGTACCCGGACAGGTCACCATCCGCTGGGACGCGGTGACGCACTCCGGCCTGCACCCGTGCAACTTCAGCGCGACCCTGCACGAAGACGGTCGGGTCGAGTTCCATTACGGCGGCGGCAACACGAACCTGACGCCCACCATCGGCGTGTCGGCCGGCGATCAGGTCAACTACACGCTGTCCGCCTACGACGGGGCGGCGTCGCTCACCGACGCGGACTCGGTGGAGTTCGACCAGTCGCGGCTGCCGCCCGGGCTGGTGTTGGATGACACCGGCACGCTGCACGGCACGCCCGGCACCGTGCGGCGGTACAAGCCGATCTTCCGCGTCGAAGACACGTCGGACCGGGCGGACACGAAGATGATTCCGATTCGCGTGATCCCGGAGCTCTACGGCGACTACGATCGCGACGGCGACACCGACCTGGCGGATTACGACTGGTTTGCCCATTGCATGGAAACGGAGGAACCGTCGCCCCAATGCCTGGAGGTCTTCGACGCCAACGGCAACGGGCGGATTGACTTGGCGGACTTCGGGGCGTTCCAGCGAGCATTCGAGCAAGGAGTACTCTGAGTCATTGATTGCCAGTTGCCAATATGGCGTCGTGAACAGGAGGCTACCGGCGCGGCGAACGCCATACCCGTAACCGTTCGCCCGCGACACCTCACGGGTACCTGGTAATCCCGGCACTCCCTTCGCGTCTGGTTTCGATTCGACCACATGATCGGACCCGCCTTACCCGCGGCGGGCGAACTGAATTGCCCGGTGGCGATCGCCGATAGGGCGAATAGGGTGTTCTTGTCGAACAGGGTCGGCGCGGGGTCCGCCTGCGCCTTTTTGCCATGGAAAGGAAACATGATGCGTACCGCCTTGGCCGTTGTTCTGATGCTGCTGGCCGTCGTTGGCGTCGCCAACGTCGCCTGTCAATCGCCGGCCGGCGGCGGCGGCAACACCGGCACCGCCGACACCAGCAACGACCCGCCGACCACCAACGACGACGACACCGCCCCCTCGGAGACCGTGGTCGATCCGGTCCTCCCCAGCGACGTGTCGCTCGACATTGACGAACTGCCCGAGGACTCCGACACGCAGACGGCCAAGCCGATGCCGTCCGGTCAGACGGCCACCCGCGTGATGTACGAGCACGTGGTTCGGTCGTCGGCCACCGTTGTCCACCGGTTCCATCGGCTGGCCAACCAGGCCCTGGCCCTCGGGGCGCGGTTACACTACGACATAACCGAGCCGGACCAGACGCAGGTGCGCGGCACGTTCGTGGCGGAGGGCATCGAAGTGGCCTACAAGGCGGACTTCGCCGCGTTCGACATCGACAGCAACGGCGTCCCGGACGGTTCGGGCAACGCGGTGGATCTACCCATCGCGATCCGCATCTGGACCGACATGGGCCGGGGCTACGAGCGACTGCTGTGCGCGCTCATCACGGAGAAGCCGTCCGAGGTGCATCTCGGGGCGGGCACGATCCACGTCCGACCGGATGCGGCGATCGCCTCGGCGCCGGCCGGCGTGCAGATCCGCGTGGAATACGATCGCACCGACCCGACCCACAAGTGGAACGTGGCTTACGTGTCGGGTCGTATTCATCCGCGGCACGAGTTGTCGATCGGGACGGCCCGCGTGGATGTGCGCAGCCCGGACTCGGCGACGATCGAGAAGACGGTGCGGGCGGCGTACCGGTTTGCGGAGAACCTGTACGGGTTCGAGTCGTTCCGGTCGGCGGCCCATTACGTGCGGGGCGGCGTGGGCCTGCTGCTCACGGCGAAGTCCACGGGTGGGCTGGTGCAGGTCGACTTCGACAACGTCTGCACGAACATCGAGACGCAGGCGCTGGCGACGGACGGTGAGTGCGACGCCTTCGACCTTCAGGACATGACGCTGCTCGACGCGCCGACGGGCAACGAAACGGACTTCCCCAGCGATTTCCCGGAAGAACCGACGTTCTGACGATGCGGCCCGTATGAAACGAATGCGGCCTCGTCGGCGGTGTGTCAAGGCGCCGCGGGCGAGGCCGCGTTGTTGATGGCTGATTCACTTGTCATCGCCGCGCCGGCGGTCGGAACCGGCAGACTTCGACCGACTCGGTGTAGTGGACCTTCTTGCGGATGTCGTACTTGTGGTGGTCCGGTTCACCGAGACGTTCGCGCATGGCGTCGATGTACGCTTCCCATTGCTCGAGCGGGAAGACGTCCCCGCAGCTGGTCTGGACGTGAATGTCGTGGCGATAGGCGAGAAGCCAGATCGTCTGGTCGGGCGACGACCGCTCCACGGAACGAGGGGGCGGGGACCACACCGTGGGGCACGGCGCGAACCGGAGGACGTCGAACACGAACTGTCCGCCGCGGCCGGGTATGTCGCCCAGGTACGGCGCGTGCGGCACCTTGGCTTCGTTGGCGTTGTAGATGACCCACAGATCAGTCGGCTTGCTCTCGGCCTGGAGCGTGCAAAACGTCTGGTGCAACAGCTTGACCGACGGGTTCTTGTACGGCCGGACGATGTCGCGAATCATGCCGCCGATGGGAATGATCGCCACCAGGGACGTCGTGATGATCAAACCGCGCCGATAATGAACCGTCGGAAGCAACCGCTTCAGAATCATCGCCAGGCCGAGACCGGCGAGCAGACAGATGGGCGGGCCCGCGTACTGCGACACCCGAGCCGCCTGGCCATAAGGATACTTGTGCAGCGCAGCGGCGATGAACGTCAGCACGAACGGCCCAATCAACAGCCAGAACAACTCGCGCTGCTTCCGCCAGACCCGCGTCGCCCCGACGCAAAAGAGGAGAAACGTCGCGATCGATCCCGGCGGCGAGCCGCCCTGCGGGTACGCGAACATATGTCCGGTGTGCACCTCCACGAACCACACGGGCAGCAGCCACGGCTGTGTGATGGGCGGAAACGTCCCCGCCCACCCGGGGTTCACCAGGAGTTCCGGCGCCGCCTCGGCGTGTGGCTGGGCGTACAGCAGGATGCACGCCAAGGCGCTGCCGCACAGCGCCAGGCCGTAGATCGCCCAGCCGGTCAGGAACCCGCGCGTCCGCGTGGTGCGAACCAGGCGGGCGGTCAACGCCATCCCCACCGCCCCGCCGACGAACATGGATGGGTACGAAAACCACACCGCGACGGCACCGGTCACAATGAGGGCCGCCCATCGCCCGACGGATCGCGGATGTTGCAGTACGGACCAACCGAGGACGTAGAGCAACATGGCCAGCGACAGATCGAACGAGTACGGCTTGATCTCCACGCAGTGACGAGCGATGTAGTACGAGCCGGCGAAGAACGCAACGGCGACCACCGCGGCACCGCGCGGCAGCGTCCGCAGGGCAAAAACCGGGAACGCGACCAGCGCCGCGCTGCCCACGAGGAACGGGAGCAGCCGGAGCGCATACTCCGTCAACCCCATCACCCTGACCACGGCAAGCTCCGCCCACATGAAGCCGAGCGGGACGATCTGGCCGTAGGTCTGCGGCTTGATCATCTCGGCGAAGTCGCGGATGGCGAAGTCGACGGCCACGTACGCCTCGTCGCCCCACACCGGCATGCCCAGCGAATACCGAACGATCCGCCAGGCCAGGCTGATGCCGACGATGCCGACCATCAGCCGGCTCGCGCAACGGGACCACGGTCGATCGATCCGGCCGGCAAGGTGTCGGTGCGATGATTCGAGTTCTGGACCGGGCATGGGGCGGCAGTATAGCGAAGGAATCGCCGTTTACCAACGACGTGTCGCCGATGCCGGGGCGCCCGCGCCTTCGTCTGCTTGTCGGTCGCGGGCGAGAGCCGGCAGGTGTGGCTCCGCCGACGCTTCCGCGCTGTGACGAAACGAAGACGGTGGTCGGCGTGTGGGACTCCGACCAATGGCCCTGAGCCACGGGGTTTCGAGCAAGCACATGAGCGTCGGTCCGCCTCGCCGATCGCCCACGCAGACCGTTCGCACTGGGCGATGGCCGAATTCAACGCTCATGATTCAACGCTCATGGAACACGGCCCGCCCCAGGATGAGCGATGATTCGTCTATGCCTCGGTCGCGGGCGGAGACGGTTCTTCGAACGTCGTGGCGCACTCAGGGCATCGGGGTGAGGTCAGACCGCGCAGGCTGTACCCGCAGTTCTGACAGAAGCCGGCGGGGTAGATGGGCCGGTAGTGGTTATGGAACCGCACGACGATGGTCAGGAGCACGAGGGGTACGATCCAGAGCACAGCGAAGTTACGGGCAATGCCGAGTGCGCGTCGCAACGAAGGCAACGCATAGACGGTTACGCCCTGGACGTGCGTGACCATGAAACACGCCACGACCACGTTCGTCACCCAGCAGGCGACGACGGCGATGATCACGGGCCGAACACGACGAAGCGGCCACGAACTGCACGCCACCGCCGCGCAGCAGAGCGCCGCCGCCACCGCCATCCAGACACCCATGGGCACGACGGTGGCGGCCGACCCGACGACGACCGGCCAATACACAACCAGCAGCCGCATGAGGACCGGGACAGACCCACCCAGCACGACCGCGACCACCACTCGCACCCACGGACGCCGCCGGGCCAGGACCTCCAGCAGTCGCCGGGCAGCGGTCGGCGGCGGCTGCCAGTCGGCGGCATCGAGTCCACGATGGGCGGCTTCACCCGCCAGAACTGCAAAGGCGTCCGGGTGGTAATCCTCGCGGTGGTTCAGCGCGCGGAGCAGGTCGTCGTCCGACGCCGTCTGCCACGCGGCTCGCACGCGGGCGAGGTCAGGCTGCCAGGTCTCCGTGCTCATGCGGGTCCCCCCCCGCGCGCCGGGCCGGGCATCCTCATTACGGGTCGCCGTCGTTGCCGAGCTGGTCGTCCGAGAAGTACATCCCCTGCTCGCAGGCGACGGTGAACGCCTCGGCCGAGCACTTGAGACGCTCCCAGCAGCGGCGGATCCGATCCGCCTCGGTCGGCTCGATTCGACCGTCGTCCTCGATCGACCGGGTAACCGTGGTCAGTAATCGGCTGAACTCGCGGACCAGCTTCTGTGTGTTGACGAGCAGTTCGGTCTCGACGTCCGCGGCGGTCATCTGCGGGTTGCTCACGAAGAAGCCGTGGGCCTCGTGGCAGAGCCAGTTGACCACGTTGCGGCTGCCGGTCAGCCGGACGATGTCGGCCAGCCGGTCGAGCGGGTTTCGGGCCCCGCTAGCGTCGGGGTCGTCGCGGTCGAACGCCTGACACCATTTGTAGACCAGGGCCGGCGAGAGTCGCAGTTCCGCGGCCAACGCCTTGGCCCCCACTTCTTCGACCGCTTCCCGAAGCACCTCGTAGGATTGCATAAGTCCCGGCTCCTGCGTGGTTTCGTGATTTGCCTGCCGCCCGCGGGTCGCGGTCGCGTGGCTCACCAGCCGTGGACCGGTTTCGACCGCGGTCGACCAGGAAAGAATACGTCATCCGGGCGACAGCGGCTATTATACGTCCGGCGGCAATCGATAATCGTTGGCAGCGTGGCATGGAAGGTCCGAAAGTCCAGACGAAGACGGAGATCCAGGCCGCCCTGATGCGGGCGGGGCTGCGGCCCAAGCGGCGGTTCGGCCAGCATTTCCTGATCGACGGGAACCTGATGCGGCGGCTGGTGGCGTCGGCGGAAATCGGGCCGGACGACGTCGTGCTGGAGGTCGGCCCGGGCACGGGCGGGCTGACTGACCTGCTGGTGCCGCGGGCGGCGGCCGTGGTGGCGGTGGAGGTCGACCGGGCGCTGGCGTCGCTGGTGGCCGACCGGTTCGCCCACGCGGACACGCTCACCCTGGTCCAGGTCGACGTGCTGGACACCAAGAACCGCCTCGCCCCGCTCGTGCTGGAGGCGCTGTCGCGGGCGGGCGAGGGCCGCGACGGCCGGCTGCTGTTGGTGGCCAACCTGCCCTACGACGTGGCCACGCCGTTGCTGATCAACCTGCTGCTCGCCCGGCCGGACGTGGCACGGCTCTGTTTCACGGTGCAGCGGGAGGTGGGCGACCGGATCGAGGCGGTGGCCGGCACGAAGGCGTTCGGTCCGCTCGCGGTGATCCTGCAGACGGCGTGTCGTGTGGAACTGCTGGCGCGGGTGCCGCCCGAAGCGTTCTGGCCGCGTCCGGCGGTGGAGTCAAACATGTACCGGCTGGACGTAAAGCCGTCGCCCTTCGATTCGCCGGGCGACTTCGCCGATTTCGTGGCACTGGTGCGAGCGTCGTTCCAGCATCGGCGCAAGACGTTACGATACAACCTGACCGCCGCGATCGGCGACGCCCGCTGCCAACTCGCGGGACGCCTGGTGGACCTGAACGACCGCCCGGAAACCATCCCGCCCGAGACGTGGGTGGCGATCACGAAGACGGTTCGCGAAGCCGGTGCGGGGCCGGGAAACCCATCGGTTTGTTGAAGTTGCTCGCCCGGCCGCCTGCTTACACTCCCCCGCCGCACCGTTTGGGCATGGCACACCAGACCGGCGTGTACCGCACCCAAGTACTTTGTCTACGCCGGTCACCCAGTTGATGCCCCTGTCCAAACAGCAGCAACCGATTGAATCACGGTGAGAACAAGTGAGAATCAGTCCGGAGGAAAGGTACGCCGGGGCCGGCGTCCATCCCCATCGACTGCCGCAGGCGGTCACAATTCGCTATTCGGCGATCGCTTTTCAGACGCCCGCTTCGTCAAATGGTCGCGCAGCGCCTTCTCGATCACGTCGTTTGCCTCGTCGAGCATCTGCTGCCGCAGGGCGTTGACCTCCGGAGAGAGGTCCGATTCCCGGACCAGCAGTTCAATCTGGTAGATGCCGCTGGGATCGGGCACGGTGATCTTAGCGACGTAGGCGTCGCGGGTTCGCCGCACGGCTCCGCCCGGTCGCGTTCGATCCGGCCCACGGGCGGCCGACGGCTGTTCGAAGACGACACCCCCCTCGTCGATGCGATAGCTCAGCCCGCTGGTGGCGGCGATCTGTTCCAGGGCCTCGCTGGCCGTCACGTTTTCCGCCAGCAGCGTGAAGGTGGAGCGGACCTCCGGCGGCAGTGACTCGGCGGCCCCGGGGGCGAGCCGCACCGGCACGCCGACCTCGCGCCCCACGGTCTGCAGCACTTCGACCAGCGGTCGATGCGTCTTGCGCACCGTGATCAGCCTGTCGAGTTGGCGCTTGGCCTGTTCCGCCCACGGCAACACCACGATGTGCTCGTCCCACGGGTACCACGTCCAGCCCAGCGAGTCGGCCGCAACCTCGAGCAGTTCCGCGGCGCTGCCGGCACCGACCTTCTTGATGGCCCCGGCCAGCATCGACCACGGGTCGGGATCGGGCACGCGGAATTGGATTCGCTGGTGCAGCAACTCCAGCGCCACGCCGTCGGTCAGCGGCGTTGACTCGAGCCACTGAATGGTGCCCAGCTCCGACCACTTCGCGCTTCGGCCAAGCCGGGCCAACCCGGGCCCGGGGAACACGTCGACACCGCGATCCGTCACGTCGAAGTCCATGCCGAGCGGGGCGAAGAGTTGTTCGAGCCCGTCGCGCAGGGTGACATTACGCAGTTCGACGTTGACCCGCGTGTCCGAGCCGTACGGCAGCAAGGCCATCACGTCGGGCGGCATGTTGATGCGGACGGCCGTGCTGTCGGCGATCACGTCGAACGCGCGATTGATCGGCACGTTTTCGAGCTTCAACTCGACCGGGCTGTCAAGTACCTGCTCGACGATGGCCCGCATGTCGGCCTGATCGAGCCCGTACAGGAGTGGGCAGGCACACAGGATGCAGCAGATCCGTATTGACATCATGCGATCCTCAGTTGACCGGCGGCGTCGATGTCTGCGACAGCCGCGTCAGAACACCGGCAGATCCTCATCCACAACGCCGGCCACCGAATCCGTGGTAAACGATCCGGCAGCGGCGACCAGAAGCGAACGGGTTGTCGAGTCCGGCCCGGCAGAAGCCAACACCGGGCTCCGTGAAAACGACACGCGTATGACCGGCGACGGTCGATCGTTGCCGGCGGGTTCGACGGCGGGCCCCGGCCCCACCTCGACCACGGCGATGGGCGCCGTCGGGCTACCGGGACCGCCCGGCGTCGACGGCTCACGCCAGAACAGCGAGATCGCGAACACGATCGCGGCCGCCGCGGCCATCGGCACGGCCAGCCGGAACAGGAGCGTTACCGGTCGGCGCGGCGCGGCCGCCTCACACCGATGGCGAATCCGTGCGACGAACGCGGCCGGATCGGTGGCGGGTGCCCGTTCGCCCCACTCGCGCACGAATTCGTCCACCCGGCGGAGTTCGTCCAACCGGGCTCGCAATCGGGGGTCGTCCCGCAGTTGCTGTTCAACATCCGCGCGTTCGTCGTCGTCCACTTGGCCGTCAAGGTACTGGCTGAGCAGGAACTCCTGCCGCTCGCGCGGGTCATCCGTTGGGAACTTGTCCTGATCCATCGTCACACCGATCGACCGGTGACCGCCGTGCCAGGCGATGTCTTCCGGTTCTCCGTCACACGTAGTCGGCCAGTACCTCCCGCAACTTCTGGCGGGCCTGAAACACGTTCCACTTCACCAGTTCCACGCTGCAATCGAGCACGGCGGCCACTTCTCGTTGCGGCAGCCCTTCGACGGAGAAGAGCACGAGGGCCAGTCGCTGCTTCTCCGGCAGCGCCTCGATCGCGGCCCGAATCGCCTGCCCCAGTTCGCTCGAGGCCGGAGAGTCGACGGGCGAATGGGACAACCCCAGCTTCTCGCCGATCTCGTCGAGCGACACGGATGCGCCGCTCGTTCCGCTCCTGCGTGCCCGCAGCGCGTTCAGAGCCAGATTGCTGACGATTCGCATAAGCCATGGTCCGAACCGGTCGCGGTCCTTCAGCGTGCCGAGGCTGCGGTAAGCCCGGATGAACGCATCCTGGGCGACATCGTCGGCGTCCTGGGCCTTCCGCAGGCGTTGGAAGGCCACCGCCCGGGCCCTGGCCTGGTAGCGCCGCACGAGAACATCGAACGCGCCGGACTCGCCAGCCAACACCTGGGCGATCAGTTTGGCGTCGCTGCCACCTTCGGGCGAGGAGTGCCCGTCCGGCACGGTCACGTCCATAAGTATCGACACTACCGATGGGTTAGGGGTTGGATCGAATCCTCGCAATCCAGCTCCGTGGAACGAGCGTAGAAGCCCGTCACCCCCGTGTCAAACGACTGGCGGGGGAGGACGAACGGCGAACGGCGAATCGCGAACGGCGACTGGGGTGCCGCCTGGAGGGACGGCCGTCGGCTGGGCGCGCGATGGGCCCGCCCTCGCGTCACGCGGCTGTCGGCCGGGCGGTTGCGTCCGGGGGCGGTGTACCTATCATGGGTCCGCGTGATCACGGCCACGACCATTCAGGCCGTCCGGGACCGGCGTCAACCCCCCGCCGTGCAGACCGCCCACGGCCGGCCAGCGGTAAACTGGCCGATTGCGCTTGGAGGTCCGGCCACGGTGCCCTGCACCACAAACACCAGCGGCTGTCCACGGGGACCGTTCAGGACGGACGCGCCCCCTCTGACCGCATCAGCTGGTCGACCAACGTCCTGCGCGTAGCAATCTGGGTCGAGTCCTCACGCAGATCGGAATTCGCAGTCTGCGTCAAGCGTGTAACCGATCGCCTTAATCAAAGCGCGCAAGTCACCATCGTCTAAGGTGCCTACAGGCCCGCCGTGAAGATCGAGTACATCTTTGCGTATGACGGATGACAGCTCGGTCTGGGCCACGGTGTCAGCCACAAAGCCATACTGACCGGCTCCAAACGGCAAACAGTTCTGCATCCTCGCTCTCTCGCTGAATCGTTGCGAGGTGACCGGGACCACCAGAACATAATCTCCGCGATTGAGATCCTCGCGCGAGGCTACTATTACGCGTCGCCGACCGGCGTGTTCCCCGAGGTCGGCGTAGTAGATTTCCCCGGGACAAGGAATCCGCGCGGGCGTGTTCATTCCGGGTTGCTTTCAGCCCAGTGACGTAACGCCCGCATCGCACAGGCGACCCAAGCGGCCGCTTCCTGATCGCCATCTTCTTGATCCAGAGACGCACCGCGGACAGAGTAGATGTCTGATACCTGGGGCGGCGGCTGTGAGCTTTCCTCATAGCTGTCCCCGTAGCCATGGGTATAGGTAACCTCCGTGTTCTTCAGGATTGGCGTGCATAGCTCATCGTCGTCCACACCAGATCCCAGATAGGGCGTTTCCCATCTATCCTCGCTTTGTGCATCAACGATGATTCGCATGCTACCCTCCATTCAGAATCGTCAACAGGCGGGCCGAGTAATAGTCGTCCGCGGAATCCCATATAATCTTGATCTGGTCATCGTCCAATGGCTTCGCCACGATTCGATTGTGAACGTCCAGAACAAGCTTGATGCCCCGCTCGCCGGTCGGTTCGTGGCGTGCGTACGGCGCCCCGCCAACGTTCTGCACTACCTGTGTCCGCTTCTGGACGGCCTGCAGTTCGATGACGCGATTGTATCTCGCGTCGGCGTCATTCCAACGCAGCAGTAGATCGGTCGCTTCGGGCGGGCAGTTTGGGGCAAATCGGTTCTTCAAAATGGCGTTTGGATCCTCTTCGTTGCTGACGAATACGATTTCGCGGCGCTTTCCGACTCGCATGCACTTCAGCGTCGGCAGGCATTGCGTCAGCATACGTACACAACTCCGAATACTGTCGCTCAGCTCGTTTGGCCAATGAAACACGTCGTCCGCGACGGGCAGCTTGTGTGGCACATTGAAGACGGGTGATCCATTGGCAATGGCAAAAGTCGTCGCCGTGATATTGCCCTTGCCCGGGATGCTGATTTGCTTACGAATTTCGAATTGCCGGTGACCCTGCGCCAACGTCTCGAATAGTTCGGGAAATCGTTCCGACGCCCTATTGTAAAACTCCTGCAGATGAATGCGGTCGTCCTTCGGGGCAATCGGGGCGGCAGGCCCGATCCCGAACGTCTCGATATGGGAGTCAATCTTCGTCTGCGTGAACTCGTACGCCATCGTAAGACCTCCCGTGCAGTCTAACTAGAAGCGCCGTCAAAACACAGCCGGCATCGTCCAGACTCGAAGCAACTTGCAGACTTCACAGTGTAGTCGTCAAATCCTACTGATGGTACACCGCGTGCAAAGTAAGGGCAAGGCGGCAACATACGCGAGCCTGTCCTGCCTCTCAATCGTGAGCTTTAACACGAGTATTCCGACCGCGCCAAGTCTGAGCCCAAGAATCCGGTCCCATACCATCTCACCGTATTTCGTATATCCGTGTCGGCGGGCCGCTTCGACGGTCACGAGCGTTACTTCTGTCGATTCGCCATGCGATGAGCCAGCCGCTCCGCACGAAGGCGGCGGGCTGGGATGGCACGTGTACCACTTTTTGGAACTCTCGGGCGGGCCAGCTTCGGTGCGGGTGGGACGCACTGACGCTTCCGTGGCGTGACAGCGCCCGCGGACGTGCCCCAGGCGTGCAAGAGACACTCCGCGCGCGTCGACAGCGTTACGAGGTCCGAGCAGCGCCGGTTTCCCGATGCCCCCCAATGCGTTGGGCGGCTTGCGCCGCGATCCCCTCGAAGGCGCCCCAGGCGTGATGCCGCGCGGGTTCGAGGAATCGTTCGAACCACGCCGCCGCCTTGAATTGGGTCGGTCGTACACACCCATCATGACTCATCTGCAGCGTACCAGATTTCCCCGCAACCTCCCACGACGTGCCTCTCATTCAGAGGCACACAACGAGTACCAAGTACGTGTCATCGCGGGCCGGCTTGCTGGTCGCAAGCGGCCGGATTGGGCCTTCGACTTCCCGAACTGGATGATAGGCCATTGCGCCGAGTGACTCACTATTCAGGCGACTGTCGGGCGAACAACTCCGCACCGGGGTGAACGAAAAACCGCCCTGGCGCTATCGCCAGAGTTGTCGTCGCGTCGAATCGTCACGTTACGTTATGTATCGACACTACCGACGGGTTAGAAACTCACCCCCGGACATCAGCGCGGTTTGTGCGTATTTTTTTTGACCGCATGCACACAAGTCCTGTTTTTACAAGGTGTTGCAGACGCGACGATCCATCTTTGGTTGCGGCCGAAGGCCGCCTAAGGGGTTGGATCGAATCCTCGCAATCCAGCTCCGTGGAACGAGCGTAGAAGCCCGTCACCCCCGTGTCAAACGACTGGCGGGGGAGGACGAACGGCGAACGGCGAATCGCGAACGGCGACTGGGGTGCCGCCTGGAGGGACGGCCGTCGGCTGGGCGCGCGATGGGCCCGCCCTCGCGTCACGCGGCTGTCGGCCGGGCGGTTGCGTCCGGGGGCGGTGTACCTATCATGGGTCCGCGTGATCACGGCCACGACCATTCAGGCCGTCCGGGACCGGCTGCTGCCGGCGCGGCGGGACGGCCGCTCGATCGGCCTGGTGCCGACGATGGGGGCATTGCATGAGGGGCATTTCTCGCTGGTGCGGGCCGCCCGGCAGCGTTGTGATTTTGTCGTGGTGAGCATCTTCGTGAACCCCCTCCAGTTCGCGCCGGGCGAGGACCTCGATCAGTATCCCCGGACCTTGGACGCCGACCAGGCCGCGTGCCGGCAGCTCGGCGTGGACCTGGTCTTCGCCCCGGATTCGGCGGAGATGTACAGCGAGCAGGCGCGGACGACGGTGGCGGTCGCCGGGTTGACGGAGCCGCTGTGCGGCGCCATGCGGCCCGGTCACTTCCAAGGGGTCACCACGGTGGTGGCCAAGCTCTTCAATATCGTGTGTCCGGACGTCGCTTTCTTCGGGGAGAAGGACTATCAGCAACTGCTCGTCATCCGCCGGATGACGGCCGACCTGAACTGGCCGATCGCGATCGTCGGCTGTCCCACGTGTCGCGAGCCGGACGGGCTGGCCGTTTCCAGCCGCAACGTGTATCTGACCCGCGAGCAGCGTCAGCAGGCGACCTGCCTCCACGCCGCGATGCGTGAAGCCGCCGATGCCATCGCGGCCGGCGCGTCCGACGCCGCCCGACTGATCATTGGGATTCGTGATCGCATCCTGGCGGCCGGCCCGGCGAAGATCGACTATGTCAGTATCGTGGACCCGGTCACTCTGGAGACGGTGCCCGTGATCGATCGCGCCGTGCGCATCTGCCTGGCGGTGCACATCGGACCGTGCCGGCTCATCGACAACATGGGCGTGGACGCTGGTACTCCCAGCCGGTAGGATACCGCCACTTGTCATTGTCACTCGCGAACGGGCGCGGCGATTCGGTGACGTAACACCAACGAGGAACGCAAAGCGTATGTATCCCGAACTGTTCCGCATTCCCATCATCGATGTCCCCCTCAAGAGCTACGGCTTAATGCTCATGCTGGGGTTCCTGACCGCGATCTGGATCGGGATGCGCCGCGCCGAGCGGGTCAAGGCGAACCCGGACACGATCCTGAACATGGGGCTGGTCGCGCTGATCTGCGGGGTGCTCGGGGCTCGGCTGTTCTACGTTATCCATTACTGGAACAGCAAGTTCGCTTATCGCGAGCACCCGTTGTTCTCGGCGTTCAACACTTGCGAGGGCGGGCTCGAGTACTACGGCGGATTGCTGTGCGCGATCGTCGGTGCGCTGCTGTACCTGCGCCTGGGAGGTCGCTACCACGGCCCGGGCGATGACGTGCGGGCGAAGCCCACGCGGAGGCCCTCCCTGCGGCTGTACATGGACATCGTGGCGCCGGTCGCGATGTGGGGGCTCGCGTTCGGCCGGATGGGTTGTCTGCTCAACGGCTGCTGCTGGGGCGGACTCTGCCTCGACGAGCACGGCAACAAGGGCCTGCCGTGGGCGATCCGGTTTCCCTTCGGCAGTCCGGCCTACGTGCGACAGTGGGAGCACCGGCAGGTCCATCCGCCGGCCGAGTTGATCTACGTATCGCCGTCCGTTCCGAAGGACGCCTACCCGCTGTACCGCGACTTGCTCAGCGTGACGCCCGAGGACCGATTAGGGCCCGAGCGAAAGCTGGACGAGCTGAACGCGGAACTGGCGGCCGCGAAGGAACGATCGGCCGACTCCGAAGAGGTCCGACGGCTCAGCAAGAAGCGGGCGCGTCAGGAGCGGTTGGTGGCGACGCACGAGCAGCAACTGTATCCGCTCAACCGGGCGCTGCAGTACCCGTCGCGGATCGATCCCACCCGCACGATCACCATGACCGAGCTTCGGGACCTGGCGGCCCACGAGCACACGCGCTGGGTCCACCCTGCTCAGGTGTACGGGATCGTCAATGCCCTGATGCTGTCGCTGGTTCTCACGTTGGTTTTCTATCGGCGCAAGCGTCACGGCGTGGTGTTCGGCATCATGGTGGTCATCTACCCCATCACCCGTGTCATCCTCGAGGTCATTCGCTCGGACAATCCCCATGACAGCTTCGGTTTGACCATTTCCCAGGCGGTGAGCGTCGTCACGTTCGCGGTGGGCGTCCTGTACCTGGTCTACCTCTACAAGTGGGCGCCGCTGCGCTCGCCGCGAGCGGTGCCGTTTGCGCCGCCCTCGCCCCGCGCACCCGAGGAAGCGGCCAAATAACCGCGCGCCCCGCGGGCGAACCGGCCGCCCCCTTGCTGGACGCGGCGGTCTTGTATAGCATGCGCGGGCTTGCGAGAACGTCGGTGGCGGCGTCCGTACGTGTTTTGAGACTCGAATGCCACGGGTGCCCGCGCGGTGCGGGACCCGCCACGAGGGCCGGGGTGGACTGTAGCTCGCCAACGCGTCCATCGTTTGCCAAGATCACGCTGCTGGCATGCCTTTTGATGGCTTTGCTGGCCGATCCTGCCCAGGCCTACATCGGCCCTGGCGCCGGTTTCGCGGTGCTGTCGTCGGCGCTGGCCGTGCTCACGGCGATGCTGTCGGCCGTGCTCACCCTGTTCACCTGGCCGGTGCGATGGGTGATCCGATCGATTCGCGGTCGTCGGGCGTTTGCCCGGGCGAAGGTGAAGCGGGTCGTGATCATCGGACTGGACGGGATGGAACCGACCCTCGTCGAACGGTACATGGCGGAGGGCCGCATGCCGAATTTCGTGCGGCTGCGGGAGCGCGGCTGCTACCATAGGCTGGGCACGACCCTGCCCGCCCTGACGCCGGTGGCGTGGGCCTCGTTTCTGACCGGCTCGAACCCGGGCAAGCACAACATCTTCGACTTCCTCACGCGGGACAAGCGGACCTATCTGCCCGCGTTATCGTCGGTGCAGATTACGGGCGGCCGGCGTCCGAAGATGCGGCTGCTTCGCAAGGGAAAACCGTTCTGGAAGCTGCTGGGCGAGCACGGCATCTTCAGCAACATCATCCGCGTGCCGATCACGTTCCCGCCGGAACGTCTGCGCGGCGTCCTGCTGTCGTCGATGTGCGTGCCGGACCTGCGCGGCAGCCAGGGCACATTCTCGTATTACACCAACCGCCCGGAAGCGGCGATCGAGCGCACCGGGGGGGAACAGATTCGCGTCACCCGCAACGGCAACGAAATCCGCAGCCGTCTGATCGGACCCCGAATCGAGCGGAACGGTGACAAAGTGACGCTGGAGTGCCCGTTCATCGTCGTCATCGACGAAAAGAACGACGCGATCCAACTGACCATCGGTGACACGAACCTGAGACTGAAACGGCGCGAGTACAGCCCGTGGGTGCCGGTCACCTTCAACGCCGGGTTCCGGAAGAAGATCCACGGCATCTGCCAGTTCCAACTGCTGAGCACAAGGCCGCATTTCGATTTGTACGTCACGCCGATCCAGGTGGATCCCGCGGAACCGGTGTTCCCCATCGCCCACCCCAGCGTCTACAGCATCTACGTGGCCAAGAACCAAGGCTCGTTCGCCACCCTGGGTTTCGCCGAGGACACATGGGCGTTGAACGAGGAAGTCCTCGAGGATCCCGGCTTCCTGCACCAGTGCGTGGAGGCGGACGAGGAGCGGGAGCGGATGCTTCACGACGCCTTGGACAAGGTCCGGCGCGGGCTGGTGGTGTGCGTGTTCGACAGCCCGGACCGTGTCAATCACATGTACTGGCGGTATTTGGAACCCGATCACCCGGCGAACGCGGGATTCGGCGAGGAGAAGCTCCAGTCCGCCATCCCCGAGCAGTACGCGCGGGTGGACGAGATCATCGGGCGGGCGTTCGATCGGTGTGACGTTCCGGACACCGTGTTCATGGTGTTGTCGGACCACGGGGCGAAATCGTTCCGCCGCGGCGTGGACATCAACCGCTGGCTGATCGACAACGGGTACATGGTCCTCAAGCCCGACGCGGCCCCGAAGGCCAAGTACCTCGCCCGGGTCGACTGGTCTCGGACGCGTGCCTACGGCGCCGGGCTGGCGGGTGTCTACCTCAACATCAAGGGCCGCGAGGGGCAAGGGATCGTCGATCCTGGTGAAGAGGCCGACCGGCTCCGGGACGAGCTGTCCCGGAAGCTGACCGGCGTCAAGGACCCCCAGACGGGACAGACGGCCATATTGCGGGTGTTCAACAGCCTGAAGCATTACACGGGTCCGTACAAGGCAGATGCTCCGGACCTGATGATCGGCTACAACGAGGGCTACCGGGTCTCGTGGGAGGCGGCGATCGGTGACATCACCGACTCAGTGTTCTGCGACAACACGAAGGCATGGAGCGCGGACCACTGCCTCGACCCGCAACTCGTTCCCGGAATTCTACTCTGCAACCGGCAGGTCGATTGCGAGAACCCGCGGATCATGGATCTCGGTCCCACAACATTGGATCTGTTCGGCGTCGACGTTCCGAAACATATGGATGGTCGCGTGTTGAAAATCGACGTCACGAAAGCAACGGCTGCCGTTGAATGAAACCTACACGGTCGCGCAGATCCCGCTTCGCACCCCGCTCCGTCCGACCGGCGGGCGCGGCACGACGCGTTGTCGTCGCCGCCCTGTGTCTGTTCCCCGGCGCCTGCGGGGATGACAAGCCGCCGAGCTACCCCACGTCGGTGATCGTCCTGGGATTCGACGGTATGGATCCCAAGCTGACCGGGGAGATGATGGACAGCGGGCGACTGCCGAACTTCGCCCGGCTGCGCGACCAAGGCAGTTTCAAGCCGTTGCAGACGGTCACGCCGCCGCAGAGCCCGGTGGCATGGGCGTCGTTCGCCACGGGGTTGAACCCGGGCGGACACGGGTTGTTCGACTTCATCCATCGGGACCCGGCCCCGGCGGACAAGCCCACGGGGATCGACCTGTACTCGGCCATGTCGCGTACGGTGCCGGCGACGTCCTGGCTCGGTTCGCTGTTCTCCGCGGTTCTGGGCGACACGCTGCGCTGGGGCGATTACGACATCCCGTTGCAGTCCGGTCGACACGAGTTGTTGCGGCACGGGCGTCCGTTCTGGGAGCCGCTGGCGGAAGCGGGAGTCCCGGCCTGGGTCTACCGGCTGCCGGCCAACTTCCCTGCCACGTGCGGGGTGTCCGGTCCGCTTCGCGCGCTGAGCGACATGGGCACCCCGGACCTGAGCGACACGATGGGCGAGTTCTCGTTTTATACGAGCGAACCGTCGTTCGATGCGGGCGGAAGCATCACCGGCGGGAAGGTGTACCCGGTGCGCGTGGTGAACGGCACCGTATTGCCGGCTGAGCCGGTGTCGACCGGGACGGTCCAGTCCATGCTGTCGCCGACCCGGGTTTCGTTCCGCCCGTGGCAACGGCTGAAGGAGCGACTGGACGAATACGAGGGCTGCGAACTTGTATTCGACCGTGGGGCCGACGCGGCGCCGCGCATGCATAACGTTGAATCGGTGAACGTGCGCCAGCGCGTGGTCACCTTGACCGCGCCGGTGGACTTCGACGTCAAGCCGGGCTCGCTCGTCAAGCTCATTGCGCCCTGCTCGTTCAAGGGGCCGCCGAACCCCGTGCTTCGCCAGGAACCGACGCCGCGGGCCGAGGCGGTGTTCGCCGCGTACGTGGACGCGGACAACCAAACGGTGTGCCTCGAATTCAACGATCAGCGCGTCATTCTCGCGCAGGGGCAGTGGAGCGGCTGGTACCCGGTCGAGTTTCCGCTGGTGCGGGGCTGGTCGACCAGATGGCTCGTGCCGCCGGCCCACGGAATCTGCCGGTTCTATCTCAAGTCGGTGACGCCGCACTTCGCGTTGTACGTCTCGCCATTCAACTACGACCCGACGGCCCCCGTCATCCCGCTCTGTTATCCAAGCGGTTTCGCGGCGGACGTCGCGGCCGTGACGGGGCGGTACTACACGCAGGGCCTGCCGGAAGACACGAAGGCCTTGAGCCATCACGTCCTGTCGCGGGACGAATTCCTGCAGCAGGCGGACATCGTGGAGGCGGAACGCGAGCGGCTGCTCGACTTCGCCCTGGACCGCTTCAACGGCGGGTTCCTGTTCTTCTACTACGGGGGGACGGACCTGGTCGCGCACATGTTCTGGGGCGTGAAGGACCCCCAGCACCCCGGCATCACGGACGAGGAACGCAAACGCTACCATGACGCCGTTGAACGGTACTACGAGTGCGCCGACCGGATGCTGGGCCGCGTGATGGTGCGGCGTCCCCAGGCGACGATCCTCGTGATCAGCGATCACGGTTTCGAATCGTTCAGTCGGGGCGTGAACCTCAACACCTGGCTGGCCGAAAACGGGTACGCCAGGATGTTGTTCCCGTCACAGCCGGACATGCCGCTGAACAACTTCGATTTCTCCGCCACCACGCTGTACGCGGTCGGCTTGAACGGGCTCTACGTCAACTTGAAGGGGCGAGAGCAGAACGGAATCGTGGACCCGGCGGACAAGCAGGCGCTGCTGGACGAAGTCAAGGCCAAGCTGCTGAAGCTGAAGGACCCCAAGACCGGACGCCACGTGGTCAAGGAAGTCTACCAGAGCGACCGGATCTACAAAGGGCCGTACGTGGGCATCGCCCCGGACCTTCAGATCGGCTACGCCCGCGGTTTCCGCGGGAGCTGGGGCACGGTGCTGGGCTGCTTCCCGCGGGGCGTCGTCGAGGACAACCTGGATCCGTGGGGCGCCGACCACTGCATCGCCACCGACCTCGTGCCGGGAATCGTGCTGTCGAGCCGCCCCATCATGAGGGAGCAACCGGGGCTTATGGATCTGGCTCCCACCGTATTGACGTTGTTCGGCCTTTCGCCGGCGGAAGCGGACGGCCGGAACATATTCGAGTAGGGTTCGTGCACCCAGTCGGAGTACAAACCAGTGCCAAAAATCAAGTTGGATTCGGCCCTGTATGATCGGGTCAAGAAGGTGGCGGAGACGGCGGGATACTCGTCGGTGGATGAATTCGTCGTCCACATCATCGAGAAGGACCTGGAGAAAATCCAACCCGAAGACACGGATGACGCCGAAGTGATGGAGCGGTTGCGCGGCCTGGGCTACATCGAGTAGGCACGCACAGGAGCAACGATGGCGCTCGTCAACGCGATCTTCACGGCGGTTTTCGACACGGCCTACGCCGTCCTCGGGCTGCTGCCCCCGTGGCTGGCGCTGACCGTGTTGTCCGGCGTGGTCGGGATCATCGCCCTGGTGGTGATCCGCTACTGCTCGAACCAAGCGGCCATCGGGCGCGTCAAGGACGACATCAAGGCGAACATGCTCGCCCTGAAGCTGTTCAAGGACGAACTGCCGGTGGTCTTCCGCGCCCAGGGGCGATTGCTGTGGGCCGCGTTGCGCATGCAGTACCACATGGTGCCCCCGTTGCTGGTGATGCTCGTCCCGTTCATGCTCATCGCAGCCCAGATGGGTCTGCGCTACCAGTGGCGGCCGCTCAAGCCGGACGAGCTGTCGGTGCTGACCGTGTCGCTTCGGGACGACGCCCCCCTTTCCGCCTACGACATCACGGTCGAGACGCCGGACGGGGTGGTGGTTCCGCCCGAGCGGCGGGTGCGGGCCCCGGGCGGCGGCAAGGTGTTCTGGAACGTGCAGGGCACGGAGCCGGGCCAGTACACGCTGGTCCTGGACTGCCAGGGGCGATCATTCACCAAGCGGCTGACGGTCGGGGCGGCGTGTGATCGCGTGAGCCCGCAGCGTCCCGGGCCGAGCTTTTGGAGCCGGCTGCTCTACCCGGCCGAAACGCCCTTCCCGGCCGATTCCATCATCCAGTCCATCTCGATCGACTATCCGCGGCGGGATTCCTGGTTCTGCGGGGCGGATTGGTGGATCCTCTGGTTCCTCGTGCTGTCGATCGTGGCGGCCCTGATCTTCAAGCCGCTGCTCGGCGTGAAGTTCTAGCCGGGGCCGGCCGCGCCCGTGCGTCCATGATCAGACCCGTTCGACCCGGTCGGCCTGCACCCAGCCGGTCTTCCCGTCCGGCAGTTCGATGTGCCACCAATCGCCGCGGGTTTCCAGCACAACGAACTCCACTCCCTCGTGCAGCGGCTCCTTGAACTTCTGTTCGTAGTTGAGTCCGTTGCCTTTGCGGGCGATCACGTCGTCGGCCATGATGACGCCGGCCGGTCGGCGGTCCGCGAACTGCCACTGGATGAGCACGGACGCGCCGAACGACACCCAGATCACGGCCAGCAGGGCCGCCCACCGCCCGGTCCGAAACCGTTTGACGAACAAGCCGACCAGCGCGACCAGCCAGAACGCCACGTACGCCGCGAGGCCGGCCAGCAACCGCGTACGCATCGACAGCTCGTAGTGCAGGAAGAAGAGGGTCCGGAGGAACTCGTTTCCGCCACGCTCCGGGATCTGACTGCGGCACAGCGATCGGGCGAACTTCAGACTGCTCATCAATCGCCGGTCGCCGGGTGTCAGTTGCGCGGCGCGGCGATAGTTGAGGATGGCCGGACCGAGTCGGCCTTGCTGAAGCTCGGCGTTGCCGAGGTTGTAGTAGAGCCGGCCGTTGTGCACGCCGGAGTCGATCAGCGCCTGGTACTTACGGGTGGCGGTGGCGAAGGCGTCCACCGCGGCGGCCGGATCCGAATCCTTCAGCGAGATGCCTTCCTCGAACGCCGCCGACGCTTCGCTCAGCACGCCGACCCGTTCCTGCGGGGTGCGTGTCTCGGTGGCCGCGGCGGGCGTAACCGTCGCCGCGAGCAGCGCGAACAGCGCGTACGCCGCCCCGGCGCGTCGCGGCGCCTGCGGCGATCGGGCCGGTCGCGGCCGCGCCCTTAGAATCGTTGTCGTTCCAATGCCCGGATGCATTGCCTCGCGTCGGTCACCAGATTGTCGGTCTTGCCATCCGCCGAGCCTGCGTACCGGATGTCGTCACATGCGCCGAGCAACGCGTCGGCGCGTGCGATGATTTCGCCCGGGACCCCGGCCTGCCCCAGGACCGTGCGCACGTCGGCCCGCGTCATCCCGCCCGTGGGCAGGTTGCATCGGTCAGCCACGTAGCCGAGCAGGGCCCCGGCGACCCGCTCCGCCGCCTGCGTCCCGGTCGCCTGCTGCAGGGCGTGCATCGCGTTGCGCCGGGCGGACCGCCGGCGGGCGAGACCCCGGTCCTGCCGGAGACGCTGTCGCCGCCGCAACAACACCCAGCACAAGAGGTACAGGGCCGGCGGCGTCGCGGCAGTGGCCGCTTCCACCGGGCCGGGGGCAAAGCCTTGGTCGGCCAGGACCTCCTCCGCGTCGTAGTAGTTGGCCACGATTCCGCCCGCCACCTCCGTGAGCAGCGTCGGGGCCGGGGCCACCGGCTCCCCTTGAACGACCTGCGAGATTCGCATGCGCTGGGCCGGCTCGACGGTGATCGGGATCGGATCGCTGTGCACCGTTTCAAACTTGCCCGCGGCCGGGTCAAAGTAGGCCAACGGGATGGACGGAATCTCGGTCACCTGATCGTTCTTGGGGAAGATGCTCTGCGTGAACCGCTTGACGCCGTCACCGATCGTCCCGGCCAGTTCGCTCTCCCGGGGCACCTGAAAACCTTCCGTCAACTCGGGCACGGAGGCGAGATCCGGGGCACGGAGCAGGTCGAGCCGCGTCCTTCCTTCGCCGCGAATCGTCATGGTGAGCGTGATCGGATCGCCCACCCGCACTTCCGTCGGCTTGGCGGCCACGTCCAGCGACATTGTGCCCACCGCACCGCGATAGGACGGCGGCCGATCCTGGGTGGGAATCTCCATGACTTCGATCGGCTTCATGTTGGCGGCAGCGGTGATGATGCGAGACCGGGTGATCTCCACCTGGCTGGTGAAGGACCAGATACTGGGCCGCAGTTGCAACGGGTATTTCAGGACAACGCGGATGTCGTCCAGGATCCACGGACCGGGCTGCTCGGGCCAGACCGTCTTCTTGAGTTCGTAGAGGAAGTATTCGCGCCGTTGGCCTTCCGCGTCTTCCCGGATGACACGCGTGCCGCCGGGCACCGCGTCGCTCCTGAGCAGTTCGTCGATGTCGGCCTTGAACGCGCCCCACTCACAGCGATCGAACTGGATCAGGCTGAACATGGACGTCGCGTTGAGATCAATCTGCGGCCGGCGCTGGGCGTAGGGCTTGATCCAGATCTGGAGCGTGAGGTCGACCGGCTCGCCGACGTACAGCGACTCGCGGTCACCCTGAACCTCGACGAACAGCAGGCTGCCGGTCTCGGACTTGACGGCGACGATGTTGAACGGGCCGGTGTACTCGATCTCGCCGTCGACCCGCACGGGAATCGGCGGCACGCGAATGGTCCCCGCCCGGGTCGGGATCAGTTCGAGCCGGTAGATCTTGGACACCGTCCGGTTCATGCGCCCGTTGATGATCGACGTGTAGCTGCGCTCGATGGAGCTGCCGACCACGCGCAGGGTGGCACCGTCGATCTCCGGCGGTTCGGGGCCGCCCACGTCCTCGGCGTCGGACACGGTGATCTGGACCGTCACCGCCTCGTTGACATAGGTCTGCCGCGCAGACACTTCGAGGCTGACCTCCGGCACCCGGGCCGCGGCCGGCACGCCGATCACGGCGGCGATCAGAATGAAGACGAGCGTCCGGACCATCACCAATCCCGTCTCACCGGCGGCAACTTGCCGGTGACCCGACGCCGCAATTCCTCACGTCGTTCGCGCTCCTTGTCGCGGACGGCCTGCAACAACCGATCCGCCTCCTCCGCGGACATCTTTCGTGTTTCCTGTTCCCGGGCCTGCCCCGGCGGTTGCTGTTTCTCCTCGTCCCCCTGCTGCTGCTCTTCCGGCGACGCCTGCGGCGGTTGCTGCTCCTGCGGTTGGTCCTGCTTTTCCTCTTGATCCTGGCCGGGCGGCGACTGTTGTTCCTGCTGCTGATCTTGTTCGTCCTGGCCTTCCTGCGGTTGTTGCTGCTGTTGCTGATCGCCCTGCTGCGGGTCGGGCTGGTCGGGCTGCTCGCCCTGCTGACCCTGCGACGGCTGCGAGCTGGGGTTCTGTTGCTGTTGTTTCTGCTTTTCCTCCTCCTCTTTCTTTTTCTTGTCGAGGAGGTCCTTGATGAGCAGGTGCGCCGTTTCAATGTTGGCTCGTGCGTCGGTGTCCTCGGGATCCAGGGCAAGCGCGTCGCGGTAATGCGAAATGGCCAGCTCGGCCTTCTCGATCGCCCCGGAGAGATCCGACAGGCGCTCCAGCGCCTCCGAATAAGCACAGTTCCCGAGATTGAATTTGATGCGCTCCTCGATGTCGAGATCGCGCGTGGTGAGGGCCCGGTTGAACAGCTCGCGGGCCTTTTCATAGTTGCCCAGCCGGTACTCGGCGATCGCCTGGTCATAGACGAGTTGCGGCATGTCGGGCAACATGACCTCGGCCTCGCGCAGGCCTTTCAGGGCGTCGGCGTACTCGCCCGTCTTCAGCGCTTCGATCGCATCGGCGGCCGTGCGCCGCGCGTCGGTCTCCGTGGCGGCGACGGCGGTGGCCGCCACGACCGTCGTCAACGCAGCCGACAACCATGCCAGCCACCGGCACCGCCCGCCCGCGTGGCCATCCATGTTTTCGTTCCGCATTCGGACACTCATCATGCCGCCCTCCGCATCCGCCTGGCTTGGGTTGACGAACGCGATCTGCGATCGGTCATGACGGTTTCGAGCACAAGCAACGCCAGGGCCAGCCCGGCAAACCACTGAAATCGCGGGATCAACACCTGCTTCTGCGCCACTTCCAACTCGCGCTCACGCACCTTGGCGTTGATTTGCTCGTAAACCTCCTTGAAGTCCGCGTCGGCGGTTCCGACGCCGAAGTACGCGCCCCCGCCCACGACGGCCATCTCCTGCAATGTGCGGGGATCGAGCTTGGACCAGACCTCCTGGCCGTCGTAGACCATGTACTTGCGGCCGGCGCCGTCTTCCACCGGGATGCGCGCGCCGCGGCCGGCATCGCCAAACCCCACGGTGAATACCCGAATGCCATGGTCCTCCCACGCCGCCCGGGCGGCATCGACGGGATAGCTCTCGTGATCCTCCCCGTCGGTGATGACCAGCAGGGCCTTGTGGTCCTTGACGCGGTCGACGAAGCTCGCGGCCGCGAGTCGCACCGCGTTGCCGATCTGCGTGCCCCCGCGGGGGGCGCTTCGCACGTCCACCTCGTCGAGGATCATCCGCAGCGCACCGTAGTTGATCGTCAACGGACACGTGAGCACCGGGGTCCCCGCAAACGTGACCAGCCCGATCCGATCGCCCGGCAGTTGGGCCACGAGGCCCTTCAACTCCTCCTTGGCCCGGTCGAGGCGGTTAGGCGCGATGTCCTCGGCCAGCATCGACTTGGATACGTCCAGCACCACCATCAAATCGATGCCCTTGCGGGGCATGACCACGTATTGCTCACCCCACTTCGGGCCGGCGCAGGCCACGGCCAGCGAGGCGGCGGCGAGCAGCACCAGCAACGCCTTGAATCGCTGGCGCCGGTGACTGACGTACGGGAGCAGCCGGTCCAGCAGGTTGCCGGTCGCGAACCGGCGCAACGCCCGCGACTTCCCGGCGAAGCCGTACCCGAAGATCAGCCCCAGCACGACCACGAGCCAGAGCAGATGGAGCAGTTGTCGATGTTCGAAATGCTCGTACAACTTTCTTTCGTCGCCGTGCCCTGCCGTCAGGGCACCTTTCGAAACACACTGTTCACCAGAACCACTTCCAGGCCCAGCACGATAAAGGCGGTCAGCAGCACGGAGGGTAGTTCCATCCCGAGCACGCGAATCGGAGCGGTGGCCAGCTCCCGCTTCTGCCGGTACCGTTTTTCCTCGATCTCCACCCGTTCGAGTTCGTCAATCTGCGCGTAGATCTTGGTCAGCGACTCCGTATCCACGGCCCGGAAGTATTGCCCGCCCGTGATGTCGGCCACGCGTTTCAACGTGTCCTCGTCGATCTGCAATTGCTGCGGTTGCAGCACGGCCCGGCCGAACATGTCCACCAGCGGCATCGGCACCCGGCCGTCCGTGCCCGCCCCGATCGTGTACACCTTGATGTCGAGGGCAGCCGCGATCTCGGCGGCTTTCTCGGGCGTGATGTCGCCCTTGTTGTTGAGGCCGTCCGTCAGGAGAACGATGATCTTGCTTTTGATCTTCTTGGCCTCGATCAGGTTGCGGCGCCGGTCCAGGTCGCGTAGCTTCTCGACGCCCAGGGCGATGGCATCCCCGATGGCCGTCCCGTCCTCCGCGCCGAGCAGCGCGAACTGCGCCTTGAGCTCCCGGGCCTTGGGCTCGTCGCCGGCTTGCGCGGCCCGCCGGATCTGCCGCTCCAGCTCGATCAGCCGTCGCTGGTTGTCGAGGGTCATGGGCGTCTCGATCTTTTCGAGCGTGTTGGTCAGCGTGGCGTGGTCGAGCGTCAGCGGCACCTTGGTGTCGGCGAAGCCGGCGAAGGTAATCAACCCGACCAGATCATCGCCACGACCGGGAAGGTCATCGCCGTTGCCGACGATGAAATCCTGCACGACGCGTTTGACGACGTCGAGTCGACTGACGCGCTCGCGGTCGAGTATGAAATCCAGCGCCTCCATGCTGCCGGAGCGATCGACGATCAACTCGATGGCGATGCCTTCGGAGAAAACCCGCGTCTGCTCGTCGTCTTTTTGCGGACGGGCCAGCGCGACGGCGAGGAGCAGGATCGCCAGCGATCGCAGCAGCGGCACGAGAAACTGCATCCGCGTGCGCACGCTGCCGCCCTGCCGCCGGACGGGTGCGATCGACGAGAACCGGATCGTCGCGTGCTTGCCCCGCCGGAACCAGCGCCACCAGACCACCACCACCAACAGCCCCAGCAACAGGAACCACGGTGCGCCGAAGATGTCCAACCACGAGCTCATGCGGCGACCTCCCGCGGCCCGGCGGTGGGCACGCCGTCTTCCTCCGGCCGTCCGACCGGCCTGGTCTCCTCGACGAAGTCGCGGGCGGAGTGGAACGCACGCTCAATCTCCCCGACGCCCGGTTCGTAGCGGGCGAACTTCACCAGATCGCAGGCCTGAAGGAACTCCGCCAGCCGCCGCTTGTGCCCGTCCGACAGCACGCCGCTCGACTGCGTGTCGCGGAGAAACTCCTCCGTCGTCTGCTCGGCGGCCATCAGTCCGAACCGCAGCTCGATGTACACCCGGGTGATTTCGCTGAGCCGATAGAAGAACTCCTGCACGAACCCCTGCTCGACCAGTTGATCGTCGATCAGATGACGCAGCTGATCGAACGCCCAGTCGTGCGGGGCCATGACCCGCCGACGGGCCGGCCGGCGGCGCCAGCGACAGATCGCCCAGATGATCAGCACCAGCACGAGCAAGCCGCCCGCGGCGGCGATCCCGAGCTTTAACCAGAACTGCGTCGGTTCGGCCGGAAGGGCCACCGGACCCTTGATGTCGCGAAACTGCGTGGGGTCGAACTCCCCTTCCAACAACGAGGTGACTTCCACCGGGATGGGCTCCGTCTCGATTTCGCCTTCGATCGGCTCCGCCCCGGGATCGGACTCGCGCTTCCGGGCATCGACGAACCGGACGGTCATCGCCGGGATGACGTATTCACCCGACAGAAAAGTGTCCAGGTCGTACCGCTGCTCCCACCGCCGGGTCTCCGTCTGGGCCTGCGGCGGCTGATCGATGAAGTCGCGGATCTGAAACTGGCCGAGGTTCTCGCCGAAGTCCGGCAGGGTCACCTCCACCCCCGCCGGCGCCTCGGCCGCGATGGTCACGTGCAGGGTCTCGGCGATCGTGACGGTCTTTTTGTCGCAGGTTACGGTCACCTTCACGGGCCCACGTTCCGCCGTCCGGACCACCGGTTCGGGGACGGGCTTCTCATCCGCGCCGCCCCCGATGTCGCAGCCAGCGAGGAGCGCACACGCGGCCAGGGCGACGTACAGGCGGGTCGGCGCGGCGCGGCCGGCCCGAAGGGCTCCGGTTGTGCGCGGGCGGTGACTCATTTCTTGTCCGCGGCAGGCTTGGCCGGCGAGAGGGCAAACGCCTCCGGATACATCCGCACGCGGCCGGCCTCCAGTAATTCCTTGACGAACTGTTCGCTGACTTCCTGTCGTCGGGCGACCCGTGTATCGAACGCCACGCGATCCCGTACCTCGTCCAGCGAGCGGTCGACCCGCTCCGTCCGGTCCACGACTCTGATCACTTCCCAGCCGGCCTCGCTCTTGTACGGCTCGACCAGCACGGAGCCCGGCGCCGCCTCCCACAGGCGGGCGTGGAGGGCCGCGTCGCGGCCGATGCCCGGCACCGAGTCGCCGTCCCGGCGGATCGGGCGCGGCAACCGGCCACCGCTGCTTCGCGTCTGGGCGTCCTGCGAGGCGCCACGTGCCAACCCTTCAAACGATTCACCGGCGTTGGCGCGGGCGATGATCTGTTCCGCTTCCTCGCGGGTGTCGCAGAGTATGTGCGCGATGGTCGTCGTCGCCGGGTCCGCGTAGCGATCCTTGTTCGCTTCGAAGTAGCGTTCGATGTCCTGCTGGGTCACCGTCGCCCGCTTGTCGATTTCCTGGGCCATCAGCACGTCGGCGAGCATGGTGTCCGCCATCGCGACGACGCGCTCGCGGAAGGCGGGCGACTCGTCGACCCCCTGGCGCCGGGCTTCCTTGGCCAGCACCCGCGAGATCACGATCCGCTGGAGTTGGCGGGCCTTCTCCTGCGGATCCGACAACTGTTCGTACAACCGCTGCCGGAACGCGTCAGCCTCCTCCGGCGTCAGCCCGCGCTGGGAGTTGATCGTTTGCTCGATCTGGTCCTGCACGATGCGGTCGAACTCGGAGACGGTCATTTTCTGACCGTCGATGTCGGCCACGACCTGCTGACCGGCCAGGGTGCCGTCGTCGGACGTCGGCGTGGCCCGTTCGGCCATCTCGCGGGCCAGGTCGCCGTACTGCCCCAGCTTGCGGAAACACTCGCGCACGCCCATGGTGATCAGGCGCTGAAGTTCCTCGTCCGGCGTGCCGCGGGCGCCGAGCAGCTGTTCGGCGAGGTAGTATTGGCGGATCGCCTCGTCGTAATCGCCGGCGAGCTGTTTGAGCTTGCCGACGCGGAGCATGATCTTGGCCGCCTGATCGGCGTCGAGGGGCGCCTCCCGGACGTACGCTTCCCACGATTCGGCCGCCGCGACGGGCAGGTTCTTGTCTTCGAGCCGGATCGCGAGCTCCTTGTGGTCCTCGGGCGTCACCAGCGGACCGCCCTGCGTCCAGGCGACCGGCCCCTGGGTCGGCAATCGCAGCAGCACGACAATGTGCAGGACCAGCAACACGAGGACCAGGGCGAGGGTCAGGCCGACCGCCGCGCTGGATCGTGGTCGTGGCGGGCGTTGCGGCAGCTCCAGGTTCGGACTTCTTGACATGACTAGATCCTCGCCTCCCTCGCCCGGAAAAACTTCATCAGCGGCTCGACGAACGATTCGCCGGTGGTGACCCGGATCGCCTCCACATCCAGCCGCCGAAACATCTGGTCGCGACGGTCCGCCGCCACCACCGACTCCACGGCGTAACCCCGACGGATCTGCCGGTTGGACGTATCCACCAGCACGGTCTCGCCCGTCTCGGCGTCGGCCAGCTCGATCAGGCCCACGTCGGGCAACTGCCACTCCCAGCGATCCGCGACCGCGACGGGGATCAGATCGTGCCGCCGGCGGGCGACCCGGAGCTTGTGCTCGTAGCCTGCGTCCTGGAAATCGCTGACCAGGAACACGACGGCCCGCCGCGCCGTCACGCTGTTGAGGTAATCCAGGGCGGCGGCCACGTCGGTCCCCCGACCGGCCGGCTCGTGGTAGAGCAGCTCGCGGATGACCCGCAGCACGTGCCCGGTTCCCTTCTTGGCGGGCACGAACTTCTCCACCCGGTCGGAGAACAGGATCAGGCCGACCTTGTCGTTGTTGGTGATGGCGGAGAACGCCAGCGTGGCGCATACTTCAGCCACGAGTTCACGCTTGAACTGCTGCGACGACCCGAAGTCCTGCGACCGGCTGACGTCCACGAGGAGCATGACGGTCAGCTCGCGTTCCTCGCGGAACACCTTCACGAACGGCTCGCCATAGCGGGCGCTGACGTTCCAGTCGATGGTGCGAACGTCGTCTCCGATCTGGTACTGGCGGACCTCCTCGAACTCCACGCCCCGGCCCTTGAACGCGGAGTGGTACTGGCCCGCGAGCACGTCGTTGACCATGTGCGACGTACGGATCTGAATCCGACGGATCTTCTTGAGCAGTTCTTTCGGGATCACGGCCCTGTCTTCAACCTGTGCCGTCCGCGGCGGCGCCCCCTGCACCGCACGCCCCAATCCGACGTCCAACCGAAGCCCGCGCCGCGCGTGCGCATCACGGAACCGGCACGTGATCGAGGATGGCCTTGACCACGTCTTCCGACGTCTTCTCCTCGGCCTCCGCCTCGTAGGTTACGATCACGCGGTGGCGAAGCACGTCCATCGCGACGTCCTTGATGTCTTGCGGTGTGACGTAGCCGCGTCCGGCCAGGAACGCCGCCGCCTTGGCGGCCAGCGTCAGGTAGATGGTCGCCCGCGGTGACGCGCCGTACTGAATCCAGTCGCCGATCCCCAGGTTCAGCGGCTCCGGGTCCCGGGTCGCCTGGATCAACTCCACCACGTAGTCCTTGAGCTTGTCGTCGATGTAAATCTCATCGACCACCACCCGCGCCCGCAGCACGTCGGACGGGTGCATGACCGGCTCGATGGTGGTGACCGGATTGGTGGACGACATCCGGTCCAGGATCTGCCGCTCCTCGCCGCGCGACGGGTATCGGACGATGAGCTTGAGCATGAACCGGTCCACCTGGGCTTCGGGCAGCGGGTACGTCCCCTCCTGCTCGATCGGGTTCTGGGTGGCGAGCACCAGGAACGGCTCGGGCAGCGGGAACGTGTTGGTCCCGATGGTGACCTGCCGCTCCTGCATCGCCTCCAGCAGGGCGCTCTGCACTTTGGCCGGCGCCCGGTTCACCTCGTCGGCCAGGATGATGTTGGAGAAGATCGGGCCCTTCTTGACGGCGAACTCCCCGTCCGAGGGACGGTAGATCAACGTGCCGATGAGGTCCGCCGGCAGCAGGTCCGGCGTGAACTGCAATCGCTGGAACCCCGTGTCGATCCCGCCGGCGAGGCACGACACCGCGGTCGTCTTGGCGAGACCGGGGACCCCCTCGATCAGGATATGGCCGTTGGCCAGCAATCCGACGAACAGCTTGCGGAGCAGATCCTCCTGCCCCACGACGACGCGGTGCATCTCGCTCAACAGTCGCTGAAAGGGTTCGCTCTTGGCTTGAACTTCGGCCGCGATCTGCTTGACATCTACCTGTGAAATAGCCATCCAATCCGACTCCTCGTCTCAAACGTCTGCCCTCACAAGCCCGAAAAATAGCAGTGCGTAAGAGTAGACGCAAGACATCCGTCGATCCTGTCGCACGCCCCGCAACAGGGCTTGAAGAGCCCGCTCCCCGGGGCCAGCGTTGCCGGGCCGCGGGATCGAGGACAAGAATGCAGCCCGTGCGAAGATCCTGCACGGCGGGGCCGTACATCCCGCATTTCCACGACCGCGGCGTCCGCAAAGAGGACCGAGGCACAAAAGGGGAATGCGCAGGGGCAGGCTCAGGATGGCTGGTTTCGGGGCGGAAGACACCCGGAATCAGGCGGTGGCGCGGGCCACGGCGTTGCGGCCGAGCTCGAGGGCCCGGAGGTTGACGTCGATGACCTTCTGACCCTTGGACGCGAACGACTCCCGGACGATCAAATCGAAGGACTCGTCCCGGATCAACTGTCGGACGGCGTTGTAGGCCCCGACCATCGCGACGTTGGCCGCCCGGTTGGTGCCGGCTTCGTGGGCGAGGTCGTTGACCGGGACCTCGACGATCTGCACGTCGGTCCGCGGTTCGGCGATCTGGACCAGTGAGGAGTTCACCATGACCAGCCCGCCTTCGCGGACCATGGGGCCGAATTTCTCGAGCGACGGCAGGTTCATGATCAGGGCCGAGTCGAACGTTCCGAAGATCGGCGAGCCGATTTCGTCGTCGGAGTAGGCGACAAGGCAGTTGCAGGTCCCGCCCCGCATCTCGGGGCCATAGGACGGGAACCACGTGGCGTTCAGGCCGTCGTTCATCGCCGCCTGCGCCAGCAGTCGGCCGCCCAACAGAATCCCCTGCCCGCCGAACCCGGCAAAAACCAACTCTTCGTTCATCGCATTACCCACCGCTTCGGTTGCCTGGGAGTCCCTCATGCCTTGCCCGCGGTCTTCGCCATCGGAGCCGGCTCGGTCACGCGGTCTGCGTACACGCCCGGCTCGTAGTGCTTGGTCACTTCCTCATCCACGTGCCGCAGGGCGGCCATCGGTTCCATGTGCCACTGGACCGGACACGCGGCCAGCGCTTCGATCATCGAGAAGCCTTTCTTCTCCAGTTGGGCCTGCACCGCCTTGCGCATGTGCTTGCGGGCCTTGTTCAGGTGTTTGGGGCTGGTCAGCGGCACGCGGGCCAGGTAGGCCACGCCCGGCAGCGTCGACAGCAGCTTGCACATGTCGATCGGCGGCCCGGTCAGGCTCACGTCGCGCCCGGCCGGCGACGTCGTCGTCTTCTGCCCCGGCAGGGACGTCGGGGCCATCTGCCCGCCGGTCATCCCGTAGATCCCGTTGTTCACAAAAAACACGGTGATGTTCTCGCCGCGAGCCGCCGCGTGCACCGTCTCGCTCATCCCGATCGAAGCGAGGTCACCGTCGCCCTGGTACGTGAACACGAAGGCGTCGGGCAAGCTCCGCTTGACACCGGTGGCCACCGCCGGGGCCCGCCCGTGGCTGGCCTCGATCATGTCCACCGCGAAGTAGTCGTACGCCAGGACCGAGCACCCCACCGGGCAGATGCCGACCGTCTTGTTGATCAGGCCGAACTCGTCGATCATCTCCGCCACGAGACGGTGGAAGATCCCGTGCGAGCAGCCGGGACAGTAATGGTGCGGTCGATCGATCAGCGCCGCGGGGCGATCGAATACGCAGTCAACCGGTTGACTCTGGGCCCCTTCAGCCATGGCACCTCTCCACGAACTTCTTGATTTCCTCGCACAGCTCCGCCGGCGCCGGGAGAACCCCGCCCATCCTGCCGAAGAACTCGACGCGATGATCACCCGGGGCGGCCAGCCGCGCGTCCTCCACCATCTGCCCGCTGCTCAGCTCGACGACCAGGGTCCCTTTGGCCTTGGCCATGAGCGCACGCAACGCGCCGGTGGGATACGGCCAGCAGGTGACCGGGCGGAAGAGACCGATCCGAATGCCCGCTTCCCGGGCGAATTTGACCGCACTGAATCCGAGCCGGGCACTGATCCCGTAGGCCACGAGCAGGTACTCGGCGTCCTCGGTCAGCCGGGTATCGTGGCGCTGCTCCTTCTCGGTGATGGTGCGGTAGACGGCCTGGAGCTTCTCGTTGTGATCGCTGAGCGCCTCCGGGCTGAGGTAGAGCGAGTTCACGATGTTGTGTCCCTTGCGCCCGTTCAGTCCGGTGGTCGCCCACGTTTTGTCAAACGCCTTGCGCGGCGGGATCTCGGGCGGAATGGCCGCCGGTTCCATCATCGAGCCCAGGACCGCATCGGCCAGGATGAAGACGGGGACGCGGTACTGGTCGGCGAGATCGAACGCCTCCTTCGTGAACTCGTACATCTCCTGCACGTTCCACGGAGCCAGCACGATGCACCGGTAGTCGCCGTGCCCGCCGCCTTTGGTCGCCTGGAAGTAGTCGCCCTGCGACGCGGCGATGTTGCCCAGCCCGGGTCCGCCCCGCATGACATTGATCAGCACACAGGGCAGTTCGGCCCCGGCCACGTACGACAGCCCTTCCATCATCAGGCTGATGCCCGGCGAGGAACTGGACGACATCGCCCGCTTTCCGGCGGCCGCCGCCCCGTAGATCATGTTGATGGACGCCACTTCGCTCTCCGCCTGGAGAAAGACGCGTCCGTGGGCGGGCAGCAACCCGGACAGGATTTCCGGCACTTCGTTCTGCGGTGTGATGGGGTAGCCGAAGAAGCAGTCGCAGCCGCCGTGCAGGGCGCCGAAGCACACGGCCGCATTCCCCTTGACCAGTTGGCGATTCTCAGGCATTGGTCTTCGCTTTTTTGGATTTTCGATAGACGCGCATGGCCGTCTCGGGGCACATGTCGGCACAGAGTCCGCAACCGTTGCATTTGTCCGGGTCCACCATCTTGGCGTAGCGGTAGCCGATGGCGTTCAACTCCCCGCTCATGTCCAGGCAGCCCCGCGCGCAGAAGTTGACACACAATTCACACCCTTTGCAGCGATCCTTGTGAAACTGAACCAGATCCATCAGGCCTGTCCCTTTCCGCCGGGGGCCGGTCGAGCCCGGTCGTTCCCGACTCAGATTCTGGACTTGCTCAGCAAGACTCGTGCCACCAGCCCGGTGGCGGACGTGAGCCCCGCCGGGCGTGCCAATGGACTCGCCCCGCGAATCGGCCCGACGGACCGTTCCGGCCGGAAACTGGCCAGGATGCCCAGTGTATCGGCGTATCCGCGGCCATGGAAGGGCCTGGGCCCGGCACCCCGTTTTTGGGGGACAAGGCAGCGGCCGTCGCGTAGAATTCAGCGGGGGTGTCCATTCTCGTGCGTGGGCGTCCGACGCGTCGGACACCCGGGCCGGCCCCCGAAGCGGGTGGGGTGCACGTGCAAAGCGCATCGGGCGGTGAAAGGCGGTGTGTTCCATGGATCCGGCGATTTCTCATCATGCGGGTGTGCAGCGAGTGGTCGAGCGGCGGCTCCGTCAGTGGGAGCTTCAGGGGCGGCCGCGATCGACGGCGGCCGAGCACAAGACGGTCCAGACGTACCCCTATGTCGCCCTCTCACGATCCGTGGGAAGCGGGGCCACCGAGGTCGCCGACATGCTGCACAACCGGCTGGGATGGGACGTGTACGACAAGCAGATTCTGGAACACATGGCCGCGGACGACGCGGTCCGGCGACGTCTGTACGCACTGATGGACGAGCGTCATCAGAACTGGCTCGACGAGATCCTGCGTCCGATCACGATCGGCCGCGACGCGTCACGCAACGACTACCTGCGGCGTCTTCGCGCCGCCATCGCCGGCACGACCGCCCAGACGCCGGGTGTGTTTCTCGGCCGGGGTGCGGTCTACCTGTTGCCGCCGGAGCGCGGACTCCGCGTGCGGCTGGTGGCGGCCCGCACGCGGCGCATCGCGTATTACGGCGCGTTGCACGGCCTGGACGCGGTAAAGGCGGCGGCCGAGGTGGATCGCATCGAGGCGGAACGCACCCATTTCCTCGCGGTGCACTTCGTCGCCGACCCGGTCGCCCCGGAACGCTTCGACCTGACGATCAACACCGACGAGCTGACCAGTGCCGCCATCGTCGAGGTCATCCTGACCGCCCTGACCCAAAAAGTACCCGGCATCCACGTCCGCCCGCACGCTTGACAACCCGCTGCACAGCGCGAGGCACCACCGAACGAGGCCCCCAATTCGGCAGGGGCAATTCGTAATCGGTGATTCTACAGCAGTCCGTACTTCTGCATGCGATATCGAAGCTGGTCGCGGGAGAGTGTGAGCAGTTTGGCCGCCTGCGTCTGGTTGCCGGCGGTGCGCTGGAGCGCCTGCCGCACGAGTTGTTCTTCCACCTTGTCCAGGTCGACCCCGCCGCCCGGGAGTTCGAGGCCCTGGATCACCTCGTCCGGCCGTTCCTTGACACGCCCGAGCACGAGGTCCTCGGCATCGAGCACCTCGCGCTTGGTCAACAGCACCGCCCGTTCGATCGCGTTGCGGAGTTCGCGGATGTTCCCCGGCCAGGAATAGGAGGCGAGCTTGGCCTCCGCTTCCGGGGTAATGCGGGTGATCGTCTTGCGGAACTCGGAGGCGAACATCGCCATGAAGTGGTGGGTGAGGAGCCTGAGATCGTCGCCCCGCTCGCGTAGCGGCGGCAGTCGTATCGGGATGATGTTCAGTCGATAGAAGAGATCCTCGCGGAACTTGCCCTCCTCGACGAGCTTGTCGATGTCGCGGTTGGTGGCCGCCACCACCCGCACGTCCACCGTCTGATCCCCGATCCCCCCCACCCGGCGAAAGGTCTTCTCCTCGAGGAACCGCAGCAGCTTGGCCTGGAGGACGGGCGGCATATCGCCGACTTCGTCGAGGAACACGGTCCCGCCGTCGGCGACTTCGAGCAGTCCCTTTTTGGCCGCCTTCGCGTCGGTGAACGCCCCGCGCTCGTGTCCGAAGAGTTCGCTTTCGAGGAGCGTCTCGGCCATCGCGGTGCACGTGATGTTGACGAACGGGTGATCGGCCCGGTCCGAGTTGTAGTGGATGGTCTTGGCCAGCAGGTCCTTGCCCGTCCCGCTTTCGCCCGAGATGAAGACGGTGGACGCCCCGCTGGCGGCGACGTCGCGCACGGTTTGAAACAGCTTCTGCATGGCCGGGCAGGCGCCGATGATGCGGTCCATCCCGAACTTGGCCTGCATCTGGGCGCGAAAATCGCGTACGCGCCGCTGCAGCCGCGTTCGCTCGAGCCCGCGCTCGATGGTGAGCATCAGCTCGTCCATCTTGAACGGCTTGCTGACGTAGTCGAACGCCCCGAGCCGCATCGCCTCCACGGCGTCCTCGACGTTGCTGTAGGCGGTGATCATGATGACGACAAGGTCGCCGTCGAGCGGCTGGATCTCCTTGAGCACGTCGAGCCCAGAAATGTCGGGCAGCTTGTAGTCCAGGGTAACCAGGTCGAACGTCTCGCGGGACAGCTTGGCCAGCCCCTCCCGTCCCGTCGCCACCTCTTCGACGGTGAATCCCTCCTCAACCAGCTGTTGACGGAGCGACCATCGAATGAGCTTCTCGTCTTCGATAATCAGTGCGCGCGTTTTGCTCATAAATCGCAGGGCAAGTCGATCAGTACCTTGGTTCCCCTGCCCTCCCGACTTCGGATACGGATCCGGCCATTATGAGCGTCGATTATACGCTTGCAGATGGGCAGGCCAAGCCCTGTCCCTTTGGCCTTGGTGGTGTAGAACGGCTCGAACGCCCGTTCCACCTCGGCCGGCGACATTCCGGAACCGGTGTCGGCGACCTCGACGCGGGCGGCGCCGTTCTCGCCGAAAACCCGCACGGTCACCCGACCGCCCTTCTCACAGGCGTGGGCGGCGTTCAGAAGCAGGTTGGTCACGACTTGCTGGATTTGGGATTCGTCGATATACGCCTCGGTCTCGCAGTCCAGGTCTTCCCGCTCGATCTCGACGTGCACGAACGCCGGCTCCTCCCGCAGCAGCGTGAGCGTTCGCTGCACCACGGCCCCGAGGGCCTTCAGCTCCCGTTCGGGCGGCTTCGGCCGGGCGTAAACGAGCAAATCGCGCACCGTGGCGTCCATCCGGTCGATCTGACAGAGAATCTCGTCGACCACTTCGCGCCGCGAGTCGTCCGGTTCCAGGGCGCTGCCGATCACCTGAATCGCACCGCTGATGCCGGCCAGCGGATTCTTGATCTCGTGAGCGAGCGCGGCCGCCAGCTCCCCGATGTTGGCGAGGTGCTCCGATTCGCGGAGACGCTCCTTCATCGACTCGCGTTCCGCCTGTCGAACGCGTTCGGCGTAGCCCTCGCGAAACGCTTCCATCACCACCGCGATCTCGAGATCGACGATGCGGTGGATGGAGCGGACCTTGGACGCGATGTCAGCGCGATCGAGTCGCAGCTTTTGCACTTCATCCGCCAGGGCGAGGCGGGCGACGTGCAGCGCGGTGACCATAAAGTGCTGCGGCAGCCGCATGCGGACATGGACGTGCCCCATTTTGCTGCGGCGCTGGAAATAGCTCTCGTCGTAAGGCCCCTCGAGGATGCCGGACATCCAATCGGCGAGGGTGGTCCGGACGCGAGTGGGGCTGGACCCGCTTTCGCGAATGGCCGATCGGGCCACCGGATGCTCCTGAAGCCTCTCGTAAAGTTCGTCCGCAATCTGCGCCGCGCGCGCGGTGAGCGGACCGGCGAGGAACTCCAGGTTCGCCTCGTCCTCCGGCCCGAAGCCAAGGTAGGTCTTCAACTCGTCGAATAGCGTCGAACGCATCGCGGCCAATACCGGCACCCGCAGCTTCTTCTCCGATTACGCAGGCGATGGCGGGCTCGGGTCCGCTCCGGTGGTCCTGCGCAGGCACGCACACCCCGAGACTTGACGATCGCTGCGATCCGCTCGCAGCCAGCCGGACTCCAGCACGTGACCGGACAACACGTAGCAACCCCAATGCCATAAGCGGGCGGAGCCGGACATTTCGGTGACGGACGGCGTCGCCGGGGACGACGGCGAAGAGTGTCGGCGGGTACGCGGACGCCTTCCGCGACGCGAGTCCCGGCCACGATGCGCAAAATCCCGCACACCTGACGGAGTCCGCGGGACCTGCCCGTCATCCCGACGCTCGGCGCGTGCCCGCCGGGACACGCCGCATGCCCGTGGCGGGGCGGCCGCCATCGCGTCCGACGATCCCCCCATACCGTCCGCCCGGGCCCCCAACCACGCAGGCCACTGCCCATGGACAGTATTAAGTATATGTAAAAAAAGCGATTACGCAAAGTCCCCGCGGCCGACGGCCGTCATCGAGGTCGTGCGGTCGCACCCCGCGGCAACCCCGTTCGGCCAACCGGGCAGCGGCCGGGACGATTGGAATCGTTTGGCAGAGAATCTGCCCGGCTACCGGCGGGCGGAACAGACATTCCGCCCGGCGGGCGGCCCGCGACGCCGATGAACCCGGACGAACTTGATGCCTCGACCCCACGTATTCGTGACGGTCCAACCAGAACTCGGTTACGAGATTCAGGATGATCCGCGATGAGCGCTGACTGGCGAACGCGATGCAGCGGCAAACTGGTCGACTTGAAAACGGCCATCGGCCACATCCGGCGAGGAGACCACATCTTCGTCGGCGGCGGGGCCGGCACACCGACCGAGTTGTTGCACGGGTTGGTGAAATACCGGGAGCATCTGGCCGGCCATGAAGTGGTGCACATTCTAGCCCTCGGACCGGCCCCGCATGTCACCCCCGAACTGAAAGGCATCTTCCGCCACAACGCCCTGTTTATCGGCGGCAACACGCGCAAGGCGGTCCAGGAGGGCTACGCCGACTACACGCCGATCTTCCTGTCCGAGATCCCGCGGATGATCCGTAGCGGCCGCATCCCGGTGGACGTCGCGCTGGTGACACTGAGTCCGCCCGACCGTCACGGATTCTGCAGCCTGGGGGTGGACGTGGCCGTCAATCGGGCAGGGATCGGGGCATGCAAAGTGCTGATCGCGGAGATCAACCCGCGAATGCCCCACACCCACGGAAACTCGTTCGTGCACGTCGACCGCATCGACGCGATGGTCGAGGTGGACCGCCCCCTCCCCGAACTGATCTTCCCGAAGAGCGACGACGTCGCGGACCGGATCGGTCGTTACGTGGCCGACCTGGTCGAAGACGGTTCGACGCTACAAATGGGGATCGGCTCGATCCCGGACGCGGTGGTGGCCCACCTGGGAGACAAGCGCGACCTGGGCATTCACACGGAAATGTTCAGCGACGGCGTCATTCCGCTGATCGAGAAAGGCGTGATCAACTGCCGCTGCAAAACGCTGCGGCAGGGCAAGGCCGTCGTCAGTTTCGTCATGGGCTCGAGGCGGCTGTACGAGTTCGTGGCCGACAATCCGATGATCGAGTTCGAGCCCTGCGACTACACGAACGACCCGTTCGTCATCGCCCAGAACGAAAAGATGGTGGCGATCAACACGGCGTTGGAAGTCGATCTGACAGGCCAGGTCTGTGCCGATTCCATCGGGTCGCGGTTCTACAGCGGGATTGGCGGGCAGGTCGACTTCATTCGGGGGGCGGCCCGCAGCCGCGGTGGCAAGCCGATCATCGCCCTGCCGTCTCTCGCGATGAAGGGTGCGGCGTCCCGCATCGTTCCCCACCTGAGCGAAGGGGCCGGCGTCGTCACCACGCGGGGTGACGTGCACTACGTGGTCACGGAGTACGGCGTGGCCCAGTTGCACGGCAAGAAGGTGCGGGAGCGCGCCCTGGCGTTGATTAACATCGCGCATCCGAGCTTCCGGCCGTGGCTGCTTGCCGAGTCGAAGCGTCACAACTTCATCTACCGCGACCAGATCGACGTGCCGGTGCACATCTCGCAGTACCCCGAGCGGTTCGAGAAACACGCCCGCCTGGAGGACGGAACCTACCTGTTGCTGCGGCCGGTGAAGCCGACCGACGAAGGCCGCCTCAACGACCTGTTCTACGAACTGAGCGAGGAGACGATCCGGCACCGCTTCCTGCGTGATCAGAAGACGCTGTCCGAGATGGAGCTCCAGGAGCTGTGCAACCTTGACTACGAGAAAGACATGGCCATCGTCGCCTGCCTGCCCGCCAAGGAAGCGGAGGAGGAGATCGTGGTCGGCGTGGCGCGGTACTACCTCGATCCGTCCACGGGCTTCGCGGACGCGACGCTGGTCGTGGCGGACCAGATGCACAACCGCGGGATCGGCTCACTGCTGATGAAGCATCTCGTGGAGGTCGCGCGCCGCCAGGGCGTGCACGGCCTGACCGGCGAGCTGTACGCGGACAACGAACGCATGATCAAGGTCTTCCAGCGGTGCGAATTGCCCGTCGAGACCACCCTTGTCGACGGCGTGTACAAGATCCGCATCCCGTTCGACCAGCTCCGCGCCCGCGTCAGGGTCGGTGAGACGGCGACCGCCAACCTCCCGGCCCCCGCGATTCCGTCGCCCAAGCCGAAGCCACCGGCGGCGAAGAAAGCAAAGCAGAGCGAATGACGAGCCCGATCGGGCCACCGTCCGGTGAGGGGGAGCCGTTGCGTTCGGAGGCGGGGTCTGATTCAATGGTCGCGGGACGCTCGCGGGTAGCCCATCGGAAGTCTCGTCATGAATCGCCCGTTCTTTGATCCGTCCAAGGTGGCCGGTCCCCGACCGGCCGCGCCGCCGCCCGTGGCGGCCGCGCTCACCGTTTCGCAAGTCACGGCGATGGTGAAGCGGGCCATCACCGAGCAGTTACCTGCGACCCTGCAAGTGGTGGGCGAGATCAGCAATCTTAAACGGCACGCCAGCGGGCACCTCTACCTGACGCTCAAAGACGACCGGAGCGAGTTGTCTTGCGTGATGTGGCGGTCCGCGGCGAGCGGGCTCAAGTTCAGGCCGGAGAACGGCCTCGAGGTCGTCGCGACCGGGCAGATCGACGTCTTCGAGCGAGCCGGCCGGTATCAGCTCTACCTCCGCCATCTCGAACCACGCGGCGTCGGTGCCCTGGAACTGGCGTTCCGGCAACTGCACGACAAGCTCAAGGCGGAAGGCCTCTTCGACGACGCGGGCAAGAAACCGTTGCCGCGCTTTCCCCGGCGGGTCGGCATCGTGACGTCGCCCACCGGGGCGGCGGTCCGCGACGTCGTCCGCACGCTGCGGCGGCGATACCCGTGCGCCGAGCTGTGCCTGTTCCCCGTGACGGTGCAAGGCCCGTCGGCCGCGGGCGAAATCGCCGCGGCGATTGCGACGCTCGACCAATCGCACCGGACCATCGGCGGCATCGACGTGCTCATCGTCGGGCGGGGCGGCGGGTCGCTTGAGGATCTGTGGGCGTTCAACGAAGAGGCGGTCGCGCGAGCGATCCACGCGTGCCGCATTCCGGTGGTCAGCGCGGTCGGACATGAAGTCGATGTGACAATCAGCGATCTGGTGGCGGACGTGCGGGCCGCGACGCCGACGGCGGCCGCCGAGATCGTCACCCCGGATCGCGAGGAGCTGCTCCGCCGCCTCGAGCTGCTCCGGCATCGAGTCGGCCGGGCGGCGTGGCATCGGGCCGCCCTCCGCGGCGCCACGCTGCGCGGTGTGCTTCATCGGGAGCCGTTCCGGGATCCGGCGCTGCTCGTCCACCGGCGGGAGCAGATCGTCGATGAGCTTGTGTCGCGAATGCTGCACGCGACGCGGCACCGCCTGTCCGCCCAACAACAGTTGGTGACCCGCTGCGAGGCCCTGCTGCAACGCATTCACCCGCGATCCCTCGCCGCCGAGATGCGACGTCATATCGTCGAGGTGCACCATCGACTGCGCTGGGCGCTGCGCGAACGCTGGTCGCGCAGCGATCGGGCACTGAACAGGCAGGCCGCCGCGTTGCGATCCACCCGCCCGGAACGCTGGATCGCGCGGCTCGGCGATCGGGTCGAGCGAGTCGGGCCGCGGCTGGCATCGGCCGTCGGGCATCGCGCGCAACTGCTCTCCGCCCGGGTGGAAGCCACCGCGGGCAAGTTGCAGGCGATGAGCTACCGGGCTACTTTGGCCCGGGGCTTCAGCATCACCCGCGTGAAGAAGGGCCGCACCGTGCTCCGCGGTGTGCAGGGGCTCAAGCCGGGGACCAGGCTGCTGACTGAAACGGCGGACGGGGAAGTCGAAAGCGCGGTGGTCGACAACAAACAGATGGAGCTTTTCGAGTAGCCGGTGCCGGGGCTCCCGGCCGAACGCGAGGACAGGCCATGGCCAAGAAGCAGCCGACGTTCGAGGAGTCGCTCCAGCGCCTGGAGACGATTGCCCGGGAGATCGAGGACGGCAAAATCGGGCTGGAGGAGTCAATCGCGCGATACGAGGAAGGCATGAAGCTCGTCGAGCGCTGTCGGTCGATCCTGACCACGGCCGAGCAGAAGATCAAGAAACTCCAACCGGCCGACGACGGCGGGTTGACCGCCGCCGACGTCGACATGCCCGATGACACTGGCCCGGACCACGACGACGCGTGAGCCGGCCGCACCGCCGTGCCGGCGCCGTATTGATTCGTCCATCGCGTTGGCTATGATCGCTACTCATGACCGAAGAGACGCCGGCACAACAACCGCAGCCTCCTGCCGACCGGCCGAATGCCGAACCCGGTGACGACAATAAGATCACCAACCGCTCCATCGTGGAAGCCATTCTGTTCGCCGCGGATGGACCGCTGCCGCCCGTGAAGATCGCGCAGGTGCTGGGCAGCGGGACGGCCGGCGACGTCAAGAAGCACGTGGCCGGCTTGAACGAAGACTACGCGGAACGGGGCGCCGCCTATCGGATCGAGACGGTGGCCGGCGGCTTCCTGATGTCCACCCTGCCGGTATACCATCGATGGCTCAGCCAGTTGACCACGTCCCGCAGCGAATCGCGCCTCTCGCAAGCCGCCCTGGAAACGCTGGCCATCGTCGCCTACAAGCAGCCCGTGCTGCGGGCCGACATCGAAGCCATCCGCGGCGTCAGTGTCGGTGAGGTGGTGAATCGGCTCCGCGAACTGAACCTGGTCAAGGTGGTCGGGCGGGCCGAAGAAATCGGGCGTCCCATGCTCTACGGAACCACCCGGCGATTCCTGGAGACGTTCGGGCTCGCGTCGCTGGCCGACCTTCCCAACGTCGAAGCGCTGACGCCGCCGGGGGGGCAGGCGGGGCAGACCAAGCCCGCTCAGAGAGCGGAGGGGCGAGTGGAGAAAGGCGACCGCGCTCACGAAGGGGCGAAGCCGCCGGCGATGGACGATCGGGCCGAGGACGCGGTCGAAAAGGTGGCGGACGCGTAATCCACGCCGCACCGCTGTGCACCCCGCATGATTCCCTTGCTCCGAGGGCCTGCCGGTCAGAGAATCTCGCGCAGGCGATCGACGAGTTGACGCCGGACGGACTCCAGGTCGCCCGCGACCTGCGCGCCGGCCGCGCGGGCATGCCCACCGCCGCCGATCGAGGCCGCGAGATGGGCCACGTTGAGGTCGGGGACGCCCGGTCCCGGCGCTTTGCTCCGCAGGCTGACGCGGACGACGCCCTTCCCTTCATCCGTGATCAGGACCGATACGACCACGCCGCGAAGCTGCATCGGCACGTTTACCACGTCCTCGGTGTGAGCGGGCTTCGCGCGGGCCGCCTGAAACGCCTCCGCGGAGAGGGTCATCACGGCCACCCGGCCGTCGCAGAACAGTTCCATCGACGTCATCGCGGCGGCCTGGAGCCGGATCCTCTCGACCGGCTCCTGGTTGTACACGGCGTCGTACAGGGCGTGTGGCTGCGCCCCCAGCTCGACCAGTCGCGTCGCGGCCGCCAGGGTCCGGGAATCGGTGTTGGAGTACCGAAACCAGCCCGTGTCGGTCGCCAGGCCGACGAAAAGGGCCTGGGCAATGTCCCCGTCGATCGGCCATCGGGCCGCGTTGGCCCAGTCGAACAGGATCAGCGCGGCGGCCGATGCCGATTCATCGACCAGGCCGTCGTCCGCCACCGGATCCCGGGTCACGTGATGGTCCACGACCACCTTGGGGAGACCCGCGCCGCCCCCGGCACGCAGCCAGTCGGCCATCGGGTCCAACTGGGCAAACGAACACGTATCCAGGATCAACACACCGTCAGGGGCGAAGGCGTCAGCACGGGCCGCGACATCCGCCTCGGGGGGCGGCAAATCCGGCAGGAGGAAGCCATAGCGATCGGGGACTGGCTCGTACAGCAACGCCAGCGGCTCGGCTCCCGCCCGGCGCAGGATGCGGGCCATCGCGTCGACGCAGCCCAGCGCGTCACCGTCCGGGCGCCGGTGCGTCAGCAACAGGGGGCGTCGCCACCGGCCGACCCGTTCGGCGAGCCGACGAAACTCGTCCTGGCTGATTGTGGTCGACATGCGTGGCCCCCGGCCGTGAACGGCTCGTCAATCCGCTGGCGTCGATCCGATACGATGGTTGTTTTGCACTTCGTAATCGTGGGCGTGGGAGCGAACGTCCGCCACGTCACGATCCATCTGATCGATCAGTTCCTGCGACGTCCGATAGGTTTGCTGGGGACGGAGCCAGCGCAGGAAGTCCAGCTTCATCGTGGCGCCGTACACGTCATCGTGGAAGTCCAGAACGAAGGCTTCGACCTGGCGCGGCCCCTCGCCGAAGGTGGGGGCGGTGCCGATGCTGATAGCGGCCGGCGCGGTGACCGATCCGATGGTCGCCACGCCGGAATAGACTCCGTCCGGTGGAATGAGATGGCCGGTCGCGTCGATATTGGCCGTCGGGTACCCCAGCGACTTGCCGCGCCGATGCCCGTGCACGATCTTGCCGGTCAAGCGGTAGGGTCTCCCCAGGCACAACGCCGCCCGGTGCACCTTGCCCCGACCGACCAGGTGCCGCACGAGCGAACTCGAGATGAGCACGGTTTCGCCCGGCTCGACCTGCAGCTCGACGGGACCGACGATGCAGACCTCGAATCCGTGTTCGGCGCCGAGCTCGCGCAACAACTGCACCGTGCCCCGCCGACCACGTCCGAACCCGAACGACGGCCCCTCGACGAGATGAGACGGATGAAAGCGTTCCACGATGATGTCGTGCACAAACGCTTCCGGCTCGAACGCGAGCAACTGCGGGCTGCTCTCGGCGATGACGGCCATGTCGGCCCCGCCGGCCGCAAGCTGCTCGAGCTTGTCCTCGATCGGCGTCAATTGCGGTGGGGCTTTCTCCGGGGCCACCACGGAGAGCGGGTGCGGCTCGAACGTGAGCACGATCAGCGGCTGGCCGCTGTCCGCGGCGATCAAACCGCCTTGCGCCAGCAACTGTTGATGGCCGCGGTGCACGCCGTCGAAGTTGCCGATCGTGAGCACGGAACCGGACAACTTCAGTTTGGGTGAATCGAGTCCTCGAATGACTTCCACGTCACGCCTCGTCGGTTCGGTGTCGCGTCCCGGTATTACGGGCTCCTGCCGCTAGGATAGGCGCCAGTCCGGTCCTTGGCAAACGACGGGTGCCATTGTCGGCACGCACGGCGAAATCCCCGTCCACGAAGCACCCGGTTGACACTGCTGCCGCGAGGGGATGGAATGTAGCCATGCACGCAGCGGATGCCACGACGAGTCCCCTGCCGGTCACGATCGACGTTGCATTGTGCATCGATCGGGAGGTCTACCGTCGACTCCGCCCGATTCTTCGCCACCTTTGCGTGGGCATGATTGACTATGCGGTGTCCGGGCGGCTGATCAGCCCGTCGCCCGACGTCGGTCGGCTGTCGGTGGGGCCGATTCAGATGGTGCCCTACGACCCGCCGCCCTGGCCGATGACCCACTTTCGGACGTCTCGCATTCGGCGCATGGGATCGTTGGCCGAACGGCTCGCGGAACGCCCCCCCACCATTGTGCACGCAATCTCGGCCGGTTCCTATGAGCTGGCCGGCTTCCTCGCGGAGCGGTTCGACGTGGACCTGATTCTGCAACTGACCGCGTTTCGTGACGTGGACGCGTTGACCCCGGATCTGGTGGAGCGGACGGCACTGTTCATCGCGTCCAGCCAGCCGATCCTCGACCGACTGGATGAGGCGGTGGCCGTGCCGGCGCAACAAGCACGGCTGATCCGCCCCGGCACGCTGGCCGGTGCCGACCCCACGTGCTTCGCCGACTCGGATGCCATCCCGAGCGTCCTCTGCGCGGACGCTTTCCGGCCCGGCTGCGGCGTTCAGCAACTGATCCGCGCAACCCGCATTCTGCTGGACCGCAAGCGCGAGTTCCTCACCTTCTTAACGGGCACCGGGCCGCTCGAAGGCGAGCTGCGCAGTCTCGCGTTGTCACTGGACCTGTCATCGTCGGTCATTTTTGCCCACCCCACCGGCCGTACGGAGCAGATCATGATCGGTGCCGACATTTTCGTACAACCGAGCGTCGACACGTCCATGACGGCGGGGCCGCTGCACGCCATGGCGAGCGGGATGCCCGTCGTCGCGGTGAGCGGCGGGGTCGGCGACTACTTCGTGGACGGCATTACCGCCGTCCTGGTGGACGACGCGTCACCGACCGCCCTGGCCGACGGGATTGAAAGCATGCTCGACGATCACCGGCGGGCCCGCGAACTCGCGGAGGGGGCGCTGAGTCACGTCCGCACCTATCACACCATCAGCGCCATGGCCGAGCAGACGGTGAGCGGCTACCGCACCCTGCTTGAACAGGGCCGCACGTACTCCATGCACGAGTAGCGGAGCCGCCCTGAAAGGACCTCGGCGGGCGGCCGCCCGGCGATCCGGGGTGATTTTTCGATCCGTGCAATTGACTGGACACGTTTCGGGCCGATATGTGATAGAGGGGCGTTCGGCGCGGCGCCTGGGATGTGTACGCACCCGTTTTAGAGAAAAGGAGGCTTCCTGTGCGAAAGCTGACCGCAATGCTCGTCGCCGTGGCACTCGTGAGCGGCTGCAATCTACCCTGGCTGCCGGGGGTGCCGGACGACGGTACCCAGACGGAAACGGGCGTCTCGACCCTCAAGACGTTCGAGTCCGCCGAGGAACTCAAGGCGTACTTCGCGAACGTGGCGTCGAACGACTTCCGCTTCGGCTTCCACACTCAGCTTGACGAACCGGTGCCGCTGGGCGGCGAAGCCGGCGCGTTCGATGACATGGCGACCGGCACCGACAGCAGTGACGGCGCCGGCGGTGCGACACCGCCCGCGGCGCCCGGTAAGGACGACGCCGATACCGACGTCAGCCGGGCCGACGAAACGGGCGGCTTCTCGGACACGACGACGCAGGAAGAAGGCGTGCAGGAAGCGGACGTCGTCAAGAACGACAGCACGTACATCTACGTACTCACGTCGGAGAAACTGCGGATCGTAAATGCCAGCCCGGGCGAAGCCCTGTCGAATCTCGCTGCCCTGGACTTGGGCGGCTGGGGGCAGGATCTCTACCGACTGCCGGAGACCGAGCCGGTGGCCACGCGCATCGTGGCCATCACGCAGACCGACAACTGGTTCGGCATCACGCGAACGGACGGCGCGGTCGACGCGGCCCAGATCGAACCGGCCATTGCCCTGCCGTGGTTCGCCACGCCGCAGACGGTGGTGTCGGTGATCGACGTCTCGGATCACGCCAACCCGGTCGTCGAATCGACGAGCACGTTCGACGGCTCCCTGATGAACAGCCGGATGATCGGCGACAAGCTGTACCTCGTGCTCGCCCACTACCCGGACTACTACGGCGGGTTCCCCTTCGACGACGTCGAAGACTACCCGGTCGACGCACTGCTGCCCGACTTCACCGTGACGCGGAACACCGGCACCGCAACCGCCAGTGAAGGCGATGCCAGCGCGGACGGCGATAGCGCCACCGGGAACGATACGACCACGGGCAACATCGTCGGCTGGACCGGCGTCTATCGGCCGAGCGACCCGGACGGCATGGGCATGACCTCCGTCGTCACCATGGACGTCAACCAGCCCGCCGATTTCAAGGCGGTGGCGGTCGTCGCGTACCCCGGCAACATGTACGCCTCGACGGCGGCGATCTATCTGACCGATACCGATTACAACTTCTTCACGGGCGACTACCGTGAGACGACCGACATCTACAAGTTCAAATACACGGAGAACGCGGTGGAACTCGCGGCGACGGGCAGCGTGCCCGGTCGCGTGCTGAACCAGTACTCGATGAGCGAGTACGAGGACGACCTGCGAATCGCGACGACGATCAGCGCGACCTGGTTCCCGGGGGCCGAACGGCCTTCGGTCAATGGCCTGTACGTGATGGCCGAGCAGGACGGCGCGCTGTCCGCGGTCGGGAGCGTCGAGGGCCTGGCACCCGGCGAGGAGATCAAGTCGGCCCGGTTCATCGGACCGCGCGGGTATTTGGTCACCTTCGAGCGGACCGACCCGCTGTTCACGTTCGACCTGTCGAACCCGACCAACCCGATCCAGGTGGGCCTGCTGACGGTGCCCGGATTCTCGTCGTTCATCCTGCCTATGGGTGAGAATCACCTGCTGGCCGTCGGCGAAGACATCGACCTGTCCGAGGGCTGGCCGCGCTCGAACGGGGTCCAGTTGTCCATCTTCGACGTGTCCAACCTCGCGTCGCCGCAGTTGGCCCACCAGCACGTGATCGGTGCCGCGGGCACCTACTCGGAAGCCCTGAACAACCCGAAGGCGCTGACCTACTACGCCTCCGGCAACCTGTTGGCCGTGCCGATCGAACACTACGAGTGGGTGGCCTGGGACGGTGACGGCGTGACGGAACCCGACCCCGCCGATCCGGTGAATGACGGCGAAGAGGGCGACACGGGCGGCGGTAGCGGCGGCAGCGAAGGCGACGCCACCGGCGAAGACACTGGCAGCAGCGAAGAAGTCAGCAACCCGACCGATGGCACGGCGGTGGCCGGCCTGGAGATCGTGCCTGGATTCGACGGCGTCTATGTATACCGGGTCACCGTCGAGAACGGGTTCGAAATACTCGGCCAGATGACCACCCGGTCGCCGGAAGAGGAAGACTCCTGGTGGAGCTACAGCATATTCTCGCGCGGCATCTTCCTCGGTGAAAACGTGTTCTCGGTAAACGAGCGCGGCGTGGTCGGCGCTCCCGTATCCGACGTGAACTCCGCGCCGTGGAACGTGTCGTTCCCAGCAGACGAGCAGGAATGGGGGGACGAATCCCCGGGGGAATCGGATGGCGGCGAGCCGGCCCTACCGCCGGATGAACCCATCCAGCCCGTTGAAGAGGATGACGTAGAGGATCTCTAGCCTCCAACCGGGGCCGGCCCGCGGCCGGCGGCTTCGGACTCGCGTGATTTACCAGGCTCTTGCGGTGTTCCCACGTGCCGCAAGAGCCTTCTTCATGGGGCCGTCCACGCCCCGGTTGCGATCTGGCAACCGGGCTGGCATAATCCGATTGGTACGGTAGTCCGGCGCAGAATCGGATCTCATGACGCTCCCCTTCTCCACAATCCTCTGGGTCATCGTTCCCCCCCTCGTCCTGATCGCGTTCACGGTGGCGTGGTCGGTCAAGAAGTGGGACCACACGCCATGATCCTGACCGTCTTCGTCGTCTACCTGCTGAGCATGCTGGCGATCGGGATCTACACATCCCGCTACAACAAGAGCATGGGCGACTTCGTGATCGGCGGGCGCCGGTTGGGGCCCTGGGTGGCGGCGCTCAGCGCGCAAGCGAGCGACTTCAGCGCGTGGCTGTTCATCGGCCTGCCGTCGCAGGCGTACCTGCACGGGTTCAGCATGGTGTGGGCGTGTCACGGGTGCATGCTGGGCGTGATGTTCAACTGGCTGGTGCTCGCCCCTCGGCTCCGCCGCTTGAGCGGGGAGTATGACGCGCTCACGATCCCTGATTTCCTGGAAACCCGGTTCGCGGATCGCTCGCACGTCATCCGCGTGCTCGCCGTCCTCGTGATCCTCGTCTGTTACGTCACCTACATCTCGGCCCAGTTCAACGCGGCGGGCGAGGTATTCGTCACCGCCTTCGACGCGACCGACGTGAACCTGCGGACGGTTGACCTGTTCGGCGCGAAACTGGCGCCGTACCAGCAGGGCCTGCTCATCGGTGCACTCGTCATCATGGCCTATACCGCGATGGGCGGCTTTCTCGCCGTGTGCTGGACCGACTTCGTGCAGGCGATCCTGATGGTGTCCGCGCTGGTGGCGGTGCCGATCGTCGGCATCTGCCAGCTCGGCGGCTTCGACGAGTTCTGGTCTCGCATGGCCGCCGGACAGCACCACGCGGATATGCTGACGGTGACGAGAGGCAGCGCGGGCGCGTCGCTGGCGTTCGGGGTCGTGATCGCCGGGCTCGCGTGGGCGATGGGCTACCCGGGCCAACCACACATCCTCGCCCGTTTCATGGCGATCCAGGACGAGCGAAAGATCCCTCGCGGCGCGTTGATCTCGGTGGTCTGGACGGCGTTCGCGTTGTACGGCTCGCTGCTTGTCGGATTCATCTCGCTGGCGATCGTGGGGCCGGGGCTGGGGGACAGCGCCCACGCCAACCAGGCTATGCCGAAGTTGGTCATCGCGATGCTGCCGCCGACGTTTGCCGGGCTGGTGCTGGCCGCCGCGATTGCCGCGATGATGAGCACCGTGGACTCGCAGTTGATCGTGGCCGTCTCCGCCGTGGTCCGCGACATCTATCAGCGGCTGTTCGGTGGCAAGCCCAGCGACCGGGCGGCGGTCTGGCTGTCACGGATCGTGATGGTCGCGTTGGGCACGGGCGGCGTGGCGACGGTGTGGCGATCGAAGAGCGTGTTCGGCAAGGTGTTCGACGCCTGGGGCGGGCTGGCCGCCGGGCTCGGACCGGCCCTGGTGCTGGGCTGTCTCTGGCGGCGGACCGCGCGGTCGGCCGTCGTGGCGGGCATGGTGGCCGGGGTCGTGTCGAGTCAGTTCTGGCCACAGCTCATGGCGTGGCTGGATGGGGAAGCCGCACATGCCGGCTGGATCGGAGCGTCGACCGGCAAGTTCCAGACACAGTTCGTCCAGTGCCTGAACGAAACGAAGCTGGTGACGACGGTGCTGGTGAATTTCGTGCTGGTGATCGTCGTCAGTCTGATCTTCCCGGATCGACGAAACCACGTCGCGGCGGCGGGCGGCGCGTAGATTAGCCGAACGGCGGAAAGTACAATGGATTCCCGAGGCCGGGTATGGAATTCAACGCGACCATCAGTACATCCCCGGACCACAACAACGCAGTTCGTGAAGTCTGTGCGGACCTGAGCGACTTCAAACCCGATCTGGCGGTCGTCTTCGCCTCACACCACCATGGCCCGGAGTTCACCGAGCTGCTGCACGGCATCCGCGAGGGTACGGACGCCCGCAACCTGATCGGCTGCACCGCCGAGAGCATCATCGGACCCGACCGGGAAGTCGAACGGTCGCCCGCGCTGGCGTTGTGGGCGGCCCGACTGCCGGGCGTACGCATCCTCCCGTTCGTGCTCGATCAGGATGATCTCCACCGGATGGATCGGCCGGAAGACTGGCACGATCGCGTGGGCGTGCCACCGGACGAACAACCCGGCATCGTGATCCTGCCGGACCCGTTCTCCATCGACATCGCCATTTGCCTCAAGCGGATGGACGCCGCGTTTCCCGGCTCCTCCATCGTCGGCGGGATGGCCAGCGGTGGCACGGGCGCGGGCCAGAACCGGCTCTTGCTCAACGACCAGGTGCTGCGGCAAGGCCTGGTCGGCGTGTCGCTGTCGGGTCCGATCCGCATTCGTGCGGTGACGTCGCAGGGCTGCCGCCCGGTGGGGTCCCAGTTCGTCGTGACGCGGGCGGACAACAACATCATCTACGAGGGCGGGGGCCGCCCCATCCTGAACCTGGTTCAGGAAATGTACGAGCGGGCCAGTGCCCACGAGCGTGAACTCCTTCAGAACGGCCTCCACGTCGGCGTCGTGGTCGACGAACGCCTGGATACCTTCGGCCCCGGCGACTTTCTCGTCCGCAACGTCATGGGTATCGTCGACGAGAAAGGGCTCGCCGTCACCGACGTGGTCCGACCAGGCCAGACCGTCCAGTTCCACGTACGCGACGCCCGCACAGCCGACGAGGAGATGGAGGCGCTGCTCCGCCGCGAAGTGACGACGTGTGGTCACAGTCCTGCGGGCGGGCTGCTCTTCAGTTGCAACGGCCGCGGCACACGGATGTTTCAACAGCCGGACCACGATGTGGACCTGGTCAACCGGTTCATGGACGATTGCCGCGTGGCGGGGTTCTTCGCGCAGGGAGAGATCGGACCCGTCGGCCACCGCACGTTCGTCCACGGCTTCACCAGCACGCTGATTCTGTTCTACGGGGCGTGAGGCGGGATCATCGTCTCGCCCGCCGGATCGAGGCGTCGGGTCACGGTGCCGTCGCGGCGGGTTCGGTTGTCTGCCAGGCAACGAGAATCACGCCGACCAGGATGAGCGCCACGCCGACCCACTGCCCCACCGTCATTCGCTCACGAAGCAGGAAATAGGCGACGGTCACGATGAGTGCGTACCCTCCGCCGACCATCACCGGATAGGCAAGACTGATCTTCAGCACCTTGCTTTGAAGGGCGAACATGTAAAACACCGCATTGAGACTGAAACAGATCAGACCGGCCAGCAGGATCGGGCTGGTCAGGACCGCCTTGACCGCACCGGGCAGTCCCGATTTCAGCAATCCACCCGCTTGGTCGACCTTCGTCATGCCCGCTTTCATCATCAGGTTGGCCGACGCGTTCAGGAGCAGTGCGAGCACGAGCGCTACAACGTGTTTCATCGTCAGGTCCTCGGTCATTGGTTCGACGGCGCCGTGCCGCTTCGAGGGCAAATGGGTAACAGAAGAGTTCGCGGTTGGCAACTTTCGCTGGGCGGCTGCCGAGAGGACGGGACCGGTGCGGGCTAGTCGTCCGGATCGGCCATCTCCGCGGCGGCCCGGCCGGGGCGACGGATCGCCCACCATTCCCGTTCGCAAAACAGACTGGCGACGAAGAGGTACCCAAACGGCAAGTTGAACGTCGCGGAGAAGGCGCCCATGACACACATGACGATATGGGCCAGGATCACCGCGCCGAGCAGCCCGTGGACCTGCAGCACGTACTGTGCCGCCACCGCGCCACACCCGAACACGACAGCGCACACCGACCAGATCAGGTTGGCCTTGACCCAATACCGAACGTACGGAGAGCTTCGGAATGCTGCCGTCCGCGTGCCGACCCACGGCGCGACGATGAGTAGCACCGCCCCGATGGCCTGCACCAAAGCTGCCGTGGTCCGCTCTGAGTCGCAGGGCGAGTACGCCATGGTATCGACACTCCGGCAGCTGCGACTCGGCGTGCCGACGGCTTCCCGAGCGATGGCAAACGTGTCAGTCGCCGAGGGAAGAACCGACCTCCGGTCGAATCAGCTGCCATTGCCCAGACTCGTTTGTCCCTTATACAGTCACTACGCGTTCGAGTGAACGTTGTTTCTCATCAATCTGGCACATTACCGGGCCGGACGTCGCGGCCGGTCCCTGCCGGCCCGGCTCGCGTCGACACCGATCGACAACTGGTTACGGGCAGCGCAGAAAAAGCCGGCTGTGCTAAGCCTCGCGCGATCAAGAGGCTACGAACCCGGCTCACAAATCTGAGAAGATGGGGGAGTTGTACTGGTTGACAACCTGTGACTTGTGTGGCATAGGGTATTTGTATCCGGCGCATTCGGCAGCGGATGGTCGTTGTCTGAATCACACCTAAACGCTGGACATCACGAACGTTGCGCTGAGCTGGGCTTGGCCGTCGGGCCGACGGACGGAGGAGTTGTGTGGGCTCCCCAACAAGGTTGGCTTCCATCCACCCGGGTGTGTGGAGGCACGAGGGGAGGAGGGTCGCCGGTGGGCCGTGTAGGCTGTCGCGGAACCATGAACAAAGACAAGTGCAAGCACGGGGCGAAGTCCGGACCCGACGACAAGCTGCGGCGACTGCGCCGTGCCCTGGCGGACGCTTGGTGGAACGAAGAGCCGCTTGAGCGAATCGAGCAACTCGAGCGTGAAATCAACCGGTGTCTGGCCGAATCGAGTCGCAAGACATAGTCTGGAGCCCGCCACGGGCGGATGCGGTCCGCGCCCACCCCGCGTCGGGGGATCGAGCCACAACATCCGCACTATATTGAACTTAGCCTTGGTGGGCCGCCGATGACCCGGCGGCTTCCAACTGTTTCCAGCCCGCCTCATCGGGCTTGAGCCGCTCCCACTGGGCAAACAGGCGGCCCCATTCGCTGTTGAGCGCCTGGTTGACCCGCGGGTGTCCGATGAAGGGCATCCAGAAGTAATCGTGGTAGCCGATGCTGGCCAGGTACGCCCAGGGAGCGAGCCAGGTCTTGAGTGACCATTCCACGGGCCGTTTCAGTCCGCCCCAGTAGATCTTGTGCTGCATCCGGGAGGCGAACGTCATTTTCTTGAATGGCCCGACAAACCGCCAGTTTTCCTCCGCCGCGTCGCGGTCGCCGACGATTTCGATCTCGCGGGGGTCCCCCACCCCGAGGCCGAGGTCGTGGGCGAGCCGGATGCACTTCACATCGTCGAGCGGCGCGAACCCCATGATTTTGGCGGCGACGGCGTCGATGGCCACCGGGTCGGCGGAGGCCAGCAGCACGTTCTTGACGTAGGGGATCATACAGCGCGGACCTGGGCCATCGCCGGCGAAGGTGCCATCCATCACGGTGAACAGGCCCTTGTGGATGTGCTTCTGAATCATCAGCAGATCGACCAGGGTCTCGTGGATGACGGGATGGGTCCAGTGTCGACGCTCGTTCAGCAAGCCGCCGAAAGCGTTCTTCATGGAGCCGGTCATGGTGGTGAACACGTGGGTCTTGACCGTCGGCAGGTGGATGATGTTTTCGCCGATGAACCGTTTGGGGATGGAAAAACCCTTGGGATAGACGTCGTTGAGCACGAGCAGCTTGTCGCGCAGATCGCCGATCGCGTCGCGGACGTTGATCCACTCCTCGCCGTCGTAGAGATGGATGTTCCGGAGTCCGTGCGCGTTGACGACGGGCAGGTGCTTATTGCCGCGTTCGCCTTTGCGAGCGCTGACGACGACCGTCCGGTTATGGCAGGCGTGGATGAGGTCACGCGAGTACCCGTCGGCCAGCATCGCCTTGATCACACCATCCAGTTGCCACGGCGTCGTGGAGCAGGCGGGGAAAAAGTAGTGCCACGAGATGTTGATCTTGAGGGCGGTGTCGGCATCGCGAGCGACCACCGACTGATAGTCGGCCAGGTTCATCAGTCGATGGTAGTCGGCCAGCACCGTGGCCGGCGACGTGCGCAGGATTGCCACCTTGGAACGACTCATGAGTCACCCCCGTGTTGCCCTCGTCTGAACCGCCGCCAGGCAGCCAGACCGGCGAAGGGCGGCCGCTCGGATCCGGACACGACGCAACTCGGACCCAGCCCCCATAGCAGCATTCTACCCTCACACGACCGCTTCTTCCCCAGCCACCCGCCGGTCGCATACCGCCGGCGACCCCGTTCAAGTGGCTCCCCCAGCATCCGGTACGGTAATCGACCGGTCGGAGCGTGTAAAGTGGACACCCTTCCGCGCCGAGCGGCCGTGTGTATCCGGAGCATGTTCCGCACGGACTCGCGTGTCGTCCGGACATGAGACAGCGGTCGGGACGGGTCCGCGTACCGTTAGGTACGCGGCCGATCCTGTTCCGGTTCACGACGACCAATGACTCCTTGGCTCAGCCGCATCCCGCGAGGACCATCAGTTTCGACTCGAACACGATGACGGCCGCGGTGACGCCCCACAGCAGAATGGTGCCGATGAACGGCCGGTCCCTGGTGAAAATCTCGGTGGGCCCGGTATGGGCGCCGCTCTGGACGAGCATGGCGAATCGAAAGACGCCGTAGACCACCAGGGGCAGCGTATAGAGCAGATGCTGCTTGGGGAACGGTGGCACGTGTTTCTCGTCGGTGGTGTAGAGCAGGAAGGTGACGATGGCGATTCCAGCCGACACACTGGTGAGGTTGTTGAGCAGTTCCGGCGTGTACCGGGACAGCGTCGCCCGGTGTTCGCGGGCCTGATCGGCGTTCTCGAACGCGGCCACTTCGCAGCGTCGTTTTCCGAAGCCCATGAAGAGGCAGAGCGTGAAGGTGCAGGCGATCAACCACGGCGAGGTCACCACTCCCACGGCCTCCGCGCCCGCCCACGCGCGGAGAACGAAGCCGGTGGCGATGATGATCACGTCGAGGATGATGCGTCTCTTCAGGCCGAACGAGTAGGCGAGAATCAGGACGAAGTAGACAACGAGCAGTGCCATCGACCGCCACGGAAGCCACGCGGCGGTCAGCGCGATCGCCAGCGCGGCGAGGGAGACGCCGAACCCCATCCCGGCGCCGGGGCTGATGGCCCCGCGGGCGATCGGCCGGTTCCTCTTCTTGGGGTGATGGGCGTCGGCTTCGCGATCCGTCACGTCATTGATCGCGTAGCTCGAGCTGGCGACGAGGCAGAATGCGACGAAGCACAGCCCCGCCTGCCAGGCCGCGGGGAACTCCATCAGCTTGTAACCGAGGACCGGCCCCACGAAGACCACGAGGTTCTTGATCCACTCCCTCGGTCTCATCAACTGGACGTACGCGAGCATCATCAACCTCAGCCTGCCATGGGTGACGGTGGAGTTGATCCATCTTCGGTCGGGTCGTTCGAATGGTCTTCGCTCGTCTCTTCCCTCACCCGATCCACTTCGTCCTTGATGCGTTCGACCGCCCGGGTGGTAGCCTCCCGTGCCTCCTCGACCGCCTGCGTGGTGGCGGTGCGTGCATGCTCAATCGCCTGGGTGGTGGCGACGCGGGCCTTCTCGACGGCCTGGGTCGTGGCGGCCTTGGCCTTTTCGAACTCGTCGCGCGCCCGTTGCCTGGCCCGGTCCACGGCTGGTTTGGCGTCCTCCACGGCCTGGGTGGTGGCGCGGCGGGCGGCCGCAACGGTCTCCTCGGTTTTTCGGCGGGCTTCATCCAACTCGCGTTCCTTGCAGTTTGCCCCCCACGCCATCACGACCGCGGTGATGATCAGTGCGATTGCTCTTGTCCATCGCATGGTTTCGGCTCCGATTCGAGTCAACTCGTTCGCCCGCTTCGTGGGTGCCAAGCATAGCCGAGGACCGTCGGGGCAACAAGCAGAAGGAGAGACGGGGGATAGCGAATGGGGAATAACGGTTTGGGCTACGGGGCGTTCGTAGCGCGGCGGTTGACGGCGCCGTGCTGCCCGTCGTGGGTGTCCGGCGCCAGGCGGCAGCGGGATGTCCGGGGGGTGTAGAGGAGAGACAACCAGACGGTTGTCGACGGCAGACTGGCCGTACTGTGGTTACGGTCATCCAGGCAGTCTCGTGCATTCCATGACCATGTAGGGTGGGATGATCTCGCACTGTTGGATCCGCAGCCCAGCATCTCTGGCCGTTCGGCGGGCGTGGTGCCCGACCACGCGCTCCCCCCCGCCGCGGTAGACAATCATCAACAGGGACGCGGCCCGTTCGTCGTCCAGGACGCGGCGGAGTTCCCCGATCAGCCGCTCGTCGTCGTGGAGCGGCCGGAGGTTTCGATAAACGAGGCGTTTGGTCCGTCCGACGGCGGTCTGGAAGGTAATGGTGTAATCAGCCCAGTGCACGTCGTGGCCGCGGTCGGGCCCGCTCGTGTTGGGGAACTCGCCGAAGCGAAACGCATGGGCGCCCGGTCGACGGAGCACCGCGCCGCGGTAGAAGAGGGTGCGATGGAGATGCGGCCGTTTCGCCGCCAGGCCCGACTCGGCGAGGCACGTGACGAGGATGCGGTCTTGCGTGGCGAACCGGTCAAACAGAAACGCGTTCAACTCTCGGCACGTACGGGTCCGGTTGAAGCCTTCCGCTCGGTGGGTATCGGCCTGTTCCCGTTGGTCGTACAAATGCTGGATCAGCGCACGGCAGGAGACAAGGTGGAGCACGGCGCAGGCGGAGACGAGCAGGTACAGTGCCGTGCTCACGAATCGCTTCGCCGCGCGGCGCTTACCGGCGGGATCGGTGAAGGCGAACAGGGCGGCCCGGCAGGCGGCAAACGCGAAAACGAACCAGCATGGGTACAGGGGCGCCAAAAAACGCGATGAGATACTGTCTAACGATACGGTGGATGCGCTGTGCAGGAGCACAGCGCAGTAAGCAATCGACACCGCCGCCACGTAGAGGATGATCGCGCGATACCGCCTGACGTCGGGAACGTGACTACGAAGAACTGGCACCGCGACGATGACGGCCAGGGCAAACAGGGCCAGTGCTGCCGGTGCGAGGTCGAGCCAGACGGTCGCGGCAAGCCGTTCCACGTTTTCCGCCAGGGAGCGTGTGGCGGGCGAACGCGGTCCGTGCAGCGTCCCAGTGAGCCAGTAATTGCGCAGCAGGAACAACGCGACCGGCACACCGGACGCGATCAGCCAGGCCACGTATTGCCATGCCCAGCGCCCGTCGCGCTTGCGATGGAAACCCACTTCGATGACCGTGTAGACGGCGAATGCGGCCAGCACGGCGTATCCCGAGTAACGGCTCAAGACGACGAGTGCGACACACGCGGCGGCCAGTGCGTGGTCCCGGACGCGTCGACTCTGCTGATGCCGGATCAGGAAATAGACATGCAACGTGAGAAACAGGCAGAACGGCTGCTCCGACCAGGCCGCCTCGTGGATAACCAGGAAGCCGGGCAGGGCGAAGACCAGCACCACAAAAAGGACCGTCAGCAGTGTGCTCGCGCCGAGCCGACGGAGCATGCCGGCGCAGGTCACCAGCACGGCCGCCACGTTGAGGCCGGACAGGATCGCCGCGGCCCCGGCGGGAAACGGGGTCAAAGTCATACAGAGGCTGACCAGGAACGGATAGAGCGGCGGCCAGGTGGGCCGCACCCAGAAGTCCCACGCGTAGTGCATCTTGGTGGCGAAGAGCAGGTACCAGGCGGAATCACTGGTGACTCGTATGCCCGCGTCGAGAATCACGATCAGCCAGTACAGTCCGAGCGTGCCGGCCAAGAGGAATGGCGTCTGCCGGGCGGCGAATGAGACGAGTGCAGCACGGGTACTGGGTTTCTGCTCAGCCATCTTGCCGCTCTCGGTGGGCCTCACGGATCAGCGGTCGCCAGGTGCTCTGCGTGCCGCGTTCGTTCGTGGCCGGTCCGGCCCGCGATGCGGACCGCGGGTGGTTTCGATTGATCCGTCGGCCGTCTCGTCAGCATCCGGGTTTTGCAGGATGAACAGTGACACGACTTTCGGAACTTCTGTGAAGAATGCCTCCACAAACGCGGAGTGTACCCGCCTGGATCTGCCGGTGCTTCGCCCGGTTTGGTGGGCATTCTAGCAGAGCATTTCGCGAATCGCGAACGTGGCGGCCACGATGTCTCGCGCCCGCGAGTAGCTCCGTCCGCCGACGCAGAGGTGGGCCGGCCATGCCTCGCGACGCGCGCGGACGCGTTGACGTAAAGCACGCGTGCCGCGCAGCGAATGTGGTGAGCACGCGTTCGCGCCTTCGAAATGTGGATTCTACGATATCTCAGTTCCCCCCTATTACGCAAACGTATCCGGTCATGACTGAAAACGCAAGGCGCGGCGGACTCGCGTATCGCGCCTCGCACACCGCGCTTCACCCTCGCGCTTCGTCCTCGCGCTCCATCCCTCGTGGTCCTTCCCCACGTGCCAGGCCTCGCGCGTCATCCCCACGTTCCATCCTCGCGCTTCCTCCTCGCGCTCCATCCCTCGTGCTCCTTCCCCACGTGCCAGGCCTCGCGCGTCATCCCCACGTTTCATCCTCGCGCTTCGTCCTCGCGCTCCATCCCTCGTGCTCCTTCCCCACACGCCAGGCCTCGCGCGTCATCCCCACGTTTCGTCCCCGCGCACCGTCCCTCGCGGTTCCGGCTGCGCGTTTCGGGCTGCGCGGCCCAGCCCTCGCGACTGTCGGGCGTTGACGTTGGGCAGTTGCGCTCTGCCCGCCACTTCGCCCATGGGGATCGTCCGCATGGAGAAGAGGCGGGCGGTTGTATCGCAACCATCCTGCATGCGTAGACGCGGAGAAATCGATACAAGCGATCGGTGCCGTAAAGTAAAGTCGACGCTTGGGGGGCATGGCACTCCGACGAAGAGCGGAGCCGGACGCGAGGTCGCGAGGGGAGAGCACCCAGCCAAACGAACGTCACGCGCAGCAGAATCACGCTACGCGACCCGAGATCATGGCACGTGACGCGAGATCACAACGCGCAACGGAAGACAATTGCGTCCCGAGCACCCCGGAATCGTCAATCCGGCAGGGCCGGGTAGGCGGGTGGCCGGCCCTGGAGGACGGCGATGACATCGTCGACGACACGTTCCATGCGTCCGATGCCGGCGGCCGTGCGGGCGCCGATATGGGCGGACAGCAACACGTTGGGGACATCGAAAATCGGATGATCGGGCGGGGGCGGTTCCGGCTCGTAGACATCCAACGCGGCCCCGGCGATCGCAATGCGTCCGAACGCGCCGGCGGGCGATCCTTTTTCCGCGGCGTCGGCGTGCGCGCCGGGTCGGAGGGTACCGGCATGCGCGCCGCGTTGCAGGGCGGCGGCCAGGGCGTCCAGATCGACCACCGCACCACGTGACGTGTTGATGAGGGTCGCGGTCGGCTTCATCGTGGCCAGCGCCGTGGCGTCGATCAGTCGTTCGGTCAGCGGGGTCAGCGGGACGTGCAGTGACACCACATCGGCGGCCCGGAACAGGTCGGGTTTGTCCATCGGCTCGGCGGAGAAGCCCAACGGCCCCACGTCAACAATGTCGTTGTAGATCACCCGCATGCCCAGTCCGAGGGCGCCGATCCGGCCGACGCATTGGCCGATCCGTCCCATCCCGATGATCCCCAAGGTCAATCCGTGCAGTTCGCGACTGCTCGCTTGGGCACGGGCTTCCATGAAACGGGCCTGGCGCACGGCGGTATCGGCCCACACGAGGCGGCGCTCCAGCCCGATCATGAGGCCGACAGTGAGTTCGGCGACCGAATGGGTAGCGGCGGCCGGCGTGCTCACGACGACGATGCCGCGTTCGTGGGCGGCGGCGAGGTCGATGTTGTCGAGGCCGACGCCGGCCCGACCGATCACGCGGAGTCGATGGGCTCGGTCGAGCAGCTCGCGGGTCACGCGGGCGTAGGTGCGTACGAGTAATGCGTCGGCATCGTCAATGGCCGCGGCGAGGGTGTCCGGATCGCACGCCGGGAGTCGGACGACCCGACCAGCGCGTTCCAGATCGGCCATCGCGTCAGGGCCGTACGACTCGGCGACCACGATCTTCGCGTCGGTTGACATCACACGGGTATCCGGATGGGGCGGTCGTCCCTGGCAGCCGGCGTCCGCCGAGTCACTCGTAGCGCAGCGCCTCCACGGGATCCAGCCGTGAGGCGCGGACGGCGGGATAGATCCCGCTGAGGATCCCGACGGCGGTGGCCATGATCAGGGCCAGATAAACGCTGGAAGCCGGCGTGTACGTGTGCAGCACGCCGGTATAGTTTTCGAGCAGGTCGGCGAACGCGATGCCGAGCAGGATGCCCAGTGCCCCGCCGAGCACGCTGATGATGCAGGCCTCGATAAGGAACTGGGCGAGGATGACCATTCCGGTCGCGCCCACGGCGATTCGCACGCCGATTTCGCGGGTCCGCTCGGTGACGGAGACGAGCATGATATTCATGATCCCAATGCCGCCGACCACGAGCGATATCCCGGCGATGCTGCCGAGGACAATGGTGAAGATCTGGGTCACGTCGGCGAGCTGGGCCTTGAACTGCTCCTGGGTGTAAATCTGAAAGTCATCGTCCGCGCCGGCCCGGATGCTGTGCTCGCGACGGAGCGTCCGCTTGACCTGCTGGATGGTGGCTTCCAGGAGACTTCGATTGGGGGCCTGCACGGTGATCATCATCAGGTTTCGCATGCCGAACATGCGTTTCATGGCGGTGGAGACGGGCACGATCACCTGGTCGTCCACGTCGCGGAAGCCCAGCACGCCTTTCTTCTCCATCACGCCGATCACGGTGAAAGGCATGCCTCGAATCTTGACTCGGTAGTCGACGGCGGCCGACTCCCCGAACAGCTCCTCCTTGACCTTGTAGCCGAGCACGCACACCTTGCGTTCCGCCCGGACCTCTTCCGGGGTGATGAACTGCCCTTCGGCCACCTTGTAGTTGTTGATCGTCGCGTAGGCATCGGTTGTGCCGAGCACGGTCACGCTTCGATTCTTCCGGAAGTACTTGATCTGAGCTCCACTCTGGACTTCCGGGGCGACGGCCCGGACGAGCTTGCACTCTGTGAGCGCCTCGGCATCCTCCACGGTCAGCGAGGGGAGGACGGCGTGTCGGCTCTGGCGCTGGCCCGAGCCGTTCATGACCATGATCTGGTCCGCGCCCATGGACTCGAAGCGGCGGAGGATGTCGCGGTTGGCGCCTTCGAGAATCGACATGGCCGACACGACGGCCGACACGCCGATGATCACGCCCAACGTGGCCAGGAGTGACCGCAGGAGGTTGGCCAGCAGACCACGAATCGCCATGATGCAGATACGGAGGAAGAACAAGCGTTGCCACCTCTACTCGATAATCGTGCCGGGCGAGCCGGCATGCTTCCGCGGGGACGCGGCGCCCGGCGTCGTCCGGGCCCCCGCCGGGCGGCCGGGTCCGACCAATTCCGCTCGCAGCCGGTCATCCACCGGGCTATCGCCGACGATCCTGCCATCCTTCATCCGAATCAACCGCTGCGCCTGCACGGCCACGTCCATTTCATGCGTTACGAGCACGATGGTCACGCCGGACCGATGCAGGGAATGAAAGACCTCGATGATCTGCGCGCCGGTCCGGGAGTCCAGATTGCCCGTCGGCTCGTCGGCGAAAATCAGTCGGGGGTTGTTGACGATGGCGCGAGCGATGGCCACCCGCTGCCGCTCACCACCGGACAGCTCGCTGGGCTTATGGCGAGCCCGCTCGGCGAGTCCAACCCGTTCCAGCGCCACGCGGGCCGCCTTCCGGGTATCGCGCTGGCGCCCGTAGATCAACGGCACCGCGACGTTATCGATGGCGGAGGTGCGGTTGATCAGATTGAACGTCTGAAACACGAAGCCGATATCGCGATTCCGCACGGCGGCCAGTTGACGGTCGGTCATCTTGTGCACGGGACGGCCGTCGAACTCGTAGAACCCGAACGGCGGCCGGGCGAGGCAGCCGAGCAGATGCAGGAGCGGGCTCTTGCCACTGCCCGACGCGCCGGTGATGCTGACGAACTCGCCGGCGTCGATCGCCAGGTCGACGCCGTCCAGCGCGTGCACGACCGAGTCGCCCATGGGGTAGAGTTTGGAGAGTTGAAAGACGCGAATCATGATTGGCCACCGCGGGGGCATCGTCCATCATGCCGACCCGTCCGCCCGCGGTCGGCGAGCTCAGCTTCGCCGATCCTCCTCCTCGCGTTCTTTCTCTGTCTTCTGCGGCAACTTCGTGAACACCTCATCGCCTTCCTTGACGCCCTCGAGTACCTGGGCGTACATGCCGTTGTCGAGCCCGATCTTGCACCGGCGGAACTCGGGGGCCGACTCCACCCCGCCCGGTTCCCGGGCCACCAGGTAGACGCCCAGCTCGTCGTCGGGGCCGCGCTTGATCGCCTCGTGCGGCACGAGAACCGCTTCGTAAACCGACTTGGCCGTAAACCGCACGTCGGCCTGCATGGACGACATCAGCAACGGCCGGTTTTCACTCGTCACGCGGATATCCACAAGATAGGTCACGATCGACGAACCGGATTTCGGCTCAGGGTAGATCCGCTCGATAACCCCCTCGAAGTCGTCCTCACGGAACGCCTCGACGTGGATCTCCACCGGCACGCCCGTTTCGATCGGCGGCACTTTGTCGGGGGCGTCCGCAGCCGCGTCGGTGGTGGCGCTCGCCACGCGGTGGTGACCCGGCCGGGCGCTCCGCGGGGCGATGCGGATGACCTCGCCGACGTCGGCCTCGTCCACTTCGGCCCGCACGTAGCAGGTGCTCCAGTCCGCGATGCTGGCCAGCACGGTGCCCCCGGTGATGGTCGTCTTGCCGCCCTGAATCACCTCACCCTCCTCGACGAACACCTCGGCCACCATGCCGTCCACCGGGGCGATAATGTCGGTCTTCTCGAGCCGCTTGCGGGCATCGCCAAGGGTGGTCTTGGCGGACTCCACCGCCGCCTCGGACAACGACACGTCCTTTTCCGCCAGTTCAACGGCCTTCTGCGCCTGGGTGACGTCAGCCGTGGCGGACTCAATCTGGGCCAACAGTTCCAGGTACGAAGCTTGGGCGCGGTAATACTCGATCGGCGGCTCCTGCTCCTTTTCGTACAGACGTTGCTTATGTTCATAGTCGGCCCGGGTGTAGTCCAGCCGGGCCTTCAGGCCGGCCAGTCGCGACTCAGCGGACTTGATCCCACTGGTCTTCCGCTCATCGAGCGTGACTTTCGCCCGGGCGAGGCTGATTTCCGACCGCAGGAGTTCCTGCTCGGCTCGATAGACGTTGCGCTCTTCGTCATCGCGCCGGAGCCGCAGGAGCAGGTCGCCTTCCTGGACCATATCGCCGGCGGTGACCAGCACCTCCTCCACTTCGCCACTGGCCTCGGCCTTGATCTCGCGGCGGGAATCGGGGATCACCTTGCCGGCCGCGTCAATGGGGATGGTGAGATCCCCGCGGGAGACGCGGGCGGTCTCCCCTTTCAGCACGCCGAATTCCATGCGCATGCCGCGGAGGTAGAGATAGCCGAGCACCAACAGTCCCAGGAGGGGCACCCAGATCAGCACTTTCTTCATGGCCACACCTGCCCATTCCACGAGTCCACGCCGACCGATGGCCGACCGCCTGACCGATCCGTCGCGCGCGGGCGCAATCCATCTTCCAGCAGACTATATCGTTGGCACACAGAGTGGGCAATTGCGCGGCCCGGTTCCGGGGCATCCGGGTCTGTCGAATCTTGTATCATACGTTACGCGTGGTTCCGAGAATCCGGCGCCGACGTTGCCGCGAATACGTTGTGAATTGATGACGCCGCGCCCGTCACGGCACGCCATCGACCGACTCCCGGAGTCAACCGGGCACGGATCGTCGCCTCATCGCGATCGGGTCGATCGGCGCTGGACGCTTCCACGCAATGCACTATATGGTCAATCCTGCCGGCAGGCGGTATGCTGGCCCTCGCCCCGCGGCCGGACGCGCGGTGGGGAGTGGGATGGGGCGTGGGATGGGCGTGGGATGGGCGTGGGCTGGGAGCGGGACGCGGTTCCCGTCGTCCCCGGCCACGGTCGTCCGGGGCGCCGCCGTTTTGCGGTTCAGCGGGGGCGTGCCCGGATTCGCCGGCATCGACGGCGGGTGGGCGATCGTCGATTCCAGCCCGCCATTCCGTTCGCGCAACCCGGGCGAACCGGCGTCTGGCGTGTCGCGCGGTGCGGTTTCGGGAGCGGCGGATCGAGGTGAGTCACCGGTCGTCAATTGAGGACAGGTTGCCTTGAAGCCGAGTGCGAAGAGAGGATCACCGCCGCCCGAGGGGCAGCGGGTGGGGCCGGCCGACGCCGGTTTCGCCATCCGCTCGTGGGTGTCGACGGTGTTCCTGCTGGCGTTGAGCCTGGTGCTTCAGAGCATCATCTTCGCGCCGGTTTCGGTCTGGCCGTGCGCGTACATCTGTCTGGTGCCCTGGATCCTGCTCATTGGGGCGTCTTCGTCGGCCCATCGCGTGTACGTCAGCAGCTACCTGCTGGGGCTGGCGTTTTTTCTGATCAACCTGTATTGGATCTACCCCATCACCATTCCGGGCTACGTCGCGTTCTGCCTGTACCTGGCGGTCTATTTCCCGTTGGTGGCGTGCCCGATCCGGTACGCGGTGCGGCGCCGCCGCATTCCGATGGTGATCGTCGTCCCGGTGATCTGGGTGGGCAGTGAGTATCTGCGGGCGATCGTGATCAGCGGGTTTCCGTGGTTTTTGCTCTCGCACAGCCAGTACACGTGCCTATCGCTCATTCAGGTGAGTGACCTGGTCGGGGCATACGGCGTGAGTTTCGTGGTGGCGACGGTGAACGGCGCGGTGGCCGACGCGATCTTCGCGGCCGCCCGCGCGCGGCGGACGGGCGAGACCCGGCGGAGTCGCCGGTACGCGTTGCCCAGCCTGGTGTGGGCCGGTGTCTTGCTCGTGGCGACTCTCGTGTACGGGCGGGTACAGATTGGGCGGAGTCCGGGAGTGCCCGGGCCCCGGATCGCGGTGGTTCAGGGTGACTATGTCCTGACCACGTCGATGAGTGGCGCCACGGACGTGGACAAGGCCGTCCGGTACTTCCAGCTCCTGCATGACGCGGCACCGTCAAACCCGGACCTGTTCCTGCTGCCGGAAACGCCGTGGCACATGTTTCTCAACGAAGAGTTCCGGAACCAGCCGGAGGACCCCGACGGGTGGGTCGCGTGGTCGCGGGCGTGCTTTGACCAACTGCAGAGCTTCGCCACGAGCCACAATGCCTATCTGATCACGGGCGGGATGAGCAGGAACCTGACCCCCTTGCACCAGCTCGCCGAGGAATGGAACTACAACTCGGCGTTCGTGTTCCACCCGGACGACCGACCGCTGGAGCGGTACGACAAGGTCCACACGGTCTATTTCGGCGAGACGGTGCCGTTTCGATTCGGCCGGCTTCGGTTCCTGTACTTGTGGTTCAACACGCTGTCGCCGTTCGGGCAGGGCTTCGAGTACTCGCTCACGCCGGGCACCGATTTCAGGGTGTTCGCGATGCAGGCGAAGTCGCAAGGCAACAAGACGTATCGTTTGGGGATCCCCATCTGTTACGAGGACGTGATGCCCTACGTGAGCCGCCGGTTCGTGATCGGCCCGGACGGGAACAAGCGGGTGGACTTCCTGCTGAACATCAGCAACGACGGGTGGTTTCTCCATAGCAGCGAGTTGCCGCAGCATCTGGCGATCTGCGCGTTTCGCGCGGTGGAGAACCGGGTCGGCATCGCCCGGGCGGTGAACACGGGCATCAGCGGCTTCATCGATTCGGACGGGCGTATTCATGACGTGGTGACGGACCCGGGGGGGCGCAGTCGCGGAGCGGGCATCGAGGGTTGGTGTACGGCCTCGATCGACGTCGATCCGCGGTGCACCCTCTACTCGCGTACGGGGGACGTGTTTGCGGTTCTCTGCGCCATCCTGTGGGGCGTCGCGTATGCCGACTATTTCCTGGCGCGGGTGATCGGGAACTGGCCTCGCGGGTCAAAAGCAGCCGGAGAACCATGCGAGTCGCAAGAACAATCAGCTTGATCGGATTGGGGGTGGCGTCCGCCGGCGGGTGCGCGACGAACCCGTACACGTCCGGCAGTCGGCAATCGGCTGAACTCGAGCAGCGCGCGCTGGCCACGCTCCGCCAGGGGATGCGGTACGAAGTCGCGCCGGTGGTCCGCTGCCAGGCGGTGGAAGCGATGCGGCTCGGCGCGCCGGAGACCGGTCTGCCGTGGATTCGCGCTGCCCTGCGGGACGAGAGCGCCATTGTGCGATTCGCCGCGTGCGTCGCCCTGGGCGAGCTGCGCGACGCGGATTCGCAGACCCGGATCCGCGGACTGCTGTCGGACCCCAACCCGAGCGTGCAGGTCGCGGCGATTTTCGCGCTGCATCGCCTGGGCGACCCGTCGCAGACGCATCGACTGGCGGATACGCTGTTGTACGGCCGGGATGCGGCGGCGCGGCGGAACGCGGCCATGGTGCTCGGCAAGCTGGGTGAGCCCGGGGCGGTGCAGATCCTGGCCCGGGTGATGAACAACCGGGACGAGGGCCTCCGACTGCAAGCCCTGGAGTCGATGGCCCAGTTGGGCAGCCGGGAGGCCATGCAGGAGTTGCAGTTTATCGCCCACTCCGGGCTGGGAGCGATGGAGGTGCTGGCGATCACCGCGCTGGGCAGCACGGAGGACGGCCGGTTCATCAAGATGTACCGATACAAGCTTCAGACGGCCACCCATATCGAAACGAAGTTGGCGGCGGCCCGGGCGTTGGGGCGCCTGGGCTCATCGGAGGGCCTGTCGGTCGCGATGAAGAACCTGAAGTTCAACGCCCCCCAGCGCGGTGGAGCGGCGGCCAAGGACGATTCGCCGGTGGCCCAGATCGTGCGCACCCGCACGATGGCCGCCCTGGCCCTCGGGGCGATCGGCGACCTTTCCGCCCTGCCGGCGCTGGTGGCCGCGATGGATGACCCGTACGATCCACGCGTCGAGTTGGCCGTCGCGCTGGCCACGCTGCAGATTCTCGACAAGGCATCCGACACGAGGCTGTCATTCACGAGAGCGCAGCCCCCGTGATGCCCGCGTGCCGCTCGTTTACGTTTGATGGCCTCACCCCGGCCCCGGCCCGGCCGGACCGCACGATCAACGGGAGACGCCGACCGGAACGATGCGTTGGCTGACATTCGCCATTTGTGCCGTTGTCGTGATCACGCTACAGGCGACAATCGCGCCGCGCCTGGCGTGGCGCGGGGTGGCCCCGGACTGGATCCTGGTGCTCATCGTGTACTTCGCACTGAACGGGCGGAGCATCGACGTGCTGATCGGCGCGTGGATCCTCGGGGCGCTGGTGGATCTTCAGACGCTTCCCGCGCCGATGGGTTTCTATTCGCTGACGTACGCGCTGACCGCGGTCATCGTGTACAGCGTGCGTGAGTACCTGTTCCGCGAGCACGTTCTCACGTATTTCTTCGTCACGTTCGTCGTCTGCCTGGGGTTGAAATGGGTGTTGGGTGTTCACCGCCTGGTGACGCTTGGATCGGACAGCGGCGTGTTCAACATCATGGCGCGGGAGCCGTTCACCGCGGCATTGTTGACGGCGTTGTGGGGCCTCCCGGCGTACGTGGTGTTGTTGCCGTTCAACCGGGCGCTGGGACTCACGCCGGCGCGTTCACGTCGCGGGCGGTCCTGGGTCGGTCGACGCCGACGTTCCCGCTATTAGCAGTGGATCGATCTCACGGTGCAGACATCGGCGGCTGACAACGCAGTGCCCTGGGATGACCCGGCGATGCCGCCCACGCGGTACCAGGGCAGCAAGCGGCGGTTGGCCGACTGGATCTGGAGCCAGATCGGGCACCTCGCGTTTGATTCCGTGCTCGACGCGTTCGGGGGCACCGGCTCGGTGTCGCACCGGTTGAAGCGGGCGGGCAAGACGGTCGTATTCAACGACATCCTTCGCTTCAACCATCTCGTCGGCACAGCGCTGATCGAGAACGACCATTGCCGACTGCTCACCGATGACCTGGAGTGGGTGCTGCACCGGCATCCGGGTCTGGCGTACCCGGACTTCATCGAGCGGACGTTCAAGGGCATCTACTTCAGACCCGCTGAGAACCGCTGGCTGGACATGGTGTGCGCGAACATCCGGGCGATGGAGAATTCCATCAAGCGAGCCCTGGCCTACTACGCGGTCGGGCAGGCGGCCCTGGCGAAGCGGCCGTACAATCTGTTCCACCGCCGGAATCTGTACATGCGAACGGCCCGCGTACGCCGGACGTTCGGCAACAAGACAACGTGGGATCGCCCGTTCGAGGCGCATTTTCGACGGTTCGCGGCCGAGGCGAACCGGGCGGTGTTCGCCGGCGGTCGGCCTTGCACGGCGGTCAACCGCGACGCGGCGGAACTCGCGCCGGGGCACGACCTGGTTTACATCGACCCGCCCTACGTCAACAGTCGCGGGGTCGGGGTGGACTATCACGGGTTCTATCACTTCCTGGAGGGGATGGTTGATTACGCGTCGTGGCCGAAACGCATCGACATGACCAGCCGGCACCGCCGGCTCCGGGCCCGCCCGAGTCCGTGGACGAACCGGGACCAGATCGGGCCGGCGTTCCGGTCCCTGTTCGCACGCTTCGCGTCCAGCGTGATCGTCGTTTCGTACCGCAGTGACGGGATTCCATCACCCTCGGAGCTTGCCGCGTGGCTTCGTAAGGTCAAGCCGTCGGTGGTCGTTCACCATTACACGGGTCGAAAGAAGTACGCCCTGTCGACGAACGGGCGGGCCCACGAGGTGCTGATCGTCGGCTCGGGGTAGTCGCCGAACAGCGCATACACGCCGGCGTGCCGAACCTATGGCTCGGTGGCGCGCGGCGGCGCGGACGGGGCGATGGATTGGGCGAACGTCGTGAGGTGACAGAGTTTGTCACAATAGGCGGAGTACCGAATGCGCTGCCGGATGCCGGGCGTGAGGGCGTTGCCGCCGACGGCGATCGCGACCCGGCCGCGTTGGGCCAGCTCGAACAGGCGGTCGTAGTCAGCCACGAAGGCATCCTCTGACGAAACGGCGGACACGCTGAGCCAGACCAGCCGCGGGCGGATGCGCGTTACGGCATGGCAGAGCGTCGCCACGGGCAGGCCGCTCCCCAGCGATTCGGCCCGCCACCCCGCCTCCCGCAGCGCGAGTTCCGCCAGGGTCACCGCCTGCGTGTACCAGTCGCCCTCCAGCGTGGCACCGAGCGCCCGGGGGGCGTCGGAGGGCGGAGCGGGCAACGCCGCACTGAGGTAGTACAACGCCCGCAGCGACACCTCGCAGGCTCGCCGTTCCTGGTAGACCTCGCACGTTCCGGCCTCCCATCGGCGACCGATCGCGTGGAAGGCGGGCGCGACCACCTTGTCGCCAATGGCGTCGACGTCGTGGCCCGCGAGATAGAGATCAAACAGGATGGCCCGCACCCGCGGTTCCTCGCCCGCCTCCAACGCCTCCCGGAGGCGCTCCACCGACCGGGCGAGAACGACGTCGGTTCGACCGCACGTCGCGGGCAGCCCGATCAACTCGGGGCGAACGAGCGGGCGACCGGTGTCGCGCAGGAATGCCACCACGGCGGCCAGGGTCAGGCGCCGGTGCCCGCCGGCCGTGCGCGACGCGGCCAGCAGTCCCTTGTCACACCACCGCTTCAGGGATGCTTCGCTGACCCCGATGGCGCGAGCGACCTGCTTCGGCGAGACATACTCGTTCATGCCGGCTTCGTGAAACGAGGGTGAACCAGAATCCTACCGCGGCCACCGACATCGGCGCGGGTGCCGCCCACAATCGCCTCAACGCCGGGCCTTCGTCTGAAGCATGGTCTTGACGAGGTTCACCAGCGCGGCCCGCTCGATCGGCTTGGTGATGTAGTCGTCCGTGCCGCATTCGGTAGCCCGCTCAATGTCGGCGGTTTCGTTGAGTGCCGTGACCATGACGACCGGGATATGCCGGGTCTCGGGATTGGCTTTGAGCTGCTTGCACACTTCGAACCCTGACATCTTGGGCATCATGATATCGAGAAGGATGAGGTCAGGGCTGTCTCGCGTCACGACTTCGAGCGCCTCGACGCCGTTGTGGGCCTCCAGCGGCGTGACCTCCTCCATATCCTCGAGGTACGCCAAGAGAAGCTCCAGATTCTGCTGGTTGTCGTCGACGACCAGCACTTTCCAGCCATTGCCTTTTGATGCTGGCTTGTCGCCCATCATCTCTCCTTTCCGCTGAGTCCGATCAACGTGGGCCATCATGCCGGTTCCAGTGCCGGTTTTCAACCAATCGGAGATCCTTGGCAACCGGAGGTCCAGGGCAACCGGGCGTCCGTGGCGACCCGATGGGTGGATAATTGTAGCGGCGAGTGACTGTTCAAGGGCGCGGCGGGATCCGGGCGTGAAATCGGGTTCGTCCACCGCGCTGGCGTCAGGGCCACAGAGCCCACCCGTGGCGGGTCGACAGGGATGCATCAGTCTTGGAGCATGCGTCGGCGCCAGGGCAACCGCATTCGACCTTGCCCGGCGGGCGGTTCCGGGGTACGATGCACGCTCTGGTTGGCTCAACGAGCGGAATGGCCGCCGGAGCACCTCAGCAGCGTTCAGGGAACGAATTTACGGCGAAAGGGGAACTGACGCGGCCCACGTGCGTGGCCTCGCCGCGGGGCATTTGTGCCGCCGCGTGTGGTACTGCGCCGCGCCCTTATGCGGTGAATGTCCTCCGGAGGCGGCGGCTTGGCGACCCCACCCACCAGAGTGTCGCGGTATTCAGCGATTCCCGGTCGGTTCGCGATCCTCATCGCCGTTCTGATGTTGGCCGGCGGTTTCGCGGGAGGGTGGACCGCCTGGTGGGCGGTGACCCGGGCCGTCGAGCGCACCCTGGAAACTGAATACCTCGGTGCGGCCCGGTCGGTGGGGACCACGCTGAACCGGTTGTGCGAGGTCAGAATGTCCTTCATCGAGCGGGTAGCCACCGTTTGCGGCCCCCTCGGCGGCGAATTCGCCATCGCTCCGGCCGGCGTCTCCGACGCCCGGCTGGCCGCCCTGCGGCAGGACGGCCCCGGCGTGCGCCGCCTCACCGCGTGTACGGTCGGTGGCGAGATCATCGCGGACGCCGACGGGCGGCGTGGGTCTTGCCCGGCCCATCGTGAATCACTGCTCACCGGTACGCCTCACGGTCCGAGCCTCGGCAGCGTAGACGAGGCGCACGGCGGGCTCGACACGACGACCGAGCCCTTGCTGGACCGCAACGGGGACGTGGTGGGGGTGCTCATCGCGACGTTCTCGAGTCAGCCCGTGGACGCATTGATGGCCAGCCGGCGCGGGTACGACCGCAAGGAACGAATCCAGATCGGGCAGCGAATCGACGATCACGTTGTGTTTCGGGCGGTCGCACCGAGCGCGGGGTTTCCTCCCCTGCCGGCCCGGGTGCCGATCGACCCATCCGGGTCGGCGTTGATGCGTCTGGCCACCGCCGGCGATCCCGGTTTCCTTGCGCACGGCTTGGATCCATGCGGTGATCGCGTGGTGGCCGCCTATTATCCGGTGCCACGCGCCGGTCTCAGCGTGATCATCACCTGCCCGCGCAACAAGGCGTTTGCTTCGCTCGGCCCGCTCCTGCGGGTTGTCGTCATCGCGGCCGTGTCGATCGCACTGATCACCGGCCTGATGATGGGCTGGTTGATCCGCTCGGTGAGCCGCCCCATCGGAGCGTTGCCGGAGGCCGCGCGGCAGACCTCGGCCGGCAACCTCCCAGCGCGAGCCGCCCCGCGTCGGCGGGACGAGGTCGGATCCGACATCACGCCGCGGCGATCGGCGGAGGAGCGGATGCGCACGCTGATCAACGCCATCGAGCAGTCGGGCGACATGGTCGTCATCACCGACACGGCCGGCATCGTTCAGTACGTGAATCGGGCGTTCGAAGTGACGACGGGTTTCATGCGGGACGAGACGGTGGGCCATATCAAGCCGGACCTGGCCGAGTCCGGCGGCGGTGACACCACGTACCGGGAAGCGTGGGCCACGGCGTTGGGCGGTCAGGTGTGGCACGGCTCGATGACGTGCCGAAAGCGGTCGGGTGAGACGTTCGAGGCGGAGGGCACAATTTCGCCGGTGATCGACGCGAACGACAACATCACGCACCTGGTGGCCGTCGCCCACGACGTCAGCGAACAGCGTCAGTTGGAGACGCAGTTGCAGTTGTCGCAACGGCTCGAGGCGGCCGGCGCCATCGCCGGCAACATCGCGCACGATTTCAACAATCTCCTCACCGTCATTCTGTGCAACCTGGTACACGTGCTGGACCAGCTCCCGAAGAACGAACCGGTCCACGCGTACCTCACGGAGGCGCAACGTGCGGCGGAGCAGGCGTCGGATCTGGTGCACGGACTGCAGGTTTTCAGCCGGCGACCCAAGCCGCAGTGGCGGAACCATCCCGTGACGGACGTGATCATGGACGCCATGCGGCTGCTTCGGCGCTCGATGCACCCGGCCGTGAAGGTGCGGACGGACGTGCCCACCGACCTGCCGGCCGTGCACACCGACCCGGCCCAGTTGCACCAGGCGATCGCGAACCTCTGTCTGAACGCCAACGACGCGATGCCGGACGGCGGCGAGCTGACGGTACGGGCGTGCCTGGAGCGGCGGCGCGACGCGGGCGGTTACCGCCAGGCTCCGTTGTCATCGGACGCGGTGGTTCGCATCAGCATTGGGGACCGCGGTCCGGGCATGACCCAGGCGGAGGCGGACCGCGTCCTGAAGTCCCTGCCGTCGGGTTCCGCCGACGCGACGGCCCTGGGACGGCTGGCGATCACCCGCGGGATAGTGCGCGACCATGGCGGTTGGATGGAGATGCACAGCCGACCGGGTGAAGGTACGCAGGTGGACATCATCATCCCCGCCGCCGCATCGGCCGAGGCCGGGGCACCCGATCCCGCGCGCCTTCGGGGTCAGGGCACGGTACTCGTAGTGGACCGGGAGCAGATGATCGGCGCGTTGCTTCGGACGACGCTCGAGGGCAAGGGCTATCGTGCCCTGACGGCGCGTGACGGACCCACCGCGCTGGAGGCGTTGCGATCCAGCCAACACCCGATCGACGCGGCGATCGTCGACTGCGATTTCTTCGACCGGGCAAGCGGTATGGAGATGGTCAGCCGCTTGCGTGGCGCGCGACCGGACCTTCGCATCCTCGTGACCGGAGGTTCGGAGCCGGTGAATCTCGACCACACGATGTTCGACCGCGAGGGCATCGCCTATCTCGCCAAGCCGTTCACACCCGCCGAGGTGCTGTTGTCCCTCAAGGAACTGACGACCGATCTCACGTCGCACGGAGCCGCCGCGCCAGGTGCGGTTGACAGCCTCGGGGCGGCTCCCGATCATGCACGCCCGTGAGATTCCGAATAGTCGGGCCGCACCGGCGAATACCAGGTATCGGTGGTTCGCTCGAAGGGCGGGACGTGCCTCATGCAAGACGCGCTGGATGTGATCGTCAGGGAGGGCAATCGGCTGATCACGGCGCTGCGCCTGGCGTCCTGGTCGCCGGTCGAGCGTGAGATTGCGGCGGTGCTGCGGTTTCACGGTCGTCGAGGACGGCCGGCTCGTCTCTCCCTGGTCGGGATCATCGGCGGGTCCTCCAGCGGGAAGAGCACGGTCTTCAACAACCTGCTCGGCGGTCGACACGCCAGCCAGGTGACGATGCTTTCGCACACGACGAAGGGGCTCATCCTCGCCGTGCCGGACACGGCGGAGGAGCGGGTCGACCTTTGGCTTGATCCCGAGCGGATCCTCCTGCCGGGCCTGGAGCATCGGCGGGCGGAGCCGGACGATCGGACGCCCGGGACGCCGGATTCGGTGACCGTGATTCCCGTTCATCAGCCGGCCCTGCGCGACGTACTACTGTTCGACACGCCGGACTACACGACGGAGACGTCGCGCCGGGAGGGCGACCTCACTCGCCGGCTGCTCCCGTGGTTCGACCGAGTGCTCGTGCTGGTGGATGAGGAACGGTGGTTCGACGAGCAGACCTTCGGCGGACTGCGGGACGAACTGAACCGGCTTCGCGTCGACCGGATGCTGGTCTTCAACTGCAATGAGGGCAACGCGAGCCTGAGCGCGGATGACCGCCGCAAGCTGGCGGACCAGGCGGACCGCATGAATGCCCGGCACGTTCTGGTGGAGCACTGCCACGGGCGCGGATTCCGGAAGCTGCCGGACGGGGCATTGCAGCCGTGCCTGGACTGGTTGACGGCGGCCGGTCACGGCTCCGATGCGGCGCCGCGTCATCGCCGCCTCGCCCGGCTGCTGAGTGACCAGGCGGGGCACGTCCTGAACGAAAACGCCGGGCGGGTCGCCCAGTTGGAGAAACTGAAACAGTGCCTGGTGCAGACGGTGCATGACGAAGTGCCCGGGAGTCGCACGATCACGCGCGAGGTGATTCTCACGGCGGAGCAGCGCAAGCTTCTGAGCGTCTATTGGCGCAGCATCGGCCGGACCCTCGACTGGCTTCGTGGCGCGCAGGACGGCGTTGCCGGATGGCTGTCCTTGCGCGGCCCGCGGAACGCTCGGGCGGCCGGTCGTGCGGACGGCGAGCAGGATCGCGGCGTGTGCTTCTTCGTGCACGAGGCCAACCGGTTGCGGGATCGGCTGGTGAATCTGGCCCTGGGCAGCCGGTTCTGGCACCTGGCCGGCAGTCCCGACGAGTCGTTGCCGATCGACATCGACGACGCGGACGTCGAGGCGCAGGCCCGCCAGCACGCGGCGGCGTGTGACACCGCGTTGACACAGCTCGAAGAACGAGTCCGGCACGAGGCGGCCGATCTGAAGGTGGACGTCGCCGGCATCGGGCTCGGCGCCCTGATCGGGGTGATGGTGGGCGGCGTTCTGGCCGTGCCGACGGGCGGGTTGTCCGTGCCGGCGGGTGCCGCGCTGGGTGCCTTGATCGCCGCACCGGCCACCGGGCTGTCGGCGCGGGTATGCGCGCGGCTGTACAGCGCCGTCCGCGGCACGCCGGAATCACGGGCCCTCGCCGCCGCGGTGGACGCGTACCGTTCCGCGCTTCGCGAGCAGGCGGAACGCGTGGCCGGGCGCATCCTCATCGTGGCCCGCGGCCGCACGTTGGACGCGGAGCCCGGGCTGCGAGACGCGCTGGAGTCACTACGCGAGTGGGATGGCGAGATCGACGATGGTCAACCGTCGCGGAGCGGCGTCGGCGCGGGGGGAGGTGTCCCATCATGACCGTGCCCGCGCTGGCCAACGCAGCCGACCGCCTCGCCCGCGTGAACACAGAACTGAGTGAACTGTTCGGGTGCCCGCCGGCCGCGCTGCGGACGGGAGCGACGAATCGGGGCCTGGACGGCCTCGTGATCTGCGGGCTGCTGGGGGGCAAGGACGCGGGTAAATCGACGCTGATCAACGCGCTGGCGGACGAGACGGTGTCCGTCGATACGGAGGTCGTTGGCGAAGGGACCACGCTCCCGATCGCCTACGCCCACGAGGAGGCGGTCGACACGGTCCGCCGCCGGTTCACGGCGGGCGGGAGCGGCGTCGCTCACCGAGTCGTGACGCACCGGGTCGACGTGATTCGGCGCCTGGTGCTCGTGGACCTGCCCGACATCGACAGCACCTTTCACGAGCACGTCGACACCGTGCGCCAGGCGGTGGAGCGATTGGACCGGGTCGTGTGGGTGTTCGACCCGAAGAAAGGTGACGACCGGGCGATCACCGCCCTGCTGCCCCGCGTGGTGCGCGACCCGGCAAACGTGTACTGCGTGCTGAACAAGTTCGACGAGACGCTCAAAGACGACACCAACGGGGCCGGGGCCGAGGCGTTCTGGACGAACAAGCGCGAATGGTTCTCCCGCTGCACCGAGTCGCTAGGCCTGGACCCGGACGAGCGGCACCGGTTCCTGATCTCGGCCCGCTACGCGCAGGGCGACGCGTTCGCCCGCGCGGTGTCCGCATTGTGGTTCGGTCAGGAGGACCACGCGCTGGACCCGCCGGACCGGGCGCTGGTGGCCGAACTGGCCGACCGGGCCAGCCGCGAAATCACCCGACTCAAAACGGACCTGCTCGCCCCGTTGACCGAGGAGGAAGCGCGAAGGATCAAGCACGGCAACGAAGCGTCCGAACTCGCGGTGAACATCGCCGACGTCCGGGCGCACTACGACCTGGATCGCACCGCCCGACGCCTCGGCGACCTGCTCGAGGACTTCGATCGGCAGATCAGCCACGAGTTCGACGGTCACTACGTGGGCACCGTGGCCCGCCGGCTGGCCGGCTGGGGTAAAAGTGACGCGGACCTCGCACGATCCTTGATGTCCGACCGGGTCGAGCGCTGGCCGATCCTGCCGGTGCTGTACTGGCCGCTCGGCGGGATCGCCCGGTGGCTGGGTCGTTGGTTCACGCCGCGCGCCGCGCACACCGCGGGGGCGGCCCCCGCCGATCTGCTGCGGGTGCAGGGTCGCGGTGTCGAGCACCGGGCGGCTGCCCTCCGCGAGCGTGTCGAGTTGCGATTGGCGGCGATGCCGGAAGGCCTTCTTCGTGACATCGACTTGGCATCGGCCGCGTCGCGGGCCGCCGCGGTGGAATCGGCGGTGGCCGACCGGGCGGACCGACTGGATGAGGAGGTGCTGGCCGAGTGCCGGGCGGGGGACCGTCGACCCCGCCGCTTGCCTCGTGCCTCGTTGTGGTTCGTGCTGTTCTGGTTCCCCCTGCTCCAGCCGCTGCTGAAGGGCGGGCTGGAGCTGGCCGTCAAGCAAGGCCTGGGCGGTGGTCTGAACGCGGCCTTGACCGTGGTGACCGCGTTCGGGGCGATGGGGTTGCTCAAGGGGCTGGCCGCGGCGGGTGTGGTGTACGTGATTGTTCTGGCCGTGATGTATGCCCGATCGGTTCGGGACGTTCGCCGGGTGCGGGGGGCGACGTCACACGATCCCCTTGATCCCGGCCCCTACGGCGAAGAAGTCGGCCGCATCCTGGCGGACGAAATCCGCGCTCCGCTGCGGGAACACATCGAGCGGGTGGCCGGCCGCGTCACGAAACTCCAAGGCGAGATCGAAGCCCTCGAGTCGGCGGCGGGCTGAGCTCACGAACTCAGGTCCTGGTACCCTTCCGACCCCCGCCGGGGGCCTGAAGTCTGTGGTTGCTGGCCGGTGCGTGTACCCTCCGCGGTGAATCGCAGGGCGGCGGCTTCACGCTCCGCCTCCGATTCCTCTCTCTGCCGTTCGCACTTGGCTTCGTAGCCGGCCTTGACGATGCGCACCGCCTCGTCGACGTCATCGGTGATCGTGAAGAGGTCAAGGTCGTGCGGCGAGATGAACGCGTTGGCGTTGAGCTGGTACTTGCGCATCCACGTGGTGAGGGGCGTCCAGAAATCCGAACCCATCAGAACGACGGGGAACATCGGCGTCTTGCCCGTCTGGATCAGGGTCATCGACTCGAAGAACTCGTCCATGGTGCCGAACCCGCCGGGGAAGCAAACGAAGGCGCTGGCGTACTTGACGAACATGACTTTCCGGCAGAAGAAGTAGCGGAAGTCCATGGACATGTTCTGGTACTCGTTGGCGAGCTGCTCGTGGGGTAGGTAGATGTTGAGCCCGATCGACGTGCCGCCCGCCTCGAACGCTCCTTTGTTGGCCGCCTCCATGATGCCGGGGCCACCGCCCGTCATGACGGCGAAGCCCTCCTTCGCCAGTCGGCTCGCCGTTCGTTCCGCGAGTTGGTAATACGGCTGGTCGGGCGTGGCGCGGGCCGACCCGAAGACGGGCACGACCTTCTCGCAGGATGCCATCAGCTCGAACCCTTCCACGAACTCCGACATGATGCGGAACACGCGCCACGTCTCTTTGACCGCGTCCATGTTATTCATGACAGCGCCTCCATCTCCGCGGACCACGCTTCGGGTGGCGGCGGGCCGCGTCTTCTATTCGTACAGCGAGTATTCGGCGTGCAGTGCGCGGAACTTCTCCGCCCCGGTGTCCCACGCCTTCAGGACTTCCTCGGCCGACCTGCCTTCCTTGAACATGTTGCGAACCATGTCCGTGCCGCAGGCCTTGTCGAACATCGAATCCCGGCGACCGCCGAACAGAAGATGCTTTTCGTACAGCTTCTGGTGCACGTCCATGATGTGGAACTGGATGGCCACAAGATTGACCTTGTCCCGGTCGGTGATGTGGATCTGCACGCCGCCGCAGCGCGTCTTTTCGTGCGGTCCGTAATAGGGCTTGAACGTCATCGGGCGGAAATGCACGCCCGGCAACTGGCGCTTGTTGAGCAGGTCCGCAAAGAGGGTGGCACTGACCCACGGTGCCCCGGCCAGTTCGAACGGCAACGGATATCCTACGCCCTCGCTGATCACGTGCAGCTCCCCCATGATGCCGGTGGCGGCGTAGAACATCGCCGTTCGCGAGTGCGGCACGTGCGGCGAGGTCGGCACCCACGGGAGCCCGGTCTCGTCGAACCACATGCCCCGGCGCCAGCCCTTCATCTTGACGACGGTCAGCTTGCACTTGACGCCGTTGGTCAGCATGCCCTCCTCGTTGAGCAGTTTGGCCAGTTCACCGCAGGTCAGGCCGTACACGTACGGGATCTCGAACTTCCCGACGAATGATCTGAACGCCGGATCGAGGATATTGCCTTCAATGCGGTTACCGGTGAGCGGATTCGGCCGATCGAGCACGATGAACTCGACGTTGTGCTCGGCGGCGGCCTCCATGCATTCGGCCATCGTGCTGATGAACGTGTAGGACCGGCACCCGACGTCCTGGATGTCGTACACGAGCGCGTCGATGCCGCGCAGCATGTCGGCGGTCGGTTTGCGCGTCTGGCCGTAGAGCGAGTACTCGGGCAGGCCCGTGACGGGGTCGGTGCCGTCGCGCACCTTGTCGCCGCCGTACACGTCACCGCGGATGCCGTGCTCCGGCCCGAAAAGAGCCAGCAACTTGAAATCCCGCCGGCTGTGCAGGACGTCGACCGTAGACCGCAGGTCGCGGGTGACGCCGGTCGGGTTGGTGATCAGCCCGAGCCCTTTGCCCCGCACGGTCTCGAAGTTCTCCTGCTCCAGCACGTCGATCCCGGTCAGGACCACGGGTTTGCCGGTCGTTTCACCGGCGGGGGCGGGCAGCGCGGCAAGTGCGAACAGGACCGCCGCGATTGACCGCGTCCATCGTGTGTGCTTACTGTTCATGTCCAGCTTCCTTCGGGGAGCGTTGATGATAACAACCGCTGGCACAGGGCGTCGTGCGGTCCGGCCGCGCCGGCAAGGATGTCGGCCAACCGGTCGGCGGGCACCGCTGGCAACTATACTCGCCGGCGGGCGGCGTCGCCAGCGTGGCGGGCGGCGCCGGCGGCCGCGGCGATGCGGTATGCATTGTGCGTGTTTGCCTGGCGGCCGCGGGTCGGCGAGACGGGTGGCCGTTCGGTGTGCAATGGCGCGTGCGGGGTGGCGATCGGCGGCGAGGGTGTCGACGCGGTCGCACCGATCAGGCGTAGACGTCGAGGCCGTTGGCCAGGTCGACGGTGACCTCGGCGACGTCGGCGGCGGCGGCCTGCATGGTCTCGGCGGCGGCCTCGACGAGTTGGAGGACGGCCTCGCCCTGCTGGTTGGCCGTCTTGAGCATGCGGGCGGCGACCGCCATCTGGACCTGGGACGCGGTTTCGGCCGCCTTGACGTTGATCAGCGCGGATGTCAGATCCATGGTCGGTTCTCACGGCCGCTCGCCGCGTCCCGGCAATCGAGTCGGCGTATCGAGCAGCGTTTCTGTCTTGTCGGTTCGACGCAGGGCCGGGTTCAGGACTGCGTGTCGAAGAAACCAGTCCCGCGCGATCGACGCCGCGTCGAAAGCGCCGCGCGATCGGCGTCATGCGGTCGGGATCGTGCGGTCCGGGGGGCGAACCCCCCGCCGCCGACGGCTCTCCCGTACCCCGCCCCGCCCGTAGTCGGACAGGTAAAACGTACGATACGCCGCGGCCGGTCGGCGGCGCCGATTCTGCCGGCCGGGTTATGGGGCGTAGTTCTTGCGGGGAGCCTCAAGGGAGGGCCCCGACGCGCCGGCCCGGCCGGTGGTTCGGCGAGCGGCCCGGTCAACCGGCGCGGCGACCGCCTCTGTTGGCGCGGCGGTTCGCTCGGTGAGCGCTGGGGCACGGCGGCGCGGCGGCCCGCTCGGTTGTCGCCGCGGCCTTTTTCGGACGTTCGACCGCCCCGGCCCGCTCGCCGCTTGCCGATGCAGGAGCAAGCGGGTATAAGGACACGTCCAACTTCGGGGACGTAGCTCAGTTGGGAGAGCGTCGCGTTCGCAATGCGAAGGTCAGGGGTTCGAGTCCCCTCGTCTCCAATATGCAAAAGGCCCGCCGCGACAACCACTTAGGCGCCACGACAGACCGGCGCGAAAAGAAATAATCAGGCGGCTTGCGCATAGCGGGAAGTATTCGCGAATCGATCCGGTTCTCCCGGCCCGCGTTCCGGAAGAGTCCGGCGGTCCCAATTAACCCGGGTTTCCCAGAGGCGGTTGTCTCTGATCGCGAGCCCAGGCCTGACAAACGGCACATCCCGGCTGACGGAGTCAGCGACATTTGACTAACCACTTCTTCAAGGTTGCTGCATTTCTCATTTCTCTTCCAAAAGGAGACATGTCATGCATCGTCGAATCTATGTACTGGCGTTCTTGGGCCTCTTCGCACTAGCTTCAAGTGGGTGCAAAAACCCACCGGGCTCAGGCGGGCCGACCCCACCGGGCCCAGGTGGGCCGACACCACCTGCCCCAGGCGGGCCGGATTTAGTACCTTCTAACCCAACAGGTAAATCCGCGCCCGTGTGGTTCTGCAACCGAGATGACCAGGGCAAGTTACAGATCTATGTCAAGAATCAGGGCAACGCAGAGGCGTCCGGCTCGGAGGTTGAAGTCGTATTTCCCAACGTAAGGCCAGGAGTGCATGTCACGGTCCGGCCAACGTCGGCATGCGGTAATCTGAAGCCGGGTAAAGTGTCCGACCCTCTCACCGTCGAGATTCCCGAGGGATGCTTCAACCCTGATTGCGATTTCGTCATTACCGTAGACATCGCAAACGACGTAACTGAAACAGATGAAGGAAACAACAGCGTGAAAGGCATATGCGTCGGGTAATATGCCATACGGGCCAATCAAGAAACGAAACGGGCGGTTTCGGCCAAAAGCCCGTGGAGACCCCTCCGGGCGCGCCCGACCCAATGAATCGCATTCAATAGCAATGAAGCGTCATTGTTGATGGGCCGGTCCGGGGCAGTCAACGATAATCCCGGTTCGGGCGGAGCCGAAATAGGGCTAAAGCGCTGGCACACCGACGCCCGCCTGTCGGTCGTACGTTCACCGTGGCGGGCGTTGCCTGCCTCTGGAGTGCGTTCGCACGGCGGTCATGGTTACCGGTTTTTCCCGCGGGCGGCGTGTTGCGACGCGACGCCAGCGGTGCCGGTAAGTCACGCGGGCAGCGGTCGCCGGCGGGTGCACCCCAGCATGCGTTTGCGACCGCGCTCGAATCCGCCTAGATTGGCGGCGAGCCGAGGTTGTCTCGCGAAGTGCCGGTCACCAGGACCCACGACCGGCCGTTGGAGGGCCGGCCCGAACCGTGCAACACAAACCACCACGCGTCACGGTCTACGACCTCACGCACACGCTGGACTATGACGTGGCGGACCCGGGCCAGGCCGCCCGGGCCTGGGACGAGGCGCACGCCGTCGCCACGCTGCAAGGTATCGTCAACCGCTCCGGTCCCCGCCTTTACCTGCGGTACGTCGTCGACAATGGCCGCAACATAGACGACTGGTGGCTCGACGAACTCAGCCGTCCGGGGCAATGGCTGGCCGGCGCCGAGCGGCGCACGGCGGCGTCGCTCGAGGAACTCGTCACGATGTTCCGGGCGGAAGTGGCCGGGGCGGTCGTCTACGACGCCGCGGCCCACGCCCTGAGCAACGTGGCGTCCACGGCGGCAGGTGCGGACGACCTGGTGGCCATCCGGCTCGACGAGACCCCGGGCAGCATCTGCGCGCGGTTGGTCGCGGGCGGTCCGCGGTTGCCGGTCCGAACGCGGCTCACCCCGGACCTCCTCCGCGAAACCCGGTTGTCGGACGGGGCGGGCTGCCCCCTCGACGCGGACCGGTCGCCCAAATGCGCCGCCCACCTTTGGGCAAAGCAGGCGTACATCGAGACAGGCAAATGCAACCCGGCGTATCTGGGCTACTACATCGCCAGTGATTGGATTCAGCGTGCGGCGATGGGGCCGGTCGATCACCACACGCTGACGAACCACGATTTCTTTGTCGCGCGGCGGGCGTTCTTCTGCGACTTGAACGTGTGGGACGACGAGACCCCGGTCGACGATCCGGCCCAGCCGCCCGGGGCGGATCGGCGTACGCTCGAGTGCATTCTGCGATCGCTCCAGCAACGTTGCGGCGGGGCGATGATTCACGCCGGGGGCTTCACGCCGTGGTCGTTGAAATACACCGACGTCGGGGCGGCGGGTGGCACGCATCGGCCGGTGGACAGCGAGTGGGAGCTCGTCCGCGTGCTGTCCGCGTACAACGCGTTCCTCGACGCGGATGCCCTGCGAATCGGCGCGATGGCCAACGCGTCGTTTTTTATGCATTATCCACTGGCCGATCGTTATCCCCAAGGTCTTCCGACCAGCCGCGCGAGGGGGGCGGATCGCGTGCCGGCCGCGGGCGGCGACCGCGACGCGTTGATGTTCTACGTGGGCGACTACGACTCGGCGGCGTGGCTTTATCGGCGGGTGGCGGACCTGTGGGAGGACCCGCGTCGTGGCGAGGTGCCACTGTCGTGGGCGATCAGCCCGGTGCTGGCCCGCCGGGCGCCGATGGCCATGGCTCGGATGTGGCAGACGCGCTCGCCCAATGACGCGTTCATCGCGGCGGACAACGGCGCGGGCTATCTCAATCCATCGATGTTGTGCGAGCCACGTCCGATATCGGGCTTGCCGGACGCGCTGAATGCCTGGGTGCGGCATTGCCAGGCGTTTTATGATCGCTGGGACCTGCGGATCACCGGCTTCATCATCGACGGGCACGCCCCGCCAATGAACCGGGCGGCCCTGGACGCGTACCGGGTCTTCAGCCCCGACGGGATCGTGCCGCAGAAGACGGCGGCCGAGTACTCGTTGCACGGCGACATGCCGGTGGTCAGGGCGGGACCGGACGTGCACGAGAAGGACCCGCGACGGGCAGCGGCGGAGATCATGGCCCACGTTCACTCGCGCCGTGCCGCCGGCTTACGGTATCACTGGTTCCGTTCGATCCTGCGGAGTCCGTCGTGGTATGCGGACGTCGCCGCGGCGATTCGGGGCGGCGATCCGAGCATTGACATCGTGACGGCACCGGTGCTGTTTCGACGGCTCCGCGAGGAGCTCAGGAACGGCTGATGACCAATTACTATTGAGGTTGGAATGGCCAATGCAACGGGGCGGACCACGGACGAGCCCTAAGACCCGGGGCCCGGACGTGACGCTGGTGCTGTATTGTCCATTCAAAGATCAGTAGTAATTGGCCAGCCGGGCGGCAACCGCGTATACTCGTATCCGTTCGGGCCGGAATTCGAGTTGCCAGCCAGTGTGAGAGGAACAATGGACGACATGCTGTCCAACCTGCCGGGTCTGGAGGAACCGTACGGGTTGACGCTGGAGCAGATCGCCGCCTACCGGCGGGACGGTCATGTCTGCCTGCCCGGCGTTGCCTCCGCGGACGAAGTGGCGCGCTACGAGCGGGAGATCGCCCGGTGCGTGCTCGACAACGCTCGCGATGCGGCGCCGCTGGACGATCGCGACACGTACCACAAGGCGTTCCTCCAGATCGCGAACCTCTGGGAGACCGATCCGGCGGTGGCCCGGTTCACGATGGCCAGGCGATTCGCGCGAGCCGCGGCCGAGTTGATGGGTGTCGGGGCGGTACGGTTGTACCACGATCAGGCCCTGTTCAAGGAGCCCGGCGGCGGGCCCACCCCCTGGCATCAGGATCAGTATTACTGGCCTTTGGACACCGACCACTGCATCACGATGTGGATGCCGCTCGTCGACGTGCCGGTCGAGATGGGCGTGCTGACTTTTGCCAGCCGTTCGCACTCGGACGGTTGTCTTTGCTCGATGGCGATATCCGACGCCTCGGAAACCGCGCTGCAGCAGGTCGTGGAGGATCGCGGGTTCGAGGTGGTCAACTGCGCGATGCAGGCGGGCGATGCCACGTTTCACGCGGGCTGGACGGTTCATATGGCCCCCGGCAACGCCACCAACCGCATGCGCGAGGTGATAACGGTGATCTATTTCGCCGATGGCACGCGGCTGCTGGAGCCGGACAACCCGCATCGGCCGGCCGACCTGGCGCGGTGGTTCCCCGACCAGCGCCCCGGCGAGATCGCCGGTGGGCGGCTGACACCACTGCTCTACAACGCGGAACGTTAACGGCTTCCAGGCCACGGGCGGCGCCCGATCGGCGGATTCCGCCCCATGCCCCCTCGCCGGCCGGCCGTATGATCGCAGATTCCATCTAGACCCAGCCGCCGCCGCGGGCCGTGCGGCGCGGGCCAGCGAGGGCGTCGGCCGTGCGGTGGGCCGGTTCGGCCAACTCGAGTTCCGCGCCGTCCCGCAGCCAGAGCGGGATCACATCCAGCCCCACCGCTTCCTCGACCCAGGATGGACCGGCCTCGACGCGATCGGAGAACGCGTCGTGCCAACGGCCGGGCGGAAGCCAGTACGATACCCGTGCATCCTCCCGTGCGACCGGCACGACCAGCAGCGACTCGCCGAGCATGTACTGACCGACGCAGCGGTAGGCGTCCTCGTCGTCGAACTCGAACCACATCGGTCGGCACGGCGGCACGCCGGTGTGGTGAGCGTCGGTCACCAGTCGCGTGGTCAGCGGCAGCAACCGGATCCGCAGGTGGAAGAACCGGCGGCTGATGTCGAGCGTGGTGCGGGAAAACTTCCACGGCTCGCGCACACCGTCAAAGCTGTGCAGCCGCATGATCGGGCTGAGACTCCCGAACTGCACCCAGCGCGTGAAGAGGTCGTCTGATGGTTTGTTGTCCTTGCAGTCGTTCGGGTCGTGGTAGAAGCCGCCGATGTCGTGCGAGATGTAGGCCATCAATGTCCCCGACGCCCGCACCAGCGTCTCCACCTCGAAGGCCAGCACTTCCCATTGCGAGCAGGCGTCGCCGGTGAACACGATCGCGTCACGATGGGCGCCCAGCCCGCCGGCCCGGGCGAGCACGATCGGTATGCGATCCGACTGCCGGGCCAGGTGCGCCCGATACGCGTGGTTGAGCCACGAGCATTCGTCGCGCCCGTCGGGGCGCTTGACACTGCCGTCGATCCACCAGAAGTCGCAACCGTCACCTTCGACGGGACGGTGCAGGACGTTGAAGTATGCGTTCGCCTGCCGCCGATCGTGGATGTCGACCTTGAGCGCGCCCGCCTGGAACGGGTGCCAGTCGCCGTCATCGCCCAGGACGTGTCCGTCATGACCGGCCGCCTTGGTGAAGGCCTCGAAACGCGAGTCGCCCGGCGTGACGTAGAGAGGGTGGACGTTGAAAGCCGCCTTAAGGCCCTGCTCGCGCTTCCATCGGCCGAAGCCCGCCGGGTCGGGGAACAGCTCCTTGTTCCACTCGTACCCGTACCACTTCTGGCCGTGCCAATCCATGTCCACGCTGACAACGTCGAGCGGCAGATCATGTTTGGCGAAATCGGCGGCGATGGCTTCGAACTCTTTCGCGCCCATTCGGCTGTAGTTGGAGTACCAGACGCCGAGGAAACATGGCGGCAGTTCAGGTATCGGGCCGAGCAGCTTCGTCAGGGCGCTCGTGGCGGCCTTCCAGTCACAGTCGTGATAGACCATGTAGAAGACGTACGGCTGCGGGTCGGGGCACGGCTCGAGCCATTCGGTTTGCGGGTTCCAGGGCGGCGTGTCGTCACGGAACAGGGCAAGGCCCGATCGCGACAGGAGCCCGGGCGGGCTGTGTTGCACGAGCTTGCGGGCGTCGATTACGCGGGCCGGCCATTCCGGCAATTGCGTGGGCGGCTGTCCGTTGATCAGCCGCACGACCTCGGTGTTGCGGACATCGGTGGTGGGAAACTCGCCGGTCGCGCGCCTGATGGCGAGTTCCAGCTCCCACGTCAGCACGATGGTGTCCTGGACGCACCGACCCAGCCCGACCATCGGGTCGTGGGCGTGGACGCCGGCCGGGATGTAGTCGCGCCACAGGTTGTCGAGGGCGAGGAAAGCCGCCCCGAGGTTCTCGGCGTCGAGATCGCCCGGTCGCCACGCACGCTGCCCGCCGCGACCGGTCCAGCGGATCTCGAGGTTCTCACGATGCGGTGCCCGCCCGTCGGCCTCGACGTGCACGGTCACCCGACCGCCGCAGACGTCCACGCGGCCAGAATCGTCGACCGCCACCGGATCAAACCGCGGCTCGCGAACGGCAAAGGTCGGGCCGACCCGGGCGCCGGCCGGCGCGAACACCACGCGGGCGGTGCGGTCATCGGCCTGTTCGATGGTGATCGTCCACGGTTGGGTCATGGGAGAATCTCCTCGGGTTCGATGGTGAGCGGACTCCCGCCGCTACTGCTTGACGGCGCCCAGTGTCAATCCGCTGATGAACTCGCGTTGAAGGGCGAGGAACAACAGGATGATCGGCGCGATGCCCACGAGCGTACCGGCCAGGATCACCCCGTACTCCTGCTGATGGATGGACGCCACGACGTTGGTGATGGCGACGGTGAGCAGGTAGTTGTCTTCGTTGCGGAGGACGATCATCGGCCACAGGTACGCGTTCCAGGCCCCGAGAAAGCTGAAGATCAACAGCGCGCTGGTGATGGGACGGATGAGCGGCAGGATCACCGTCCAGAAGATGCGCAGCTCGCCGGCCCCGTCGAGGCGTCCGGCGTCGATCAAGGCCTGCGGGACCGATTGCAGGTACTGCCGCATGATGAGCACGCCGAACCCGCTGGCCGCCCCGGGCAGGATCAGGCCCCAGAAGCTGTCGATCAGGTGCAGGGCGCTGACCAGCTTGAACAGCGGGGCGAGCAGAACGACCGGCGGCAGCAGCATCGTTCCCAGCACGACCGCCGTCACTACGCCTTTGCCGCGGAACTGGAACTTGGCCAGCGCGTACCCGCCCATTGCGCTCACCAGCGTGGTCACCAGCGCGGTCATGCTGGCCACGTACACGGTGTTGATCAGGTAGCCGCCGAAGGAGACGTTCTCGAACAGGTACCGGTAGTTGGCGCCGGTCGGATCCTCGGGGATCAGGCTTCCGCCGCCGGGTCGGCCGATCTCCGCCTGCCTTTTGAACGAGCCGGACAGCATCCAGACGAACGGTCCGAGCGTGAACGCGGTCACGAAGAGCAGCATCACGTACATGGGAAGTCGTTTTATGCGTCCGCTGGTCCCCGGCATTCGGGTGCTTCCTCCGGCGGGCGGTCAGTCGTTCCACGCCCGCGAAATCTTCAACTGCAACAGGGCCAACAGCAGCAGGAATACCGTGACGGCCCAGCCCATGGCCGCCGCGTAGCCGAGGTCACCCACCAGGAACCCTCGTTCGTACAGGTATACCATCACGGTGGTGCTCGCCCGTCCGGGGCCGCCGCGGACCATGAGGATCCACGGGAGATCGAACAGTCCGAACGACCCGATGGTGGAGGCAGTGATCAGAAACGCGGCAATTGGCCAGATGCCCGGCACCGTCACATTGCGGAATCGCTGCCAGACGTTGGCGCCGTCGATCTCCGCCGCTTCGTAGAGTTCCGTCGGGATCCCCTGGAGACCGGCGAGGAAGTAGACCATGTTGAACCCGGCGAACATCCAGATACCCGTGAGAACGAGGGTATTCATCACGACCTGCGGGCCGCGGAGCCAGTCGACGGCCGGGATCCCCACCAGCGACAGGATCTGGTTGAGGGCCCCGTCCTGCAGTCCGTAGAGGCGGACGAAGCTGACCCCGATGAACGCCGCCCCGACCAGCACGGGCATGAAGAACGCGGTTCGGAAGAAGGCCCGGCCGACCAGCCTTCGCTGATGCACCATCAGGGCCATGGCCAGCGCCACCGGCAGTTGTACGAGCAGCGACAAGCCGGCGAAGTAAGCCGTCCGTCCCATCGAGTCCCAGAAGACCGGGTCGCTCAGCAGCACGCCGTAGTTCGACCCGCCGACGTAGACGTCCACGGCGTTGCCGACCATCTGCCGCATCGACAGCCGCACCGACTCGAGCAGCGGATAGACGGTGAACGTGGCAAAGACCGCTGCAAACGGCAGGAGGAACAGCCACGGGGTCCTTCGGGGGATGATCTGAAACGCCGCCCTTGCCATGGTCTGCGCGCTACCTCCCGGCCGCTTCGATCGCCCGTTGATCGCGTTCCATCAGTTCGCGGAGTTCCGTCGCCACGCCGTTGAGTGCTTCCGACGGTGCCACGTGACCGGCACAGACATCGGCAAACGTGCCATTCAGCAGCGCGTAGGCTTCCGGCATGTACGCCGACCCCTGGACGGGCGGCACCTCCAGCGCCAGTTCGGTAAGCAACCGGCCCACCCGCTGGCCCTGGAAAAACGGCACCGCCTCGTCGAAAACCGGATCATCGAAGACCGTGGTGAGCGGCGGCACGATGGTCTGCGTTCGAAACCGCTCGACGAGCGAGCCGCGATCGAAGTACAGGAACTTGGCGAGTTCCCACGCGCGGTCCACGTCGGTGCAGCCCTGGGGGATGCACATCACCGTGCCGCCCATGCTCGCCGTGCGCGGGCCGCCCTCTGCCCACGCCGGCATCGGCATGCAGCGCACCTTGCCGGCGAGAAACGCTTTGGCATCCATCTGAATGGTGGCCAGCTTCCAGTCGGGGCATAGCAGTGCCACGATTTGGCCCCGGGCCAACGCGGCAAAGTCCTCCGTCCAACTGCTCAGCTCGGGGCCCGCGGCGGGCGGATCGGACCGCAAGAGCGACACGTAAAAAGCCAGCGTATCGACAGCCAGATCGTCGTCGATGATAATCCCGCCGTCGGGCCTGAAGATGTCACCGCCCCGCTGCCAGAGCATGGCGAGGTAGTCGTACGCTTCGACGGTGGAAAGGGACAGGCCATAGCGCCAGTCACGTGTCCCCAGGGTCCCCGGCTTGTACATGATCCTGGCGGCGTCGACCCAGTCCGTCCACAACGTCAGGTCGTCCGGCGTGTAGCCCAGTGACTCCAGCACGTCGGGGCGATAGACGAGCACCAGGGGGTGCAGGTCGTGGGGGATGCCGAATATGCGTCCGTTCACCGAGTAACGGGCGAATCGCGCTTTGACACACTTTTCGTCCCAGCCCTCGGCCTGGATGCGGTCGGTCAGGTCGACGAACGGGATCTCGTCGAGGGGGCCCCGCAGGAACCGGCCGATCACCGACTGCTCGATCTCGACCAGGTCGGGCAGGCCCGTCTTGGACATGACCGCCAGCGATAGGCGATCGAACATGGCGTTGCCGAGGTTGCGCAGCTCGATGTCGCGACGATGGGGATGATCCTTCAGACGGTGGCCGTGCTCGTCGTAGGCCACGTGGGTGAACACCCACACGGTCAGGGCCGGCGTTCGCGGGACCACGCTTCGCACGGCCACCACCAAGCCGGATACCAGCGCGAACAGCAGAAGCAGGAGCGGGACGCGTCCCGGCGGGAACTCATGCATGGCCTCCCAGAGTCTTCGCATCGCCTATCCGGCTCCCTCATGTCTCGGGCCGACGGCCGGTGCCTATACCGGCTCCACCTTGTGGACGAGGATCGAGCCGGTGACTTCGCTCGCGAGGCTGGACGGCCCGAACCCGAACACCACCATATCCCCCGGGCGGGCGCATCCGAGATCGATCACCGCACGGTCCCCCGCCGCGATGCGTTCGAGCGGATCCGTGACATCCTCGACCAGGACGGGCGTAACGCCGTAGTACAAGGACATGCGACGGCGCACCGACGGGGAGGCGGACAGCGCAATCACCGGCAGGTCCATCCGGTGCTTGCTGACGTAGCGGGCCAGCCGCCCCGACTTGGCCCACACGATGACCGCCTTGGCGTTCATGTCTTTCGCAACCGTGCACAGACTGCGAGCCACCGACGGCACGACCTCCGAGACGCCTTCGCAGACGTCGATCGGCGGGCGCCGGCCCCGGCCCACCTTCTCGGTCTCCGCCGCCACCCGTCCCAGCATCTCGACGGCCTCGATCGGGTAGCGCCCCACCGCCGTCTCCTCCGACAACAGCAACGCATCCGCCCCATCGTAGACCGCGTTGGCCACGTCGCTCACTTCCGCCCGCGTCGGCATCGACGCGGCGACCATGCTCTGCAGCATCTGGGTGGCCACGATGACGGGCGTGCCGGTACGGTGGCACCGATCGATGATGTCCTTCTGGAGACGCGGAATGGTGGCCACGTCCATCTCCACTCCGAGATCACCCCTCGCCACGAGGACACCGTCGGACGCCTCGATGATCGAGTCGAGATTGTGCACCGCGTGCCGCGTCTCGATCTTGGAGATGATGTGAACGTCCGATTGCAGATCGGTCAGCAGGTCGCGCAGCATCTGCACGTCCGACGCGCACCGCACGAAAGACAGAGCCAGGTACTCGAAGTCGTTTCCCACGGCCCACGCCACGTCGTCGCGGTCCTTCGGTGTCATCGACGCCTCACGCAGATCGCTGTCCGGCAGGTTGAGACCCTTTCGGTTCTTGATCACGCCGGCCACTTCGCACTGGCAGACGAGGCCCTCGTCGTTCTTGTCCACCACGCGGAGGCGAACCGCGCCGTCGTCGATCAGCACGCGGTGGCCGATCTGCACGTCGTCGATCATCTCGGGCGAGTTGGAGGATACGCGCTCGGCGTTGCCCAGTACCGGGGTGCGGATGATGTCGAGCCGCTGGGCCGGCCCGAGTTCGACCGCCCCGTTCTCGATATCGAGCAGGCGGATCTTCGGACCGCAGATGTCCCCCATCACCGCCACCGGAGCGCCCATTCGCTTGCTGACCGCCCGCACCATCTCGAGGATCTCCCGGTGCGACTCGCGCTCGCTGTGCGACAGGTTCAACCGCACGGCGTCCAGTCCGGCCCGAACGAGTTGTTCGATCGACTCTTCCGTGGCGGTGGCCGGCCCGAGCGTGGCGATCGTCTTCGTGCCCGTCTTGTGTGTCCCATGCATGGCGGCATTATAGCCCGCACCGGTGGGTGGTCCAGACTGATCGACGGCAAGGAGAGACCCTGGCCGACGGAAAACCGACCAGGGCCGCGTTGCGTCCTCTCGTTCACCACCGCACCTTCGGTTCGTCCGCGGTGCGGTTGCCAGTCGCTATTCCATGTCGTGCTGTATGACGCGGAAGTCGCTCAGGTCGACGTCACCGTCGGTGTCGACGTCCGCGCATTCGCAGTCCGCCGCCGTGACACCGTCCGGACCGGTCACGCACGCCCCGAAGATCGAGTAATCGAACAGCGTCACCCGACCGTCCGCGTTCAGATCCCCACCCACCGGCTCGAACGGCGGCTCGCCCCAGATCTCCACGTCGTCGATGTTCCAGCCCGGGTACGTCACCAAACTGTCGGTCGGACCCATGCTCCACCGCACGTACACCGTCGGCTCCCCGTCCGCCAGCGCAGACAGATCATAAACCTGCTCGGACCACGACGATTCGCTGAGCGCGCTGCCGCTGTGCGCCCATAGCGTCACCCACCCCGAACCGTCCGACGACGCCTCCACCGTCGCGTGATCGAACGACGAGGACTCCACCCCCAGCCAGCGACGGAAACGCAACTCCACCCCCGTCAACTCCCGGCAGTCGAACGCCCCCGTCGTCACGTAGTACACCGGCATGCCGTCCGTGTAGTCACCGGAAAGGTTGTACCCCACCACGTTGTCGCCCGTGTACCCGCTCGTGGGATCTCCGTCGTGCGTCCCGCCGCCCGTCGGCACCCCGAACGCCCACTGCCCTTCCATCGTCCAGCCCGGATCCTCGTCCATCGGGTCGCTGTAGATCATCTGGTAGGTACCCGACGCCCTGGTCATGTTGAGGGTCACGGTGGCCGGGTTGCTGTCCCCGCCTTCCGGCGGCTCACCGCCGTCGTTGGCCTTGAACTGGAAGCTGTCCTGGCCCGTGTAGCATGGGTTGGGCGAATACAGCACCGTGTCGCCGCCCTCGGCCAGCGTGTAGGGCACGCTCTCGATCGCGCCCGCCCCCAGGTCGGTCAGCGTCCCATGCCCCGGCAGCGACGTCACAATGAGACTCAGCGACGGCGGCTCGGGCAGCCCGTCGTCCGTCGCCTCCAGCGTGATCTCCACCGGTACGTAGACCGGGGTGGACACGCTCACCGATCGGGCGCTGGGCGGGCGCGGCCCGCAACTGCCCATCCCCGACAGGTCCGTCTCGTAAAACCCTTCGGGCACACCGCCGCCGGCGGACAGACCGGCAACTGCGTCCTGGGCATCGATCCTCAGGTAATTGATGCGGATGGTCCCGTCGTAGAACATCTCGATCTGGAAGGTATTGGTATTCGACGTGCTGTATTCCGGCACGTCCTCCCACGTGACGACGGCTCGATCGCCCAGCTGTTGCCAACTCACCGGTCCGCCGGATTGCGGACTGAGATCGTCGAACAGGGCCGAGATACGCGGCAGCGAGAAGTGAGCCGCCAGTGTCTCCATGTACTCGGTATCGCCGCTGCCAAACGTCACGTAGCCGTTGCCGCCCACGTATATCCGGTTATACGGCGTGCCGTAGAGCCACACCTGGGCCAGCCCCAGGCTGATCTCCTCGTAATCGTCATCGATGAGACTGATCGCCGTGCCGCCCGCAGGGTCGGTCGGCAGTTCGTCGATTTCCTCGACGCAGCCGAGGTAGTAGTCGATGGAACCGTTCGGCACGAAGGTCAGGCTGAGGTTGTCCAGATCGAAGCCGCTGATGAACTGCTGCGTGAAGTAATTCGGGACGTCGGTGGTGGCGAACGTGTAGCACTCGCCGCCGTTATCGTCGGTGGTCTGGTTGCCGGCGTCGTCTTCGGCGTCGACGGCGAAGAAATAGGTGGCATCCTCGATCAGGCCGGACAAGCGGACTTCATGATCCGAGACCAGGCCGCCCCGCTCCGCGATCCCGGTCAGGGCGTCGCACGATTCGCCGTACCGCACGGTCCCGCGGGCGGGCTCGTCCGTCGAGAAGGTCACGGTGGCGTCGAACGGGCCGACGTCGGTGACGGCGACGTCCGAGATCACCGGCGGCGTGCAATCGACCAACGCGATGGCCGTCACTTCGACGTCCACGCCGCCTTCGCCGTCGTCCGCGTCGAGGTAGGTGACGGTTACGGTGTCGCCTTCCGACACCAGCAGGACGCCGTCGGCATCCGTTTCGCTGAGCGCGATCGTGCCGGTGAACCGGGCCGTGGCCGGCCCCGTCTCCGTCAACTCGACGACTTCGCCGGCCGGCTCCGAGTCCGAGTCGACATCGGCCGTCACCGTTTCGACGAGTTCGTCGTCCTCATTGAGCCCGCAGTCGAGCACCGTGACGGCGGCCTCGCTTTCGCACGCGAAGTGGCCGCGATCGAACGACACCCGCCCGGCGTCCGGACAAGGGGGATCACCGATCCGCACGAAGTACACATCCTGTTCGCCGTTGAACGTCGCGGAGTAGGCGAGGTTCGCACCGAACTCGTCCGACACCATGTCGTAGTAATCGCCGATCTTGTGCTGTTGAGGCCAGCCCTCGTGCGGGTCGAACTCGGGCGAGATGGGTTCGTTGCGCGACCACGTCTCGCCCGCGTCCGTCGAGTAGGAGTAGTACACGACCGAGTTGTAGCCGCCCGGATCACCGCGAGTGTCATTCCAGATGGCGTCGATCCGGCCATTGGGAGCCACCGACATCGTCCCGAACCACTGCCACGCGCTGGTGCTCAGGTCGTCGTTGACCCGCACGGGCGAACTCCAGGTCTGCCCGCCGTCGGTGCTTCGCGCGAACATGACGTCCAGCGGATCCGCTCCCGGTGGATCGACCGAACAGAGCATGTAGACGTAGCCACGCGTCGGGCCATCGGAGCGGTCGGTCGCGACCCACGCCTGGCCGAGCAGGCCGGCCGGGTTCGGGCCGCCGGAAAACACGATGCTCCCGCCGAGGCTCAACGTCACCGCCGAGTCCCACGTCACCGTGTGGTCCGGGTCCTGGGCGGTGGTGGACCTGGCCACCAGAAAGCCCTGGCCGGCCACGTAGAGTTCGCCGTCCGGTCCGACGTCCATCGTCCCCCAATACGGCGAGCCCGTCACGGGCACGCAGTCGGGGAACGACGCGCCGCCGTCGGTGGAGCGGGTGAAGTGCCCGTTGGGACATGAGCTGAAGGCATCGTTCCACACCGCGTAGATATTGTTGCGACCGATGCCGTCGGTGAGGTCGATGACCTGCCACTGCTTGTCTCCACCGTGGGCATAGGTGCCGCTGTCCCACGACACGCCGCCGTCGGTCGACTTGAAGACGTGGCACCAGAAGTCACTCAGCGTTTCGTCGGCGGTCAGGCTGTTGTAATAAAAGTTGCCGTCGGCATCCGAGTCGAGTACGGGGTCCGACCGGAACACGCCGGGCTCGATCCGGCCGGGAAACGTCCACGACGCACCGCCGTCGACGGTGTAGGCCCAACCGGCCTGGCGGAAATCGCTCGAGATCGTGTCAAACTGCCGCCAGCCGATGGCCATCCGCATGGGATTCGTCGGATCCACGGCGATGGACGGCTCGTTGGCCGCGTCGCCCACGATGTTGTCGCCGAACTCGTCGACATTGACCTGCACGCTGACGTACCCGCCGCGGGTCCACCGCACGGCCGGCGACGTGACGCGGTCCCGCAGCGGCACCCGCACGTAAGGATCATGGGGCACTTCGAGGTGACCGACGACGGACTTGGCCTTTCCCGCCTCCGTGGGCTCCTCGGATTGCGGCCTGGGCCTCCCTGACGCCTCCACCGTCTGCCCGACTGCTACCGACGCCGACGTCATCACGACGCCAACCGCCATCGCGGTCCAGACCGACCGAAGTACCATGATCGCCCTCCTTAGGTACGAGCCCCACGAGGAGCCGGAGTTGTGAATAATGGGGTCACGGGTGCAGAGGAGACGCAGAGCGCCCTCGGGCCGCGGGGAAATGGCGGCGGCCCGCCGCACGTCCACCGGCCATCCGGAGCCGGCCGACCCGCTCCCAGCTCAAGCGCTTATCGTATCAGAACCGGCCCGCGCGAACAAGAAAACCGGGCCCACGCGCCTGCGAAAATGGTAATTATCGGAACGATGCGAGGGCTGACGGGCGGATGGACCGGACGCGCGGAAGTGCGCGGCTGGCGCCGGCGTGGGGGTGCCGTGCGGAACCGCGAGCCGCCGGTCGGGCGCGGCTCCGCCAGCCGTTCTGATTCTGCCCAGTCATGGCGGGCCACGGCGCAGAAGCGAATCAGCCGCGTGGATTATGCGGACGTTGAGGACCAGGCGTTCGCCGGCGCACGACTCATGGCACAGGCACGCCGTGGTCGTACGTCTGCCGCCACTTGACGTCACCATTCGACGTCCAAACCGTCCACACTCCGTGCGGCTTGCCCTCGCAGTACTCTTCGCGGATGCGCTGGCGGCCGTCGGCGTCCCAACTGATCCGCGTGCCGTGCCGGACACCGTGTTGGATGTGCTGTTCGACGTGAAGCTGCCCGTTGCGGTGCCATTGGCGCTCCACGCCGTGGATCGTGCCGTTGACGTACGTCGTCTCATACTCCTTCTGGCCGTTGTCGAACCAGCGGGTGTAGGTGCCGTGATAGACCGCCTCGCCGTCCGCGTCGTGGATCACTTCCACCCGCGTCCGGATCGCGCCGTTGGGCCAGTGCTCTTCGATGACGTCCACCGGTGCCTGGGATTTCGTGGGCCGGTCTTCCGGCGGCCCGGGCGATTGGGGAGTGGCGGTCTCCGCGGAGTCGGGCCGCGTCGTTTGTTCGCACCCACCGCCGGCGACAAGCAGGATCAACAGGACCATTCCAGCTACTCTCGACATCGTTGGCTCCCCAATAAGCGACCCGCCGGTATGTTGGGCACACCGGCGGGTCCTATGTCTGTCAGCTCGCTGCAGTTTGCAGCCACGTTAGCTGCACTTACTGCAGCCAGCTCCTACATATGCCTGTATCCACGGATCACCTCCTTCTCATGGGCCTGCCTCCCCAGTCAGTCTCTGGCCGAGACCGCCGGGCCTTGCCCCGCCCGCCAGCCGTCGCCGACGGACCTTTGCGGCGTAGTCATCCTACGCCGCAGCAGGCATCGCACCGCCGATTTCACCCCGCCCATTTTTGGAGATCGATCTGCACGCTGCTCGTCCTACACCCTAATGTTACGGCGTTTCGTGAACACAGGTCAAGCACAATTTGAAATCGCCGGCCTGGGCCGGGCCGAGCGTTTGAGACGGGTTTACTCGCTCGTTTTCGGCACATCGGCTGGGGGAATCCCGGGCGACTTGGAAGCCGCCGTGGTGCAGGGATCGCGGTCGTCCGCGGGGAGGGGTGGAGGGGTTACGGAATCTCGAAGATCAGACCTACTTGCTTCTCGCCATACGCGCGGGGACGCCGCGCGCGGCGGAACAGCACGCCGATGATCCGCCCCGCCACGACGAGCGGACAGGAGAGGCTCGGCGGAATGTAAACCAGCATCGTACGCTTCGATCAGCCGTCATCTTTCGGTATGATGGACAGGTGACCGGCACACGCACGGCGGACGACGACTGGCCGGCCGCACACGGGCCCGACCCGACGCGCCAAGTCGCTCCTGCAACCGCGTCGAGTACGTGCGACCCTCGGGCCCGTCGTCCGGCGGTGGCGATAAGCCCAGGGCCGCGTGGCCTCACTGTTGGCCGTCGGGATGGATGGGTCGAGCGTATGCCGTGGTGACCGGCTCGCGGTCGGTCGGTGGTCCGCGCGTTTGTCCCAGACGCCGGGGCGGGACGGGCCTCCGATCAGCGCGGGATGCGGGTTGTTTCGAGGATGGGACCTCTCGCGGCGATGGTGGACAGCTTCCACCCAGTCTCCGGCGGGCGGCCGTCAACGCGTACGATCGAAGCCAGCAAACCATGACGAGGATCATCATCACCATCGCACTGGTCGCCAGTACCTCGCTGTTCGCGCAGCCGGCGTACCAGACCACGCCGGACTGGGTCTCCGACGATCGACCGGTCAGCACCGGCGCGGCCCTGGTGGACCTCGATCGTGACGGCTGGGTCGATCTGGTCGTGTCGAACGGCAACGATATCGCCCGGCAATCCGTGGCCGTCTACTACAACTTCGGCGACGGCACGTTGCCCCCCACGCCCGACTGGGAGTCGGAGGATCGGGCGTACAACGGTCACCTCGACATCGCGGACGTCAACGGGGACGGCTGGCCGGACGTGGCGGTCGCGCGGTTGGGGGCCGGCAGCCAGAACGGAACGGCGGCGCGGGTTTTTCTGAACAACATGGGCACATTGTCCGACCACCCGGACTGGGAATCCACCGAGATTGCCAACGCGTTTCACGTCGCGTTCGGGGACATGAACAACGACGGACGCCCGGACCTCGCCGTCGCGACGTCGTGGCCGTACGCCGATCCCGACGCGTTCGCCAACTACGTGTACCTGAACGTGGACGGTCAACTCGAGACGGACGCGAGTTGGGAATCGGACGACACGCGCGGCTATGTCGGGGTCGTCTGGGTCGACGCGGATGGCGACGGCTGGCTGGATCTCGTGTTCAGTGGGTCGAACAACGACACGTGGCTCTACCCCAACGAGGGCGGCGCGCTCGCGACGACAGCGACGTGGCGAACCACGGACAACCCTGCCCAGTTCGGGCTCATGGTGACGCATGGCGACGTGAACGGAGACGGGGTCCGCGAGTTGTTCGTCACTGACAACACGCAGCTCTACGCCGGCAGCGGCCGGTTCCGGCAGTACAACGGCGTGAGCGGCGGTTACTTCGCCACCGCGCCGAGTTGGAGTTTCTACGGAGGTTATGGGTCCGCGATCGCCCTGGTCGACGTGAACGCGGACGGTCTTCTGGACGTGGCCACGGGGGCGTGGTGGGACAGCGTGCGGTTGTTCATGAATACTGGAGCCGGCCCCGCAGTCCTGCCGCACTGGTCGTCGAGCGTAAGCAGCGTGATCGAGAAGATTGCCTTCGGGGACGTGGATCGGGACGGGCTCCGCTACCCGACCGACAGGTTCGCCATGCGCGCTCGGCCGGGTCAACGCCTGTTTGAGCTGTCGCATCAACCGGTCGAACGCATCGAGTCGATCGTCGCGGACGGCGTCGCGCTGACATCGAACCAGTACACGTACGACCGCACGCACGGTTGGGTCACCGTCGGCGTCGATGCGAGCGCCGAGGTGCGAGTGGCGTACGTATACTCGCGTAAGCCCGACATGGCGGTGACCAACTGGGAAACCACCGCCGGCAACCACCTCTACATCAACACGAATGCGGCCGCCGCGTTCGGGGATCTGGACGGCGACGGGGTGGTGACGCTCGAGGACTATCCCGACTTTGCCAATTGCCTGGGCGGGCCCGGCACGGCGATCGAGTCGGGCTGCGAACCAGCCGACAGCGACCTGGACGGTGACGCCGATCTCGCGGATCTGGCCCGGTTCACCTGGGCGCTGTGTGTAAACGACGGGTAGTTCGGTCCGGGTGCATCAGGGCGGATCGAGTCGTCCGGACGAAGATCGCCGCTAACGCTGTTTGCGAACGGGGCATCGTGATGGCCGCAGCTACGCGTAACATCCTGCACGTCGACATGGACGCCTTCTTCGCGGCCGTGGAGCAGTTGGACAATCCGTCCCTGCGGGGACATCCAGTGCTGGTCGGCGGCGATCCCGCAGGCCGCGGTGTCGTTTCAACGGCGAGTTACGAGGCTCGCCCGTTCGGCTGTCACAGCGCATTGCCGATGGCGACGGCCATGCGACTGTGCCCGCAAGCGGTGGTCGTGCCGCCGCGATTCGAGCGGTACCTCGAAATCTCGCAGCAAGTATCCGAGATCCTGCAACAGTTCACCCCGCTGGTCGAGCCACTGTCGATCGATGAGGCGTTCCTGGACGTCACCGGCTCCGTCCGGCTGCTCGGGTCGCCGGAACGGATGGCCGGGGAGCTGAAGGCGAGGATCCACGAGGGCACGCAGTTGACCGCGTCGGTCGGCGTGGCGCCGAACAAGTTCCTCGCCAAGTTGGCCAGCGACCTCGACAAGCCGGACGGACTGGTCGTGGTGCCGGCCGACGACGTGCAGACGTTCCTGGACCCCTTGCCCATCTCGCGTATGTGGGGTGTGGGCAAGGCGACGTTGCCCCGGTTCGAGCGGATGGGCGTATCCACGTTCGCCGACTTGCGGCGTCTGTCGGTCGAGGAACTGCAGGCACAGTTCGGCCAGCACGGCATCAAGTTCCATCGCCTCGTCCGGGGCATGGACGACCGGCCGGTCGTGCCGGACCACGAGGCCAAGAGCGTCAGTCATGAAATCACGTTCCCGGTCGATGTCGCGGACCTGGATTCCCTGCGGTGGATGGTGCTGCACCAGACGGAGCATGTGGCCCAGCGGCTGCGGCGGCATCGTCTGGTGGCCCGAAGTGTGCGATTGAAGATCCGCTACGGCGATTTCCGCACGATCAGCCGGCACACGACGCTGGACGCACCGACCGACGAGACGGATCTGCTCTGGGCCGCGGCGGCGAGCCTGTTCGACGCGTGGTCAAAGCTCCAGCCGCCGGCGGTTCGGTTGATTGGCATGGGGGTATCCCAGATGTCTCGGCGTGAGGGTCAGCAACTGACGCTCTTCGAGGACGAGGCGGCGGCGCGGCGGCGGCAGCTGGATCGCGCGCTTGACGCCATCCGCGAGCGGTTCGGCCAGGACGCGGTATCACGCGGCGGCCGCCACGGGTGACCGGTTCAAGCGCTTCGTGCCCGGGGAGCGGCATGCCATGAGATCCGGCGTTTCCGGCCGTCGGATCGTGTGGTAGAATAATCAGGGTCCTCTCCGATTCCCGTCCCGCGACCAGCCCGGACGCCCGCGTCCCACGACACCGGTCGATCGCGGCAGGAGCAATTCGATGGGACAGAAGACGACAGTCCGATGCGCGGCCTGCAACACGTACGACTGCGTCAACGGCAAAGACTGCCTGGCGGACGCCGAGCGGCAACGCGCGTTGTACGAGGTCGAAGGGATTGCCCGGCTGCATCGCGCGGCGGCGGCCATCGAGGCCCGCCACTACTGCCGGGAGCCGCGGATTCGCGAGACCATTCTTCTGGCCCAGGAACTCGGGTTTCACAAGGTGGGCCTGGCGTATTGCGTCGGGCTGGCCGAGGAAGCCGCCGTCATCGCCAACATACTCAAGGCCCATTTCGAGCTCGTCTCGGTGTGCTGCAAGCTGTGCGGCATCGACAAAAAAGGCCTCGGGCTCGAGCAGATCGATCCGTCCAAGGACATCGAGGTCATGTGCAATCCGGTGGGGCAGGCCACGGTGCTCAACGAAGCCGGCACGCAATTGAACATCCTGTGCGGGCTGTGCGTCGGGCACGACGCGATCTTCAGCATGGTCTCCCGGGCGCCGGTGACGACGCTGGTGGTGAAGGATCGCGTGCTGGCCCACAATCCGCTCGGGGCGATCTACAGCAAATACACACGGCGCACGCTGCTACCGAGTTCCTGAATCGCCGTTCGGCCGCAACGCGGTCGGCCGAGCGGGCACCGAGTAGGCGGTGACGGGGTCCGGGTTCGCCTCGTACCAGCGGTCGGCCGTGTTGACCCAACCACCGTCGCCGTGCCGTCGCTTCAACAGTGCCTGGCAGGCGTCATCGCGCCAGTGGTGGCGCTGGCCCTCCCCATCGACGATGAACGGCTCCCCCCAGGCGTGCAGGGCACGGGCGAACACGTGGTAGTAGTAGTAGAGCCCCTCCACCGATTTCTTTTCGGGCATCCGCGGATTGGCGTCGAGCGTGTAGTGCGGGCGGAGCCGTCGTCTGCTGGCAGCCGGCTACCGTCAGCCACACCTCCAGCCCGATGAACGCCCTTCGATACACCGTCGCACGCCGCACGATTCGCCCCGTCGACATCGCGTTTCGCCCGGCGGGCGGGCGTCGCTCGCTTCAGCCACACTGCAATTCGGGGCCGCCCCTCCGCAACGGAATCCGCGCCGATCAGAACTCGTTCCGGGGCTGTTCGGAATCGAGGTATTCCTGTCGCGCCGCGGCGTAGTTTTCGGGAGTGAGTTGGACGCCGAACCCGTCAGGATCATTCGCGATCTGGATGAGGAATGGGATGCACCAGCCACACCCGGTTCCGGCCGACAGACACTCGGTCATCCGGGACGGCCGCGAGGGACGCTCCCGTCGGGCGAAGTTGACGAGTTTTCGAAACGTCACGTGGTAGCAGTAACAGATTTCGTCGTCCGGCTTCATGAGTCCCACGCGAATCCTGCGCCGGATCTCGCGCCGAGGCAACCGTTCGATCGCCGATCGGGTCCGTTCGCGTCGATTCGATCGGCCGCGAGGGGCGGTATCCAACGCTCTGCCAGGTGCCCTTGCGTTCCGGCGTCCGGCCGTGTAATCATTCCTGCATGCTGTGGACACATTACTTTATCCCGACGGTCAAGGAAATCCCGGCGGACGCCATTGCGGCGTCCCACCAGTTGATGCTGCGGGCTGGTCTGATCCGGCAGGTGGTGGCCGGTGCGTACACCTATCTGCCGCTCGGATACCGCGTTCTTCAAAATGTGACGGAAATCGTCCGTGAGGAGATGAATCGGGCGGGCGCGGTCGAGTTGCACATGCCGGCCATGCACCCGGTGGAGTGGTGGGAAGAGACGGGTCGCGTGGAGGCGATGGGGGATACCCTGGTTTGTCTTCAGGACAAGCCGTTCCGCAAGGGCACGGTGCTGGGCCCGACGCACGAGGAGGTGGTCACGGAGATCGCCCGCGCGTATCTCAAGAGCCACAAGCAGTTGCCCATCACGCTCTACCAGATCCAGACGAAGTTCCGCGACGAGGCGCGTCCGAAGAGCGGGGTGCTGCGCACGCGTGAGTTTCTGATGAAGGACGCCTATTCGTTCCACGCGAACAAGGCGAGCCTCGACGAGACCTACGAGCAGATGTACAACGCGTACTGCCGCATCTATCAGCGGTGCGGGCTGCCGTATCAGGCGGTGGAGGCGGACTCCGGCCCGATCGGCGGCGACGCATCGCACGAGTTCATGGTCGTGTGCGACGCAGGCGAAGACTACCTCGTGCGGGCCGCCGACGGCACCAACGCGGCCAGCCTGGAGCGGGCCGCCGTCGGTCCCGTCGAAGATGGCGGCTGCCACGTGATGGATCCATTGGAGGAAGTCCACACACCGCGCCTGAGCACGATCGAGCAGGTCTCGGGGTTTCTCAAGTGCCGACCCGAGGACATGATCAAGACGATCGTCTACTCGGCGGACGGGGCGGCGGTGGTCGCCCTGGTGCGGGGCGATCACGAAGTCAACGAGGCGAAACTGCGACGTTACCTCGGCGCGAAATCGCTTCAACTGGCATCACCCCGGGAGATCGAGTCGCTGACCGGGGCGGCGGTGGGTTTTGCCGGACCCGTCGGGCTCAAGGCGCGGATCATCGCTGACCAGGCGGTCACCGTCATGCACAACGCGGTGACCGGCGCCAACAAGACGGACTACCACATTACCGGCGTGAACCCGGACCGTGATTTCGAGATGCCCGAGTCGGGCGACATCCGCTACGCCACACCGGCCGACAAGTCGCCCTCCGGTGCCCCCCTGCTGTTTGAGAAATGCATCGAGGTCGGTCACGTGTTCAAACTGGGCACCAAGTACTCGGTCGCGATGAGCGCGACCTTCGCCGACGAGAACGGCGAGATCAAGCCGATGATCATGGGGTGCTACGGCATCGGGATCGCGCGGATCGTGGCATCGTGCATCGAGGCATTGCACGACGACGGCGGCATCTGCTGGCCGATGGGCATCGCTCCGTTCAAGGTATTGATCGTGGCCCTTGACGTGCGAGATGAGAACGTGATGCGAACGGCCCGCACGCTGCACGATCAGTTGGAACAACAAGGTATCGAGACCCTGCTCGACGACCGCGACGCGCGGCCGGGATTCAAGTTCAAGGACGCCGACCTGATCGGTATCCCCATCCGGATCACCGTCGGCAAGAAGAGCCTGGCCGACGGCGTGGTGGAGTTCAAGCGGCGCACCAGCGACGAGGTTCATAAGATTAGGCCGGACCAGGTGACCCGCCTCGTGATGGGCGAGACCGAGAAGGGGTAGCTTTCGCGGCCGCCGCGGGGCCCGTGGCCGTACCACCCGCACCGCGTCGAACTCGCGTACCGTGCACCCGGCCTTCGTTCCCCCGCCCGTCGATTCCGTACCGTCGGGCGCATGATCGGTACCTCGTGCCGGCCACGGAGCCGTGGCCGGCGATCAAAACCGAACCGGCCGGCGCCTCGGACCCGCACACGGGTCGGCGGGCCGGTTGCCAGGAGCGCGCTGCATGGACCCCATCTACCTGGATTACAACGCAACGACGCCGCTCGACCGGGCGGTCGTCGAGGCCATGCGCCCCTACCTGGAAACGCACTTCGGCAACCCATCGAGCACGCACCTCTACGGTATCCGAACCAGGCAGGCGGTCGAGGAGGCCCGGCGCCACGTCGCAGACGCCCTCGGCGGGCGGCCCGAGGAAATCGTGTTCACCAGCGGCGGGTCGGAATCGAACAACTTCGCGATCCGGGGCATCGCGGAGGCCCAACGCGCGAGGGGCAACCACATCATCACGTCGGCGGTGGAGCACCCCGCCGTGATGGAGGTCTGCCGGTATCTCGCATCGTCGGGCCTGCGGATCACGGTGGTGCCGGTGGACGAGACCGGATTGGTGAATCCGGCCGACGTCGAGCGGGCCATCACGCCGGCCACCGTGCTGGTGACGGTGATGCACGCGAACAACGAAGTCGGCACCGTGCAGCCGATTCGCGCGATCGCCGACATCGCTCACGCGCACGGCGTGCTCATGCACACGGACGCCGCCCAGTCGGTCGGCAAAATCGACACGCGGGTCGACGCGTTGGGCGTCGATCTGTTATCGGTAGCCGGTCACAAGCTCTACGGCCCGAAAGGCGTCGGGGCGCTGTACGTCCGAAGCGGTGTGGCACCGGCCAAACTGATTCACGGAGCGGAGCACGAGCGCGGCTGGCGGGCGGGCACGGAAAACGTGCTGGAGATCGTCGGGCTCGGCAAGGCGTGCGAGCTGGCCGCGCGCCACCTCGAGGAGCGGGCGGCCCACATGCGGGCCCTTCGCGACCGCCTGCACGACGGAATCCGGCGCGGAGTGCCGGACGTCCGGTTCAACGGCCACCCGGATCGCCGTCTTCCCAACACACTCAGCGTGAGCTTCGGCGGCATCGAGGCCGCCGCGATCCTGTCGGCGATGCCGGACGTCGCCGCCTCGGCCGGGGCCGCCTGTCACGCGGACGGGGTGGTCAGGTCGGCGACGCTGGACGCGATGGGCGTCCCGCCCCACTATGCCATGGGCACGATTCGCTTCTCCACCGGGGCGTTGCTGACCGAGGCGGAGGTCGACCGGGCCACGGAACTGGTGGTGTCGGCCGTCTCGCGATGCCGGGTCGCGGACAAGTGACCGTTCAGCCAACCATCAATCGTGAGGGAGTGCTACGATGAAGTACGGCGCGCGGAATCAGTTTGCGGGCGAGGTTGTCGAGATCAAGCGGGGCACCGTGATGTGCCAGGTGAAGGTGAAGGTGCCGGCCGACACGATCGTCTGTTCCGTCATGACACTGGAATCACTGGACGATCTGAACATCAAGGAGGGTTCACCCGTCAAGGCCGTGGCGAAGGCGGTCAACGTGCTGCTCACCACCGACTGACCACCGGCGGTCGGGTCACATTCGCCGAGAGCGGTCCGGGAACACCGTGTTTCGGCGGGCGGCGTCCGGCAGGGGGTGCGCTCGGCACCCCGAGGCAATCGCGCAACCATATGTTTGGCATGATGTTGATACCGCTGCCCGACGGGTTGGCACGCTCGCGGTGCGTCGCGTGACGCGGCGGGCGACGAGTGACCGCTCGTGTGCCGCTTCTCCTCGCCCTCGTTGGACGGTTTTTCTGTTCCAAACGATACGCGCAACCGAACGGCGCCGTTATGATGGAATGCGGTGCGAGGGGCAGTCGGGCACGACAGACATGCTCGGGTCCCCGGTTTCGGTCGAGCGGGAAATCGACCGGTTGCTCCCCACGTCAGGACGGCGGGAGTGAGTCCATGGATGGACACGGGGCAACACGTTCCCAGGACATAATCCACGCACCGGCTGACACGCCCGGCGCTCGCGGCGCGGGCCGCACACGCAGTGACGGGCGTGCATGGCGCGTCTCGGGCCGCGGGAGGGTTGGGGACCGCGCGTCGTCTCGGAAAGGGAGGCGGGTCAGCGATGGGTAAGAAACCCGTGCGTGTTCTGCTGGTGGCTTGCCCGCGGACGCTCGTCGAGCAGGTACGCGAGTCGTTCGCCGCCGCCTTCGCGCCGAGCGAACTGAGCGTGGTGCGGAGCCCGCAGGCCGCCGAAGACTACGTCGGTCGACAGGCGACCGATGTCGTCGTTGTGGATACGGATATCGCGGATAACGCGGCCGCGTCGTTGCTTCCCGACGACCCGACCGACGCCGACTATCCGCTTGTCGCCCTGCTCGATCGCGGCGACGAGGAGGCGATCGCGGCGGTTACGCAAGCCGGTGCGTTGGATTATTGCGTCAAGTCATCGAGCGGGTTGGCCGACCTGCCCCACGTCGTATCGCGGGCTGTGCGTGAGTGGACGCACGTGCTCGAGCGGCGCCGGGCCGAGCAGGCACGGCGGGTCCTGGAGGCCCAGTTACAGCAGGCGCAGAAGCTGGGGGCCATCGGCACGCTGGCCAGCAGCGTAGCCCACGATTTCAACAACCTCCTCACCGCGATTGTGGGCTACGCCGAACTGGCGCGGGCGGCCATGCCGGATAACAGCGAGGCGGCCCGCCCGCTACAGGGCGTGCTGGACGCAGCCGAGCAGGCGTCGGGGGTTACGCAGTCGCTCCTCACGTTCAGCCGACGGACGCAGACCCGGAAAGTGCCAGTTCACGTCGGTCACCTGATCACGGCGATGCAACGCATGCTGCGCCAGATGTTGCCGGCTTCGATTGAACTCGAGACGAACGTCGCCCAAGGCGGTGGTCTCTGGATGCGGGCCGACGGCGCGCAACTCCAACAACTCGTCATCAACCTCGTGGTCAATGCCCGGGAGGCCATGCCTGATGGTGGCACGCTCGATATCTCGGTCGGTCCGGAGCCGGCCGATGAATCCCGGGCCGAAACGGATGAAAGCACTCCGGGCTCGCTCGTCCTGGTGGTGGCCGACTCCGGGCAGGGGCTTGGCCAGGAGATCCGCGAACGACTGGCCCACGCCATTCCGACCCCCCCGGCGCCCGGTTCGGGCGCGGGGCTCGGCATGGCCGTCGCGCACGGCATTGTGGCCGAGCACGGCGGGCGAATCGAGGTGGAGTCCCGCGAGGGGCGGGGCACCCGGATCATCATTACCTTCCCCGGCTGCCAACGCCCGCCCCAGCGCCTCGCGGACCGGCCGTGGCTGACCGAGGATCCGGGGCACGGCGAGACGATCCTGGTCGCGGAAAACACACCGCAGATTCTGGCCATCGTCACGTCGGCACTGCGTTCGAAAGGGTATCGCGTGCTCCAGGCGTCGGATGGCTGCGAAGCCTCGGAGCTACACGAGAAGCACCGGGCAACCACACGGTTGCTGATTCTGGACGCGGACTTGCCCAACAAAGGCGGCACGGCCCTGTTACATGACGTCCGTGCATCCGGATCGTCGGTGCCGGCGATCCTTATCACGGGCCGCCCCGACCCGGCGGTCCAGGAGGATGCCCTGCCCGGGCTGCACGTGCTGCGGAAACCGTTTCACGTCGGCTCGCTGGTGAGCCTGGTCAGCACGGTGCTGCGCGAACAGGCGCCCGCCCGGCCGTGAGCGGATACGGCGATCGACGCCTCGACCCCCGCCGTCGGTGGTCTCCGCGTACTCAGGTCCCGACCGTCACGTGCCGATGCCCAGGTCCGCGGACGTGAACAGGGCGTCGAACACGAACCCCGCCCCTTCGATGTTCTCGCGGGCCCCTTCCTGCCGATCGATGACGGCCACGATCTTCTCGATGGTCGCCCCGTACTCCTTGATGTCCCGGGCCGCTTCGAGCACCTGACCGCCGGTGGTGGCGATGTCCTCGACGAGGAGGACCCTGTCCCCTTTCTCCAGAACGCCTTCGAACATCCTCTGCGTGCCGTAGTCTTTCTTGCGGTTGCGCACGATGATGAACGGCAGCCCGCGGTCGAGTGACGCGGCGGCGGCCAGCGCCACGCCGCCGAGTTCCACCCCGGCGATCCGGGTGGTCGCGTCGGTGGCATGGGCGGCGAGATGATGTCCGACGGCCTTGAGCACCTCGGGGATGGTCTCGAACCGGTACTTGTCGAGGTAATAGTGGCTGCGTTTGCCGGATCGCAACACGAAGTCCCCTTCGATATACGCGGCCGCCTTGATTGCCTTGCCCAGTTCCTGCTTGTCCATGGCATCCTCATTCGAAACGCGTTTGCGCCGGCCGGACGGCATCCACCTGCGCCGCGCCCGGACACACCGACTGTGCTCTATACCGAGAGATCCGCCGATCGGCCCAGCGCTTTGCGGTAGCGCCGCCGGATCGGCGTGACGTATTCGCGAACGAAGCGGTCCACCTGGACCGGGGCGAGCCCGACAAACCGTTTCGCGTCCACGGCGTCCTTCAGGTTCACGCCGGCGAAGGCGGGATCCGCTTCGATTCGCGGCAGAAGGTCGTTTTCGAGCCCCTCCGCCTTGACCCGCTCGCCCGCCGCCTGGGCGTGCCGTCGAAGGCGTTCGTGCAGTTCCTGGCGATCGCCGCCGGCGGCCACCGCGGCCATAAGGATGTTCTCCGTGGCCATGAACGGCAGTTCGGCCCGGACGCGTGCCTCGATGACTTTCGGGTAAACGACGAACCCGCGCGTGACGTTCGCCACGAGACGGAGCATCCCGTCCGTGGCCAGGAACGCCTCCGGCACGGTCAGCCGTTTGTTCGCCGAATCATCGAGCGACCGTTCGAACCACTGCTCCGCCGCCGTCTGCAGCGGTGACGCGGCGAGGGAGATCACGAATCGCGCCAGGGCGGTGGCGCGCTCGCACCGCATCGGGTTCCGCTTGTACGGCATCGCCGACGAGCCGACCTGCCGGGCCTCGAACGGTTCCTCGATCTCCTTCAGACCCGCGAGCAGACGAACGTCGTTCGCGAGTTTGTGGACGCTGGTCGCGATCCCGGCCAGCGCGTTGATGACTTGGGCGTCCACCTTCCGCGAATAGGTTTGGCCGGTAATGGGTTCGCATCGGGCAAACCCGAAGCGACGTGCCACGTCCTGCTCCAGCCGCTCGGCCTTGGCCGGGTCGCCGTTGAACAACGCCAGAAAGCTCGCCTGGGTCCCGGTCGTCCCCTTGACGCCGCGGAACCGCAGCCGGTCGATCCGCGTTTCCACCTCCTCGAGGTCGCGCACGAAGTCGTAGCACCACAGGGCGGCACGCTTGCCCACCGTGGTGAGCTGGGCCGGCTGAAAATGGGTGAGCCCGAGGGTGGGCAGATTCCGGTAGCGCTTCGCGAAGTTCGCCAGGGCATCGATCACGTTGACCAGCCAGTCGCGGAGCAAGCCCAACCCATCGCGCATGATGATCAGATCGGCGTTGTCGACGATGTAAGCGCTGGTGGCCCCGGTGTGCAGCACGCCACGGGCCGCCTCCGCCTCGTCACCGAACGCGTGCAGATGAGCCATGACGTCGTGGCGGAGGTCTTTCTCGTAACGGGCGACGGCGGCGAAGTCGATCTTGTCCACCGCCTTCTTCAACTGCGTGACCTGTTCTTCCGTCACCGGCAGGCCGAGCTTGCGCTGCGATTCGGCCAGCGCCACCCACAGCCGCCGCCAGACGGTCACGCGATGGCGCTGCCCGAACAGACGGGCCATCTCCTCCGAGGCGTTGCGGGCCACCAGCGGCGACTCGTATCGTTCGTGCGTGCTCATCCGATCGATCCGTGTTGGCGGGCCTTCCGCCCGTGGTCCGTCCCGGGCGGCGGAACCGCACCTCCCCGCCCCGGCCGTCGCGCCGTCGCAGCCTGCCCGGACACTCCCAGGAGCGGACCATTGTAGCGAGCCGGGACGGTTGTGGCAGGGGGCTGCCCCGGCTGTTTTCGCCGCTTTGACCACCTCGCCAACACCGTGTTACCATGACGGCACTCAGGTTGAGAGGGCCGGTTGGCCGATGGAAAACCAGGCCGGCCGGCGGATCGAGGCGGACTCGATAGGTCGAATGGAAGGACCAAGCTGATGGTGCGATGCCTGTCAATCGGAGCGCTCGCCGCGGTGGCCTGCGGTCTCTCCGCGTGCACCCCGCAGACGGAAGGCGTGGATGCCCGCCCCGACGTGTGGGCGGGGAAGGACCAGTGCGTCGGCGCGGGTGACAGTGCCACGCTGACCGCGATTGCCCAGGGAACCGGTTCGCTGACCTACCGCTGGTCGACCCAGTCGCGGCCGCAAGGGGCCGCGGAAGTGGAGCTGTCCAACGAGACGTCGGCGACCACCACGACGAGCGAGCTGACCGTCCAGGGCACGTACTCCTTCCGCGTGATTGTCACGGACGCCCAACAGCTCGCCCGCAGCTCCTACGTGGCCGTCACCGTCGGGCCGGCCGGCGCGTCCGGCGATTTCTGCGTGTCGGCCACCGGACCCGGAACGCTCAACCTGGGCGGGTCCGCGACGTACGCCGCCACGCCCGACTACACCGGCACGTTTGCCTACCTCTGGGAGGCGTTTACAGCCGGCGACGATCCGCAGGACGAGGAACCGACCGACGACGTCACATTCGACGATCCGAGCCTGGCCGAAACTACCGCCACGGCGGCGGCCCCGGGTTCGTTCGTGCTGCGAGTGAGGGTCACCGACGAGGACACCGGCGACGTCGGTTCCGGGGCCGTCCGGGTGGTGGTGCCCCACACGGACGAACTGACAGTTTCCATCACCGGCCCCACGACGGCCGCGACCGATCAGACCATTGAACTGACCGCTGTCCCGGAAAATGCGACGGCAGCGCTCACTTACGCGTGGGAGATCCTCTCCGGCACCGCCGACCTGGAGAATGATGACCAGGCCACGGTCCAGGTCACGCCGACCGTCGCCGGCGCCGTCCAGATCCAGGTCAGCGTAACCGAGGACGGAACGGAACGGACGGCATCGGCCACTCATTCGGTGACCGTGGAGGACCCCGATCAGGTTGCCGTCGAAGCGTCCGCGGCCGGCCCCCTTCTCCGCCTGGGTGACGAGATGGCCATCACGGCGTCCGTGCCCGGCGAGTTCGACAGCGTGGTCTATTCCTGGGCGGTCGACAGGGGTCCCGGCGAGATAGCCGACACGACCAGCCCGGCCACCACGCTCACCGCGACCGCCGGAGACACCATCGAGTTTCATGTCGACGTGATGGCCCAGCGAGGCGAGCAGACCCTTTGGGGCACGTCGGACTTCCTGTACGTGGTTTCGTACGAAGCCGACCCGGACGAACAGCCCATCGTGGTCATCGACGTCGAGGATTTCGGCGAGATTCACCTGGCCATGGAGGTGGAGGCGGCTCCCAAGACGGTGGCCAACTTCCTGCGCTACGTCGACGAAGACTTCTACGACGGCGTGGTGTTCCACCGCGTGGTCGCGGTGCCGGATGACTTCGTGGTGCAGGGTGGAGCCTTTGAGCCGGACGGCGACATCCTCGCGGAGAAAGAAGGGGCGCGCGACCCCGTGGAGAGCGAAGCACCCAACGGGCTGAGCAATATTCGAACCACGGTGGCCATGGCCCTGCGCGGCCAGGACGCCAACTCCGGCGACACGCAGTTCTTCATCAACCTTTCGGACGACAACGACTTCTTGGATGAAGGGCCGCCGCCGTTCACCGTCTTCGCGCGGGTCGCGGAGGGGATGGACGTGGTCGACCAGATCGCCGACGTGGAGGTGGGCAGTCGGCTCGTCCGAATGGAGGACGGCTCCGAGCGGGAGATGGACGACGTCCCGTTGGAGGATGTGATCATGCGCGAGGTGTACCGCCTGCGGCCGGGCGACGGCGGGTCCCCGTTGACCGGAAGCGCCGGATCCTAGGTCGCCCCATCCCGGGTGGTGCGGCACCCCGGTTCCGGCCACGCCACTTGCGTCCGCGGGGGGCTCCTTCTAAGATTCCCGCCGTCCAGGAGCACAAGCATGTACGAAGACCCAAAATCAGCTGCAGACGCCCTGTCGGCCCGGATCATCACGATCCGGGACTCTCTTTGACTTGCCGACCAAGAAGACCGAACTCGCCCGCCTCGAGGCGACGATGGCCCGGGCGGGCTTCTGGGACGACCCTGAATCAGCCCAGAAGACGGTAGCTCGACTGCGCAGTCTCAAGGCCATCGTCGAGCCGGTCGAGGCCCTGTGCCAGCGCAGCGACGACGCCCAGGCGGCGTTGGAACTGCTGGCCGAAGAGGAAGACGACGCGACCCGGCGCGAACTCGACCAGATGCTCGCCGACCTGACCGACGGCGTGGAACGGGTCGAGCTGCTCTCGCTGCTTTCGGGCCCGAACGACGCCCGGGACTGCTACTTCTCCATTCAGGCCGGCACGGGCGGGGCCGATGCGCAGGACTGGGCGGAGATGATGATGCGGATGTACCTCCGCTACTTCGAGCAGGGCGGGTTCACGGCCGAGCAATTGGCGTTGAAAGACGGTGAGGAGGCCGGCATCCAGTCGGTGGACTTCGTGGTGCGCGGCCCCTACGCGTATGGGCTGCTGTCGTGCGAAATGGGCGTCCACCGGATGGAGCGGATCAGCCCGTTCAACGCGCAGGGGAAACGTCAGACCAGTTTCGCCGCGGTGAACGTCGAGCCCGAGATCGACGAAATCCAGATCGACATCGACTGGGATAAGGACGTTCGCGAGGACACCTACCGGGCCAGCGGAAAGGGCGGCCAGCACGTCAACAAGACGTCGTCGGCCGTTCGGTTGACCCACGCGCCGACGGGCGTGGTCGTCCAATGCCAGAACGAGCGATCGCAGCACAAGAACCGCGCCATGGCCCGGAAAATGCTCGCCTCGCGGCTGCACCAGATGGAGGCGGCGAAACGGGACGCGGAACTGGCCAAGGCGTACAGTGAGAAGGGTCAGATCGGGTGGGGGTATCGGATCCGGACCTACACGTTGCAGCCGTATCAGCAGGTCAAGGACGAGCGGACGGGGCATAAGACGGCTGACGTGCAGGGCGTCCTGGACGGGGACTTGGCGGCGTTCATCGACGCGGAACTTCGTCGCCGCCTGAGCGCGCGTCATCGCGCGCAGCGGAGGTGATCGCGCCTCGTCGATTTGACCTGGCGGTGGCGGCGGCGCCCGAGTTCGTCCTGCCCACACGGCGGCCACGTCTATCCGTTCGTGCGTGAGCAACGCCCCCCGCTTGCCGCCCGCAGACGCAGTTTCGCGGTGGCAATAACGGGAGCGTTGTCGTACAATGGAGGGCGTGACGGCCGTTCGGCTCTCACGACCTGCACGCAGCTCGGAGCGGGACGCACGACAACTCACACGACCGGTCCAGCGAACGCATTGGCGAAAGGAAACAGGAGTCGCATGTCCATCAAAGCCGAAAGACTCGAGCAGATTTCCGTGTTCCTGGAGAACCGGGCGGGGGTCATCGCGGAGGTATGTAATGCCCTGACCGACCAGGACATCAACATCCAGTCGTTGACCGTCGTGGACAGCTTCGACATTTCCACAATGCGCATGGTCGTTGACCATCCGGAGCAAGCCAAGGACGCGCTGCGGACGGCCGGTGCGGCCTACGTCGCGGTTCCCGTCCTGTGCATCAGCATTCCCAACATCCCCGGCGCGCTCGGCGCCTTCGGGGAGAGGATCGCCAACCTCGGCGTGAACGTGGAGTACATGTACGCGTCATCGTTCCCCGGGGCCGATTCGGTGTGCGTGGTGATCCGCGTGCGCGACGAAGACATCCAGAAAGTGCTGGAAATCGACTTCGAGTTCGTGTGCGACGTCGCGCGGTAGTCGGGTCTCCCGCGTCGCCGGGCGCGAAGGGCCGCCGGGTGGGATGGGGCGCCGGGTTGGATTCTCCGACGGACTGCATTGCTCCCGGGGGCCGCGTGCCAGGAATTACTGGAAGCCGGCGAGGCCGGTTGGCGCGTGGCGCGTCGTGTCAGCGCGCAACGTCGATCGCCCCCGTCCGCCGTAGCGACCCGCGGCTTCACCCGCCGACCCGTCCGGACCGGCCTGGTTACGGCTTCAGCAGTTTCAACAGGTTGCGAGCCACCGAGTACTTTCGCCCGTCGAGCGTGATCTCGATCCCGGCCGACTCAAGGTGATTGAGATAGCGAAACAACGTACGTCGCGAACAACGAAGCTGTTTGCCCATCTGCTCGATGGTCGCCCCTTTCTGCATGAGCTGTATCATTCTGATCTGCCGCCCGTAGATCGATCGCTCACTCTCCAAGGCCTTGACAAGACGCTGGGCGGCGCTGTGGGCCTTGGCGTCGCTCCTGAACAGGTTGCCCTTCAACGCGTGTCGCAGCGCCGCATGCACGGCAAACGTCTCGGTGAAATCCGATTTGTTCCGCAGATTTGCAGCCATGATCGCTCCTCGTTATCTCCATGGTGTCCCGGCCGCCCGCACGACTTCCCCCCGCGGCCAGATTGACTGGATCACACGGCCCACGTGCGACCCGGTAGGACGATGCAACCGGGTAGGATAGTCCGCAAGCGTGCCGTAGCCTACCCGCATTCCCCACGAATGACAAGCCCTGACACAGAAGTAATGACACTGTATGACAAAAACTTGGCATCCCCCGCGCCGGGGCGCGGTCAGTACGCTGACACCGGTCGCCCGCGTTCGGTGCGGGTGGCAAAGCTTTCCATTCACGCTGTATCGGGGCCGCCGCGCTGACGATGGCGCACGGCGAGCGTTACGGCGCGTGCATGGCCGCGTGTCAAGCCGGGTATTCCGCGTCACGCCAGTCTCGCACCGGTGGTTGTGGTAACCAGGCGACCGTGCTTGACGCCGCGCGTGCTGATGAGTCGATCCGCCAGCCCCTGCAGTTGCTTGGGCCGCCCTTTCATCACGATCACCTCCAGGCAATCACGGTGGGTCAGGTGCACGTGCAACGTCGACACGATGGCATCCGCGAACTCGTGCTGGAGGCGGGTCAAGCGGGCGGTCAGGTCATGGGTGTGATGATCGTATACGAGACAGAGGGCCCCCGCGGCGGGGGCGGTGTCGTCTTCCCACTCGGATTGCACCAGCGCGTCGCGGGCGAGGTCCCGGATCGCTTCGGATCGGTTGGCGTACCCTTTCCGATGAATCAGCGTGTCGAAGGCGGCCAGCAACTCCGCATCCATCGACACCCCGAATCGAACGAGTTCGGGCATGTTCGCACCTCCGCCCGGTGACACGCCAAACCGACGCCGTAGCCGTCCAGGGTACCGGGCTAAGCCAACCGGCGTCAACATTGCATTGCGCGTACGCCGGAATCGGCCCGAGCCGCCTCCGGGACGGACACGCGCGGTGTGGGGCTTGACTGGTCAGTCCCAGCCGCAATACTAGGAACGAGATGGAATGTCTGCTCCCCCGCCACGCGCCGTCGGGGCCGCCGGGGCCGGGCAGACGTACACGGCGACAACCACGAGGTAGATCGCATGAAGCAGCAGGTCTTGCAGTCAACGTTGTTCGCAACGAGGGCGCGGCTCCGTTCGATCGGCCTCGTCGTGGGGATTGTCTGGTTCACGCTCGCCGCGGGTTGTGACGCACTCAACCCGTCCTTCGTCAACGTCCTGCTGCCCTCCGACGTGGCCCAGGACGTCTCGTCGGTCGGGCAAACCGCATCGGGCTACGTCCCGATCCTGTTCACCAGCGCGGCCGTGTTCGACAGCGAACTGCTGGAGTGGATGGAAGAGCAGGGGCTCGACGTGTCCGACGCCGACCTGCGGCCCCGCATCCGGGCCCGGGTCTTCGTGCAGTTCCAGGACGGCAACTCGCGGACCCTCGAATTCCTGGACGGCTCGCAACTCTCGCAGTTGACCACCACCACGATCGACGAAACGGGTGGAACGGAGGAAGTCGTGGCGACCCTCCCGCCCGACCTGGACCGCCCCGAGATCAATAACCAGGTGCTGGCCTGTGACGTCGACCTGGTGACGATCGATCTGGACCAGGCCGCGATCGAGGTGTACGTGCCGGTATTCTGGGGGATCTTCACGGTTGAGACGACCGATTTGCTCATTCAGAAGCGGCTGCTGACCCTGCTCCAGCCGCAGTTCTGGCCCCTTGCCATCGACGTGGCGGACGCGTTCGGGGACATTACGCTCGTCCGCAACTTCGATATCCGCGATGTGCCGGGGCCGGTCAGCCAAGTCACTTGTGGCTCCGTGATCGGCTTCGTACTCGACGGGACCCTGCGAGTCCCCTTCGAGCAAGGCCCGTTTGTGGAGGGCGGCGGCGTCCAGGGAACGCGATTCCCGGGGTTCCTTGACGATGACGTGTTAAGCCAGAACGCGTTCCCCGGTCGGTTTCGGATTCGTACGATCGTCCGTTGACAGATTGACGGCAAACGGGCAGCACACCTCGAGGAGGTCTGCAGGATGCAGAAGATCGGCAAAACGCTCGTGCTCGGCACGATGGTCCTTGCTCCGACCATCGTCGTCGGCTGCGGGAGCAACGTAAGTTTCCTCAACCCGTCGTTCGTCAATACCGTGCAGGGCGGCGTGGTGCCGTTGGCGCCCTTGCCCGAGTCGCAGTTCATCCTCGTCCAGTGCGTGAACCGCACCCAGAACCCGATCCAGTTCATCCTGACGATCGAACGGGAAGAAACCGTGTCCGGTGACACCGTGGACGGAACGGACGGAGAAGTCGCGCCCCCGCAACTCGTGGCGGAAACCCGGTTTCTGGACACCTTTCCCGAAGGGCAGAACTCCACGATCGGGATCCTCTTCGAATGCCCCGTGGTCCGCGTGGGCCTGGGCGCCAACCTCAACTTTCCGGAAGACGACCCGGGCCTGTTCATCGGACAACCCGGCGATGTAGCCATCATCCAGGGCTTCGGTGTGCCCGGACGGGTGAACCCGCTCGACGCCCGGGCCGGCAACTTCGAGTGCGGTGATACCCTGATCTTTGAGGTGATTACCAGCACCGGCATCCCGGGCAACGTATCGGTCGGCACGTATGTCCTCCCGTGGGATACGCAGCCAACCGAGTACAGCGGACCGAATACGTTCGTCAACACGCGGCAGTTGCTCGATTCGGTCCAGGACCAGGAACAGTAAACACCCGCGGGTCCGGCGCGGACCGCGGTGATCACTAAGCCGTAGCGTGAAAACGAGGCCTCCCATGAACACCAAACAACGGCGGGCCAAGGCGCTGACCCTGCTAGCGTCTGTGCTGGCCGGCGGCACCCTGTTCACGACCTGCGAATCGCGCGTGCGCGACGCATTCGTCGACGGATCCAAGTTGATGCTCTCCCAGATCCTCGGCGCGTTGACACCCGATCAGGATGACATTCTCCAGGCCCTCTCGGACTCCTCGCAGAGCAATATCCGATAGCGCACCGCCACGGGAACCCGCGAGGTGCGAGCCGGCCGGTGTCGCCGGCCCGTTCGCGCAAGGCCCGAGCCACCCGGTCGCGCACGGCGGTTGGCGTCGTACGAAACCGTACCGCAAGGCTCATCCGGATCGGAGCCCATGCAAAACCCCCAATCCAAGGTCATCCTGCTGACCGGCTGCAGCACGGGGATCGGACTGGCCGCGACCAAACGGCTCGCCAGACGCGGCCATACCGTTTACGCCACCGCCCGCCGCCCGGATTCAATTGACCAGCTGCGGCAATGGGCCGCCGGAGCAGGGGACAACGTCCGCGTCGCCCGGCTCGATGTGACCGAGCCACAGACCGGACGCGAGGCGGTGGCTCGGGTGCTGGATGAGTCCGGCCGACTCGATGTGCTGGTCAACAACGCCGGCTACGGACAGCCCGGGGCCATCGAGGACGTCACACTCGAGCAATTGCACCACCAGTTCGACGTCAATCTGTACGGCCTCATCGCGCTGACGCAGGCCGCCCTGCCGGCCATGCGGGCCGCGGGAAGCGGCCGAATCATCAACGTGTCCAGCGTGGTGGCCCACGTCGCCGTGCCCTTCATGGGGGCCTATGCAGCGACCAAGCACGCCCTCGACGCCGTGTCGAACGCGTTGCGGCGGGAAATCCGGCCTTGGGGAATCGACGTGGTACTGGTGGAGCCGGGCCCGATCAGGACCGAGTTCCGGGCCAACGCACTCAAAAGCACCGCGGTCGATAACGCGGAAACCTCCCCGTATGCCGCTGCGTACCGGGTGCTGACCGAAAGCACCGCCTCCGCCCATGAGCACGGGTCGGCCGACCCTGACGACGTGGCCATCGCGATCCAGCGGGCGGTGGAGTCTCGTCGGCCCAAAACGCGGTACACGGTGACGGCAATCGCCCGGTGGACGCCGTACCTCGTCTTCCTCCTGGGCGATCGCCTTACCGATCGCCTGCTGCTCCGTCCGTACCGGAAGCTGAAACCGCAGATCACGAGATTCTGACGCCCGCTAGTCCGGCGAGTCCGCGTTCAGCGTCAGCTCAAGCCGGTTCAATGCGGGCCTGTCCATCGGGTTGGCGCTTCGCCGTCAGTCCACGCGTGACGACCAGCGGCCAACGCCAGCGCGCGGCCGCCACCTGATCGGGAGCCGCCCGACGTTTCGGATCGCCGGGCGCTTTCGAATGGGCGCACGGAAAGGGGCAGTGTTTGTGCTCTCTCAGGCCAAACACTGCCCCTCTTCCCAGGCTTGGTGACTGTTTGCGGTGCGCTGGGGTACGACGTCTGACGTCGCGGCTCTCTCTCTCGTGCCTCTCTCTCTCCTTTGTGGACTCTCTCTCGCGTTCGACTGGTGCTCTCTCCTTCACCAGCCGTGGGTTTTGGCTCTCTCTGCTCTCGGAGGATAGGAAGCCTGCGCTTCCTCGGATGAAGATCGCGCACCGTCACCAGCTATGCAATCAAGCCCCAAGGCTCGGTTACACACGAACACCCAGTTTTCATAATCAGGGGTACTCTCTCTCGCAGGCGTGTGCTCTCTCTTTCGCCTTGCTATACCCCGATTCAACACAATATTATAGGAGCTCTTTGACCATGGATCAAGGCCACCGCGGCAATATTCAGAAGAATTTTGTCAATCCTGGCGCACGTAAGGGTATACCCTCACGCAACCGCGCCAAAAAACACCAGATAGAAAGCCGGGACCGCCCCGCGGCTTCTCCCCTCTGCCTGACCCGTCTCATCGGACGACGCATCCCATGTCGCGGCCGACGGCCCGCTTGCGAGAACCGAACCCGCCACGTAATTTGACCTGGACCACCGCGAGGCCTGACCAGAATCGGCCCGCGCCGTGAACCGGCGAGGGACGTCCTTCGATCAACGCAGCTCTCGAGGAGATGAATGATGCGTGGCACGGCGATGATCGTTTGCCTGGGGGCGGCCGGTTGTGCCGGACCCTTGACACAACCGCTGGTGTGGCGGTTGGACCTCGAGCGGCAGGCCAAGGTCAACGAGGTCTGGGAGGACATGTTCGCCACGCCCGATCGGCTCGACCGCACACTGCTGCTCGACGTGTTGCTGGTCAGTCGGCTCTTCCAACGCGGTGTGGACCACCTGCACATGGTCAGCGAGAAGCAGGTCGGCGACGGGCTGGTGGTCATGGTGGTTCAATTCGACCGCGAGGTGCCCGAGAATGACTCCTTCACTGTAACCTACCTGGACCCGGACGGGATGGAGGTCCGGCAGGAGTGCTTCACTCGCGACGAAGTGGTCGACCGGATGGAGTTCCTCTTCACGCCGATCGAACTCATCGCTGCCCGCGACTCGGATGGGCAGCCCATCGATGGACACGGCATCGACGGCGACTCGCTCGATACAACGAGTCCCGATCGATGCGCGAAGCTGGAACGCCGATACGAGGAGTGGGAGCAGCGACGCGAGGAGCGCAAGGCCCGGATGGCGGAAATCAAAGCCATCGTGGCCCCGCTAAAGGCGATACCCGACCCCGAGCACGGCTCGCCCCGCCCGTGACGGGCGCCCGTCACGAACGGACCGACGAGGATCGACCGAGGTCCACTGGCCAAGGTGGTTGGCGACGTGCCTCAGCCAGGATGGGCCAGCCGCGGCGTATCATTGATCTTTGAATGGACAATACAACACCGGCGTCACGTCCGGGCCACGGTTCTTAGGGCTCTTCAACGGTCCGGCCCGTTGCATTGGCCAATCAATCCTCAATGATTGAGGCGGGCTGGCCGACGTCCATCGGCCGAGGTGGATTGGCCGGTACATGCCCAATCGCCACTTCCGAAGGGCGTTGCGCGTTGGCGTACGCGTGGGAAGTGGTGAGGTGGTCGGTTTCGGCGGCTTTTGGCCTCGCATCTTCCGGCGCGTCGCGATCTGAGTTATACTCTCCGGGGGCGATCACGGTCCCGTGTCGGGTTCACGCCGAGTTGGAGTACGCGGAAACCCGGCGTCGGTGTGAAAGTCCTCATGCGGGTGTAGCTCAATTGGTAGAGCATCAGCCTTCCAAGCTGAATGTTGAGGGTTCGAGTCCCTTCGCCCGCTGTTTTGATCACCCCCGCAATGCCTCGCACAATCGCGCACTTCTTCGCTGTAATCAAGGACTTATAAGAAACGTCCGGTGGGAAATCACAGAGAACTGAGTCGCGCTGTTTCGTGTGGCTTCGCACTGTTTCGTGTGCCTACTGCGGAGTCTACTGCGGGCGCTCCGGGTGGGGCGTAACGTCTTCTGTGCCCGTGGCTTTCAGGGTTTTCGCACCGCCCTTGTTGATCGTCGGAACCTGCTCGATGGCCGCTGCCGTGTCGGTCAGACCGAGTACCGTGTAGTGCTTCAACGTGGTTCGATAGTCGGCGTGCCGCATGATCCGCTGGGCGATCTGGGGGGCAATCCCCTGCCGGGCGAGGCTTGTGCCCAGCGTCGTCCGGAGAGCGTGCAGGTCGACCACTCGACCCTCGTCGTCCGTCGCCACGATGCGCGTCTTGGGATGCCGTCGCTTCCCCCTGCCGATCATGATGGGCTCGCCGTTGGCGTCTTTGACGACTTCCTTCCGGGCCAGGCCTGCCCGCAGGAAGTCCTTTTGCCGCGTCTGGGCCGTGACCGCTTGCGGGAAGACTCGGGCAGTCGGCAAGCCGGGGAAGTCCTGCCGGTGTCGCGTGAGCGCCTCGGCCAGTTGCGGGTGCATGGGAATGACGTCCTCGCGCTTGGCCTTACCGTCGCGGATCGTGATTGTGCCGGCCTCAATGTCCACGTCGCCCCACGTGAGTCGCTTCAGATCCCCCAATCGCAGCCCGGCCAGCACTGCTGCGAGATACCACGCTTTCCGGCCTCGATCCTCCGCCACGGCCAGCAACCGCGACAGTTCCTCATCGGTGAGCGGGCGGCGCACACGCCGGCGGTCCGCTGATTCGTCCAGCTTCGGAACGACGGTCAAAACGTTCGCGTCCGCGCGCCCGGTCTTCACGCACCAACTCATGAACGCAACGGCGATTTGCCGGGCGAAGTTGGCCGTCCTCGCAGACAGGCCTCGTTCACGAATCCCCCGCAAGTAGCTTTCGAGCGCGTCGGCGGTCAGTTCACTCAATCGAGTGATGCCGGCCGCTTCGGTCATCCAGGTCAAATGGCGCTCTTTCTGGACGACGTGCCGGGCATCGTGACCCGCATGGCGACAGTGCGCCACGTAGTCCTTGACATGCTGCGCGAGCGGTTTGCGTCCCTGCTCTACGATTCGCTCCGTCCGGACATCCACCAGCCCGGCACGCCGTTCGGCAACCTTGTCCAGGATGTCGGCAAGTATCCGCTCGGCGGTCCGTTTGTCGGACGTCCGACTGCTGCGCTCGCGTCGTTTACCCTCGGCATCGTATCACTGCATGATCCAAGGGGCTCCCGGCTTTACCGGAGCACGCTTAAATACGCTGCCGCTTCCGTTGCCGCGTGTCCTGCCCTTCCGTTTCCCTTGCTTCGCCATCGGCTCACCTGCCTTTCTGCGTTCGTCGCCTCTCGACCAGTTCCAGCCCCAGCGCCCGTGCCAGCTTGGCCGCCGACGCGAGCGCGAGGGACCGTCCATTTACAAACCCGTGTAGGGACGCATAGTGCAACCCTGCGGCGTCAGCCAGGGCCTTGATCGACAAGCCACTCGCCTTCGCCTTGTGTCTAAGCTGGGCTTCAATGTCCATGGTTGCCGTCTCCGGATATCACCCGTTTGATACAAGGATATCACACGAACGATATCGAGGCAAATCGACCGGGTGGATTCAGCCGCGGGAGCGGCCCGGGCCATCTACCCGGCGGCGCCGTTACCACTGGTCCGCTTGCTGCACTGCTTGGCGAGCCAAGCCTTCAGTTCCGCCACCGGATACAAGACGGCAGACCCGAGTCGGAAGTGGGGAATCTCGCCAGCCTGTGTCATGGCCCAAAGATGCCGCTCCGAAATAGACAGCATCCGGGCGGCCTGCGGCCGGCGCACAGCCAGACGACCATTGTTGTTTTTCACGTTCTGGTCATCACTAGAATTCGCAGTCTTTCGCAAATCTGACACGGCAATACTCCAAACCTGGGAACATCGCGCCATTACTGCGCGGGCGCGCTGTCGTTCAACAAACCTAACTCACTTGCAATCACCCGTCGCAGCAACTCGCTACTCGGTGCGTCGCCAATGGCTGTGAGGGCTTCGATAGCTTGCGTGCGCCGCTTGAATTCGCGGCTCATCAGTGCACTAAGCGTGCGGCACGCGCTTGCTGTTTCGCGGGTGGTGGCTGTCGAGTCACACAGGACTCGCGTTAAGCCCTCCAGCAGTGCTTCCCACGCGCCTTGGGGGTCCGGTATATGCGCGACTCGATCCAGCAGGACATGGACCCTATGAGGCTTGCGGCGGTCCGCCGTCTCTGGCGGGTGGCCCCATTCGGCCACCGCAGCCCGGTAGGCCGCCATCAGAAACTCGTTGAATCGGGCCGCCTCGGCCTCGTCTCGAATCTGCGACCGATGAAGGTACTTCGTCCGCCCGTCACGGGCGCGAACCGTGTGGCTCGGAGCCGCAATGAAAGGCTCACCGTCCGCGCGCACGATTCGATAGGTCATGTCCAACGGGCCAAAACAGACACGAAGCTCCCCGAGCATCCCTCGCGGCTTGTCGGGAAAGAGCTTTATGGCGACAATCTCAACGCGGGTCCCTCCGATCTCGGTCACGTAATGTGTGTCTTTTGGCAGCCTGAGGTTTCGTTTCGGGGTCAATGGCTCGGATTTGGGGGTCTGCGCCATGTCAAGCCACCCTTCCCCTGGCCCCATGCCGGCCAGCCAGGATTACCTCGACATTCACGCGCAGACCGTCGTCTGCCAGGTCGACAAGCCCAGCCGCCGCCAACTGTCGGATGGCACGCCGCAATTCCGTCTTGGTCATGGCCAGCAAGCGGTCCCTGTCGTCGGCCGACAAGCCGAGATGACGACGGCAGCCCTTTGTCTGCCGCGTCAGGAGGGCCACAAGCACCAGCTTGGCCAATTCGTCCAGCATATCGGCCTGGTCGCCAAGCAAGTGCTCAAGTTCCGCTAGGCTGATTCCACCAGCGTCGTCCGTAAGGGTGTCGAATGAGGCTTCATCGACCTCGGCAGGGTCCGGGATTCTGGCCCGTACGGCCGGCATCTGCGCGGCAACATCATCGTCGGTCACCCATGAATCAAGCGCGGGCGTGAAGGGCAAGCCGTTGGTTGCCTCGATCCGGTCAAGCGCCAGACGAACGCTTCAGTGCCACGGTGTGCATTCTGATCTTTTCATTATGCGAGTCATCTCCGAAATGTGGTTTAGGTGTGCCGTCCCGCCATGCGGCGAAAATCAGTCGGCGGGTTGTGAGTGGCAGCCTGGGAACGGCTGCCGGAAGAATTCGGGTTGGTCCACAGTGAGGTTCAGCCAACTCCCAACTACCCCCTTGGGGGTAGTGACATGAGCCACACTGATCCGATCGGGCTCACAAGCAGCGCCAGTGTGGATCAATCAGGTCGGGGAAAAACCGTGTTTTGACCCCGTCAACCAGTGTGGGTCATTTACACCCCCCCAGGGGTCAGGGACTCAGAAGCGCCTCACAGTGTGGATCATCGTTGCCCCCCACTGACGCGGTGTCTTGAACGCCACTGCGGTCCGGAATGTACAAGAGGTGCTTTCCGCCGAAGCCGTCAGGCGTTGATTTCACCCCGACCTGTCTCCTGGCCCGCTTAAGCGTTGCCTCACTGATTCCGGCCTCGTCGGCTTCGGCGTACAGGTCGTCGTAAGGTCTGGGGCCGTCACGGAGATTGGCAAGCAACCAATGGCTGGCACGATCTACCTTCCGCTCGCTCCGATGACCTGACATACGGGGCTTGGCAAGTGCGTCATCAGCGGTGAGTGAGACTTCGGTGTCAGTGCATTCCGCAACGCCCACTCCGTCCCTATCCACAATCCGATAGGCAATACCGGGCTGCCTTGCCATGTAGTTGCATTTCGTTGGTACCATAACGTATTGCGTGGGATCGTCTGGATGTTCCGCGAACAGCCACGACGACCGGCATGTATTCTGGAATCCTACAGCGCCAAGCGTCCTGCGCGTGGCGCCTAACTGTTCCTTTTTGTTGAGGTGCGCAACAATCACAACCGCCAGGGCGTGTTTTCGGGCGAGGGCGTTTAGGTGGCCAATCATCCTCACGTGGGCTCCTCTCGTGCGTCGCCCGCCCGCATTCCGGGCACACGCCAGACTCGTTTCCCATCAGGCTGTAACCGCACGATTGACAATGCCCCATCGGCGGGGGGCGGTCCCGGCGCAACAGGACGGCCGTGGGGATGGCTGCTGCCATGAGAATCAACCAGTATGGCAACCAGACCCATCGCCAATGGGGGCCGGACGCGACGCGCGGCCAGCGGAATCCGGGACGCTGATGCCAGCGAACTCCCCGCACCAGGTAGACGTCGCACTTGCCGCGCCCATCCCAGTCGGAGTAATAGTCGCGGGTTGACCCAAAGCCCGGGAGATAAGCCCAGTCGATCCCAACGTACCCGATCTTGCTCTCCACCCGGCATGCCCAATCATTGATGGTCCATACGATGATTACCTGGAAGAACATGCTGGTCACCCACGCGATCATGACCAGCGTGGAAGCGGCAAGGCCTGCCCTTTTCAGGAACCGTCGTGTTCGCGAGCACCGTCGCATACGAGCATTATACCACAAGCTGACGGTGCAGTGCTTGCCATCGCGGACCCGACGGGCCGCGCGCGGATGCGTACTGGGCCCGCGGTGGGAGTTGGGTTCGGTTTCGGTCAGGACTCGGCTCGGCCACCGGCCCGGCCAAGGTCGCGCTGTCGGGCTACAAAGCGCCCGCGGGCCGGGCATGGCTGCCCAAGAGCCGCTCAGCGTGCGCGGTGGCATGTGTCGGCACCCGCTTGTGGTCGGATCGTCATGGGCGCCGCTCTGGCACTCATATTGCCGTCCGCGCGGCCGCCACGGCGATGTTGCGGGTTCTTACGGACACGCGCAATCCAGCGGGGGCACTGGCCGGTTCCAGAATGCGGGGGATTGCACTTTGGCCAGATCAGTGCCTGTGACTTCCCCGTCGCGGTTGACGTCGGCGCGGGGGTCAGCGGCTGCCGACAAGTCAAGGTTCCAGTTTGCCGGCCCCTGAATCACCGCCAGGTCGAGCCCGGTTGTGTCGCCGCTGCAGTTCACGTCGCCCTGGCTGTAGCAGACGGCAAAGACCTGCGATGGTCCCGACTCGCTGTCGAGGGAGTACTCATACTTTCCTGTCGGGAACGTGCCGTCGAAAGTGAGCACCAACTCGGTGTGAGTCGCACCCGCTGATATCGTCGGGGAAATGCCCGGATCCGGCGTTACGGTCACTGTGAAATCATCGACGGCTACTCGCCCATCGAAGACCATGCGAAGTGACATTTCGGTCGCGTCCTGCTCCCTCGGTTCTACCAGACCGTGTTCGAGGTCAATGGACAGCTCGACGTACCCGCCGGGGTAGGCACCACTGGCCGAGTGCCGCGCGACGCTGTATGATTCCATCAGCTGCGGCGGGTCTGGAAGTGGCCAGCCTGGGAGTCGGGCAATCCACGCTTCCAAGGAGCCGCTGGGGTTGACGCCTGAGCCAACAACGGTCAGGCCGTCTGTCGTAATCGTCATGCTCTTGGCGCCCTGGAGTCGCCATCCAGTCAGATCCAGGTGATATTCACACTCCATCACGTCCATCAGATTCCGCATACCGCGTTCGGCATCCCAGATGAACGCATACTGTGGGGACCCGATTTTGCACACCCCGCCCACAACCGATCCGTCAGCCGACGCACACAGCGCCGTGCTCTCGTGCGCTCCCTCGGGAAATCCCAAGCCCAGCATGCCAGATTCTTCTGTCCAGCGAAACGCTTCGGAACCGTTGCTCGAGAAACTGTAACCCACGACGGTCGAGCCGTCTGCTGATATGCCGTAGGCGTTGCTGTACACGTCACCTCCGGGCAGGTCGCCCAGCCCGACCATCCCGGTATCATCGGTCCACCGGAACGCCTCCTCGCCTTCGGTAGACTTTCCAATCCCGCGGACCATACGCCGGACCATTTGACAGGAAAGTCAGGACTTGACCTTAGGCTTCGTCAGCGGGGTTTTTCGCTTCAATGTCTTCTATTCGTGCGAATCCCTGGAAGTACACCTGGAAGAGCTGTTCCTCCAAATCGCTTGCAGGACGAAACAGTTGCGCGATCGCGTGAGTTACGTCTGCAGCTGTGTTACAGGCCCAGCGTGCGACTGCGACTGTTCCGATCCGCAAAACCTGGCTCTCGACCACCTTTGCCGTTCTCGGTTTGAGTATCTGGCGGTTTTCGAGGTGCTTTGTCGCAGCACTACAATTGAGCGGTTCCGGTTTCGTGTGGACGATCCAATTCCGCAGAGTCATCAAGACACTGAAGTCTTGATAAGGTCGTTGGCCCTCCGCACAAGGATAGCCCGTCAACATAAGATGGATGATCTGGTATTTCTTGGCGACTGAAGTGTCCGGCGCAAGTAGCTTGAGCGTGCGGGCCAGGATGGCAACATCGTGGCGACCAAACAGGTCCCCGAATCGATCGTTAACGATGATTTCATTGACAAACGCTTCTATTGAGATTGCAGCGAAAACGATTGCCACAAAAGCGTCGCTGCCGTGATACTCATTTCCATCGGTGTCTCGATCGCGGGCCCGGCGGTACGCGTCAATGGCTATTCCGTAGAGAACACCAGAGTTGAGAAAGTACCCCTCGCCCCCTGCTTTGCGTGTATCGTTTGAATCGGTCATGTGTAATCCACCTGCCCACGATTGACACCGACTCCCGAACGCCGAAGCCACAGCCAGGTCAATTGAGAGCCATGGCTGGTTTTCCGTGCACTGATCACCTAGCCGCAGAACATTTGACGATTCGGGCACCGGCAAGATCATCCTATGACGACCACGCCTCGCGTGTCGAGTGATCTCAGTCGAGCTTCGCGGAGGGCAGCCAGTTGACTTAGAGTCCTCGATTGTGTCGGTCGTCGCCGCCGTTCACTGAACTCGTACTGCAACCCGATGCGCCCTCCGGTTCGGGGAGGTACTACACAAGTCCCGCGCCGATCAGGGCGGGGGGTGTGGTAAGAAAACGGCACGGGCACGGGCATGTTCGTCGGCGCCGCGGCTGTGCCTGTTCGTCGATCACGTCGGGGTTCCCTGCTGACCGCGCGCCACGCGGCTCGTGAAGACGGAGGGGTGCGGCACGCAGGGCGGTCACACCCGGCGGGGTCGTCTACCGCGGTCGGCATCGGTCGGCCTTCGTCTTCGCACGGCCGCGCGAGCCGATGCCCCGTCATTGCCTGCACCGATCGTTCTCAGCCCCATCACCGTCACCAATACCACCGTTGCCGCCGTCGGGTTGACGGGTTTCGGTTTCGGTGTCAGCGGTGGCGCCTCTAAGGCCGGACGCTCCCCACCAGCGCGAGCACCGCGCGGCGGATCGGATCGGGTAGCGTCGGCCAAGCCGCGATCACCGCGCGTAGCTCGACGTCCATCGGATCGACCAGTCCTCCGGCCTCGGCATCACTGGGGCCGTTCGCGTCACAACTGTCGGGGCTATAGGCGGGGGTGCGGAGGTCACCGTCGCAAGTACCTGCGGATGAGTCGGTTACACTCGCCCCCGTTTGCCTTCCAAGCTGAATGTTGTGGGTTCGAGTCCCATCGCCCGCTGTTTTGACGATAAGCGCCTCTGGTTGACAACCGTTGACCAGAGGTGTCTTTCTTTCGACCCCATCGCGAGTTACGACGCCCGGCGAAGGCCGATTTCGCGCGATCGGTTTGCCAGCGGTTGTCAGCCACGTCTCCGCTGGACTGCGTTCCGTGCAAGGATTCGTACCAGTTGGCGAGTTCGACGTGCAAGGATTCGTGCAAGCGCTCAGGCCGAGGTGGCGGGCATGCTTCTTGAGGATGCGGTCGACGGTGGTGGTAGTAGGCGGGTCGTGCGGAGGTCGGAGTGGCTGGCGGGGTGCTGGACATCGTCGGGGTTGACCCCCTGTTCGAGCAGGTCGGTGATCGTCGTTGCCCGGAACGTGTGGCAGGTCAGGATCGGGGGCAGGCCGGCCGCCTTGAAGCGGTGCTTGACCATCCGGAGGATATTCTTGCCGCTTATGTCGGTCGGGGTCTTCCCATTCACGCTCCGGCCTCGCAAGCTCGAGCGTCTGGAACGACTGGCAGCCTTCCCGGCCGGACATCGCGCGGTCGTATGGAGAAGTCCTCGACGGGGCTCCCGTACACTCAAGGATGTAAAGGTGGCGCAATGAGGCGATCTTCGGAGTGATCGTCCTGCCCGCGCAGCGCCCACGAACGTCGACTCCGTCCTACGGGGTGTCCACTACTCACGTTATGCCAGCCATCGCCCCCTCGACACCACCGTCTGCGCGTGTCTGCGTCTCCTTCATGCAGGCCACAGCGATGGAATCTTCAATGACCCCCGCAGCCCGCCTGGCCTGGCGAAACACCTTAGGCGCATCCTCGACCGTCGCGTCGGACGTCAGAATTGCCTCATTCTCAAATACCCCAATCTCCGTTCTTGCCTCATTGCGGGACAGTACGACCACGCAATCCGCCAGCAACATCGCCTCCGGTACACTGTGCGTTGTCATGATCGTGGTTCTCGCCGCCGCCCTCCGTTCCTCACACACTACCTTATATGCATTCCATCGATTGCCAATATCCACACTCGCAAACGGCTCGTCCAGAAACAAGTACTGTGGATCAGTGATCAATCCACGAACGAACGCCGTGCGCGTCCGCATGCCCACGCTCAGCTCTCGCGGCCGCTTTTCGCGGTCCTCAAATATCCCCATTCGCCTAAGCAGCTGATCACACCGTGTTGTGCTCGTTGCTCGCTCATCACACATGTCCAATGCCAGCACCGCATTCTCCGATATGCGAGGTGCTCCAGCATAATGGCACCCTGCGGCACCCACGATATTACCCTAGGGCCGCGCGGATCTGCGGGTGTCTTCCCATCAATGAGAATACGCCCACTCAATTCCGCAACGCCGGGATCGCCTGCGATGTACAATCCGGCGAGCACAGACAGGAACGTAGTCTTGCCCACGCCAGATTCACCGACCATCGCAATAAGGCCCCCTGTTTGCACGGATGCACCACGTCCGCCACCAAGTCGGGATGAAGCTTCCAGTCGCGCTGCACCGACTGAGCATCTTTGAGCGACGCCACGCTGGAGAGCGACGCCCGGTCGACTTTCTCCGCGTCCACGGCAGCGAAGAACGCGTGGTCGCCCAGGTAGGTCAGTGGCGTCACGCCGCTGGACCGCAGGATTGCCCGGTCCTGCGCAGAGAGGGGGCCGTCAAACTGGATCACGACGTGCTGATCCGTGCCTTCCCGCTCGGTGGCCGTGAGTGTGTCCAGCATGTCCGACCGCGTCTGCCCCGACGGGGCCGAAGCGCCGCTCAGCCACCGTACCTGGGCGGATACCTCTGAGATGGCACCCGCGAGGATCAGGAGTGCCAACATGGAGACGTACGGGAGAGTTGATCGAGTCATCTATCCACCTCCTAAGCATTGAAGCCGATCCGGCAGAACACTCAACCGGCGCCCTGAGCAGCACACAAGACCGCGGCACGATCGAGACGGACACCGGTTGAGCGAGTCGGTTGGAGACTCACGGAAGAAAACGCCGCCTACATCGCGTAACCGAAGTTGCATTGGAATACCGCGAAGTCCGCCAGATCGATGCATCCGCTGCTGTTGAAATCTGCGGCGGGATTGTATTGCGGATCGCCCATGCACGTGCCATAAGCCTCGAGCAGCGCCGCCAGGTCGCTGAGATCGACGTCTCCGTCTTCGTCGACATCGCCGATCACACAATCCGGACCGCTGATCTCGAGCACGTAGTCGCCGGCAGCGCCGGGGAGTTCCGCGTCAGTTCCCGCAATTCGAATGAAGTAGGTCTGACCGGCCGAAACTGATACAGGTACATACGGCAGAGTCGTTTCAGAGCACACGAACTCTGGGTCCGGATTGGGAAATGAGTGGTCCGCACAGATGATCTCGTTGTCGCCCGTGCCCGGACAACCCGTGTGAACAGAGACCGCGACCCTGTACTCGGAGTCACACAGAACCAGTGTCAGCGTCCCGCTGGACTGCGGCATGTATCGGTACCAGAGATCGGGTGTCTCGTTGGAGAATTCGCACCAGTACGTCTCACCATCCGGGGTCATATCAACCGTGCTGCCTGTGTATATCCCGGGACAGGCCCACGCCGCGTTTTCGCAATCGTCTGAGGTCAGGGGCATGTGGAAGGCGTAGCAATCGCCGCCGTTGTCGTCAACGGTGACATTCCCTGCTAGGTCCTCCACGTACACTTCAAAGAAGTAATCCGTATCCTCGCTCAGGCCGTCGAGCAAGGCACTGTGTTCGGTCTGATAAATGCCGCCCAGCGCAGACTCGGTTAGCGAGCCACACGAAGGCCCAAAGTGAACATGGCTGAGGGTAGGTTCGCTGGTTTCGAAGGTCACCATTGCCTTGATCTTGGTGACATACGTCACCTGAGCGCCGCTGATCGTCGGCACCACACAATCCGTGATTGCAACTTCGGTCAATGCTACGTCCTGGTGCCCCTCGCCGTCATCGGCATCCACGTAGGTCGCGCTGATGGTGTCGCCGTCCGCCACGTAGAGCGCGCCCGGGCTATCACTCCCCGCCAACGTGATGACGCCGCGGAAGTCCGCCGCTGCGGGGCTAACCTCGGTCAGCACCACGGTCTCGCCGTTGGGTTCCGAGTCCGACGCGATCGTTACCGTCGTGGTTTCTGCCACACTGTCGTCGGTGTTCAGGTCGCAATCCAGGACGGCGAGCTGCGCCACGTCCGTACAGTGGTAGTCGTTCCGATCCAGCGAGAGTGTTCCCCTTGAGGAACAGGGTATCAGCAACGATTCCGAGCACAGCGAGAACGGCTGCGGTCCGCTCGGAACGTTGGTGGCGTGGACGATCACGGACCACACCCCCGCCTGCGGAGAATCCACCACCACCTGCTCGATGTTATTGACGTGGTCCTCCTGCGTCCGAACCGCCGCGGCGCTGGGGTCTTCCACGCCCCCTAGCGTCCACGGATAGTGTCGCGCCCCGTCGGGGCTGAACACCAGAAGATCGAGGTCGTTCACCAGTTCCGGGACGGTGTTCGCCGCGCCTGGAACGTCGTCCCAGGCCAGGGTGATCTTCAGTTCCGACTGCCCCTCCTCAACGTACGCGAACGACTCGTGTTCGGAGCCCTGATCCAGCTCGGCCTCGAAGAAACGACCGGTGCGCAGCAAGTCCACCGCGCCCTTGACGCGGATCGAACCGTAACCACACTGGTAGTCCGGCCCCGGATTGCCGAGGTCCACAGCCGTGTGGGCCAGCAGGATCTTCAGCGTCGAGTTTCGCATCTCCGGCAGATCCGGGAACTGATTGCGATAATCCTCAATCAACAGCGCCGCGGCGCCGCAGACCGCGGGCGACGCCATCGAGGTCCCTGACATGATGGTGTAGCCTTGCGACCAATAGCACGACATCACATCCACGCCCGGCGCCGCGAAATCGGGCTTCAGGCGGCCGTCATCCGTGGGGCCCCAACTGGTGAAATCACTCACCGCATCGTCGATGGCATCCACCGCCCCGACCGCGATGTGGTTCTTGGCGCACGCCGGAGGCGGCGTGGTATGGTACGTCGTGCCGCAGAACATCCAGCCTCGTTCATTGCCGGCGGCCCATACGATTCGGAAGGGCTGCGTGAAGAGTTCGCTGCTGCCGTCACCGCGAACGATGGTGTCAATGAGCTGACTGGTCGCCCCGTAGTTGCCTTCCCACTCACAGGGGAGTCGGTTCATAGCCACGTTGCTGCTGATTGAGTTGTTCGCGATCACAGCCCCGTAGGTGGAGATCGCATCCGCGTAATCCGTCTCGATGTCGCCCGGGTCGGTGTACAGGAAGCCCGGCTGGAGCTCAACATCCAGTGCATAGGATAGTAGCGCTACCTCCGGCGCAACGCCCTTGTACTTAGGGTTACCGACGCCAGCTCCACCGATCGTGCCGGCGACGTGCGTGGCGTGCACTCCTGCGTCAGGATCGGGCTCGCCGACCGTGACGCGCTCTTCGAAGTCCTGATGCCCGGCCCATATCGTGCGACCGTCAAACACCAGAACCTTCACACCGGAGCCGTCGAGTTCGTACGGCAGTGCGTGCACGAAGTCCGCCTGAGTCCGCGCACGCGTGTTGTTGTTCGCATGACCAAGGGTGGGCAGCGGAGGCTCAATCCACTGCACGGCGTCCTCCTCCGCAAGCGGCTTGATCATCGACGCCGGCAACTCGATCACTAGGCCATTGATGCTGCGCAGTTCGCTACGGATCCCAGCTCCGTAGTACAGGACCAGCGGTGCACCCACCGCGTCCAGATCGACATCAGCATGAAACAGCACGTACGCAGCCACCACGGGATCTGTGGCGTTTTCCTCCACGACGGCCCACGGATGTACCACGTCCGCGACCAGATCTGGATGGAGTTTCCAATCTCGCTGTATAGTCTGTGCATCGACTAGCGAGTCCACGCTGGAGAGCGACTTCCGGTCAACTTTCTCCGCCGCGACGACCGCGAAGAAGGCATGGTCGCCCAAGTAGGTCAATGGCGTCACGCCCGCGGCTTGCAGCGTCGCCCGATCCTCCGACGAGAGCGGCCCGGCGAACTGAATGACCACGTGGCAATCGGTTCCGCGCAGGCCGGGGGCCATTAGCGCGTCCAGCATCTCGGACCTGGTCTGACCTGAGAGTGCCGAGGTTCCGCTCTGCCACCGGACCTGGGCCAGCGCTTCCCGCGAAACGCAGACCGAGATCAACAAAGCAAGTATGTGAGCGACTCTGGGCGTTGACCGGTTCATTTGTCCAACTCCTCGTGAATGGAAGCCGAGCCAGCGGGGCGCTCCGGTAGCGCCTTGCCCGGAACGCGAGTCCCGGGGCGCCGGGGCAGCGCCTGTATCAGCGGGACGGACGGCTCGACGTCATCAAACAACCTCTACTTCGGCACCGCAGCTCGCAGCGATGAGCATCCTCAGGACATTCCCGAGAACATGATGGCGTCTTCGCTCGGACCAGGCAGTACTGGCAGCGAGCGAGTAGGCTGCAGAGACCAGCCTAATAGTACCCGCTAGGCGAGCGATGGGGCAAGAAAAAGGCGAAGATTGTGACGACCAATCGCTTGATTGTCCTGAGGACATTCCTAAAATGACTCCGGTTGGCGCAAAGTCAGTCCCTGGAACAGACACACTCGAGGAACCCATGAACGCCCAGATCAAGCATCCCGATAAGAGCGGTGCCAGCGGCAATCCCCGGCCGTTGAGCAAGACCCAACTACATCAGGCGGGGCAGGTCGCCGTCGATCTGCTCCGTGCGTTTCGCGACGTGGTCGCGCGCCTGCCTGAAAGCGCGCGGGGTGCCTCCGGCATGTCCCGACACCTGGGGGTCGCCCGCACGACTTGTCAGCGGCTCGTCGGCACCCTGCGCGAAACCGATGTCACCGCGTCGACCCTGATCGAAGTCCCAGGTGTGCAGGGCCTGCGGCAGCTCCTCGATGCAATCCAGCAGGCTCACGGGGAGAGCGAGGAAGTGCACGAAGCGCGGCAGCAGGTCGCGGCATTCGATCGCCTGATCAGGGATTGGGTCGGCAGTCAGACGAAACTGCGCGAGCGCCTCGAGGCGCAGTCGAATCGCTACGATCCTGAAAAGGGAATCAGCGAAGCCGCCCGGCAGAGATTGTTCGAGGCGGCCGTTTCAGTCACCGGCCGGGAGTGCGATCTGCTGCTCAGCATCAATATCTTCCGGCCAAAGGAAGGTGATGCCGATCAACTGGAGTGCGCCGCCGCGTACGGGTTAATCGGCAATGTGGTCCATTCGGCTGGCATGCCGATCTGTCACACGATGGGGCGCGTGCATTCCGCCAGTATCGCGAGCTCCGGCTACACCACGCTTGAACGGGAAACGCACGCCATTCTGCCTGAGTTCTGCTCAACGCCTCAACCTGTGCTCAAGACGCACCCAGTCGAAAAGGACGCGATCCTGTATGTATTGGACCATGAGCGATATGAGGACGACGAAGTGCTGGACGTCGTCTTTGCCAGTCGCATGGCCGACCCCATGATCGATCCAGCCACCGGACAGTACTCACTGGATGCCGTGTGGACGCTGGTGAACTGCCCCTGTCGCTATCAGATCCTGGACGTCTATATTCACCGGGACATGGAGCGGTTGTTCCGCCCGAACGTCGATGCGCAACTCTGGAATCCGAAACTGAATCCGCCTGCCGACTATCGCTGGGCGACCCGGATCCCAATCCATCCGCAACTGCAATTACTCGGCGAAGGACTGGACCGCGCCGCCTGCCCGGCCTACCCGCGACACGCTGAGCTTGCACAGCACCTGTTCGGTGCCTTGCACTGGCAGGCGGGCGAGTTCATTGGTTTTCGTTGCGAGATGGCGTATCCGGTCTGGCGTTCCGGCGTATGCATGACCTTTGCGCCCATCCAGCCGCGGCCCACGCCCGCGGCCGAGAAGCAGGGTGGATCAAGCTGACAGGACAAATGACTTCGCAGTCGCCAAGCGAGTCGTCTGGCACAATTCGACGTCCGTCCACGTCACCACGGCGGGGGTCTCGTCTGCCCCCCGGTCCCGGTATTCTCCGGCGCCGGTTTCGAGACGGGGGAATACGCGTCCCCACCGCAAGGTGTCCCGCCTAGTCGTTCTAGGATCGCCCAGGGAATCAGGTCGTCGAAGCTGGTTTCATCGCCGATGAGTCCCCAGCGGATTCGGTCTGCGATCGGCCCTGGCGGTCAAGAGGGGGCACTCTCGGTCTGAACGCAAATCCGGCATCTGCCGCGGGATGGATTGCAAGTACTGATCAAAAAAACGAGTTATTGGCGGGGGCTTGGCAGGGTTCGATTTCCCCCGCCCGAGGGGGTCTACAACGACAGAAGGCGTCCCGGCGCCGGCCGCCATGAAGTGGTAGTACTACCACAAGGCGCGTCGAAATGCGAAGGATTGCGAAAACGGCGAATCACGCTAAGCTGCTGCAAGCCCAGCATTTCAAGTGGGTTAGCACGTTGCCCTCCTTCCGTTCGCTGGCCATCACCGTGCACGCGAGCTGGACATCGTGGGGCGCTCGTCGGCCTGGGAGTGGGCCAAAAGTGGGTCAGTCGCCACGTGTAGGCCACCTGTTTTCGACTTTCTAGCCAGTTGTCACCGACCTGTGACCCTCGTTTTTACCCACACAAAGCGGCATAAGTGCCGGTCGGACAAGGCTTTGCGCTCCATCTTTCGATTTCCCAAGCTGAATGTTGTGGGTTCGAGTCCCATCGCCCGCTGTTTTGACTAGGGCCGCCTCTGGTTGACAGCCGTTGACCAGAGGCGTCTATCTTTCGACCCCGCCGCGAGTTACAAGTCTCCTGGATCGTCGCTCCGGCGCGGCCGCTTTGTCAGCGGTTGCCAGCGACGTCTCCGCTGGACTGCAATCCGTGCGAGGATTCGTACCAGTTGGCAAGTTCGACGTGCAAGGATTCGTGCAAGCGCTCGGCGTGGGCTTCGTGCCTGCGAAGGCCCGAGGGCGTCCGCCAACTTGATCATAGGAGCTGGGAGAGGAAGGTCCTTGCTGGAACGACGATGGGCCCACGCGGCCTGGCGAAACAATCGGCGTCCACGTAATCCGCATCCACGACGACCTGGAACGCGAAGGGCGCCTTTACCTGATCCTGGAAATGCTTAAGGCCATCGCCGATGGATGCCTGGCCATGCTTGGCCTCAACCAGGAACCATGGGGCTCCGTCACGAATGACAGCGAAGTCGACCTCCCGCTTGGCCTTATCGCGCAAGTACGCCAACTGGAACTTGCCGTACCCGAGGTCATTCCATCCGTCGACCGCCTTGAGCAGATGGCAGCCCACGAAGGTTTCGGCCCTGTCGCCGTCATCGTCGATCTCGGCCCAATCACGCAGAAACCACTTGGGCTCTTTGCGGAGAGAACGTGAGACGTTCTTGAACCACGGCTTGATGAGGAACCCGTGGTGCAGGCCGGCCAATGTCTCGATCCAGCGGCGCATGGTGTCCACCGATACCCGAACGTCCTTGGCGAGATTGCTGTACACGATCTGGTGCCCCGACCGCACGCTCAGCAACTTCACCAAGATGCTGAGCTGGTCGATCTGCTGAATCTGCGTCAGATCGCGGACGTCCTCGCGCAACAACTGCTGGGTGCGCAGCGATTGCCACCGCCGACTGAATCGCGGGTCACGCTTCAGGAACGGCTCGGGATACCCGCCGTGATTCCATAGCGCGTCGAAGTCCGCGGGCTTGGGCTTCTTGGGTCGCCGGACGATGCGCTTCGCGTCGGGCAAGTCTCTGTGGATCGTTTCCGCGACCGAGAACGGATGCATATGGTAGAGGAAATAGCGACCCATCAGGCTGTCGCCCACACGTCGGTAGGTATCCAGACGGCTTGACCCGGTCACGATGATGTGCACCTGATCCGCGTAGGTGTCGAAGAAACCTTTGAGGAACTGCTTCCACCGCGCATGCTTGTGCAGCTCGTCGAACAAGGCTACGGGGACCTTCTCCGACAGCCGGTTCAGGCCAAGGCGCTCAGCCAATCGGGCCGGCCCGCCCAGAATGACCTCACGATCATCAACGTTGTCCCAGTTGGTGTAGTTCTCGGCGTGGTTGCGGCAGGTCGTCGTCTTGCCGACCTGTCGCGGACCGCTCACCAAAGCCATTTGGCGATGACTGGCCAGGTGCTCGGCGAGCATGGCGTCGTAGATACGGGCGATGGTCTTCATGGCGACCATTCTAGACCGCATCGTAAAACGGTCAAGACCATTTTACGACGCTAGCGATCCTGGTCGAGGCGTCGCTGGACGCGAAGCTGGGCAGGGCCTCGACCGCCCCGGCCACGTCCAGCAGGACCGGGTCGGTGTAGACGTTCATCGTCAGCTCGAGGCTGCTGTGCCGCATGGCCGCCATGGCCACGCGGGGCGCGACGCCGGCCCTGGCCAGGTGCGTCCCGAACGTGTGCCGCAAGGCGTGGATATCCACGACGCGGTCGCGATCATCGCGCTTCGGAATGATCGCCGCCGCCAAGTCGCGGTCAAACACGCGGATCATGTCGGCGGGCATCGGAAACAGGCGGGTGCCATGACGTAATGCGGTAGCGCTGGTGCGGGCCTGAAGTGACTCGACGAATTGCCGCAGTTCATCGACCAGGTCCGCTCGCAGCGGAATCATCGCGCCCCGGCCTGCCTTCTCGTCTTTCGCCAACAGCTCGACGCATGGGTACTGTCCATCCAGATGCACCTGCCCAAGAGTGATGGTGGCCAGTTCGCTCCTACGCAGGCCGGTGCAGATCATCATGCGGTACATCAGCGCCCGCCGCCGACCAATGAACGCCAGCTCGGCGGCGCGGTCCGACTGATCCTCGAGAAGCGTCAGGCCACGCTGGTACGCTGCATCCAAGTCATCGAACGTCAGTTCCGCCTTCGTCCATGTGCTCCGGCCCTTTTTCTCTTTTCCCGGCTTCCGCACTGTCATCCGTCCCAACTCGGCGGTCGGACGAAGCTCCGCTGCCTTGAGCAGGCGAGCAATCTCATCTTCGGTCAACGTCCGCCGGCTCCGGCGACGGTCGCCATGTTCCTCCGCCTTGTGCAGTCGCGCCAGCGCGTTGAAGCTCAGCCGTCCCGACTCGACGCACCAATTAGAGAACGCCACGATCGCGGATCGGTGCGTGTTACGTGTTCGACCAGCCATGCCCTCGGCTTCGCGCCCGTTCATCCAATGCTCCATCGCCTCGCACGAGATGTCGCCCACCCGCCGGAAGCCGCACTCTGCCACGACCCGCTCGAGTTGGTGCTTCACGTTGCGGCGATGGTGGGCGGACACCCGTTTGCCCCGCACCGTCTTTGCCTTTAGATGTTCAAGGTAGGCTGCGATATGCTCGGCGATCGATCGGTCGGCGAAGTCTGCCTGCCGATCCTGCTCACGGCTGAGGATGCCCGACTTGACATGTTCGACCCGACGCAGCACGTCAGCCATGACCTGCCGGGCGGCCTGCTCGTCCTTGCACCCGGTCGACTTGATCTGCTCGAGGCCATCCGCGTCGCGGTAGCGAACGAACCATGTGGGGCTTTCGCGGATGATCTTGATCTGGCCCTGCCGGCCGGTGGTGATCTCGTCGTACTGCTTCCGCCCCCGACGATCGATCCACATGACCATCTGTCGGCCGCGACGCTCGACAATCTCGGCATGCTTCGGCAGCGGCTGCGTGTAGGTTTTTCTGAACATGCTCGCCATGTTGCGATCTCATCGTTGCCCAAGCCACGCGCCTGGGCGTGGTCGTTCCCCTTGACACACTGAGCGGTCAGTCGCGACAGAGATCAAGAGTCCGTACGCCCCAGTTGCTTGAATAAGGAGGATTCCATGCAGGCTGCAATCAATCCAAAACACATTTCGGAAGTGGCTGGTAAGATCGCCTGCCGCGGTAGATCTTCGATAGCGCCCTTATCTCTCGCGCTGTTCCTGTGCCTGTGGGTATGTCATCCCCTCGGCGCGCAGACAGCCTACCTGCGAGACAATCCGCCTTGGCCTACGGGAACGTGGGTCGACGCGAAACAATACGATGACCTTCAGGCTGCGATCGCTGATCTTCGCAACGTCGCTGAGGCGACTCTGGTTATTGCCAATGAGTTCCTCATAGCACCCAAAGGCCACAGCACAACGATAGCCACACCCAACATCTCGCTATGGTTCCTGCGTTCAGGCAAACTGTCTTTTAGAGCTGGTCAAACCGTCACAATTGAAGGCCCGCTATACGCAGGCCGCCACCAGATATTCACGACACGCCAAACAGACCCGCCTACGACTTATGCAAAGGAGAAGGATAAGCCACACTATTCTGGGGTACAGCTTACTCACGTAGACGCGGTCTATCCGGAATGGTGGGGGGCTAGTACGTTCGATGTACCACCGCTATCCCCAGCCGCAACCAGCACTAGAATCATCAACAGGGTGGCGATCGATGCCTCATTGGGATCCGCAGACTCTGGTATCCTTGTGCTGGGACCCGGGACATATCAGTTGGAGGGCAGTGTACAAGGAGCCTCTGATTGGTTAATCGCAGGTTCTGGAATTGGGAGAACGATTCTTCAGCAATGGGCAAACGGGCCAGCGGTTATCACGTTGAGCAATCGGAGCAACTTCGGTCTGCGAGATTGCACAATCGAGGGCAATAAGAAGGCATATGTGGGGATATTAATTGAACGCTGCGATAATGTAATCATCAAAGCCTGCGCCATCTCCAACGTGGGTATGGCTACCGCGTCTGACGATATCTTCGGCGGCGTTGCCCTCTCGGGATCAAAGAATGTGACCATCGAGGATTGCGTCATCACCGATGTGGGCGTTGAAGCATGTTACGAAAACAAGGATGGTTGGCCTATCTCCGGCGGAATTGCCCTCTATGACTCACAATGCGTCGACATCAGCAGTTGCCTGATCAACCGATGCGATAGCCAGCTAAGCGCGACACAGGGCTGCGTACGAGTGAATTACGAAGGCTGCGGCATCGTAATGATGCATTCAACGGATGTGAGCATCAGCCATTCCGAAATCTGCCAATGCAACGGCACGGGCGTTCTGGGACTCGGCAGCACTCGGCGCGCGGATGTCCGCAACTGCTTTTTGCATGATAATAAGTACCACGGTGGAGCTTGGGTCGACATTGCCTTCGTCGCCTGCGCCTCTCAGACAAAGAACTGCATCGATCCGGATTTGCCCAGCTGGATAATATGCAACACGAATCGTTGCACGGAATTCTTTGGCGTAGGGGAGGATATCGTGGTAACAGATAACACGTGCAACAGTAGCAACGACACGGGAATCCTGTTGGGCAGCGTCAAGCATTTTGCTGTATCGAACAACCTTTGCCAGAACCATAGTCGGCATGGAATCTGCCTGTATCAAATCGCGGCTCCGGTTCCAAATGCCAATTCCACGGGCATCGTATCGGGAAACGTTTGCTCGGGCAATTCCTGGGTCGGCATCCAAGTGAACTGCGGCCCGACTATAGAGCGCGGCCCAGGAGAAGAAGTCCCAGGCCTCCGAGATGCCGCCGTCGTCGTTTCGAACAACGTTCTAGTTGACAACGGTACTCTCTCGGAGATTACTAAGGATAAAAAGGGAGATTATCTCGGAGACGAGTGGAGGCAAGGTAACGCAGGGGTGTACGTCGAAGCTGCTCGTGGTGTGATTATCTCCAACAATCAAATCAGGCACAACAAGCACAAACAAATCAGGCTCAACAACAATCCAATCGGGCTCCCACGCAGTGTAATTGAGGACATCCTCAAAACGCCCAACGCCAAAGATAAGCTCTTCTGGGGCATGAACGGGATCTTTCTAAGGCAAGCCTCATCCTGTATCATTGAAGGCAACATCGTGGAGAACATAAGAGGTTGCGGCATTCGCGTCGACAGAAACGCAGCGTATCAGGGTGACAATACGATCGCCAACAATCACGTGCGCAGGATCTACGATATCGTCGGCCATAACATCGAGCACAAGTTCAACGGCGAGAGCAAACTTATTGTCCTGCCCACTCGAGATCCTGAAGGCCATGGTATTTGCGTGACCGGCACCGGAGCCAACGGGCTGGCGCGAACGGTGGTGATAGGAAACCACATAGCGAGGTGCGAGCGGACAGGAGTGGCGGTGACAGATTTATCCGAACTCTTCATGAGGGGCAATGTCATTCGCGAAACTGGCACGTATGGCGTGTCGCTGACAAACGTGAACGTCGCGCAGATAGTCGGGAATCATTTTATCAACAACAAACAAGCTGCCTATGGCCTCCGGTCCAGCCACAACGGCGTCTGGGAGGACTACGAAGCTGATGGCCCAGGCTGTCGGGCATTTCGGTGGGTGCCAGGGCGGGTGCAGAGCCCGAAGAACCACGTTAAACCGCTGTTTGTTGGTGAGGAATTGATATTCAAAGTGGATAGCGGTGATCCACAAACGTGGGCTTGGTACAAGGCAACGGGGCTGGGCATCTCGAATTGGGAGCTACTGGCGCCGTAGTGTTAAGAGCGGCTACGACAAGTATCGCGCTCACTCGGTAATCGACGCGATTCTTCGCCATCCGAAGTTGCCGCGGTCAACGATGCCACCAAGAGCCACTCACATTCAGTGAGGAGAGAAGGAAGCAGTTTGTAGCTCGTTCCTCCAAGATAGATGGATAACGTCCGGGCTTATGCGTACATTGCAGGGATTTCGCACTGCCCTTGTTGATCGTCGGGACCCGCTCGATGGCTGCTGCCGTGTCGGTCAGACCGAGTACCGTGTAGTGCTTCAACGTGGTTCGGTAGTCGGCGTGCCGCATGATCCGCTGGGCGATCTGGGGGGCAACCCCCTGCCGGGCGAGGCTTGTGCCCAGCGTCGTCCGAAGAGCGTGCAGGTCCACCACTCGGCCCTCGCCGTCCGTCGTCACGATGCGTGTTTTGGGATGCCGTCGCTTCCCCCTGCCGATCATGATGGGCTCGCCGTTGGCGTCCCTGACCACTTCCTTGCGAGCCAAGCCCGCCCGCAGGAAGTCCTTTTGCCGAGTCTGGGCCGTGACCGCCTGGGGGAAGACGCGGGTGGTCGGCAAGCCCGGGAAGTCCTGCCGATGATGCGTGAGCGCCTCGGCCAAATTGCGGGTGCATCGGGATGATGTCCTCGCGTTTGGCCTTCCCGTCGTGAACCGTAATCGCGCCGGCATCAAAATCGACGTCGCCCCATGTCAGGCGCCTTAAATCGCCCAACCGCAACCCGGCTAGCGCTGCCGCCAGATACCAAGCCTTCCGGCCGCGATCCTCGGCTACCGCAAGCAAACGGGACAGTTCCTCATCGGTGAGCGGGCGGCGCACCCGCCGGCGGTCGGTTGATTCGTCCAGCTTCGGAACCACGACCAAGCCGTTCACATCAGCCCGCCCGGTCTTCGCGCACCAACTCATGAACGCAACGGCAAGCTGCCGGGCGAAGTTAGCCGTCCTCGCAGACAGGCCTCGTTCACGAATCCCTCGCAGATAGCCTTCAAGTGCGTCGGCGGTCAGTTCGCTCAGACGAGTGATGCCGGCCGCTTCGGTCATCCAGGTCAAATGTCGCTCTTTCTGGACAACGTGTCGAGCATTGTGCCCCGCATGGTGACAGTGCGCCACGTAGTCCTTGATATGCTGCGCAAGCGGTTTTCGTCCCTGTTCAACGATTCGCTCCGCTCGGACATCGACCAGACGGGCACGCCGCTCGGCAACTTTGTCCAGGATGTCGGCCAGTATCCGCTCGGCGGTCCGCTTGTCCGATGTCCGACTGCTGCGCTCGCGTCGCTTGCCCTCGGCATCGTACCACTGCATGATCCAAGGGGCGCCCGGCTTGACAGGTGTGCGTTTGAACACGCTACCGCGGCCGTTACCTCTTGTTCTGCCCTTCCGTTTCTTTTCTTGCTTCGCCATGGGTTCACCTGCCTTTCTGCATTCGTCGCCGCTCTACCAGTTCCAGCCCCAGCGCCCGTGCCAGTTTGGCCGCCGATCTCAGCGACAGCGACCGCCCGTTCATGAACCCGTGCAGGCTGGCGTAGTGCAGCCCCGCCGCTTCGGCCAGCGCCTTGATGGATCGGCCGTCCGTCTTCGCCGCTCCCCAGAGTTGCCGTTCGATGTCCGACATGCTGACCTCCCGCGATATCATCCCTCTGATATCAGGATATCACACGATTGATATTCAGTCAAGCTGACAATCCCGCTGACGCCCATCCGCCTTCGGGCGACCCACGCGGCGTTACAGGGTGCTTGCCGGGGCTGGTGCAGTCGGACCGACCGCACGAGCAGCGGCCGTCCGTCATGAAATGCATCGGGATCACGGGCCAGCCGCCGCTCGCGCACCAAAGCGCCGCCCGCTTCAGGTCGCTCAACGGCGGCTCCCCTTCTTCTGCGCCTGCTCCGACAGCCAGCGGCGCAGCTCATCGACCGGGTAGACCACCGCCCGCCCCAAGCGCACGTGCGGGATTTCGCCGCGGTTGGTCATCGACCACAGCAGCCGCGACCCGATGCCGAGTGCCTTCGTCGCGTCCTTCGGCCGCAGCGCCAACTGGGGCGTCGCGTTCTCTTCGTCCGTTGTGCCCGGCCTCGCGGGCAGGTCCCGTACGTCACTACTCGTGGACATGGGCGCTTCCTTTCGCCTCTTGTGTGCCGCGGTCCAACAGGACGGGTTCGACCGTAGCGGGGTTCAGCAGTCGCCGCATTCCGCCGCGTGATCTCGCGCTCGAGCGTTCGCTGTTCGCGGTCAAGATCCGTGATGGCCTTGCCGCATCCGGCGTACACCCTTCGCGAGAATGGCGGCCACCTCGGTCGAACGCTGCTCCGGTTGGAATCCGGCCAGATCGGTGGGATCGAACCGGTCGCGGCGTTGGGTCATCGGCATCACTCCCCAGGAACAATGCCCACAACGACCTTCGCTTCGCGACCGGTGCGCTGTCCGGCGGGATCGGGACCCGCGCGGTCCCTCTATTAGTTACATACGCCATCCGTTCACCGGATGGTGTAAAATCGTGTTCGCCGACCGGATTTACAGTTCGTGAAAAAGCGGTCGCGTGCGGGGTGATGCCTTGACTGAGATCGATCGACCTCAGTCACAAGCAGGATGGGCATCCTGCTCCCGCACGGACCGCGGATTGTGGTCCCTGACGGACCTCCCGTCCTGACGACAGCCCCGCATCGGGACGGCCATCACGAGCAGGATCAGTCAGCAACGCATGCTTCGCCATCCTGCGCCCGCAGGGACCGCTGTTTACCGTCATGGGCGGGGTTGGTGCCCGACAGGACTCGCATCCTGCTCCCGCCCATGACCACGTGGCAATGGATCAATCCCATAGAATTCGGCGTCCTCCTCCAGTTCGGGCACGACCAACAGTCGATCCAGACAGGCCGCTACCACGTCAATCAACTCCTCGAAGTCCAGTCCCGCCAGCCGCACTTTCACGTCCTGCGGCAAGCGACGGGGACGAAAGTTCTCTCCCCCTGGCACTTGGACCATCAGTTCTTTGGCATCCAATTGTTCCAAGGCTGCCGAAAGAAACGTCAGTGTCATGCGTTTGTCACGAGTCCAGATGTAATCCCAGAAGTTCGTTCGCTCGTCGTCGGTGTCGC